>PMES01000006.1 GCA_003154775.1 Acidobacteriota bacterium | reverse complement strand
TTTTCTCATATACATTTCCCTCCGCTTCTTCGGCTAGTGTCTCAACGGGAAACCGGACAAATGTTTTGAGCGCCCCAAGCCCCGCTCAGTTTACCGTGAGCACGCAACGAAAGGGTTGCAAATAATTCACGCCGTCGAGCCATCAGAAGGAATCCATGATAGACACGTGGGTCGCCTCCGCCTTGACACATCTCGAAACCCAGCCTAGACTATGTAGTTTTTAGGTGGCCCCCGGGAGCCATCTGGGGGAGGACAACATGGACAAAAAGCGTTTGGAGTACTACAAAAAGAAATTACTGACGCGGCGCGATGAACTAGTGAAGACCATCGTGCGCACCGAAGAGGAAGGCCGCCAAGCGGACGACGACCCCACCGTCGACCTCGCGGATAAGGCCGCAAACTCCTATACGAAGGAATTCCTCTTCGGCCAGACCAATACCGACCGCGCCATCCTGAATATGATTGACGAGGCCCTGAAACGCATCCGCAACGACGAGTACGGCACCTGCGCCAATTGCCAGGAGGAGTTACAACAGAAGCGCCTGGAGGCAGTGCCGTGGGCGAAACACTGCCTTTCCTGCGCGGAGAAAATGGAACAGGGCGCGTTGTAGTCCCTCACCCGCTATCGATTACCCAATCAACATCTAACTGAAGTAGAATAAGCCCAGCGAGGATGGGTGTCGCTGCACCATGTCCCTTCTTGCATCGCGGCTTCCCCTAGTGCGCTGGCTGGAGAGCTTCGCCGGTGCCCTGACCAGCGTGGTGTTCCCGGCTGGCTGCCTGCTCTGTGACGCGCTCCTGACGCACGCACGCCGGATACCGCTCTGCGAAACGTGCCTGGCGTCGTTCCAGAGGATTGCGCCGCCAATCTGCCGCATTTGCGGCCAACCTTTGCCCGTTCCAGCTAAACCCGGTGAAGGCGAACCGGTTTGCCGGGATTGCGTAGTGGGGAAATTCGGGTTTCAGCTCGCGCGCAGCTTTGGCGTTTATGAAGGCGCGCTGGCCCGCGCCATCGTCCTCCTCAAATACGAACGCATCGAACCGCTAGGCTCCTTCTTCGCCATGCGCCTGCTGGAGTTGGTCCGCGGCGACCCGCGCCTCTTGTCCGCCGACGTCGTCGTCCCAGTCCCCCTGCACCGCCAGAAGCACAGGGATCGCGGCTACAACCAGGTGGACCTCTTCGCGCGCCCCTTGGCCCGCCGCCTCCACGTCCCCTACCGCCCGATCCTCCTGGTGCGCTCCCGGCCCCGTCCGGAGAAGCACCTGCTCAGCCAGGAGGAGCGCTGGGAAGCGGTACGTGGCGCATTTGTTATGCGCCGGGGCGGCCGGGTTGACAATTTGCGGGTCTTGTTGCTAGATGATGTAATGACGACGGGAGCGACGCTTGATGCGTGTGCTCGCGCGTTAGGCGAAGCCGGAGCCCGCTCGGTACTGGGACTAACCATTGCCCGCGCCGCGCGGCCCGTTTTTCCCGTCAGTGGAGCGTAATACCCTGAAGGGTGCGCGATGAGTGCAAGAAGGCTAGAGGCGATCGATCCCCGGGGGAGACATTCCCTCGAAGCGGGTGGTTCGCTTGTGCCCAACCCTTCGGCGAACGCTTCCAACCGCTTCCTTCCTCCACCCCTTGGCCGTCGTGCCTCCATGCTGCAGGAACCCGTGCTGGTGCTGAACGCTACCTACGAGCCGATCAACGTCACTGCCGTGCGTCGGGCTATGGTGCTGCTCCTGAAGGGCGTAGCGCAGGCCGAGGAAGTGCACAGTGCGGAAGTCCATTCCGCGGCGCACTCCCATAAGGTTCCTTCGGTGATTCGCCTGCTGGCCTATCGCCATATTCCGCAGCAGAGCCGCGCGCTCTCCCGAAAAAACATTCTCTTGCGCGACCGCAACACCTGCCAGTTCTGTGGCCGTATATTTTCCAGTTCCGAACTCACACTGGATCACGTCCTGCCACGTTCCCGGGGCGGACGCTCCTCTTGGGAGAACCTGGTGGCTTGCTGCTACCACTGCAACAACACCAAGGGCGATCGCACGCCGGAAGAGGCAGGGCTGAAACTGGCGCGGCGTCCACGCCCCTTTACCCTGCACACCTCGCGACAACTAATGCGGCTGATCGGCCACCGCGACGAACGTTGGCGTAAGTATTTGTTTTATTAGGATTTATTTGCCTCCTGCCAACTGGCCGCCACGTTTCCGTCCCCTCAAGCAGATTTGGGAAACCTTTTTGCCCGCAACGCATCTAAATCAGTAATACCACTTCGAGGACACACCCCGGGAAGCAGTTAGGGCAACCCCCTAGCTGCTTCTCTCCTTTTTAGCCCACTTTTTCCAGAAGGGATTGCAGTGGCAGGCCGTTAACTCTGCCGCGGATTGCCTTCTTCGTTTTGGGCCTAGAGGTGAGGTGCCTCGGGATGCCCGCTGCGGGGGGCCTCGGGAAAGCTCTCAAGTGCGGAGGCCTCGTCGGGAAACTCGGGGAAGACCTGGTACAGTTGCGTGATTTTCAGAATCTCCTCCACCTTCGAGGCCAGGCCCACCACCTTCATCGCCCCGCCCTTCTTAACGACCGTGAGGTAGTTGCGCACCAATTCGCCAATCCCAGAGCTGTCCAGGTATTCCAAGCCGCTCAAATTCAGAACAATATTGGTTTTGCCGTGCTTCAGCAGCCCTAAGATGGCGTCACGGAAGGCACCGGCTTCGAACGAAGTCAGCCGCCCGCTTACTTCCACGAGGGATGCGGTGTCTGCCTGCCGGATGATTACGGAGAAACTCAAGGAATCTTTCCTGGGCGCTGGGTTGGCCTTTATTTTAACGTGTGGCCACAGGAAGGCAAGCGCTTCCCATCGTTTCGCCCGTAGTTCATTGCGGCGTCGCTTATTGCCGCATCACCACCCGCAGGCCCCGCCGCCAGCTCTCCACCAGGCCCACGCGTATTATTTCCATTTCTGGCTTGAGGTAGCGCAGCAGCACGTCCGTGCTGGGATGAAACCGCAACGCCGGTGCCACCAGATACACTAACGGCGGATCGGGGTGTAACTCAATCCCGGGGAAATAGCGGCACTGTCCAGCATTTCTG
>PMES01000087.1 GCA_003154775.1 Acidobacteriota bacterium | reverse complement strand
CGCATTCACTGCGTCATGCCTTCGCGGTTCACTTGCTTGAATCGGGCACCGACGTTCGCACCATCCAATTGCTGCTCGGCCATCGCAGCCTGGCGACCACCGCAAAATATCTCCGCATCGCGACCAGCAAAGTGTGCTCGACATCGAGCCCACTGGATTTGTTGCCGCGCGCTGTTTCGATGGAGGTCCAGCCTACTCCGCCGCAACACCTCTAACCGCCGGGCCCTCATGGATCGTCCGAAGCTGGAAGTGGCGGACATCTTCCGCCGCTACGGCGATGCCTATCGTCAACAGCATGGCGCGTCGCTATCCTCTGCACAGCGGCGCGTCATGACCGCGATCGAGGTGTGCCGCACGGCCGCCCTCGGCGGTCATCTCGAGCGCTGCGACTGCTGTAATCACGAGCGCCCCTGCTACGACAGCTGCCGTGACCGCCACTGTCCAAAATGCCAATCGCTCGCTCGTGCGCAGTGGATCGAAAAACGAACGTCCGAAGTTCTCTCGACGCACTATTTTCATGTCGTCTTCACGATTCCCGAACAAATCGCTGCCATCGCTTACCAGAACAAAGATCTTGTCCATGGCATTCTATTCCGAGCCACTGCCGAGACCTTGTCCAGCATCGCTGCCGATTCTAAACAGCGGGGCGCCGAGATCGGCTTTTTCGCCGTACTTCACAGCGGGGGACAGAACCTGCTTTTTCATCCTCATCTGCATTGTGTCGTCCCGGGCGGTGGAATTTCGCCCGATGGCACTCGGTGGATCTTCTGCCGCCCCAACTTTTTCTTGCCCGTAAAGGTGCTCTCCCGGCTGTTCCGCCGATTGTTCTTGAACTATCTGCAGCAGGCCTTCGACGTCGGCAAGTTGCAGTTCTTCTCTTCGCTTCAGGCACTCCAAGATCCCCAGGCTTTCACCCGTCATCTCGATTTGGTGCGAGACGTGGAATGGGTCGTCTACGCCAAGCCGCCCTTCGCCGGGCCACAGCAAGTGGTGGACTATGTCGGCCGCTACACCCACCGCGTGGCCATTTCCAATCACCGGTTCGTCGACATCGAAGAGGGCCAAGTGAAATTTACCTGGAGAGACTACCGCGACAACAAGCAGCAGAAAACCATGACCCTCTCGGCGGACGAGTTCATCCGGCGATTTTTGCTCCACGTTCTACCGCGTGGGTTCCACCGCATTCGCTACTACGGGTTCCTCGGCAATCGACACCGCAAGGAAAAGTTGGCGCATTGCCGTCAACTTCTGGGCAGGGCTCCTCCAAAGGAAGGCTCTGCCGAGCTCGCGCCACCAGAGGATTACCGTGATCGATACCAGAGGCTCACGGGCCGCTCTCTCCGGGAATGCCCGGTTTGTCATCGCGGCTGCATGATCAGCGTCAAACGATTGTCCGAAGTTCCTTTTTCTCCGGCCAGCAAAGACACTTCATGATCGATCGTGTGCGCATCCAACTCGCTCGCTCCAAAAACTCGTGGCTGTCGAGTTCCAGGAGTGGTGTTGTCCTACCGCATTCAAAACCCTTTGCGGTCAGCCAAGCACCCTGCAGTTTGCCCTGGCCGAGCCCGCCGCAGACCCCACAGTACAGCGCATCATGCTCGTTTCCATCATTACCTACGGCCCGTCCTCTTGACGTCGACTCCCACTCACCAATCAAAACCCATAGCACACGCACCTTGCAGCGGTTCAGTCCAATACATTTTTAGCTCACCGGCGCGGCTCCCATCACGTTTCCTCTCTGCTTACGCCTATTGTCGCCGCGCCACCGAGCTAAAAATGCTCTGCATTGCCGGAAACCGACCCACCTCCCTCACTTCCGCCCCCTTGCGGGACTGGTTATCCCGCGATACAGTGCTGGCACCCCGGCGAATTTCGGCGAAATTGCAACTCTTGTATTTTCCGAAATGAGGGATGGCCGCTTGAGACACTACTTCGCAACGCCCGCCGCTTTGCTGTATCTTGCCTGCAGCATGATCCCCGGCACAACCACCGCCCAGGACCGCTCGCAAGCCCGTTCCATGGTCATTTCGCGCAATGGCATTGTAGCCGCGGAATCTCCCCTTGCCGCGCGGGCCGGCGCGCGCATCCTGGAGCGCGGTGGAAATGCCGTGGATGCGGCAATCGCCACGAACGCCATGATGGGCGTGGTCTCCCCGATGATGAACGGCATTGGCGGTGATTTGTTCGCCATCGTCTACGACGCGAAAGCCAACAAGCTCTACGGCCTGAACGCCAGCGGTTGGGCGCCGAAGGGCCTCACCATCGAAGCGCTCCACAAACTCGGCTTGCGCGAAATGCCGGATTCCGGCATCCATACCATTACCGTCCCCGGCGCCGTGGATGGCTGGCAGAAACTTGCGGACAAATTCGGACGCAAGAAGCTCGGCGAAGATTTGGCGGCCGCGATCAACACAGCGCAGAATGGCTATCCCGTTACCGAGTGGGTGGCGATGTACTGGGGAAGTGCCGTGGACTACCTGCGCGGCGATGAAACTGCCGCCAAGCTTTACCTGCCGCAGGATCGTCCGCCCAAGACCGGCGAAGTCTTCCGCAACCCGGAACTTGCCTGGTCTCTGCAGCAGATTGCCGAGCACGGGCGCGACGCTTTCTATAAAGGCGAAATCGCGCGCCGCATCATGGAAACGATGAAGCGCCACGGCGGCACCATGACCGCCGCCGACCTGGCCGAATACTCCAGCGAGTGGGTTGAGCCCATCTCCACCACCTATCGCGACTGGACCGTTTATGAAATGCCTCCCAACGGGACGGGCATTGCCGCCCTGGAAATGCTCAACATCATGGAGAACTTTCCTCTCGGCCAGAAGGATTATGGCTTCGGTTCCCCCAAAGCGCTTCACACCATGATCGAGGCCAAGAAAATCGCCTACGCGGACATGGCCCGATATATTGGCGATCCGCGCGGCCAGAATTTGCCGGTGCGCGCGCTGCTCTCAAAAGAGTGGGCAACGCAAAGCGCAAAGCTGATTGACCCGGAGCATGCGAATTGCGCCGTGCCCGCTGGAAATTTGCCCGTAGGCAACGACACCACGTACCTGACGGTGGTGGACCGGGAAGGCAACATGGTTTCGCTGATACAAAGCAACTACAGCGAATTTGGCTCCGGGATTGTCGCGCCGGGAACGGGCTTTGCACTGCACAATCGCGGCGCACTCTTCACGCTGGACGCCAGCTTGCCCAACGCGCTGGCCGGCCGCAAGCGTCCCCGCCACACCATCATCCCGGGGTTTGCGCAGAAGGGTGATCTCCGCTTGGCTTTCGGCATCATGGGCGGCTGGAACCAATCGCAGGCTCACGCGCAGTTCATCGCGAATCTGGTGGATTTCAAGATGAACATTCAGGCGGCGCTGGAGGCTCCGCGGTTCACCAAACGCACCTTTGAAGGCTGCGACGTCGAGATGGAGAACCGCTTCTCGCAAAAGACCCGCGACGATCTAGCCGCCAAGGGACACAAGATCACCCTCCTCGGCACCTTTTCCTCGGACGTGGGCGGCGGCCAGGCGGTCCTGCGCGATTTTGCCAAGGGCATTAATTATGGCGCCTCCGACCCGCGCAAGGACGGCGCCGCCATCCCAGAGTTACCTGTCGACTAGTATAACTTTTATTAAATAGATCGGTACCTCTCCCGGCACGTACCTGCGGGGGAGTACCGCAAAAGAGTTCCCTCCAACGTGCGGAATGTGAACAGGTGTTCCCAAGTGCCCTGGTGCAGCGCCCTTACTGGAGTGCTAACACCTGTGTTTTCAGTGCCATGGCGAGCCGCCTTGGTGGTAAGAGAGTTGCAACCCATAAGAGGTTCCGAACAGCCTGCTCGACTTGTATTTGTTGCTGGGAGGCAGACATGCGGTCCCGAATCGGAAAAATTCTGGCGCTGGCGGGTGGCCTGGGCGTCGCTGTGTTCCTGGCGGGCAGCGTGGCTCGTGCGCAGAGCGCGGAGGTTGCGGGAGAGTATGAATGCACGCAGGCGCTGGTGGCGGGCAAGGCCGTGCCCTGCAATGCCGCGCCGCTCTCCTTGAAAACGGATGGGCGATTTGAGTTGCAGGGGCGCGAGGGCGAATACCTGGTGAACGGCAGTTGGGTGGTCTTGAACGGCACGGTGCTGAAATCGCGCGCAAAAATCGAAGCCGGCCACACGATCGTGTTTCGCTTCTACAACAAAAAGGGCCTCTGCGAGATGATCTACGAACGGCGCGTCGCGGTGCTGGGCAAAACCAACCTGGGTTGATTTTCCTCTCGCGATTCTTTTCTTCCTGATTTCCAGTAGTCGCGCGAACCGCAAAGTGGTTTATCCGCTCGCGGAGAAACCACGGCTCTACTTTTCCATCAGCTCGGTGAAAAGCCGCAGCGTGGCGGGGGCGTGGCCCGCGTAGTGATTGTTGGCAAACGCGAACACGCGGATTTTGCGCTTCAGGATGTTGCGGCAGGCTTCCACCCAGTCCTGCAGATCGCGCGTGCGGTCCACGATCGTGGTGTCCCAGGTTTTCGTCAGCTCCTCGATGGCCTTGCGATCGCCCAGCCAACGGATGTACGTGAAATCGGTGGTAATGGCGTCGCCCTTGGCGAACCACTCGCCCGGTCGCGGCATCCAGGGATGGTCAATCAGTGCCAGCGCGATGTTGTGTTTCCGCAAAAGATCGTAAAGCGCAGGGCTCAGCCAGGTTTTGTTGCGGATTTCCAGGGCAAATCGAGGTTCCGAGGGAAGCTTCTCCAGAAATGGCTTCAGCCGCGCCAGAAAATCCGCCGGCGTGGCGAAAGCCTTCTTGTTGAAGTATTGGAACTGGAACAGGATTGGCCCGCGCTTTTCGCCCAGATGATCGGTTACCCGCAGAAATTCCTTCAGGACCGGTTCGGCATCGACAAGGATGCGTTCGTGCGTGATTTCCTGCGGGGCCTTCAGCGCGAACAGGAAATTCGCGGGCGTCTTGGCATACCAGCCTTTCACCGTGGATTCGGCCGGGATGCGGTAGAACGTCGCGTCAATCTCCAGCGTGTCAAACTGCGTCGCATAGTAGGAAAGATAATCGCGCGCCTGCATGCCTTTCGGATAAAAAGTCTTTTCCCAGCCTTCGGCCGTGAACGAAGACGTGCCCAGCCGCAAGTACACGGAATTCTCGTTGGAACTGGCCATGTTTGGCATGCCGGAAATCATAAAACAAAAGCGTGGCGCCTGGCGATCAACTTGGTTGTGAGAGGAATGGCAGGATGCCAAAAATGTTGACGATTTGCCGAGATGGGGTCCAGCAGTGCTGGACCCCTACTGGGAAAATCGGAGGGGCTTACCTATTTTTTGGCGGAGGCGGCGGATTCGGACATGCCCGGCGCAAGTACGGGATTGAGGAAGGGCATCATCGAGCGCAGTTTCGGTCCCAGTTGCTCGAGGTGGCTCTGCTGTTCGGCTTTGCGCTTGGCCAGGAAATTGGGGCAGCCCTTTTCGTTTTCCTCGATCCAGGCCTTGGCGAAGCTGCCGTCGCGGATTTCCGCCAGCAGCTTCTTCATGGCATCCCGCGTTTGCGCCGTAACGATGCGCGGACCAGCGTGATAGTCGCCTTGCTCGGCCGTGTCGCTGACGGAATAGCGCATGTAGCTGAGGCCGCCGCGATAAATCAGATCCACGATGAGCTTCATTTCGTGGAGGCACTCGAAATAAGCCACCTCCGGCTGATAACCGGCATTCACCAGAGTCTCGAAGCCCGCCTTGATCAGCTCGCTCACACCACCGCAAAGAACGGCCTGCTCGCCGAAGAGATCCGTCTCGGTTTCTTCGGTAAAAGTAGTTTCGAGCACCCCGGCGCGCGTCGCGCCGAGTCCCTTGGCGTAGGAGAGCGCCAGGGCTTTGGCCTGCCCGGTGGCGTCCTGTTCGACCGCAAGCAACGCAGGCGTTCCCGCGCCTTCGACGAAAACTTCGCGCACGCGATGACCCGGAGCCTTCGGCGCAATCATGGAAACATCCACGGTCTTCGGCGGCTTGATCGCGCCGAAGCGGATATTGAAGCCGTGCGCGAACATCAGCGTTTTGCCCGGCGTAAGGTTCGGTTCGATAGCCTCTTTGTAGAGTTTCGGCTGGCGCGTATCGGGCGCAAGAATCATGATGACATCGGCCCAAGCGGCGGCTTCCGCGGGTGTTTTCACGGTGAGGCCATCGTTTTGTGCCTTGGCGCGCGAAGCGCTGCCTGGCGGGAGCCCGACCACCACGGAGACGCCGGAATCGCGCAGATTCAAAGCGTGCGCGTGGCCTTGCGAGCCGTAGCCGATTATCGCGACCTTCTTCTTCTGGATCAGAGAGAGGTCTGCATCCTTGTCGTAGTAAAGATTTGCCATTGCGTTCGTTGTTCCTTTCGTGGGCCGCGCGGCGGCCGAAAATCTTAAATTTGTCGAGATCGTGCCACGCGGGTCCAGCGTTGCCGGAACCCTGCGGAACTACGTGGCGGAGGGAGCGGGTGTCACGGGGGCAACGTCAGCGGCGCCAGGGGGACGCAGCAGATCGTTGCCGCGCGTCATGGCGATGCGTCCGGTGCGGGCCATTTCCAGCACGCCGAAAGGACGCAAAACCTCCAGCAGGCCGTCGATTTTGTCCACCGTGCCGGAAACTTCCACGATCAAGGATTCGGGAGCGACGTCCACCACGCGCGCGCGAAACACCTTGATGAGTTCCATGAGGTGGGGACGGTTCTGCTGGCCGGCGGAAACTTTGATGAGCGCCAGGTCGCGCTCCAGCATGGAGCGGTCGGTAATATTTTCGGCCAGCAGGACATCCACGAGCTTTTCCAGGCTGGCTTCCAGCCGGTGGGCGCCGCGCTCGTCCGTGTGCGCGCAAAGAGTCATGCGGGCAATCGCTTCGTTTTCGGTGGGGCCGACGGTGAGCGAATCAATGTTAATGGCCAGCCGCCGAGTGAGGGAAGCGACCCGGTTCAGCACCCCAGGCTTGTTTTCGACATAAGCAACGATGGTCTGCATGCGATCCTCGATTTTCTCAATCCTGCAAATGCTCCCCATCAGGCCGGGAGCGGTGCAATATCCCCGGATATGATTTCATTTTACCAAGAGCGAATCCAGCAGAGCGGAACCTTTAGCGAAAAGCAGATCCCTCGCCGCGCTCGGGATGACAAAAATGTTTGCGCCTCGCCGGGACGGGGTCCAGCAGTGCTGGACCCCTACATAGGCACAGGCGGCCAGAGAAAGCGAATACCTCTACGGCTCCGTGGCGGATTCCACCAACGGGCTGTTGGGCCGGCGAATCATGTCATGGAGCGCCGCGCCGGCCGCGACCATCGGATACACGGAATCTTCCTGCTCGACGCGGAAGTCGAGCAGAACGGGTTGCTCGGTGTGACGCGCCGACTCGATGGTTGAAACGACTTCCGCACGCGAGGTGATGCGTTCCCCGCGGATGCCGAAAGCGTTCGCCAGCGAAACAAAATCGGGCGCCACCAGCGGCGTGGCCACGTAACGCTTGTCGTAGAAAAATTCCTGCCACTGGCGGACCATGCCCAGATAGCCGTTGTTGATGATGGCGATCTTGATGTTGATCTTTTCCTGGACGATCGTGGCCAGTTCGCAGGAGGTCATCTGGAAACCGCCATCGCCGACAACCGCCCAGACTTCGGCGTCGGGCCGCGCGAATTTTGCGCCAATCGCGGCAGGAAGTGCAAATCCCATGGTGCCGAGCCCGCCGGAAGTGATCAGCGAGCGCGGGCGGTCGTGGTGGTAATACTGCGCTTCCCACATCTGGTGCTGGCCGACGTCGGTGACCACGATGGCCTCGCCCCTGGTGACCTTCCACAAATCGTTGATAACGTGCGCAGCGTAGAGATGGCCGCTGTCCGGCAGGCTCTGAATATCGCGCACGGCGGAATCGCCCTTAAGCTCCTTGATATGCGCCAGCCACGGAGAGTGATCGCCGTCGTGGATGTGCGGCAGAAGTCTGCTCAGAGTCTCGCCGGCGTCGCCCACCAACGCAGCGTCCACCTGTACGTTTTTGTTGATTTCGGCGCGATCCACTTCGATGTGGATTTTACGGGCGTTGCGCGCATAAGTGCGCAGATCGCCGGTAACGCGATCGTCGAAGCGCATGCCCACGGCGATGAGCAGGTCGGCTTCCTGAATCGCGGTGTTGACCCAGGCTTCGCCGTGCATGCCCATCATGCCCAGGTTCATCGGATCGCTGGCCGGAAAGCAGCCAATGCCGAGAAGCGTCATGGCCACGGGGATGTTGCTGGTGCGTACAAATTCCTCGAACTTGCGCATGGCCCCGGAGAGCATGATGCCGCGGCCGGCGAGAATCACGGGGCGCTTGGCGGTGTTGAGCAGCTCGACGGCGCGGTCAAATTCGTCCTGTTTGTGGTTATTGCGGATGCGCTTGACCGGCAGCTTCGGAGCGCACGCGTCCCAATCGAATTCGGCGGAAGCCTGTTGCGCGTCCTTGGTGAAGTCCACGAGCACCGGGCCGGGACGTCCGGACTGGGCGATGATGAAGGCTTCGCGGAGCGTGCGCGCGATATCCTCCGCCCTGGAAACCACCACGTTGTATTTGGTGATCGGCATGGTGATGCCGGTGATGTCCACTTCCTGAAAAGCATCGGAGCCGAGCACCTTGCTGCTGACCTGTCCGGTGATGCAAACCACCGGGGAAGAATCGAGCATGGCCGTGGCAATGCCGGTGACCATGTTGGTGGCGCCGGGGCCGGAAGTAGCCATGGCGACACCGATGCCGCCCGTGGCGCGCGCATAGCCATCGGCCATGTGCGTGGCGCCCTGCTCGTGGCGCACTAGAATGTGATGGAGCTTGGATTTGCCGAGCGCGTCGTAGACCGGAAGAATCGCCCCGCCGGGATAGCCGAAGATGTGACGCACGCCGAGGCGCGTCAGTGTTTCACAGAGAATTTCCGCACCAGTCATCTTCATAGAGTTCTCCCCGAGGATCCCGGCAGGGAACCGGATGAAAAAGAATCGGGCAGGGCAGTGACCGCGCCAAGCGAGGCTGAAGAGACGAGATAGGCGTACTTGGCCATGACGCCGCTGGTGAAGCGAGGCTTGGGCGCTTTCCAAGTAGCGAGGCGCTGCCGGATTTCGGCGGCGGTCAGTTCGACGGAAAGATTGCGCTTGGGAATGTCGAACACGATGGTGTCGCCATCACGAAGCGCGGCGATGGGGCCGCCCACAACGGCCTCGGGCGCGACGTGGCCGGCCATGAGGCCGTGCGTGGCGCCGGAGAAACGTCCATCGGTCAGCAGGGCGACGGAATCGCCGAGACCTGCGCCCACTAGGGCCGCGGTGACCGCGAGCATTTCGCGCATGCCGGGTCCGCCGCGCGGGCCTTCATAACGAATCACCACCACATCGCCGGCTTTGATTTGGCTATTGTTGACCGCGGCAAACGCGGCTTCTTCGCCATCGAAAACGCGCGCGGGGCCGCGGAAGGTTTGCGTGTTGTTCCCGGCGACCTTGATGACGCAGCCTTCCGGCGACAGATTGCCGTGAAGTATGACTAAGCCGCCCGTCGATTTGAGCGGGTTGTTCTTGGCGCGGACGACTTCCTGGCCCGGGGTTTCTTTTGCGGCGGACGCTTCCTGGGCGAGGCTGCGGCCGGTGACGGTGAGGGCGTCTCCCTTGAGGAGACCAGCTTCAAGCATACGCTTTGCGACAAGCGGAGTGCCGCCTGCTGCATATAGATCGGTTGCGACAAATCGTCCTCCAGGTTTTAAGTCAGCGAGGATGGGCGTGCGCGAACTGATGCGATCAAAATCGTCGATGGATAGCGGAATGCCCGCTTCGCGGGCGATGGCGAGAAGATGAAGCACGGAGTTGGTGGAACCACCGGTGGCGGCGACTCCCGCGATGGCATTTTCAATGGCCGTCTTGGTGATAATTTTCAACGGCGTGAGGTCTTTGCGGAGAAGATCCATGGCCAACTTGCCGGCGAGTTCGCCTGCTTGCGCTTTGCCCTTGTCCGTTGCGGGAATGCTGGAGGCGCCCATGGGAGCAATTCCCAGGAATTCGCATACCAGAGCCATGGTGTTGGCGGTGAACTGCCCGCCGCAGGCGCCCACGCCAGGGCAAGCGGAACATTCGAGTTCTTTAAGCTGCTTATCCGTAATTTTGCCGCGCGCGTGTGCCCCAACGGCTTCGTAAACATCCTGAATCGTCACCGAATGGCCCTCAAATTTGCCGGGCGCAATGGAGCCGCCATAAAGAACCAGTCCGGGAATATTCAAGCGGGCCAGGGCCATAATGCCGCCGGGAATCGTTTTATCGCAGCCGACCAGGACGACAAGGCCGTCGAACAGATTGCCGCGGGAGACAAGTTCGATGGAGTCGGCGATGACTTCGCGGCTGATCAGCGAGGCGCGCATGCCGTCGGTGCCCATGGTGATGCCGTCGGAAATGGAAACCGTGTTGAATTCGAGGGGCGTGCCACCCGCGGCGCGGATGCCGGCGCGGACGTGCTCGGCAAGTTCGCGAAGGTGGTAGTTGCAGGGGCCGATTTCGATCCAGGTGTTGGCGATGCCGATGAGCGGCTTGGTGAAATCGTCGTCTGTAAGCCCGGAGGCGCGAAGCATGGCGCGAGCGGGAGCGCGGTTATTGCCATCCACCAGAGCGGAACTGCGGGACTTCAGCGAACGTTCGGTCACAGCGGCGTCCCTCCAAACTATGCGCAAGAAACGAAAAACAAATCGGGGCCATCATCCCGTCTGGAGGATGGCCCCAAAACTCCAGAGTTGCGCAACACAAAAGCTATCATCTTCCCCATGCGCCCGCGGAAAAGACCGCAAAGCAGTTTCCCGGCACGAGGCGCGTCGTCCGGTAGCCCAGGAATGCAGACGACACAAAAATCGGCGAGGTGAAACGCGACAACGCGTACGCCCCCAGACAGTCTCTAGGTTGAAGGAAAGAGGGGGATGAGTCAAATTAATAGAAATGCTATGGGAAATAAGCGCAGATTATGAATACAAGGGAGCCCCTTCCCGCGCCAGATTGCGTGTCTGAGCGATAGTGAGAACTTCGCGTTGATCGACGCGCGTGACTTCCTGGCCCACGCAGGTGGAAGGCAGGGTCGGCGGCCTCGGGGAATTCCGATGTGCAGTTGCACGGGGTCTTCCTGCTGCATGGAAGCGAGCACGAACTGACCGTTCCGGTACATGCTCAGTTGGGCAGCGGTAAATGGCAAGGCACGGCGAAGTTCGAGGTGCCTTACATCCAGTGGGGCTTGAAGGACCCCAGCAAGTGGCTGCTGAAGGTGAAGCCCGCCGTGCAACTGGACCTGGAACTGGCAGGGGCGTGGAAACAAGGGGAATGAAGCGGTAACAGCGAGAAGCCGGTTACTTGACGAGATGATTCGGCAGTCGAACCGGAGAGCCCTAAAGCAAGGAAAGGCTCGCGCGCGCCAGCGTTTTTGTTTGCATATCCGTGGCGCTTCCTACAAAATGAAACGTTTGGGCTACGGCCTGGAAACTGGACAGGCGAGCCCTGTGCAGTTCTACGTACAATTCAACCGAGGAATTTCATGGAAAAGCCAACGAAGATTGCCGCGCCGAGGGGAAAACTCGGGGTGTTGTTGCCGGGAATGGGCGCGGTGGCGACCACGTTCATGGCCGGCGTAGAGCTGGTGCGCACGAAGAAGGCGCTGCCGATCGGGTCACTGACGCAGATGGCCACGATTCGCCTGGGAAAGCGCACGGAAGGGCGATCACCGAAAATCAAGGATTTTGTAAAGCTGGCGCGGCTGGAAGACATGGTGTTCGGCGGCTGGGATATTTTTCCGGACAGTTCCTACGAAGCGGCGGCGAAAGCGGGCGTGCTGGATGCGCATCATCTGGCGCTGGTGAAGACTTTCCTCTCGAAAATCAAGCCGATGTCCGCGGCGTTTGATCAAGAATACGTGAAGATGCTGAACGGCAAGAATGTGAAGAAGGGAAAGACGAAGTACGACATCGCGCTGCAGGTGAAGGACGACATTGCGAAGTTCAAGAAAAAGCACGGCTGTTCGCGCATGGTAATGCTGTGGTGCGGCTCGACGGAAGTGTTCATGAAGACGCACGAGGTCCACGCCACGCCGGAAACGTTTGAAGCCGCGATGAAAGAGAATCACCCGGCGATTGCGCCCTCGATGTTGTATGCCTGGGCGGCGATTACCAGCGGCATCGCGTATGGAAACGGAGCGCCAAACCTGACCGTGGACGTGCCTGCGTTGCGGCAATTGGCGCAGGAGCATAAAGTGCCGATCGCGGGAAAGGACTTCAAGACCGGGCAGACGCTTCTCAAGACGGTTCTGGCGCCCGCGTTCAAAGCGCGCATGCTGGGGCTGAACGGGTGGTTTTCGACAAATATTCTGGGGAACCGCGACGGCGAAGTGCTGGAGGACCCCGGCTCCTTCAAGACGAAGGAAGAATCGAAGCTGGGCGCGCTGGAGTTTATTTTGCAGCCGCACTTGTATCCCGATCTCTACAAGAAGATTTACCACAAGGTGCGCATCAACTACTACCCGCCGCGCGGCGACAACAAAGAGGGCTGGGACAATATCGATATCTTCGGGTGGCTGGGCTATCCGATGCAGATCAAGGTGGATTTCCTATGCCGCGATTCGATTTTGGCCGCGCCCATCGTCCTGGACCTGGTGTTATTCCTGGACCTGGCGCAGCGCGCGGGCATGCGGGGAATTCAGGAGTGGCTCAGTTTCTATTTCAAGTCGCCGATGACTGCGCCGGAGTTGTATCCGGAGCACGACCTCTTCATCCAGCTCATGAAACTCAAAAACACGCTGCGGTGGATGGTGGGAGAGGATTTGATCACCCACCTGGGGCAGGAATATTACGATTAGAGAAGCAGCGATCCCCGGGTGAGGGGATTGCGCGCTATTGCGTGGAATTGTAAGTCGTGCTCCCTTTCGCAGCCTGCTGAAAAGTCCCTGCAAAATGTCATTGCCAGTCCCGTTCGTTTTTTGAGCGGGACTCGGAATCTGCTTTTTCCCTTGTCTTGTACGAAAAGCAGATCCCTCTCCCGCTTTGCGGGATCGGGATGACAAATGGCGTTTACGCCTTGCCGAGATGGGGCGCAGCCCTTCGCAGCTCAGGGTAAACAGGCTCGCCCCTACGGGAGCCCGATGCGCGCAACGGCATGGGGTAGAGATTAGAGAGGCTCGGGAACTTCCCAGTGGCCGGATTCGGCGGAGCGGAAGAGCGCGTCAATGACCGCCATGTTGCAGATGGCATCTTCCAGGGGATTGGGGACTTCCTTGTTTTCGCGAATGGCCTGCGAGAAAAGATCGCCCTGGATCGTGTATTGATTGCAGACCGGGAAGGATTCGGTGATCGCGCTGCCGTCGGCGTAGAGTTCCTTGCCGTTGTCGATAAAGATGCGCGCAGGCTTGTCCGTGGGGGCGTTGAACGGAATTTCGATGTCGATGCGGCCTTCGGTACCGAAGAACTGCATTTTCTGGTAGGCAACGAGCTGTGTGCTGGAAGTGAAGATGCACTGCCCGGTGGGGAATTCCAGAATCGCGGACGTGAGGCGATCGGTTTTGAAACTGGGATCGCGCTCAATGCAGGCGAAGACGCGCTCCGGCTCATCGCCAAACACGAAACGCGAGGTCTTCACCGGGTAACAGCCGATGTCGAGCAGCGCACCGCCGCCGTACTCGGCGATATTGCGCGGGTCCGCCGGATCTGTATTGAGGTAGCTGAAAAAGCCGGACGCCGAGCGGAGCTTGCCGATGCGGCCGGCGCGGATGAGTTCGCGCGTGCGCAACCACTGCGGGTGCGTGCGCACCATGAAGGCTTCGCCAATCTTGACGCCGTATTCATCACGGGCTTCGCGCAGGCGGCGAGCCTCCGCGGCATTGCAACCGATGGGTTTTTCGCAGAGGACATGCTTGATGCGGCTGGCGGCGCGAATGGACCACTCGACGTGGAGATGATTGGGGAGCGGATTGTAGATGGCCTCGACCTCTCGATCGTCGAGGAGCTCTTCGTAGGAGCCGTAGGCTTTGGGAATGGAAAATTGTGCGGCGACGTTTTTCGCTTTTTCAATGGAGCGCGAAGCGATGGCGGTGATTTCGGCCCATTCGCACTGTTGCATGGCGGGGATGACGTGGCGCGCGGCAATGTTCGCGGCGCTCAAAATTCCCCATTTGACTTTAGGAGGCATGACCCTGCTCTTCTGATTATCACAAAACGAGCGGAAGGCCAAATGTCGGGGGTCACAAGGTAGCGTTGTGATTAGCCCAGGGAGTTCAGTCGAGCCAGGCGAAGGACCGGGTGAGGTCTTTCGCCCATCGTGAAAAGCAGATCCTTCGCTGCGCTTTCCTCGAATCTCCCCCCGCAATTTGGGTCAAACGAGCACGCTTGCCGACATTAAAATACCGCTACATAGCCAGCAATCGTGCCAGCAGGCCCGCCAGAGCGCCACCGACGAGAGGGCCGAAAATCGGGATGGGGGCGTAACCCCAGTCGGAGGCGCCTTTCCCCGCGATTGGAAGAAGGGCGTGAGCGATGCGCGGGCCAAGGTCGCGCGCAGGATTAATCGCGTAGCCTGTCGTACCGCCGAGGGAGAGGCCGATGCCCCACACGAGACTCCCGACAAGATACGGGCCCAGGCCCGCAGCGGGTCCCGTTGCGGCCACATTTTTCGAGAAGATGGCGCTGACGACGAACACGAGCACGAAGGTGCCGACGACCTCACTGAGGAAATTGGCGGGGAGTGCACGAATGGCCGGGATCGTGGAGAACACGGCAAGCTTCGCGGGCGCGTCCGGCGTTTCCCGCCAGTGCGGGAGATAGTGCAGCCAGACAATCGTGGCGCCGGCGATTGCGCCGAGAACTTGCGCGGTCATGAAGGGCAACACTTGCGAGAAGTCGTGGCTTCTCAGGGCAAAGCCGAGAGTCACCGCCGGATTGAGATGCGCGCCGGGGCTGCCGCAGGCGATGGCGGTGAACACGCCGCACATGACCGCGAGGGCCCAACCGGCAGTGATGACAATCCAGCCGCCATTTTCGGCTTTGGACTTGCGGAGCAAGACGCCGGCGACAACGCCGTCGCCGAGGAGAACTAGAACAAGGGTGCCCATGAATTCGCCGAACCAGGGTGTGAGCATGTAGCGCGCCTCCAGATGAAGAACAAGGACCACTGCGGATTTCGGACTTACAAATATACAACGGTTGTAGCATATGGCTGGCTTGATTAGCGTGATTGCTGCTATGGCCGGGAAGCATTACGTGAAGTAGAATTTCCGAGAGAGTGAAGTTCGAGGAGAGCTTCACCCGATCGATGAAGCGTAGAAAGGGTTTTTAGCTGCCAACATGAAAGCACTCGTCTATACGGAACCCGGCCGCGTCACGCTGGAGGAAAGACCGCGGCTGAAACCGGAAAGTGGGGAAGTGGAAATCTCTATCGAACTGGCCGGAGTTTGCGGGTCGGACATTTCGGGATTTCTGGGGCACAGCGCGCGAAGAAAACCGCCGCTGGTGCTTGGGCACGAATTGGCCGGACGGTTGAGCGACGGGCGTAGAGTGGTGGCGAACCCGCTGATCGCTTGCGGGCATTGCGTTTATTGCCTTGCGGGAGCGCAGAATCTTTGCGAAAGCTGGCGGCTGCTGGGGATGGATCAAACGCCGGGAACGTTTGCGGAATACGTGACTCTCCCAGCAGGACAGATTCACGAAATTCCGGAGGAACTCCCGTCCGCGCGGACGGTCCTGTGCGAGCCATTGGCAAACATCGTGCACCTCTTCCGCATTTCCGCACCGGCGCCCTTTTTCCGGCTGGCCATCGTGGGCGGCGGCACGATGGGGGCGCTGGCCTTGCTGGCGAGCCAGCGCATTGGCGCAAGAGATGTTCTGGTGGTGGACGTAAGCGATCAGCGGCTGGAAACGGCTATGAAGCTGGGCGCCGCGGCGACAGTGAATACCTGCTCGCCGGAGGGCCTGGCGGAAACGCGGCGCGTGGCGGGCCGCGGCTACGATCTGGTGGTGGATGCCAGCGGGAGCGGACCGGCGCGGCAAGCGGCATTCGATTTGTGCCGGCCGGGGGGATGCGTCGTTCTGCTGGGCATGGCTGCGCAGCGCAGCGAACTGGATTTCGTCACCAGCATACGGAAAGAGCACCGCGCCGTGATGTCGTTCGCTTACACGCCGGCCGATTTCCGGCGCGCGCTGGATTTGCTGATCGCCGGCGAAGTGGATTTATCACGCTGGACGGAACAATTGCCCCTCGATCGCGGCCAGGAAGCGATGGAACGCATCGCTCACCGGCCGGGCACGACGCTAAAAATGCTGCTGGAAGTGGCGCCAAGCCGGTGATGCGGGTGGAACCTGGTGACAAGACGCACGCCGCGTCTCCAGGAAAATCAATCTGTGGCGCGAGCTCGCATACATCGTTTTTAGAGCTTCGCCATGGGTCGCTGATTGTGCTAAGAAAAAGCTGTACCATTTGCCGGTACTGTTAGAGTAGGAGCGGTGGAAACGTTAAACGGAGTGCGCGATGAGACTGATCCGATTTGGAGTGAAGGGGCAGGAGAAGCCCGGCGTATTGATTGCGGGTAAGAGGCGAGACGCCTCGGCGTGGTTTCGCGATTGGGATGCGGCGTTTTTCGCGGCTGGTGGACTGAAGAAGCTGGCGGCTAAACTTTCCTCTGCAAGCCCTGCCGAGTTGCCGGAAGTGGCGGAAGGAGTGCGCTGGGCGGCGCCCGTGGCACGGCCAGGAAAAATCATCTGCGTGGGGCTGAACTATTCGGATCACGCCAAGGAAACCGGGGCGGAAGTGCCGAAAGAGCCCAAGCTCTTCATGAAGGCTGCGAACACCATGGTTGGCCCGAATGACGACGTGCTGATTCCGCGGCGTAGCACGAAAACGGATTGGGAGGTCGAGCTGGGCGTGGTGATCGGAACCGAGGCGCGCTACCTGGAATCGCGCGAACAGGCGGAATCGCATATCGCGGGTTACTGCATTTCGCATGATGTATCCGAGCGGGAATTTCAGTTGGAACGCGGCGGACAGTGGAGCAAAGGAAAAAGCTGCGATACATTCAATCCGCTGGGGCCTTGGCTGGCCACGCGCGAAGAAGTGCCGGATGTCAGCAACCTGAACATGCGGCTCAGCGTGAACGGGCAGGTCCGGCAGCGGGGCAACACGGGAACGATGATTCACGCGCCCGCGGAACTGGTTCGCTACATTTCGCAGTTCATGACGCTGGAGCCGGGCGACCTGATCTCCACGGGCACGCCTCCCGGCGTGGGACTCGGCATGAAGCCGCCCACGTATTTGAAGGCGGGCGACGTCGTAGAGTTGGAGATTGATGGGCTTGGAAAACAGCGGCAAACCTGCCGTCAGGCATAGCTGAGCGAACATGAAAATCACCGATTACACCACATTTGTCATTCGCACGCCCTGGCGCAACTTGACGTACCTGGTGCTGGAGACCGACGAAGGAATCCGCGGGTACGGCGAAGCGCGCGTCGTATCGAAGACGCACACTGTCCGCGAATTTCTGAAGGATGTGCGCCGGCACATTGTGGGTTTCGAGGTTTCCGACATCGAAGAGTTGTACCGGCGTTTCACCCTTTTCGATTTTGGCCTGCCGGGCGAAGTGGTGATGACAGGGCTTGCGCTGGTGGAGATGGCCTGCTGGGACTGCATCGGCAAGAAAGCCAAGCTGCCGGTCTATCAATTGCTCGGCGGAAAAGTGCGAGACAAAATTCCAGCCTACGCCAACGGCTGGTATACGGTAGATCGCACGCCCGAAGCCTTCGCCGGCGCCGCGAAAAAAGTTCTGGCGCGCGGCTATCGCGGGATGAAGCTCGATCCCTTTGGAAACGGCAACCTGGAGCTTACGCGCGAGGAATACCACCGCAGCCTGGAAATTCTCGATGCCGTGTTCAGCGTGGCCGGGGGCGACGCTCAGGTTTTCGTGGAGATGCACGGACGGTTTGCGCCGCATCAAGCGGTTGAAATTGCCCGCGCCATCGAGAAATATCAGCCGGGCTGGATCGAAGAGCCATGCCGGCCCGATGATCCCGGCGCTCTTGAGATGGTGGCGCGTCATACCAGCGTGCCCATCGCGACAGGAGAGCGCTATTACTCGGCGGCGCAATTCCGCGATCTTTTTCCGAGGCGTGTGATTCATATCCTTCAGCCAGACATGACACAATGCGGCGGATTCCTGGAGACGAAGAAAATCTGCTCCACCGCGGAAACTTATTCCGTGATGGTGGCGCCGCACAATGTGGGAGGGATCATCAGCACCACGGCGGCGCTGCACTTGATGGCTGGGCTGCGGAACGGCAAGATCCTGGAACACTTCAACGATTTTTCCGACGCGGAAATCAAGCAAGCTGGGCGGCCGTATCCGGAGGTCAAGGACGGCCAGTTCGATTTGCCACAAGGACCGGGCTGGGGAGTGGAGCTGGACTTCGACTTCATTCGCGAAAAATCCGCGAAATCCGGCGACGGCGTGATCGCCGACCCGGGCCTGGACATGTTTCGTAAGCCGGACTGGTTCAAGAGGTCAGAGGCCACCAAGAGTGGCGTGAAGCAGTAACCCTGCAAGGCTCCTCACAAATCGGTGGGCAAGCCGCGAGCGCGAAGAGTGGGATCTCCGGGATCCGCGAAATTCCTTACACCGGCGTCAGCCCTCAAGCGCAGCCAAGCGGCGGCTCCATTCGGCAACCGCGGCGCGCGAAACGCCAAAATTCGAGCCCGTTTTCCCTTCAAGCGCCGCAAGTTGGATGGCGGCATTGCCGATCGTGGAGCACTCCACGGGACCCCGGATGACCTCCAGCCCCGAGCGCTCCTGCAAGAGTTGGTTAAGAAAAGTATTGCGGTTACCGCCGCCGACGACATAGACGCTCCGGAATTTCTTGCCGGCCACTTCGCTGATCATGCGCAGAACCTCGGTGTAGCGCGCGGCCAAGCTGTGAAAAATCAAGTTGGCAAACTGCGGGGCCGCCTCGGGGTTTTCCGGCAGCGGCGCGTGCCCCGAAAGTTTCAACACCGAGTTGATGCGCTGCGGCAGGTGTCCGCTGAGAAGCAACTTGGAATGATCCACATCGAGAAATTCCTTTGGCGCGGGAAGCGAGCGGCAAGCCTCGATGAGCGAAGCAACGCTCCAGTCCTTGCCCTGAGAGTGCCAGTGGCGCAGAGATTCTTCAATCAGCCACATGCCGTTGACGTTTTTCAGGAAACGCGAGCTGCCCTCGAGGCCACCTTCGTTGCTGATGTTCTGTTTGAAGGCCGCATCGCTGAGGCAGGGATGATCGAGGACTGTGCCCACAAGCGACCATGTTCCGGAACTGATGAACGCGCAATCGTCACCGGAGTGCGGAATGCCCGCGACGGCCGAGCCCGTATCGTGGCAGGAGGGTGCGATCAGTTGAGTGTCTCGGAATGCGGGGAGTTGCGCGAGTTCTCCCGTGACTTGGCCGACGATGGTGCCGGGAGGAACGACTTCCGGCGCCTTGCCCTGGTCAAGGCCTGCCGCTTGAAAGATCTCTGGCGACCAAGCGCGATCAGTCGCACTGACGAGTTGCGTGTGCGTCGCCAGCGTGAACTCCGAGACGGGACGCCCGCCAAGACTGCAAAGAATGTATTCCGGCAAATTCAGCCAGCACGCGCCATCGGGCAGGCCGGCATGGTGATCCGCTATGAGCTGGTACAGCGTGTTAAAGCGCAGCATTTGAACGCCGGTGATGGCGTAAAGGCGCTCTGCGGGAAGTGTTTTCCAGAATTGCACCGGGATTTGTTCCGTGCGTGGATCGCGATAGCAGAAGGGATCCTCCAGGGGCTGGTAGTTGCCATCCGCGCGCACATAGTCAACGGCCCAGCCGGCCACGCCGATGGAATCGATCGGACCGGAGGCTTCACGGGCGGCAAGGCGCAGGCCTTCGAGAAGACCCTCGCGCAGGCGGGAGATGTCCCAATAAAGATGTCCCTCGCGCTCGTGCGGGCCATTGTGGAAGCGGTGCACGATCCGCAGAGTCGCGCCCCGGGGCTGCCAGTTCAGCAAGGAGACGCGGCAGCTTTCTGCACCGAGGTCGATGGCAACCACGCGGCGTGGCTTTGTTCCGGAGCCGGAGGAGAAATCATTCATCGGAGGAAAGCTTCGCTCAAGCCGCCGTCCACGGGGAACAAATGGCCCGTCGTACAGCGGGCGCTGGGACTTGCCAGAAAGAGAATTGCTTTGGCGCAATCATCCGGATCAATCGCGGCGTGCGTCAAAGTGCGCTTCGCGTAAAAAAGGCTGAGCAAATCGCGCAATTCCTCAATGCTCTGCGCGGGATCAAACGCCATCTTGTACTTGGTCAGCGAGGCGATGACGCGATCGCGGGGGAACATCGTCGAGCCCTTCACGACGGTGGCGGGGCTGATTCCATTGACGCGGACGTTTGGCGAGAGAGAGATGGCCAACTCGCGCACAAGATGGCTCAGTGCGGCTTTGCTGACGTCGTAGGCCTCACTGCCGTGCTTGGGGACCACGGCATTCGCGGAACTCGTCAGGACAATCGACGCCGGAAGATTCTGCTTTGCGAGGATGGGCCGCGCTTCGTCCACCAACAGATGGTTGGCGACCACGTTTAGGTCGAGGGTGGTGCGCCACTGCTCATCGCTCACCGTGCCATCGGGTGACGACGCAAACATCGCGGCGGTGTTGACCAGCACATCGAAGCCGCCAAAGTGCGCCACGACTTCTTTCAGGAGGCGCCGGATCGATGCGCGATCGCGAATGTCCACCGTCGCGGCGTGGCTTGCTTCTTTTCCGGCGGAACGCGCCACTTGGGCGGCGGCCTCTTTCGCTGTTTCCGCGTCACGATCCGCGATCACCACGTGCGCTCCGCGTTGTGCGGCGGCTTCGGCAGTGGCGCGCCCGATTCCGTTGGCTCCGCCCACAACGATCACCACCTGACGCGCAAATTCCTTTTCCGGTGGCTGGCGGCGCAGCTTGGCTTCTTCAAGCTGCCAGTATTCAATGCGAAACGCTTCGGATTGCGGCAGGGCGACGTAATTGTTGTGCACCGCGAACGCTTCCGAAGGCGCGGCCACGCCGGCTTGCGGAAGAGTAGAAGGCGCGCGGCCATCGCCGAGAGAGGTGGCGCCTTCCATCACGTGAATCGCGTTGGTGTAGAACTCGCCGGTGATGCGTGCTTCGGTCTTGCTCTTTCCAAAGCTGAACATGCCGACGCCGGGAACGAGCACGACCGTGGGGTTAGCATCGCGCAAGGCCGGCGAATCGGCAGCGGCGAATTTGTGGTAGTACGCTTCGTAGTCCTTGCGATAGGCCGTCAAACTCTCATCCAGCGCTGCGAACAGAGCAGGCACATCGCCGCCGGGCTGCCAGGGAATCAGCAAGGGGCGTATCTTCGTGCGGATGAAGTGGTCCGGGCAACTGGTACCGAGCCGCGCCAGCGCCGCCGCATCGCGCGAATTAACGAAGCGCAGCACCTCAGGCAGATCGGAATAGTGCGCAATCAATTTGTTTTTGGCGCAAAGGCGGCCGCGAAGCGCGGGGAGCAGCTCAACGGCGAGCTGCTGCCGATCGTCGCGCGGCGTGAATTGCGCTCCAGCAAAAAGGGAATCGCCGGCCTTTTCGACATAGCCGAGAACGAACTCGCCCAGATCGTCAATCACGGTAAGCGTGTTCTCATAGCAAGTGCGCTGCGTTTCACCCCAGGTGAATAGTCCGTGGCCGCCGAGCACGATGCCATCGGCTTTGGGATTCTGCTGAACAACGTCGCGAATCAATCGGCCCAGCTCAAAGCCCGGCCGCAGCCAGGGAATCCACACGAGTCTGTGGCCATACTTCTGGTTGAACTCCGCCAGGCGCTCTTTGCCGTTTGCGGAAGCGGCCAGCGCGATGCCCCAATCCGGATGCAGGTGGTCGATGTGGGCATACGGAAGCAGGCCGTGCAGCGGCGTATCAATGGAAGCGGCCGTGGGGTTCAGGCCGAAGGTGCAGAGAGGGTAGTAGCCGACCATCTCGTCTTCGTGCTGCATGCCGCGATAGAGCTTCTCGAGTCCGAGCAGCTTCTCCTGATAGAGAGTGGCGAAACCCGCGCGCTGAATGCTGCCGAGATCGCCGCCGCTCCCCTTGACCCAAAGAACTTCGACGGTAGCGCTGCTCAGTGCGTCCTTTTGCTTTACTTTGGAACTCGTGTTGCCGCCACCAAAGTTCGTGATGCGCAGGTCCGAACCCAGTAGATTCGAGCGGTAGCGCAGCAGTTCGGGTTCATCCAAGCCCGAAGCGACGCGTGTATCCCACACGTCTTGGAGATAACGTAGACGTTTCACGATTCCTCGATGCACGCTGCGGGCGCCGCCGAAGGGAGTCTGGGCAGCTCAGGCGTAGCTGGAAGCCCCTTTTTTGCGAACACCCCGCTCGCGCGAAGTCCGCTCCGTGTATCCGCTGGCGCGAAACGCTAACAAAGGATCCTCCGCCAGGCCGTGGCTCTTGCGCCAATCCCGCAGAATCGGACGGCAATCGGTTTCGTAGGCGTCCTTGTAACAGTTCTCCGCGTCAATCAGGCGCTGCTCCGTGCGGGCTTTCTGCAAAGCTTCGTGATCGATCAAAACGGCCTTGGCATAGAGCAATTGAGCGGTCATCACCGTCTGGATCATGGCCTCAACTTTGTTCTTCAAGTTGTGGCTCTGATCCACCATGTAGGCAATATCCGCCCGCTGGCGGGCCTCCCATTCCCAGTGCCGGATTTCGGCGAACACGCGAAATATCTGATACGGATCGATCGACCCGAGGGTGAGGTCATCATCGGCATAGCGCCGGTCGTTGAAATGGAAGCCGCCCAGCATGTTTTCGCTAAGCAGCCAGGCCACGATCTGCTCGATGTTTTGCGCCTGGTAATGATGGCCGGTATCTACCAGCACGAAAGCCTTCGGGCCGGCGGCGCGTGCCAGCAAGAGCGCCATCCCCCAGTCGCCGATGTCCGAATGATAGAAGGCTGGTTCAAAAGGTTTGTATTCCACCAGGAGACGCTGGCTCGGACCGAGCGCGTCGTGTACCTTGTGGAAGGCTTCGGCGATCCACTGCTTGCGATGACGAATATTCGCCGTGCCGGGATAATTCGAGCCGTCGGCCAGCCAGGGAGCCAGGTCGCGGCAGCCTAACTGCTTGGCCAGCGAGACCGACTCCAGAATGTGGTCCAGGGCGCGCTGGCGAACCTCCGGCCGCTCATTGCCGAGGGAGCCGTGTTTGTACTCCTGGTCCTGAAAAACATTGGGATTGATGGAGCCAGCGCGGACGCCATATTTTTCGCTGAGCTTGACCACTTCGCGCAGGTCTATCCCTGCGGGGAGATCCCAGAGGACGTGCAGCGCAACGCTGGGGCACACTCCCGTAAAGTAATGCACCTGCCCGGCATCGCAGAACTTTTCCTCCAGGGTGGAGGCGGCGCTGTCCTGCACGAACTTGCCGAAGCGCGTGCCTGTGTCGGCAAATCCCCAGGACGGCACCTCGATGCGGAATGAATCCAGAGCGGCGAGAACATTCTGCGAGTTAAGAGCCATGGCAATATCTCCTGTTCCGACCCAACGATACTCCAATCAGAAATAATTTCAAATGCAAAACACCGGCAGGAGAATCATACCGTGGGGGAGGCTCCGCCCTCTGCGAGTGTGCCGCCGCTCCCGGGAGCTCAAGAGGGCCGGGCGGCGCGATCGGCGACCAGACGGCTAAAACGGCTGACCAGGCGATGCTCGACGTAATTGTAGGGAGGGACGCTCTCGCCGTTCAAAAGGGCCAGGCCCAACTGAATGAGCCGCGGCCCGTAGGTGGCCACTTCATGCGAAATGGAGCCAATGAGAGGGCTATTCTTGCGTTTCATCTCTTCCATAACCGCGGGAATGCAGTCATGGCTGAGGATCGCCAGATGATGGTCGCGGCGCAATTCTCTGGCGGCGTGCAGGGCGCCGAGGGCGCTGGTATCGTTGCTCGGCGCTACCAGGACGTGCTTGGCCTTGCGGTATTTTGTCAGCACGGCATGCATGGCCTTGTGGCTTTCCTCTTCCAACCCGGTGCCGTCGACACGAATGAGTTGGTCGTCCTGGAGGTTGCTGATCCTCGAACGAATGCCTTCAAAGGCCCCCGTGATGCGGCTTTGCACCAGCGTGCCGGCCTTAGCGAGGTCCAGGCCCACGACAAGATCCACTCGCCCGCCCCAGAACTTCTGAGCGTAGGCGCCCAAAAGTTCGCCCGCTTCCAGTCCCGCGCGGTAATTGTCCAGGCCAAAGAAAACCGCGTTGGGGTGAGGGATATCCACGGCGATCAGCGGGATTCCGCCGGCGGCAAGACGGTCCGCGATAATGGGCGCGACGTAACGATCAGTCTGGAACTCGATCACCAGATCCACACGCTGTTTGATGAACTCTTCGGCGTTCTGCCGGGCGATTTCCCCGTTGTACTGATTGTCAAGAACGATCAGTTCGATCCCGGTGGCAATGGCGGCGGCTCTGAGGCTCTCCGTAACCGCATTGGAGAAGGGAAGCGCGCCTGACTGCCCGCCAAAACCGAAGCGCATCTTGCGCGGACGGCTGACCAGGCGATAGCGTCCGTCCTCCGGGCGCGAGACGTAGCCCCGGTGCACCAGTGTCCGCAGAATCCGAAAGACGGTCGTCTTGGAGATCCGTGTGCGTTGATGGATTTCCTCAAGGGTCAGCGGAGCCTTGTGTTGTTCCAACAGTTCCAGAACATCCAGGCTCTTGGAAAGAATGGGAATAAGATAAATCGCTTTAGTCGATCGCGTCACAGCAATGTCCAGGAGGAGCGGACCTTTTGAACTAGGAAGAGTGTATCAGTTCCGAAAAGCCGGCCCCAATGCTTAATTTCGATACAGAAACTAATTAAAAGGGAGCCTGCTGTTCGGCTACGGCGTTATAAGATGTTTGCCGGTTGCGTCTCAAGAGTGTGGATGATGCATAATACCGATGGGCAAAGTGAACCCGTGAATCTCGTTTCTCCAGCGCCGCAATCCCACCTTAATCAGTTTCGCGAGCAAGTGTCGGTTACGGGAGCCACGATGGAATTGGTGGCTCGCTCGCCGGAGGCGGTGCGCGATGCGGTGCTGGCCAGAGCCTCCGCCAAGCGCCCGATTCTTATTGCCGAGCCGCGCTATCTTTCTCCCGACTATTTTCGACCATTGCGATCGGAGGAAGGCGTGCTCAGGAACCCAAACGCCGCCGACTATCGCTCGGCGCCCGTGGGCGTAACGGAGGCCTTCGCCGCGGTGGCGCGCACGGGTTCCGTGTGCGTGGACATTGACGCCGATATCGCGGGTTATGTCAGCCTGCTGCCGCACCTGCACATCGTTGTGGTGGACATTGACAGGCTTGTTTTCCGGCCCGCGGATCTTTTTCGCCTCGAGCAATTTGCTCGGCCCACCTACCACAGAAATTTCGTCTTCATCAGCGGGCCAAGCGCCACGGCGGACATGGGTCCGCTGGTCCGCGGGGTCCATGGGCCGCATGAGCTTCACATCATGGTGCTTTGCTGAACCGTGCCGAAGCAGGTGACATCGCCGAGGGAGATTGCCGCGAAGGAGTCGCGCGCGATCCTGCGGCGCGCCATTCGCCTCGCTCTCGATACGGAATCCGCGGCGGTGCGGCGCAACACGCGGAGTTTCAACCTCAATCGCTATCGTGCCACAGCCGCACTGCCCGATTACGATGCGCTGAAAGACGAAGCGCGCCGCATCAAGGAGCATGCGCTGGTCAATCGCAAGGCGCTCATTCAGCGGCTTTCGGAGAGTGTTACGCGGAACGGCGGCCATTTCTTTTTTGCGCGCGATGCTCAGGAGGCGCGCCAGTACATTCAGGATGTCTGCAAGCGGCATCGCGTGCGTTCCCTGGTCAAGGGCAAGAGCATGACCTCGGAAGAGATTCACCTGAACGGCGCGCTGCAGCGCGACGGAATCCGCGTGGTGGAAACGGATTTGGCGGAGTTCATTCTGCAGGCGGCCGACGAGCAGCCGTCGCACATCATCGCTCCCGCCATCCACTACTCGCGGGAACGCATCACCGCACTCTTTCGCAGGAAATTTCAAACCGATTTGCCGCTGGATACCGGCGAGAATTTGACGCGATTCGCCCGCGAACGTTTGCGCAAAGACTTTCTGGCCGCGGACGCGGGAATTACGGGAGCCAATCTGGTTTCCGCGGATTGCGGCAGCCTGCTGTTGGTGGAGAGCGAAGCGAACATCCGTTTGACGTGCATCGCGCCGCCTTTGCACATCGCCCTGTCGGGTTTCGAAAAAATCGTGCCCTCGCGCCGCGAATTTGCCCCCTTCATCGAGCTTCTTGCGGCCAGCGCCACGGGGCAGCCGCTGACGAGCTACACGTCCGTGATCCGGCCTCCGCTCGCTGTGCCGGTCGTCGATTTTCGCGGCGCGGGACCGGCCACACGCGAATTTCATCTAGTGATTCTGGATAACGGGCGCGAGGCTTTGGCGCAGGATGCGCAACTGAAAGAAGCGCTCTATTGTATTCGCTGCAGCGCGTGCCTGAATTCCTGCGCGAATTTTCAGGTACTGGGAGGGCACGGGTTTGGAGGAGCGACCTATTCCGGCGGAATCGGCGCCACGTGGGAAGCGGCGACGACAGGCCAGTTGAAGCTGGCGCGGTTCAGCGATCTTTGCACGGGTTGCTCGCGCTGCGTGCCGCAGTGTCCCGTGCGCATCGATATTCCCGGTTTGAATGTGGAGCTGCGCTCGCGGCTCAATCAGTCGGTTCCTCTTTCATTGGCAGCCCGAGCGATGCATCTGCTGCTGAGTGCATCGCCGCTGGAACATGCTTCGGCGCAACAAATCTTCTTTGCCCATTATGATCGCGCGGCTCGCTGGGGAACGCTCTTCGCTCCATTGTCGAATTTTTTTTGAAGGTGCCCGGCGCGCGCTGGTTCCTGGAGAAGTCTTTTGGGATTGACCGGCGGCGGCATCTTGCGCCATTTCCGAGGAAAACCTGGGTGGATATTTGTGCCAACGAAGTGGCGGAGAAGCCAGATACGCAGCCAGGCCGAGAGGTTTTGGTGTTGGCGGATGTGTTTACAAATTACGGCGCGCCAGAGCGGGGCAGGGACGCGATACGGTGTCTGCGCGCTGCCGGTGTGCGCGTGCGTCTGACGAAATCTCTGCCGGACGGACGTGCAGCGCTCTCGCAAGGGATGATTGAAACGGCAAGCGCGCAAGCGGAGGCTCTTTCCAACTACCTCGCGGTCGAAAATTCAGCAGGGCGGCCGTTGCTTGTTGTCGAGCCCAGCGTCCTGGCAATGATCCTGCGCGAATATCGCAAATTATTGCCGGCGGAGCCCTTCGTAAAGTTGCGGAATTCCACGCTAGATCTGGTGCAGTTCCTCGCACGGCATCTTGCGCAGCAGGGAATTGATCCGCGGGCGGTTTTTGACATTCGCAAGTTCGCGCCGGGTCCCAGGGTCTTCTGCCACGCACATTGCCAGCAACGCGCCGTCAGCGACCCTTCCATCACGGTCGAATTTCTGCGGCGGCTCGGCTTTGAAGTCGCCTGTTCGCAGGTGGAATGCTGCGGGATGGCCGGAAGCTTCGGGTACAAAAAAGATTTCTACGATGTCAGCCAGGCCGTGTCCGAAGAGCTTGTGGAACAATGGAAGGCCGCCGAGAGCGCCATGGGCCCGCACACCCTGCTTGCCAGCGGCGTCTCCTGCATCGAGCAACTGCAAGGCGCAACGGGCCGTGCCGTGCTGCATCCCGTGGAACTTCTTGCCAAATTGTTGTGAACTCTTCCGCGGAATAAGCCTGCCAGAAACCGCATGGCAATCTGTCCAATCGAAAAATAGTTTCTGCCATGCTGAATCGCGAGTATGCTTGCCATCGAAGCGCACGGAGAAACTCCTTTTGCGGATTGCATCTTGTTACGAATAATGCCAGAGGGAATTTCCCCGCAAGAGTCTTTCAGGAGAGCTCATGTACCAACCGGAAGCGTACGCGGCAGCACTTTTTTTCATGATCGTCAGCATGGTTTGTTGGGGCTCCTGGGCGAACACCATGAAACTCACCCCGGGGTACGCGTTTCCCCTGTTCTATTGGGATTATCTGGTGGGCATGGTCCTGGGCGCGCTCGTATTGGGTTTCACGCTGGGAAGTTTTGGAGGCGCCGGATTGTCGTTCCTTGCGGATTTACGCGGCGCGGATACCGGGCACATCCTTTACGCGCTGCTCGCGGGGATTATTTTCAACGTGGCAAACCTGCTCCTGGTGGCGGCTATCGAAATCGCGGGCCTGGCGGTGGCCTTTCCGATCGGCATCGGATTGGCGCTCGTCGTGGGCGCGCTGATGAACTACCTCATTTCCCCGCGTGGGAACCCGTTCCTGTTGTTCAGCGGAATCGTCCTGGTGGTGCTGGCGATCATCTTTGACGCGATGGCCTACAAGAAACGGGAAGTGGAGAAAAAAGCCGTCAGCGCGCGGGGCATCAAGATCAGCATTGCCTGCGGCATCCTGATGGGGACGTTCTATCCGCTGATCGTGAAAGCCACCACGGGTAAGGCGGCAGTGGGACCTTACGCCGTGGCCTTTCTCTTCTGCATCGGCGCGGTGTTGTGCGCTCTGCCTTTGAACTACTACTTCATGCGCAAGCCTCTGACCGGAGCTGCCCCTGTCACGCTACGACAGTTCTTCGCCACCAAGCCTGCCCATCACTTATGGGGAGTCGTCGGCGGGCTGATCTGGTGCACCGGGACAACTTTCAACTTCGTGGCATCACACGCGCAATTGGTCGGGCCGGCCATTTCCTATGCGCTGGGGCAGGGCGCGACGATGGTTTCCGCCATCTGGGGCGTCTTCATCTGGAGGGAGTTCGTCAATGCTCCCGCCGAGTCACGCCGGTTTATCCCGCTGATGTTTCTTTTCTTTCTGCTTGGTCTTGGTGCGATTGCTGTCGCGCCTCTTTATCATTGAGACGCTCGCCCAGAAAACCAGAAGCTCTCTCCAGGCGGATTGTCAGCTCAGGAGACTCGCCTGGAGTTCCTCACGGTGTGACGCTGATCGCCTTGCCTGAATAGGCCACGCTTTTATCGGCCGCATCGGTGACCGCTCCGCCAGTGCCGTGATTGTCCCGCACGAAAACGATGCGGAAAGTCCGATCATTCAGCATCCCGGGAAAAGCTCCCTTACGCTCACCGATCGTCAGCGTTTGCTTGGCGTCATCCCAGTGGAAGCCGACCGTTGCGTATGCGCCCTTCTCGTAGTTATAAGTATCGTTCTCATCCTCATAGAGCGTGAAATCCCCGTCGGCCCCGCGATAAATGCGAATTTCCAGCGGATCGGCCGGCTTTTCCGCGGCGAATTGCACTTCCGGGCCCAGCGGGAGAATCGCGCCGGCGCGAACGAAAAGGGGCAGGCGCTCCAGCGGCGCCGGCGCATCGATGGCGCGTCCGCCTTTGATGAAGGCACCGCTCCAGAAGTCGTACCAAGCCGCGGCGGGCAGATACAGGTGGCTGACCGTTGCGCCGGGTTCGGTGACGGGACTCACGAGCAGCGAAGGGCCAAACAGGAATTCGTCGCCGGTATTCTGCGCGCGAACGTCCGTGCGGAAGTCCATCACCAGCGGCCGCATGATGGTGGCGCCCTCGCTGGTTACTTTCCAGGCCTGCGAATAAATGTAGGGCATCAAGCGGTAGCGCAAGCGGTCATAGTCCGTGAGAATTTTCTGCGCCGCCGGCCCGTAGGACCAGATTTCGTTCTGGTTGGTCGTGCGCGTGCCGTGCGCGCGGAAGATCGGGCAAAACGCGCCAAACTCAAACCAGCGCACATAAAGCTCGCGATACGCCGGATCATCGGGGTTTGCGTCCACAAAGCCGCCGATGTCGGTCGTCCAATAGGGAATGCCGGAGAGCGCCAAATTCAGTCCTGCGGGGATCTGCCTGCGAAAGGTTTCCCAGTTCGGGTCGACATCGCCCGACCATACCGCAGCGGCATTGCGCTGCGAGCCCGCATAAGCGGAACGCGTAAGAATGTACACACGCTTTTGAGAGGAGGCGCCGCGCTGGCCCTGGTAAACGGCCGTGGTGGTGAGCAGCGGAAACTCATTGGCGTAGCGCGCGCCATTGCCGATGGCCACCTTGTTGGTCACCAGGATGTTGGTTTCGCGCCCCTCGGTTTCCGGTTCCGTGGTATCCAGCCACCAGGCATCCACGCCAATCTTGAAGAGCGCGTCGTTCATCAGCTTCCAATAGTATTTGCGCGCGTCCGGATTGAACGCGTCGTAGAGCGCCTGGCCCACGGGATGAAAGCTATTGGCAATGGTGCGGTCAATGAAGTAGCCGCGCTTCTCCATGTCGTCGTAGACAGGAGAGCCCGGCCGGAAGAAGGGCCAGACGGAAACCATCAGGTGCACATTCTCGTTGTGGAGTTCCTTAACCATGGCGGCGGGGTCCGGATAGTTCTTGTTCCACACGGGCTCGCCCATGATGTTCCACCAGAACCAATCCTGGACGATATTGTCCAGGGGGATTTGCATGGCGCGATATTTGTCCGCAATGCCGAGAAGTTCCTGCTGCGAAGAATAACGATTCTTGCACTGCCAGTAGCCGTAGGCCCATTTGCCGAACATGGGCGCAGGCCCCGTCAATTCGCGATAGGCGGCGATGACGGTGTCGAATTCCGGGCCGTAGAGAAAGTAGTAGTCCATGGCGTCCGCGACTTCGGAACTGAGATAGAAGGCGTGGACGAAGCGATTGTTGAAGAGGCTGCGCGAGCCGTTGTTCCAGAAAATGCCGTAGCCGTTGCTGGAGAGCAGCAGCGGCACGGATATGTTGGTGTTGTCCTGGGAGAGATCGACGGCCTCGCCGCGATAATTCCACACACCTGCCTGGTGCTGCCCCAGGCCGTAAAATGCTTCCTGCGTGCCCCACATGTTGACGAAGCGCTCGGGGTGGAGCGTCTTCTCGCCGTTGACTTCGACGGGTGTCAGCGAGCGGGTGGACTCCTGAGCCAGGGTCTTGCCAGTTACGTCAAGGAATTGCACGGCGCTGTTTTCGCGGTCAATCACTATTTTCAGCCGCGCGGTGCTCAAGGTCACTGTCTTGGGATCCGTCGATTCCAGTGTGAAGCCCGCATGTGGCCACTCCGTTTTGACGACGAGAAAATCCGTGTGCTCCGGAACACTGGCTTCCAGGGAATAGATCACGCGGACGATGGACTCCGTGCATACGCGGAATCGCAAATAGCCGCGCTGCAACTGGAGAAGCACTCCATCAGGCTGCTTCTGCACGTTGATAACAGGATTGGCCGGCAACCACTGGGCCCGCGCCACGCCCGGGAGAGCTAAAGCGCCGGCTAGACAAAGAAGCCCGATCACGTTCAGAAAAGAAGTTCGACGTGGCATGACAACGCCTCCTCAGAAAGTGCATAAATGCTCGCAGATTCGCACACACGCATCCGCTGCGCGAAAGTAGCATTGCAACAAAGAGATGTCAAGTGCGCGGCTTACAAGTCCTCGTTTATGGCTGCGCGCCCGATAGTTGTCGCCAGGCTACAAACGAATTTCCCTGCGCGTTGGAAAGCTGCACAAAACAAAAATGTGCGCCTTGACCTGTCGAAGAGCCGCGAGATGTGATAAAACCCGAACTAAGGAGTTTTTCACCGTCAACAGGATCGAGGGAGAAAAATCATGGTTCGCACCAAGTCAAGAGTGTTTGCAATCGCCGTAGTCGTTCTCGGTTTTTTTGTTTGCATCTTGCCCGGCACCCGCCTCCGCGTTCTGCAGCCAACCCAGGTTTACGCTCGCGCCGCGGCAAATGTCGATCAGGCCGAGTTCGGCAAATTGCCCGATGGCACGGTCATTATGGCCTACACGCTGAAAAACGCCAAGGGATCATGGGCCAAAGTGATTACCTATGGAGCGACTTTAACCGAGCTGTACGTGCCCGATCGCAGCGGCAAGCCCGGCGATGTCGTGCTGGGATTCAGCGACCTGCAAGGCTATCTAAGCGATCAGCCCTTCTTCGGGGCCACCGTCGGGCGCTACGCCAATCGCATTGCGAAGGGACATTTCACGCTGGATGGCAAGGAGTACAGCCTTGCGCTCAACAACGGGCCAAACACGCTGCACGGCGGAAAGATCGGGTTTAATCGCAAGGTCTGGAAGGCGGAAATTCTTCCCGGCATGACTGCGGCTGCCGTTCGATTTAGCTATGTCAGCAAGGACGGCGAGGAGAATTTCCCGGGCATTCTAAGCGTTTCGGTCACCTATACGTTGACGGACACCAACGAACTCAAGCTTGTCTATCGCGCGGAAACGGATCAGGACACGCCCATCAACCTCACGAACCATAGCTACTTCGCCTTGGGCGGCCCGGGGAAGAACATCCTCGATGAAATTCTCTTTCTGAAAGCCGACGAATATACCCCCGTGGACGCGACGCTCATCCCAACAGGCGAGATCAAATCGGTGAAGGGCACGCCGCTGGACTTTACCAAGCCCACCGCGATCGGCGCGCGCATCAACGAAATCAAGGAAATCGGCGGCTACGACCACAACTTCGTGATCAATGGTAAAGCGGGAAAGTTGCGGCTGGCCGCGCGCGCAACGGACCCCACGACGGGACGGCGAATGGAAGTCTGGACAACCGAACCGGGGGTGCAGTTCTATTCCGCCATCGGCCTAAACGGAAGCATTGTGGGGAAGGGCGGCATTGCGTATCCGAAGTTTGGCGGGCTTTGCCTGGAGACGCAGCACTTTCCTGATTCCGTGAATCATTCCAATTTCCCGAGCGCAATCCTTCATCCGGGAAAACCGTTCGAGTCGGAGACCATTTACAAGTTTTCAGTGTCCAAATAACAGACATACTGGTGGCGCTGCGGCTTCGCGTCTCGATCTTGGATTCTGCCGCTACTCCGTGATGCGGACGTTTATCCCGGGTGAGGGCAGGTTCAACGTGGCGCCGCCGGTTGGACGAACCAATGGCATTCCAACGGCGACCCGCTTGTCGACGGAAAGAAGAATCTCACCGGTGAAGGGAATTACGTTTGGCTGGAAGCGAAGGGAAAGGGCCACTTTGTCGGCGTGACCATGTCCGTCCTGCAAAACCAGGATTGCTGGTGGGGTGAAGGCGATGACATGTTCTTCATCGACGGCGAAGAGAAACCTTCGACCAACGGCACCGGCTCCGAAGATTATTTTCTAGGCGCCTGGGGTTTTAATGGGCACGCGTTTTCGTACGCTACCTATGGCGCGCTGGTTGTGGGTCCGGAGTTTGCCGGATCGCGCACGTCCGTTTATCGCTTCCATCTGGATTCGCCGATTCCGTTCACGAAGTCGCTGAAGGCCACCATCGAACACGGCCACGCGAATCACCGTTCCGATAACTACTCCTCGGTTGCGTATTGGTATCAAACGGAGCCGCATGCCGCGTTTCCGGCGCTGCCGCCGGTGGAGCAAAGAATTCCGCGGGTTCATCTCGTCGGCGGGCCGGGCAATTCCGCAAATTAAGGGAGTGCGCCCTATTTCGCTTTCACTTCCAATGTGATGGTCTCCGTTTTCGCGGAGCCGGGCCCCACCATAAGGTCAAACAGCCCTGGCTCGACCACCTGATGCATGTCTATGTTGATGAGTGACAACGCCGCCGGTGTGACCTGGAATTCCACGGTGGTTTTTTCTCCGGGCTTCAAGTGAATGCGCTGAAATCCGGCGAGCTGCTTCACCGGCCGGGTGACGCTGGCGATTTGCTGGTGCACGTAAAGTTGGGGAATTTCGTCGCCTTCGCGCTTCCCCGTATTCGTCACATCCACGCGAACCGTGGCGCTTCCGCCCGGCAGGATCTGTTTTGGCTCGACGCGCAGATTTTCAAACTTGAATGTCGTGTAGCTGAGCCCATCCCCAAAATGAAAGAGCGGCTCGCTGGAAGTAAAAATGTAGCTGCGATTGCGCGACGGCTTGTAATCATAGTAATCCGGCAACTGTCCGACGGATCGCGGAAACGTGATGGGTAGCTTGCCGCCGGGATTCACGTCCCCGAACAGGACTTGCGCGGCGGCCGTGCCACCCTCTTGCCCCGGATACCACCCCTCCAAAATTGCCGGCACATGTTCCGCGGCGTAATTGATGGATAGCGGTCGCCCGTTGATCAGGAATACGATGGTCGGGACGCCGGTTTCCACGACCGCCTTGACGAGATCGTTCTGCGCGCCGAGAAGCTCGAAGGAGTCGCGGTCGCCCAGGTGAGTTTCGGACCACGCCTCGCGATTCGTGCTCTCCGTTTCGCCAACCACCAGGATCGCCACGTCGGCCTTGCGAGCGGTCTCCACGGCAGCGCGAATACTCGCTGCCTGGCTCTCCGGCGCGGCCAGTTGCGTGTTGTCCTCATACCATCCGGACCATCCCTGTTTTCCCGTAGTGATCTTGCAGCCCTCCGCATAGAGCACCTTGATGTTTTTTCCGGCGCGCGTGCGGATGCCTTCCAGAATACTCACACTGTGGAATGGCTCGCGGGCATAACCGCCAATGTGCACGTCCGCCGCATTGGGGCCGATGACGGCGAGCGTCTTGATTTTCTTTTCGTCCAGGGGGAGCAGATGATTCTCGTTTTTGAGAAGTACGACGGCTTCCTGCGCTGCCTGTAGCGCCAGCCGCTGGTGCTCCGGACTATTGATGATTTTTTCCGTGAGTGCGGGATCCACGTAGGGGTTCTCGAAAAGCCCCAGTCGAAATTTCGCGGCCAAAACGCGCGCAACGGCGCGGTCCACCAGCGAAACGGGAACAGCGCCGGCTTTCACCTGCTCGAGCAGCGTGCGGTACACCGAACCATCGGAGAGGTCATAATCCACGCCCGCCGCAAGCGCTTTGCGAGCGGCGTCTGCTTCATCCGCGGCGACCTTGTGAACCTGAAACAGCATTTGGAGTCCGCCTCCATCCGAGGTGACATAGCCGCGAAAGCCCCATTCCTGGCGGAGGACGGTGTCCAACAACCAGGCGTTAATGTGCGAAGGTATGCCGTCTATTTCGTTGTAGGAAGCCATCACGCTTCCCACGCGCGCTTCCTCCACAGCCGCTTGAAACGGCACAAAAAAGGTTTCGCGCAGGATACGCTCCGAATAATTTGCAGGAGCAGTATTCCTCCCGCCCTCGGGCTGGCCGTGCGCCGCGTAGTGCTTCGCCGTCGCCAGCACGTGATGGCGATCGATCAGGAACGTGGGTCCCTGCAGACCTTCGATAGCCGCAACGCCCATGCGCGAGACGAGAAATGGATCTTCGCCGTAAGTTTCTTCCGTGCGCCCCCAGCGCGGATCGCGCGCCAGATCGAGCACCGGCGTGAAGGCTTGGTTGTCTCCCGTGGAGGCCATTTCGTCAGCCGCGGCGGTGAAGACCTGCTGCACCAAATCGGTGTCCCACGTGCTTGCCAAGCCCAACACTTGCGGGAAGCTCGTGGCGCCGTTCGACATGAACCCGTGGAGGGCCTCGCCAGTGAAGAGCACGGGGATCCCCAGGCGCGTCTTTTCCATTTGATAGCGTTGGACGGCGTTGCGATAAACGGCCTGATCGTGAGGTCTGGGGCGCTTTTCGAGACTGTAGAGGTCGTGGAAGACGGCCGCTGCCGTTTCCGGCGTGAATTGACCCGTCGTATCCAGGAATCCGCGGTCGCGGTGGCCTCCGGCGAGTTGATCGATTTTTTCCTCCAAGGTCATGCGCGAAAGCAAATCGGCGACACGGTCCTCGATGGCGAGCTTGGGATTGCGATAGGCGGGTTGCTCCTGGGCGGAGATACACACGGCGAAAAGGATGACAGCGCAAATCATGATGAAATGACGGCGCACAAACACGGCAATGCCTCCGATCTTTGGCTGGTGCGAATTTGACGGAATAGCAACACTCCGCTATAGTGAATGTGCGGGGTGGAGCAGCCTGGTAGCTCGTCGGGCTCATAACCCGAAGGTCGTCAGTTCAAATCTGACCCCCGCAACCATGGGCGCTTATGAGGAAAATCCTCTAAGCGCCCTTCTTATTTGCGGTTACGAGTAGAGCCGTAACACTTACCAACCTCAGTTCGCAGCCGCTGACTTGTTCCCGTTCCCGACTTGGGAACAGATTGGGAACAGATCACCGTAGATCGCCCGTTCTACGGCTTGTGCTGCCTCGCGTTCTGATTCCCTGGAAACATGCGTGTAGACATTTGCCGTCATGCTGATCGTGGAATGCCCCAAGAGATTCTGCGCAAGCTTTAGGTTTCCCGTCTGGGCATTGATGAAACTTCCCACCGAGTGCCTAAACGCGTGAAAACCGGAAGCACCTGAGGGACGCGGGATACCAAGTCTGTCGAGAATCGGATACAGCACGTCCTTCCGAAGCACGTCCGGGTTAAACGGGAAACCATCTTTCTTGCTGAATACGAAGTCGTTGGGTTTCTTCCATTCCGCAGTCTCGCGATGCCTTTTCAATGCTGAAACAAGTACAGCACCAAGGTTAATCGTCCGAATGCTGCCCTTTGTCTTCGGCGCTATCAATTGCCCGCGCCAAAGACTCTGTTCTATCTGCATCTGCTCTTTGGCGAGGTCAACATGTTTCCATTGCAGGCCGAGAATTTCCCCAGCCCGGACGCCGGTAAGAGCGAGCACCTGGAAAAAGACGCCATAACGCTCCGGCGCATTTTCCAAGATTTGCTTCACTTGTTTCGGCGACCAAACAGGTTTCTCGACACGTTCCACAGTTGGCTTGTGACGTTCGCGAATCGGAGACTTCTCAATTAGGTCGTTATCCATAGCCAGTGAGAAAATTCCCTGAAGCAACACAAGCAAATTCCGAGCAGTCTTGGAAGATAGACCGGACTTCAACTTGGTTTGCACGAAATTCTCGACCTGAAGAGGAATAACATCCCGCAGCGGAGAGTCCCCGAATGCAGGAAGGACGTGCAACTTCAACGCCGATTCGTAAGTCGCCCGCGTTGAAAGCTTCACTCTCTGGCGGTCCAGATAAGGTCTCCAGTAGTTCTCTACGAACCCCCGGGTCGTCAAAGCACTCACTTCCGGGAGTACGGTTGAAGCTGACTGGATACGTTGCTCCAGGACCGCACGAGCTGCCTTACGTCCTGGTAGCCCGTACAGCGTTTCCCTCCTGTGCTGCCATTTGCCACTTTGTGTTCGCACCCGGTAGCGAATCTTGAAAGCCATTCCCTGCCGGGTCTGGATGGGTTCTGAAATGTAGCCCTGCTGATACGATTGACGAGTCACTGTTTTTTCTCCTTTCGTTTTCGCGACCCGTCTTTGCTTCTCGTTTGGATATAGAGAATGCCTCCGTTACGGAAGATCGAGGCGACCGATTCCCCCAGAGCGCGAGCTTTTCTTGAAAAGAACTCTGTCTCGCGGGGCGAAAGCCTGAGAGGAAACAGCTTGCTACGCTTGTGATCTTCCGATTTTCGAGGGCGTCCCATATCCGACGTAAATGTATATACATCTACGCAGCGGGTCAAGCAGAACAAAAGGCACCTCGTATCTTTTGAAAAGGATCAATTCGATCTGGCAGCACGAGTTACTTCTCCAAGTATTCCAAGACTCTGGACCATGAAAACCGCAGATATTTCCCGAGATGATATACGCCGAGAGTCTCCGCATGGTTGTAGACCCAATTTCGGCTGACACCCAGGCGCAGCGCGACATCCTGAACTGTCAGGAATTGGGGCCCATCCTTAACCGCGACCTTGGCCCTCGTGTCACTGAGCGGCAAGTCAAAAACTTCTAGCTTCTGTCGCTGGGATGGCGCTGGGTAGCCTCGTCCTTGAGGGCTTTCACACTCTCTTGTTGATTCCGACGGCGAGTTCGGAGTCAGGCGCAAGTCATGCACTCTTGGCGAGTCTGGGTTCTTGCGCGCGGCGAGTTGGGTACTGCGGTGTTTCATTGCCCTTTTTCTTGAGTCCCCCTGGTCCCGTTTTCAACTTGACTCTAAGTCCACGATAGTCTACTGTGTTTGCAAACACAACGTCAAGGTGTAAGTTTGTTGACGAGGCTAAACAAAAGGAGGCACATCGGATGCCTGAGAAACCAGAAAAACCCGAGAAGCCCTTGCAGCAGCAAACGATCTCGCTTCGAATCAGCGAGGCCTTGCGCACGCGCCTGGAGCGCGCCAAGGA
>PMES01000039.1 GCA_003154775.1 Acidobacteriota bacterium | reverse complement strand
CCGTCGGACACGTAACCAACGGGGTCCATATGCCGACCTGGGACTCGGCCCCAGCCGATGATTTGTGGACGGGAACCTGTGGCAAGGGGCGATGGCTGGGGACAACGGAGAACTTGGAGCAAGACATTCGCCGCGTTTCCGACGCCACCCTTTGGCAGTTTCGCATCGCCGCCAGCAAGTCTCTTGTTGAATACGCACGCCAGCGATTGTCCCGGCAGCTAGCCGCTTCGGGCGCGTCACCCGAAGCGGTCGACGGTGCCAAGCATCTCTTTAATCCCAACACCCTGACGTTAGGATTTGCGCGCCGCTTCGCGACCTACAAGAGACCGAACTTGCTGCTGCATGACCAGCAACGACTGCTTCGCCTATTGAGCAATTCACAGCGTCCGGTGCAACTCATCATCGCCGGAAAAGCGCATCCGGCGGACCAGGCGGGTCAGGCCTTGATCCAGGAATGGGTGCAATTCATTCGGCGGCCTGAGACACGCTCCCATGTCATCTTCCTCAGTGACTACGATATGCATTTGACCGAGCGTTTGGTGCAGGGCGTGGACGTCTGGATCAACACACCACGCCGGCCCTGGGAAGCTTGCGGGACGAGCGGGATGAAAGTGCTCGTCAATGGAGGCATCAATCTGTCGGAGTTGGACGGCTGGTGGGCGGAAGCCTATACGCCGGAGGTTGGTTGGGCGTTGGGGGACGGCCAGGAACATGGCGACGATCCGGCCTGGGACGCGGCCGAAGCGGAAGTCTTGTACGACCTGCTTGAGCGGGAGGTGATCCCGGAGTTTTATACCCGAGACGCGAGCGGTATTCCCACCGCATGGGTCAAGCGCATGCGGGAAAGTATGGCGCGGTTGACACCGCGCTTCTCCGCCGAGCGCACGGTGCGCGAATACACCGAGCAACACTACCTCCCGGCTGCTAACGACTACCATTTGCGCATTGCCAATAAAGGCGCCGTCGGCAAACAAATGGTCGATTGGCAGCATGCAGTCGATCGGAATTGGCGCTCATTGCGCTTCGCAGATGTGCGGGTCGAAACCAATGCGGATCACTACGTGTTTGAAGTCGAAATCTTTCTGAACGGTCTTGACCCGAATGCGGTGCGAGTTGAGCTTTATGCGGACGGAATCCACGGGAGTGATCCTCTGCGACAGGAAATGAAGTGCGCGGGACCGCTTCCTGACGCATCCCGGCCCTACGTCTATCGTGCAACGGTGCCCACGACACGTCCAGCGAAAGACTACACGGCGCGAGTGATACCTCAGCGCTCCGGGGCGGCGGTTCCGTTGGAATGCGCGCAAATTCTATGGCAACGATGATGAAAACGCCCCAACGCGAGTTGCACAATTACATCTCGGAGATTTCCGAGCGCGCTGACGTTCGGGCCGGTTCTCCTCTGCCCTTGGGAACCCAGGAATGGGAAGGTGGGGTTAATTTTGCCATTTTCAGCCGTCACGCCAGCCGCGTTCGACTCGAGTTGTTCGACCATCCCGGAGACCCAGTGCCCGCCCGGGCAGCCGATCTGGATTCAGCGCGCAACCGCACCGGCGACGTATGGCACGTTTGGGTGGAGGGGATCGGTCTCGGTCAACTCTATGCATATCGCGTGGATGGGCCTTACGAACCCAGCGAAGGACATCGTTTCAATTTCAACAGACTCCTCCTCGATCCCTTTGCGACCGCGATTTCGCAACTGCCCCCGTGGGATTTTGCAGCCGCACGTGGATACGACCCGTCGGCACGGGAGCAAGACTTGGCTATCTCGAAACTGGACAATTCCAGGTCGATGCCGAAATGCGTCTTTGTCAACGAACCCTTCAACTGGGAGGAAGACCAGCCACCCCGGCATCCCTGGTCGAAGACCCTCATTTACGAAACGCATGTTCGCGGCTTTACCATTCATCCCAAGTCGGGCGTGGACCATCCGGGAACCTACCGAGGCCTGACGGAAAAGATTCCCTATCTGAAAACCCTGGGAGTGACCGCTGTGGAACTGATGCCCGTGCAGGAGTTCAATGAAACTTCTGTCACGCGCAGGAATCCGCTAACAAATCAACCGCTCAGGAATTACTGGGGATACGATCCCGTGGTTTTCTGCGCGCCCAAAGCTTCTTACAGCAGTTCGGGAGGTTTAGGCCAGCAGAAGCTGGAGTTCAAGGAAATGGTCCGGGCCTTTCACAACGCCGGCATCGAAGTGATTCTGGACGTGGTGTTCAATCACACGGCGGAGGGAGACGAACTGGGTCCTACGCTCTGTTTTCGGGGAATGGATAACGCGATCTTCTACACGCTGGCGGGCGACAAACGCTACTACAAGGACTACACGGGCACAGGCAACACCATCAACGCCAACCATCCCGTGGTACGGGACCACATCCTGGCCGCGCTCCGTTATTGGATGGTCGAGATGCATGTCGATGGATTCCGGTTTGACTTGGCGTCGGTTCTCGGCCACGACGGCACCGGCAAGCTGCTAGCCGATGCCCCGCTTCTCGAGCGGATCGCCGAGGACCCGATCTTAAGGGATGTGAAGATCATCGCCGAAGCATGGGACGCCGCTGGTGCGTACGAGGTGGGTAGTTTTTCAGAGCGCCGCTGGGCGTCTTGGAACGGACGGTACCGAGATGATGTCCGACGGTTCTGGCGCGGCGACGATGGGATGCTCGGTTTGTTTGCCAGCCGCATTTGCGGGAGCGCCGACATTTATTCCAAGTTCGGCAAAGGCCCCGAGAGCAGCATCAACTATGTCACCTGCCACGACGGCTTCACTTTGAACGACCTGGTGAGCTATCGCTACAAGCACAATGAAGCAAACGGAGAAAACAACCAGGACGGGGCCGACGCCAACTTCAGTGAGAACTACGGCTCTGAAGGCGAGACGGAGGATGCCGGGATCGAAACCTTGCGGAAACGCGAGATCAAAAACTTCCTTCTGACCCTGCTGATCTCGCGNNTACTGCCAGGACAATGAAACCAGTTGGGTTAACTGGACTAATCTTGAACAGCATCAGGAGATCTACCGGTTTGCCCACGGCATGATCGCCTTTCGGCGTGCCCATCCGGTTCTGAGTAAGGAGCAATTCTACACGGACGCCGAGATCCAGTGGTTTGGCTCACACGGGGGATTACCCAACTGGGCGGACCCGAAAGCAAAGCATTTCGCCTGTCTGATCCATGAGGAGGAGCAGGGCGCGCTCTACCTGATGTTCAATGCTGGCGCCGATGCGGCCGATTTCAGTTTGCCCACCTCCCTCCCCGGCACTCAGTGGCATCTGGCCGTCGACACTTCCCGCGAACCGCCAGAAGATCTGCTTTCCGCGGGCGAGGAACCGCTTTGGGAAGATCCACTCACTTATCGCCTGTCCCCCCGGTCCAGCGCAATACTTCTTGCTCGACGAGCGGCGATCAAATGAAAAGAGCGATTCCGACCACGACGTTGTTTCTGGATATCGGCGGCGTCCTGCTCACCAATGGTTGGGATCATCATGCCCGCAAGCGGGCGGCGACAAACTTTAAGCTGGAGTTGGCCGAGATGGAGGATCGACATCACCTGACCTTCGACACCTACGAGGAGGGAAAGCTCACGCTGGAAGAATATTTAGGCCGGGTGGTTTTCTACCGAAAGCGACCGTTTACCAGAGCTCAGTTCCAGCGCTTTATGTTCGCGCAATCGAAACCTTATCCCAAGATGATCGAGTTGGTCGCTCAGCTCAAGGTCCGGCACGGGTTGAAAATCGCTGTCGTCAGCAACGAAGCGCGGGAATTGAATGTTCATCGCATTCGCAAGTTCAAGCTGGACGGGTTTGTGGATTCCTTTATTTCCTCTTGCTTCGTCCACGTCCGCAAGCCCGACGCGGACATCTTTCGGCTTGCGCTGGACGTCGCCCAGGCCCCAGCCCGGCAGGTAATCTATATCGAAAACACTCCCATGTTCGTCCAGATCGCGGAAGGTTTGGGGATTCAGAGCATCCTTCACACGGATTATAGGTCTACACGGGCGAAACTGGCTTCGGTCGGATTGCAGAATGACGACGGAGTCATTCATGAAATCCGCTAACGCACGCATCCTGACCATCAATGGCGGCTCGTCGAGCATTAAGTTCGCGCTGTTCGAGGCCGGTGACTCGCTCCGGCAGATTCTGGAAGGCGGGATTGAACGGATTGGACTACCAGAGGCCACCTTTCGGGTGAAGGGTGAGAGCCAGGCGGACAACTTTTCGCGGTTAGTGACGGCGCCAGATCACACCGTGGCGGTGGGCGCACTGATGGATTGGATCGAGGAACGCAGCGGGCGTGAAACATTGACCGCAGTGGGGCATCGCGTAGTGGATGGCGGGCCAAAGTATAGCAAGCCCGAGCGAATCACCGCAGAAATGGTTGCGGAGCTACACCGGCTCAGTCCATTCGATCCTGATCACATGCCGGAAGAACTCCTTTTGACTGAGGCGTTTCATCGCCGATTTCCTCATCTGCCCCAAGTAGCGTGTTTCGACACGGCTTTTCACCATGATCTACCGCGCGTGGCGCAGTTGCTGCCGATCCCGCGCCGGTACGAGGCGCAGGGCGTGCGCAGGTACGGGTTTCACGGGTTGTCGTATGCCTTTCTAATGGAAGAACTCGCGCGTTTAGGTGACCCGGCGGTAACGACAGGCCGCGTCGTCCTCGGCCACCTTGGCAATGGCGCAAGTCTGGCTGCAGTGCGTGACGGCAGATCCGTGGACACCAGCATGAGTTTCACCCCGACCGCCGGGGTACCGATGAGCACGCGCTCAGGCGATCTCGATCCTGGACTGGTTTGGTATCTGGCGCGAACTGAGAAAATGAGCGCGAAGCAATTCAACGAGATGGTTAATTTCCAGTCCGGGCTGCTCGGGATATCCGAGACCAGTTCCGACATGCGCGACTTGCTCGACCGTGAAACACAGGACGTGCGGGCGGCTGAGGCGGTTGCGCTGTTTTGTTACCAGGTCAAGAAATGGATTGGAGCATTCGCCGCGGCGTTGGGTGGACTGGACACGCTGGTGTTCGCGGGCGGCATCGGAGAGAACGCGCCCGCAGTCCGCGCCCGGATTTGCGATGGGCTGGGATTCCTTGGAATCGAACTCGAAGAAAACCGAAACGCGGCTAATGAGGGCGTGATTTCCACAGCGGCCAGCCGGGTCGCGGTCCGGGTCATTCGCACGGATGAAGAGCGCATGATCGCCAAGACGGTTTGCCGCGTTCTTGGTTTTGACTGAATAAGGAGAATCGAACCATGAGAACCAACACACTCACTCCGGAACTGCTCCGCAAGATGGATGCCTACT
>PMES01000134.1 GCA_003154775.1 Acidobacteriota bacterium | reverse complement strand
AACAGAAAATCTTACAGTCACAATTTCGCTGAAATCTGGTCTGCGCCGTCTTTCGTGAGCTGCATGCCATACCTCTTGCACGGCACTGCGAAAAGCCATGTTCGCCCGATTCATATCCTCCTCGAGACTCTTGACCGTTAATCTAAATTCCTCCCTGAGATAATCGGCGATGTCGTCCTTGGGCCGCGCCTCGCCAGCAAAATTCTCAAGCCAGCTGCGAAAATGGCCAAGTGCTCGTCCACTGGCAGCGTAAGCTGAAAGAAGGAATGGTACCCTCCCGTGCCAAGCGCCTGCACCGGTATTGAGGCACGTTATGCAGAGATTCAGATGTCGCTCGACTTCTTCCAAGACGCCCGGCGTAATGTGTAGCTCGATTCCAGCATCGGAAGCTGCTCTAAGCAAATTGGTGAATCGGCGTTCCTCATTATCGTCGAGCAGTGTTTCAGCCATGATAGGCAAGACCAGGGAAGTGTCTAGCCAAACGTCGCCATGCGAAAACATCTTGGCGACCGTAACTTGAACGTCAGGTGTCTCCCGCAAAAATGCAAAGAGTGTGTACGAATCTGAAAACCGCCTGAGATACGTTTGAGTAGCTTCCTTGCCCGAATTAAGCAGCCACTCAATGGTATTCGAAATCAGATCGACGATTTTGGCCCCCGCTCCCGCATCTCCGTTGGCGGCCACTTCGGAAACGAGGTGGTCACGGATGTCGCTCAGATCGAGTCTTCGAACATTTCCAGCGACAACCGCCTGAGCAAACGCCTCGCCACGAGTTAGCAAGAAATGATCAATGACGATGCGTACCCTGGGGACAAGTAACGCAAGCGAATCAGTGATCTGAATTTCCATCTGTGCGGCTTGCTCCGATAGTGCCTGCCGTAATTCTGCGTTAAACATCTCATCAGCTACCTCGATCTCGGCCAGCCGGAATATAAGTCTTTGCTGTTCTTCGAATGTGAGACAAAACTCATCCTCTTTTTGCCAATGGCGCACTGTCTTCTTGGTCATCCGCGCAAGCGCTGAATCTACTTGTTGATCCACGATGGGGCGGGGCTGCCTCAGAATCATTGCTGCTACACCATCCCACACTTGCGCACGAGTCAAGCGATTCGCGCTGCTAGTCCCGCGGAGCGCAGCTTTTACGAGGGCCTCGTATGAGAGGCGGGACAAACCCTTATCGCGTGTATCGTCCTCCCACTGTAATGTGAGGAAGAGCAACCCCGTACATGCTTCAACTGTTGTTAAAGCGCGGGCTCTACTGCGAATAACACCCTCACCGGCAAGGAAAGGGTCGGCTATTATTTCCGCCAACTGCTCTCCAGCCTGTTCACGCTGCGAATCGGCGTTCACTCTTTCGATGAACCAGTTCTGGTCACGCGGATCTAAGTATAGGTTTTCGTCTCGCAGGAGCTCCCTTTTGAGATCGTCAGCATCCGCACCTATGCGCTGGTTTGTGGCATAGACAAGGATTCGAATTTGGCCTAGGAATGCCTCTTTCAATCGCTTGACAGTGCGCCGAATCTTGCTGTCCCAATCAGCGGCAACCGAATACTGAATCGCCACGGATGGCTGGGCAACAGGATTGAAAAGTATTGCGTCTCGACCCGCATCTCCGGACGGCGACGCCAGGGTCCGCAACTCGCCGTACTCAGAAGCCAGAAAAATAGAAGCAAGCTGTTCGAACCGCTCCCAGTCTGAGGGTTTCAGTTCTCTAAGGGCCAATCGGAAACGGTCGGTTTTCATGGCTCAAACACTATACGCGAGGTGCCGTCTTGTGAAGAGGCCTTGTAACTGGCTTAGTCAGACCGCTGATAGAGTATATGCGCGTTGGCGAGCGGGCGTCCACGTCAGCCGTTCAGGAGCGGCGAGGAATGCGACATGGCAAGCCGCCTTTCAGTTGTGCGCTGTGCCGCGCAAATGGCCTTGACTCTGTTCAAGCGCTTTCTGCGTTTCCTTGAGTTTGTCGATGTGGAGTTCCAACTCCGCAGCAAAGATTTCCGCGCGTTCGTACAACCGGACATTGTAAATGGCGGCGGCGGCGGGAATGGCAAGAGACTTTGCGAGACGGAGATGCTCCGTAGTGAACTTGCGGGCGGTGGATGCGCCGATGGAGAGCAGTCCGAACATGCCGTTGGAGGTCATCAGCGGTACGGCAATCCAGCAGCGAATGCCGGCAAGGGCCTTGGTCGTTCTCCAGGCGGGCTCCTCCGCGGTGTCCGGAACGAAGACGCTCTTGCGTTCAACGAGCACGCGCTGGAGCAGGGAGTTATCCGTGGCGTCGAGCGTTGCAACTGGCCTTCCGGTTGGTTGCTTCGGCATTTCCCGCGCGACGAAAAGATGCACCTCATCCTCGGCCAAGATTACGCTCGCGCAATCGTATGGCACCAGATCCGCAAGGCAGGCGAGGAGAGTATCGAGGACGGCATCCATAGACAAATTCTGCGTAAGAGCCAGCGTCGATTTTCGCAGCGCCTTGGTCTCAGCGTGCGCCGCTTCGGCGGCGGCTAGATGTTGGCTGGCTTCGAACTCAGCCTGCCTGCGCGCGGTTACGTCCTGGGCGATCCCGACAAACCAATGTGGGGGTTGATGCCCATCGGGGCTGGGAGAACTCTTACTCCATATCCAGCGCGAAACGCCGTCCGCACGCAGGATGCGGAATTCTTCATCGAATTGCCCAGTGGTCACAGCTTCGTCGAGCTTGCGAAGCACGCGTTCACGGTCCTCCGGGTGAATGACCTCTCTGTAGGAGAGGGGGTTTGTCAAAAGCTCCGTGCGCGAATATCCCGTGACGGATTCGTATGAGGGACTGACGAACAGAATCTCCTTCGTTTCGGCATCTATCACCCAGTAGACCTCCTGGATATGATTGGCCATCTGTTGGAAGCGCTCCTCGCTCTCGCGAAGGGAAGCCTCAGCGCACCTTCGTTCGGTCGTGTCGCAGAGGATGATGACGTGACGTCCGGGCATGTAGTTAGCGGCCACGGCGAAATCTACGAACACTGTCTGTCCGTTCGCGCGGCGCAACTGGGCATGGCCCCGCTGGTACCTGCGCTCGAGAAATGAGTTCCAGTTGCGCTCGAACTCTTCGCTGTCGGCGTAGAATCGAGCGACGGGCTGCCCGAGAAGTGCTCCCCGGGGAACATCCAAAATGCCGCAGATCACCGGATTACCGTCGAGACAGATCCCGGCATCGTCGACGATGAGGACGCCGTCGAGGACGTGCTGAAACACGGAAGCGAGCTTACGATCGGCAGCGTAGGAGGCGCTGTCGCTGGCGCGCTGCTTCAGCCAGACGAAGCGGAAATACAGGGCGAAGAGCAACACGCCAAAGCCGATGCTGACGAGCAGAGCAGGGATGAGAGCACCGGAAAACCGGGAGGCATAGATTCCCGAACCGAGCGAAAGAAGAAGCAGGCACGCCGCCAACAAGAGCAGGAGCAGAGAACTGAAACGGAACCACAGGGGAGAGCGGTTGACCGTCAGAAAGGCCGCACGGAGCTGGTAAGGAATAGGCATGGCGCACCAAGCCTGCTGGCAACAAACAGCACACCGGTTGCCGAGTTCTATCGTTACCGGTTGGTGACCATCCTACGCATTGCCGTTCCAGCGAGTCAAGAGATCAAGAGAGCGGGTGGTGGGTCAGTTCGAATATCCACAGCCCGCCTTAGCATCGCGGAAAGGGCCATCATGGTGCGTATGCCTAAAGCTCCGAACAGCTAGTCGAAGTCCTTGTCGAAATACCTGTCTTGTAGCCTTGGGAAGTTAGAGAATTTCTTGGGACCAAGGTCTTTGAACTTCCGTTTCATAAATGCTTCCCCTTTCTTGTTGAGGTAGGCACCGTACACGCCTTTTGACCGTTCTCCAGGCGGATATAGCACATCAATCGTTGGCTCATCTCCGACTCCGGGCGCAATGGAGCCAAGCAGCATTGCCTCAAAAACGTGATAGACCGTCTTCCCAACCGCGTCGCTGTCTTGGTGTTCGCGCTGATACAGGACGCTCTCTGCAACATCTGCGCCAGAACCAATCGCTGCAAAACTTTCACAGCTCTCTAGCGTGCCGTCGCCGTCCACTTTTAAAATGTACGAGTCCTTGTCCAAGAAGAAAACGATTATGAGTTGACAGTCAGGGTAAATCCTTTTGATGTCGTTTAGTGTTTCCTCCGCAATGCTTTCTGGGATCTCCTTTGCTGCAACACAGCGCAAGAAGGCGGGGTACGTCATGCCAAAGCGCAGTCCCACATATTCGTTTATTAGTTTGTTCTTATGAATCGTTGGCGCAGCCTTAAATACGTCGAGCAGGTTGGCCGTAGTGAGGGGTTCGCGTTCGGTCTCTGGCTTGTTCTTTTCCTGTTTCTCGCGTTTCCTAAGGAACTGTTTGTAGGTGTCCTTCAGCTCTATTGCCCGCGATACCGTCCCAGCAATCAACACGGCAATGTTGTCATCTATCCAATAGAGTTTGTCCTGGATGTCGGCTGTCGCTGTCTCCGTCCCAGCCCTCCAATCTGTCCCGATCACGATTCTCGGTTTTCCGCGCTCTTGGCAGGCAGCAGCAACACACAGCGTCATGCGGCATCTCCAAGGGGGAAGTCTCCGCTCTCCGATATTGTCACAAACTCAAAATGTTCAGAAGACTTGTTCGGGTTCGGCGGCCTCATCATACCTCACCCCCTGTGGAAAACGAAGGGTGGCCCACTACCAGAGAGCGCGGCTCACGGCTTTGCCGTGAGCGTGAGGCAGACGTGCAGTTGCTTGGCTTCGTCGTGGAGGTCGAACACCAGCCTGCGGCGGAGCATACCTACTTCAGGTTCGTTAGCAAGAACGAGCCGGAGCACAGACTGCGTGTCGCCGTCGTAGATGACGGTGTAGTGCTCCTGCTCCACGGGAGCGAGGCCCGTTCCGGCTTGGTTTCGATACTTCGTCACGAACAGGTCGTGAGGAAGGTCGGCGATCTGCTCCAAAAATGCCGACCGAAGTTGCTCAAGTCTCTGTTCCCGATTCATCAAGCTTGTCCCGGAGGTGAACTGGGATTCCGTCAAACAATATGGACAGAACAAAAGCGACAAGCAAAAGCTAGCAAACTGTGCCGCGTCCTGCAACAGCGAGGAACTCCGTGGCAGGATGCATGGTACGTAAGGAGGCGCCGTTGTCCGGGGAGGAATATGAGGGTGAAAACAGAACGCAGAAGTCAAGGTTCGACGACATCCCGTATGAGGCGGTACATCTGCTTGAGGTCCTCTTGTCTTGATTCTTCTACGATACGGACTATTCTCTTGCGCAGGACCTTTGGATCGCTCTCATCACGATCAAAAAGGAAGAAGGAATACATGGGCACGTCGAGAATCCTTGAAAATGCAACGAGGGCGTCGAATGAAGGTTGTGCCGAACCGGTTTCGAGTTGACTCACATATTTCGCACTCATATTTGCCTGCTCAGCGAGCTGACGTTGCTTGAGGTTCTTTGCCGCCCGAAGTGAGCGGAGTCTGCGTCCGAAAAGCACGGCATGGTCCATGAACGGCCTCGTGAGGAGATTAAAGAGGGAACGCGCAATGGGAAACCTCTGGAGAACTAGACTTATCGCATTAATATCTGGTTTATAATTAGAATTGGCGACACTTCAACGAACTGGACGGTAACTACAGCGGTCACAGCAGCGGTCGAGCACTCTCGATCAGGGTTCGGTTATGTCCGAAATGAATCGGTTGACTTGCTTCAGCACGCTAACCTTGGATCGGTTCAGTGCCGAGTCAATCCTTCTCCTAAGCACTTTGGGGTCAGGTTCGTCGCGATGAAACAGAAAGAAAGAAAACATTGGAACGTCGAGCTCTCTGGTAAACGAGACTAGAATGTCGAAAGAGGGCTGGCCCGCGCCTGTTTCCAACTGGCTAATATATTTGGCATTCATGCCGATCTTGTCGGCCAATTCCCGTTGTTTGAGTCCCCTGGCTTTCCTGATAGAGCGCAGCCTTCGTCCGAAAAGTACAGAATATTCCATGATGTTCCCTATAAAAAAGTAGCGGGAACGGGCCGTTGATGGAATCCACCTAAAACTGGACTCTTGTGTCGATAGTCCTGCTATAATACAGACTAATGCTTATATCCTCCGGTTTATATGCTCCCTGCCGTGGGCGGGCGAAACTCTCTTGAGGAAGAGCGAATAAGCTATGGAGTCGTCCGCCACTGCCCGGTTTCCTTCGCTTCCGGTTTCAAAGGGGGCCGCGACCATTTCCTCCACAGCAGGTGCTGACTCAGCGTGTCGCGCCGGGTTGTCGGACGAGACCTTGCTGGCCAATATTTGCAAGGGCGATCGGGAAGCACTCGGGGTGCTTTTCCGCCGTCACATCCGTCTGGTGCACGGGATTGGGAGAAGGATTCTCCGCGATAGCGCAGAAGCGGAGGACTTGGCGCAGGACGTCTTTTTGCACATCGTCCGGAAGTGCCATCTCTACGACAGTTCGAAGAGCACAGCGCGTTCCTGGATCGTCCAGATGACGTATTTTCAGGCCTTAAACAGGAAGGGCTACCTGACGGAGCGCCACTATTACGCTGCGGTGAATCTGGAAGGGAGCGACGCGGAAAAGCTAGCCGCTCCCATCATTGCGGAGTACGATCATTCAGGGGAAGCAGTTTTCGGGCGGAGGCGATGGCGGAGGATTCGCGAGATGCTGACCGAAGACCAGTGGGAAACGGTCCGGCTACATTTCTTTGAGGGTTGTACGTTCGCCGAGATCGGCGAGAAGCGGAATCAGCCAGTCGGCAACGTGCGGCATCATTTCTACCGAGGGTTGGCCCGGCTGCGAAAGTATATCTTCCACGGTGAATTGCAGGATTATTAAAGGGTATGGTACAAGAAGAAAGCTTGCTTACAAGCCAGGTGCTGTAGTCCATGGCTCCGCATGATGAATTCCTCGAACTCTGTGCCGTATCAATTTCTGGTGAATTGACCGGGGAAGAGCGGAAGAGACTAGAGGAACATCTGAGGGTCTGCGCTTCCTGCCGAGAGGCATTGGACCAATTCAAACTGTCGGTTAAGGCAAGCATCCCTGCTGCCGCTGAGCAGGAAGTCGCGGCTACAGAAGTTGAGCCTTCCTTTTCCGTGGAGAAAGCAGAGACTGCTTTCTTTTCGCGATTCGACCGAGAGGGCGGATTTGGATGGTCCGAGCAGAAGAAAGGCGCGGGAGGAGATGGGCGCGATTCCGGCAACCCCGGTGTCGGTGTTCACTCTGGCGCAGGGTGGGGGCAGCTGTGGATGCCTTTCGCCGCCGTCATTCTACTTTGCCTGGCCCTTGGAATTTCCGCCTATCGCCTCGGAATGAAGAATGGGGTAGAAACTGCTGGTACGCGCCGGCAAGAAAACAGCGCTAAGGCCAGTCTTGAAGAACAACTGAGTGATGCGGGACATGAGCGCGAGCAGCTCCGCGGGCAGATCGTGGAGCGCGATCAAACCATAGCGGAACTGAGAAAACAGGTCCAAGAGCAGTTGGTCACGGCACGGCCTGAGAAAAGCGCAGCACCCGGCGTTCAGAACACCGGTGGCGAGCAGGGAACTGAAGCCACGACCGCAAGGGTGGAAGCATTGCAGAAGCAATTGGACGCTGAGGAGCAGGCGCGATCGCAACAGGCGACGCGGGCAAATGAACTTGAAACAAAGGTAGCTGAGCTTTCGAAACAGCTACAGGAAAGTGGTCTGACGATCGCGCAGCAAAAACGGCAGCTCGACGAACGGGAACTGACAGTTAATCAGCAGCAGGAGCTCCTGGCTCATGACCGTGACATTCGGGAATTGATGGGCGCGCGCGACCTCTATATTGCCGAAGTATATGATGTCGCGTTAACAGGCAAGACGAACAAGCCTTATGGCCGCGTTTTCTATACGAAGGGAAAGTCCCTGATCTTTTACGCGTACGACCTGGATCAGGAACCGGGGCTTCAGAGTGCAAGCACCTTCCAAGCCTGGGGGCGGCGCGGGCCAAATAAAGACCACGCGCTCAACCTAGGCGTTTTCTACGAAGACAGCGCGGCAAACAAACGATGGGTCTTGAAGTTCAATGACCCGAAGACCCTGGCGCAAATTGATGCCGTCTTCGTGACCGTTGAACCCGACGGGCACAGCAATAGTCCGAGAGGGAAGCAAGTTCTCTTCGCGTATCTACGGGTCAATCCGAATCATCCCTGAGGGCGAGCCATTCACCGTTCTTATTTTTACACTACAATTAGATCTCAGATCGTTGGTACAGAAATTCTCCTTCTTATGGAGACCAGACAAGAGCGTGTGAATCCACGAGGTCTGGGAGGATTTCCTTGCGAGTGAGCCTAGCCGCGCGTTTTGTGATTCTTTCCGTCGTTTTAATGAGCTTCAGTCTTGCGCAATCACCCAACGGTACAATCAGCGGGATTGTTCAGGATCCCTCGGGCCGGACGGTGCCTGACGCTGAGATCATTGTTGTGAATGACGCGACCAACATTCAGTACCAGAGCAAGACGAATAGCGAAGGCATCTACGTCGTGGCGAATCTCCCACCGGGGCCGTATCGGCTTCAGGTATCGAAGCCGGGGTTTAAGACATTGATCAAGCCCGATCTGATTCTCAATGTGCAGGACGCCTTGGGGATTAGTTTCACGCTGCCACTTGGGGCTGTGTCTGAGGTCGTAACGGTCGAGGGCGGGGCACCACTCGTCAACACAGAAAGTGGATCGGTGGGCACGGTAATTGGACCGGACCTTGTTAGCAAGCTTCCACTGAATGGACGAAGCTTCAATACGCTTCTGCAGTTGACACCTGGCGTGGTCATTGCACCTTCGAGTTCTGCTGACCAGGGCCAATTCAGCATTGCCGGGCAGAGGACGAGCGCGAACAATTTCATGGTTGACGGGGTATCGGCGAATTTCGGCGTATCCCCGGCATTTGGTCAAGGCACGGCTGGAACTGGCGCAGCTCAGGCGTTCAGCGCACTCGGCGGCACGAGCAGCTTGGTGTCGGTGGAAGCGTTACAGGAGTTCCGTGTTGAAACGTCTTCTTTCGCACCGGAATTTGGCCGTTCTCCGGGAGGGCAGGTACTTCTGACGACTCGTTCGGGGACCAATGACTGGCACGGAGGAGTCTACGAATACTTCCGCAACGACGTGCTGGATGCAAACGATTGGTTCGCCAATCAGGCAGGCGAGCCTCGCGCTGCGGAACGCCACAACGATTTCGGAGGTTTTCTTGGAGGGCCGATTCTTCGCGACCACACGTTCTTTTTCTTGTCCTATGAAGGGGCGCGATTGCGGCAACCAAATACGCAGATCGTTCCGGTGCCTTCCGAGTTTGCGAGGACCATTGCTCCGGCGGCTATCGCGCCCTTCTTGAACGCTTTTCCTCAGCCAGATAACCGGAACGTGATCCCCGGAGACTACGTTGAAAATTTCACAGGAAACTATTCAAATCCTTCGACGATGAATGCGGGGAGTGTGCGTATCGACCATACCTTCAGTGACCGATTTACGATATTTGGCAGGTACAACGAAGCCCCGTCGCAGACCGCTGTGCGGTCCGACAGTCTGAACGAAGTGGATACCACTGAAGTGAGGACACGAACTCTGACCATTTCAACGGCGATGGCGTTCGGTCCGGAGACTTCAAATGCGCTACGCGGGAACTATTCGGTGCAAAACGCGAGCATCGTAACAGCCATAGATTCTTTTGGCGGAGCCGTCCCTCTGAACCTAAATGTTTTTGCTCCGAGTCCCCTGGACCCGGTGAACTCGTTCGTGATCTTTGGTGCCTATGATACCGGTGCGTACGCCAGCGGTCCATCGGCCAGAAATCGAAATACCCAGCTCAATTTCGCCGATGATTTCGCGCTCGCCCGCGGTAAGCACCAATTGAAATTCGGAGCGGATTATCGCGCTCTCTTGCTCGACGTGGGGCCGTTCCAGAACTCTTTTACTTACGTGGTATACGATACGGCGAGCTTCATCAGTTCGGGCCAAGCGTTGATCCAAGGGGAAACTACCCATCCTTCGAAATTCCTAGCACAGTCTACGTCTCTCTATGCGCAGGACACGTGGAAGTTGAAGCCGAACTTCACGCTTACGTACGGCGTGCGATGGGAGCTCAGTCTGGCTCCTTCGGGCAGAGATCACACCCTGCTCGCTTCTTGGGAAAATGTGAACACGCCTTCATCACTGCAGCTTGCGCCTCTCGGCACGCCACTGTGGAAGACGACCTATACGAACTTTGCTCCTCGTGTGGGGGCCGCATACCGACTAACGCCCAATGGGGATCTTGTGATTCGAGGTGGAGCAGGGTTCTTCTACGACTTGGGATCGGACACGGCAGGCAACCTTGCCGCCTACTTCCCGAATGACGCTGTCTCGGGTTTGATTACGGCTTCGCTGCCGGTCTCCGATGCGACACCTTTTCTTCCGGTCATCTCCATGGAACCACCCTACACCGGCGTCGTCCACGGTTACTCTCCGAACCTGCGGCTGCCCCGGTCCTATCAGTGGAACATAGCGATCGAAAAGTCATTTGGCGGAAAGCAGACACTGACTCTTACGTACGTGGGGCAGGCGGGAAGGGAACTTCTGCGTCAAGAAGGGATGGCGACGCCGAACGCGAATTTTGCCGCCAACTTTGTGCTGACATCGAACGACGCGCGTTCCAACTACAACGCACTGCAGTTCCAGTATCGGCGTCCCATCTCCGATCGCTTCCAGGCTCTCCTGAATTACACGTTTGCCCATTCATTGGATAATGTCTCGAACGATGTGGTGCTGGCAGTTTCCGGCAACGTGATTTCCGCAGCAAACGACTACGCTTCGTCCAACTTTGATGTTCGGCACAGCTTTTCGGGCGCTCTAACCTATGAAATCCCAGCGGCAACTGAAAAAGGAGCACTCTCGGTTCTGACAAAGGGCTGGTCGGTAGAAGCGCTGGTTGTTGCGCGCACGGGCTTTCCTTTCAACGGACAAGTGTTGACGGCAACGATTGGTGGCGCGAACCCACGGCCGAACCTTGTGCCCGGTGAGCCCATCTGGATTTCCAATCCCGGCGCTGGGGGCGGCAAGAGCCTGAATCCCGCTGCCTTTGCCATACCAGCGACAGGCAAGCAAGGGAGCGAGGGGCGGAACGACATTGAGGGGTTTGGGCTGACGCAGGTGGATTTGTCCCTCGGCAGGAAGTTTCCCTTGACCGAGCGCGTGAACCTGGAATTTCGGACGGACGCATTCAATGTGCTGAACCATCCGAACTTCGCAAATCCCCAGGCGTTTGTGGGTCTCGGTCCCACATATTTGCAATCCGCCACGATGCTGAACCAGGGACTCGGCGGCCTGAATCCTCTCTTCCAGCAAGGCGGACCTCGTTCCTTACAGCTTGGATTGAAGCTGCGCTTCTGATTCTCAAGCGAACCAGAAGGTAGAGATGCCAACATCAATGTCTCGATGCGCTCTCCGAGTAGTAGTCCTCGCAACCTTTCCCCGAGATCTAACCACATGCACATGTCTATACTTCTGCGGATCGCAAGAAATGACGTGCCTAAATGCTGTGTATTCAGTGTCACCCTCCACCAGCACAGTTTTCCCACCGAAAAAGAACTCGGCAACATACGGATCACATAGATTTAGCAGCTTGAGCTCAACTCTATCGTCATCATCCAGTTTTGCCTTCTTAGGGCGGAAGATAGTAGTCCCCTCTACAACTCCGTTCGACAGCCGTTCGACACGGGCGATGGAAGTGTTATCTCGGGAGAGATCGATAAAGATTGGCGAATGAGTGGTAATCATGACCTGCCACCCGTTGGTGGTAGGCAGGTCGTAGAGAACACGCCGGGCCTCGCGTATTGCGTCTGGATGCAAGCAAATTTCAGGCTCGTCCATGAGGAGGAGGTGCGGACGGTCGGCTGCAGAGGATGCTTTTCCTTCTTTCCGATCAGACAAGATTCTCAGAGCCGCCCAAATAAGGGTTCTGGAGGCGCCGCTACCCTGACGCTCCATTGTCGAATGGAATCCGTCAATCGGTCCCATCCTGAGTCGTGGGTCCGGCTTATATAAATTCAAAGCCTTCTCTATGTCGTCTTCCGGTCGGGCATCGAAAGTGACCTGGTAGCCGGGGAACACTTCACCGATCATCGAAGTCAACTCTTTCTGGACGTCAGCGACCGCAGATGTCGCCTCGCTGGCTATAGAAAGGCGAAGCTCCTTTATCGCATTTAGGAGCTTTTCATAATCTGTCGGACTATCATCACCTGTTCCATCAGCTTTCTTCTTACTCATCCCCTTAGCTCTGTCCGTGATCGCCTTACTGAGCAGCTGCACGACCTGACTCGCTTGCTCTTCGGGTTTCTGGAACGCGCCGATGTAGTGAGGTTCCGGCCTATATGCCTGTGCCACATTTGGAGCCCCCCATGGCCCCTCGTCTGGAGCCCAATCGTTCGACGCAACATCCCATCCAACTTTTCTCGGCGGCCCTGGTTCGTTCCACATCCACTTTTCACGTACAAACATTTCGTTTGTTACGGGGTCTGTTCGAACCCACCGTTCGCCTGGAGCAGTCTTTTCGAAAACAACAGTTTCGAGTTCAATCGTCGGCTGTCTCCCTTCTACATTCTTTCCGTCTGGAAAATCGTCAATCGTGAGGTCACCCTCCTTCGAGCCATGCTGCATTACGACTTCGTACGCCCGCAGGATTGCGGTCTTCCCAGTATTGTTGGGCCCAACTAGGATTACGATGTCGTCCAGCTCAATCTCAACAGGTTGATTCCCAATACATCGAAAGTTGCTAACCTTGAGTTTATTCAAACGTGGTCGCGGGATTTGCGGCGCTGAGGCTGCGACTGGTTGCCCAGCGATGGCTTTCTTCTTTGCCATTGAAGCCCCCATTCCTGTGCCGACTACATTTATTTGCCAAGCTCACTCGACCCCTGATTCCGGTGACGTGCGCTAAGTTCCCTCCAAATGCCCTTGTGGTGCCTGGAGTATAACAGTTCGTATAGTCCTAATCGCACCATCTAAAATGTAACCAAAGGGGACAACGTCGCGCCATTTAAGATGTAACCCAGCCAAAACAAGTTTTCGAGGAGGTCCGGTTGGGGAACAAAGGGCGATGGGAGTATCTTCGGGCGATCTATGACCGTTACCGTGCGGCGGGACGAGAGGTCAAGCAGGTGATCTTGAACGAGTTTTGCGCCAACACCGGCTATCACCGGAAGTATGCGATCCGCTTGCTGAATGGAGCGCAACCTAAAAGGGGAAAGGTGCGCGAGCGGCGGCGCGGACTGACCTACAACCAGGAAACCCAGGCAGTGCTGACCGCCGTTTGGGAAGCGGCTGGGTATCCCTGGTCGGTGCGGCTGAAAGCGCTGTTGCCGCAATGGATGCCGTGGATCCGCAAACGCTTTCGCTTGCGGCCGGAGATTGAGCGGCAGCTTTTGCGGATCAGCGCTCGGCAGATGGACCGCCGACTGAAAGCGCAGAAGGTGCAACGGCGGCGGAGCATCTATGGGCGCACCAAGCCGGGCTATCTGCTCAAGCACCACATTCCGGTGAAGACCGACCACTGGGATGTGCACCAGCCGGGCTTCACGGAAGTCGATCTGGTTTCGCACTCCGGCAATTCCGCCAGCGGAGAGTTCGCGCACACCCTCAACGTCACCGACATCCACACCACTTGGACGGAATCGCGGGCGGTGCTGGGGCGCGGCGAAGAGGCCGTACAACGGGCCTTAAATGAGATCGCCGGGGTGCTGCCCTTTGCGCTGCTGGGCGTGGATTCGGACAACGGCAGCGAGTTCATCAACTGGCATCTGAAGCGCTGGTGCGAGCAACGGCAGATCCAGCTCACGCGCGGACGGCCGTACAAGAAAGACGACAACGCGCACGTCGAGCAGAAGAACTGGACGCATGTGCGCCAGCTCTTCGGGCACGAGCGGTTCGAGCATCCCGAACTGGTGGCGTTGATGAACGACCTCTACGCCCAGGAATGGAGCCAGTTCACCAACCACTTCCGACCAACCTTCAAGCTGCTGAAAAGGGACAAGCACGGGAGCAGGACCGTGAGGATTTACGAGCCGACCCCGCAGACCCCTTATCAACGGCTGCTGGAGTGCCCCGACATTGATGAAGTCACCAAAACCAGGTTGCGCAAGGAACATGCGGCACTCGATCCATTCGAACTGAAGAAAAACATTGAACGAAAACTCAAGAACTTCTTCACTATGCTCGGTAACCGGAATCGTGAGTCAACCAAGACCTGACGGCCCCAGCCTCCGGTAACATTTAACCGTGAGTCAACTCGCCCCCACGCGCCATCCAAGGTCCGCTTTACGCGGCGTTTTCCGGCCGCAGGATCACTTCGCGCCCCTTCCAACTGGTGCGGCCAATATGGTTCATGAGGCCGAGATGGTAGCGCCAGGACATGCCGTAAAACGGATTGTGCGTCGGGGCGAACGTAATGATGTCCACGTTCGCCGCCTTCGCCAGCTCAATGGCGCGCTGGATGGTTTTGGGGTGGTCGTTCCAGTTGAACAGCAGATATTTCCATTCCATGACCGGCCGGCGTCGGCCGCGCGCGTCGCGATAGGCCACCATTTCCTTCATCGCGGCGTAGGCCTTTTCAAAACTGCCGCGCAACATGTATTTTTGCACCATTTCATCGCTGATGCCGTGCAGGGAAAGCCGGATGATGCTCAGGTTCAGGGCCGCTTCGCGCTTGGCATCGGTGTTGAGCAGCATGCCGTTCGTGGCGACAATGATGCTGCAATCGGGCAGCTTGGCGCGCAACAGCGGCAGTTCCTGGCAGATGGTGGACGACAGGAACGGCTCGCCAAGGTTCAGATAAAAAAGCTGCTCCATCTTCAGCCGCGCCACGAGATCGCCCATCCGGCCCAAATCCTCCAGCGACATCTGTTTGACGGCGCGAACGGCCGCCGCGCCTTCCCGCGCGCAACCGATGCAGTCCACGTTGCAAATCACGGTGTTTTCCAGAAGCATTCCGCGATACGGCAGACGCGGTTTCGGCGGCGTCTCATTTTTTTTCAAACGGCGCAAATCGCCGCAACGCGCGCAGGTTGGAATCGGCATTTTCCCCTTCGCCAGATCGTCGCGGAATTTCTGCGCTACCGGGCCGATCAAGATTTCCTCGAACGAATTCTTCCGCAAATCGCCGAGGTGCCCGCTGCCGTCGTAATCCTGGCAGTTGCACGAAACGGTGAGGTCGGAGTTGATGGTGATGTTGTATTCCGATTCGCCGGCGAGTGCGTCNNGAAGAACTGGACGCATGTGCGCAAGCTGCTGGGCTGGGATCGCTACGACACGCACGAAGCGGTTGCCGCTATCAACGAGCTTTACGGCCACGAGCTACGCTTGTGGCTGAATCTGTTTCTGCCTTCGGTGAAGCTGGTGAAGAAAGTGCGCGTGGGCAGCAAGGTGCGCCGGGTGTACGACGCGGCGCGCACCCCATTCGAGCGGGTGCGGGAGTGCGCGCAAACGGATGCGCAGAAGGTGGCGCAGCTCGAGCAGTTGCGAAAATGTCTGGACCCGTTTCAAATGAGTCGGAGCATCGAGCGCAAGCTGGAGCGCATCTCTCGCCTGGCGAATCGCCGCCTGAGTCCGCAGGCGCTGCAGGAAACGGCGCCCGAGCGAACGCCAGGCCAGCAGACCAACGGCAGTGGAAAAGCCGCTGCGCTTGGGAATCCCGCACCCCCCGCGGGATTCCCACTTTCCCACAGCCGCAACAACAAACTTTCGGTTACATTTCCAATGTCTCGACAACCTCAGCTACGGTTACATTCTTAAATGGCTCGACAGGCCGTATCGCACTAGCTCGGTCACTCGCCAGCGCGAATGGAAAGAGCCGTTGATATTTTGTATCGCCGTTAAACCGCGCGTGGAAGCCGCGTCCCTGTTCTCGACAGATGCAGCCTGCTCGTGGCTTTCGGTCCCATGTTTGGAATCCCAAATCCTTATGCGACGCATATATTGAGACCTGTCGGAACGTCACTGATCTCTGGAGAGGTCAACCATCATTCAGGAGCCTGTCGGGTCCGTGCTTTAATTAAGTCCTTACACAATCCCTCAAATAAGTTGTAGTATTGTGTTATGAGAAATGGACGCAAGAAGGCCGCAAAGCGACTCTACGAGATGGCGGAAGGCCAGCAAGGTTTCTTCACGACCAAGCAGGCTAAAGCTGCGGGGTTCGCGGAGAATACTCACCCGTACCACGTTCAGGCGGGAAATTGGATTCGTGAGCATCGAGGAATCTATCGGCTCGCCAGCTTTCCACAAGGCGAGCGTCCTGACCTGATGCTTTGGTCACTCTGGTCGAGGAATCGGGCAGAGACCGTTCAGGGAGTCTACAGCCATCAAACAGCTCTGAGCCTTCACGATCTGTCGGATGTGATGCCAGCGAAGCTGCACATGACTGTAGCGAGAAGCTTCCGGCGAAATAGTGAAATTCCCCGCGTGCTGGTCCTGCATTTCGCCGATCTCCCTGAGAGCGATATCGGAGTTGTTTATGGAGTGCGGGTAACAAGGCCTATGCGAACAATTCTTGATCTGCTGGAAGGCGGAGAGGTACCGCCTGCGACCCTTCGGCAAGCACTCCGTGAAGGGCTACGGCGAGGGCTCATTCGCAGAAGCGAAATTGCAGAAGCCAGGAAACGTCTCGCCGACAGCAAGCAACTTCGAACCTTTTTTCAGAAAGTAGCTGCCTGATGCAGCCCAAGAGATACGCGACAGCCGCAGCTTTTCGAAGGGCACTGGAGGACAGGCTTCAGGATATTGCCGGGAAGGAAAGCGTTGACTTGCAGCGTCTGCGGCGTCAGGTTGCCTTTGACCGGCTATTGGGGCGACTGTTTCAGGCAGCACAGCCTCGCGCGCTACCTTGGGTGCTGAAGGGTGGTTACGCGATGGAGCTGCGGATCAAGGCCGCGCGCACGACGAAGGATATTGACCTGACAATGCGCAACGTCTTCAGTTCTGGCGAGAAGAAAGACGACAAGAAGAATTTGGCCGTTCTGGAGAAGCTACAAGAAGCCGCTGCATTCAGGAGTGACGACTTCTTCGTTTACACAATAGGCGAGCCAATTTCTGACCTAGATGCTGCCCCGTATGGTGGCGCGAGGTTTCCGGTCGAAGCTCGTCTCGATGGCCGCGTGTTCGTTGGATTTCACCTAGACGTAGGTATGGGGGATGCTGTGATGGAGCCGCTCGAAGTCATCGAAGGGCGCGACTGGTTGGGGTTTGCCGGTATTGCGAGCCCGTCGTTGTACATGATCCCTCGCGAACAACAGTTTGCCGAAAAACTTCACGCCTACACTCTGCCACGACAGGGTGCGGTGAATAGCCGCGTGAGAGATCTGGTGGACATGGTTCTCTTGATTCAATCTGGGACAATGGCCAAAGACAAGGTCATTGAGGCAGTCCGTATCACGTTCGATCTTCGGAAAACTCATAATTTGCCGAAAGTCTTGCCGCAGCCGCCCACAGATTGGCAGAAGCCGTACGATGCACTTGCCAAAGAGTGTAGCTTGTCGGGCGGAATAGATGGCGCGTTTACGAACTTGGATACGTATCTGAGCCAAAGTGCAATTCTTGATGTGAAACGGAGAAAGTCATAACACCGGTGTCGCACGAAAGTGCGATGACCGCGAGTTTTATGGATCGATGGTAGGTTATAACGTATGGAATTTAGTTCCGGGAGAGCTACCTTGCGGATGCGGCTAGAAAGGCCGGGTTAGATATTTGTTCTCCGACGACTCGCCGAAAGCCATTGTGACGGTCTTCTTCTCCTTATCCACCCAGAACCGGCCGTTCCGGTCACCGTGATTGTCGGCCAGACATTTTGCAACGCGAGTGGTGATCTCATCGAACTGACTGGCGAACGAAGTACCGTATCAGTCTGCCATTCCTGCGATTCACCAACACGCCCACCTGCTGAAGTCGATCAAGCATCCCGGCGTGCGCCCGCTCAAGAGGCGCGGAATCTGCCTCAAGGCTGCGGTCCTTCACCATCGCGTCGACCGTCGAGGTGAGGCAGGCTTTCGCTTCGGAGCCGAAGGACTCAACGCGATGGTGCCAGTAGAGTGTCAGCAGCTCCGTTTGATTCCTGATGGAGCCTAATTCCGCGTCCGGGACTCCCATTCCGACAACCTCCGCAAGAAGTTGTGTGTTGAACGGAACGAGAGCGATTTCTCGGAGTGTCGGGCCTCCTGCATCAATGGCCTTGTGAAGCTTTGGCGCCTTCTTCAATAGTTCGTTGAACTCTGATTCAGACCATTCTCGAACCTCGATGTGCCGAACCGTTGCCAGATCTGATCCGGAGACGGCGTAATCCGGGCTGGGCGGTGCTCCCTTGAAGAGAGACTTGTATTGTTGTCCAGCCTTTAGGTCGAAGGAGCGGACCGAAGCAATCACCTTCCAGCGGTTATCGGGCAACGCGAGTGTTTCAGCGATGAGATTCCGGTAGTCCGTGTCTGCCGGTCCACCCCTCGCCGCATCGAGACCGTCGATCAGCAGATAAGCCGGAGCCGTTCCAGGCGAGTTTTCAAGGACTTCCTGTAGCGAATGCGACAGACCCAGATCGCCTTTTAGCCCGCCCGACCCTGACTTATTGACCGACAACACAAGCACTTCATAGCCCTCGGATTCAAGTCGCCCGGCCAGACCAACGAGAACGCCCGTCTTGCCGGCTCCCGGCTCGCCGACAATTAGGAACGAGCCCTCCTGTGCAGCGGCCTTTGCTACGTCCGACACAGTTCTGGGAATCGGAATCGAATTTCCGCCGTCAATTTCCAGCGTTGTGGAAAGGCTGAGATTCTGTCGGACCTGCTGACTTTTTCTCTGGAAAGCCAATATGTCTTTGCGGTAGTCTTCCGGCGCGAGAAGTGGAATGCCGTCTCGCTCAAGTACCCGCCGAATCTGATGAATCGTAAATCCAGTCCGGCGCTCCATTCGCTCCTGGCACTCTCTAGCGAGCGTCTTGAACGCGGACCTGGCGATCTTCGGTTGGGCCAGGCTGTTCCTGAGAAGCTCTTCTCCTAATCCGAGATCAGCTCCGTGGAAGTCGAGCTTCAAAACGACGACGAGATCAAGAATGTCTGAAATATTCTGGTTTGTCGCCGCTACTCCATAGATTCGTTTCCATGCCGCCTTCACCAAGGCGATGAAATCGGACATGGCTCGTTGTTGGGCCTGCGGCGTTGTTTGCGGCTTCGCATCTTCCCGACGTCTAGAAAGGGCCTTCGCTAAGTGGACTGTGACCGTACCCGGAGATTCCGGGCCGACGGCGATCACAAATCGGTCACGATCTCTATTAAGTGGATGGTCCCAGCTTTTGCTCCCATCACCGCCGCTGCAAAGCCGCCATTGTCGAACGATTTGATCAACTGTCTTAGCCATCTCACCCGATTTGCCTGTAGCCAAACTTAGGTTCGTCTTGGCCTGAAAGAAAAGCCGGCCTGGGCCGGTTGTCATAATGATGATGTCATCTACAGGAGATTCCGTCTCGAATCGGAACGCAACGACAGATTCCGCTCCGAGTTCCAGTCGCTCGTCGACGCTCCTTTGTCCCATGCCGCTTGACGCGAAGAGTGCACCGATTCCTCCTTGAAACGTCACCCCAGCCGCAGGCCCAGGGCCTCCACCTTTGGCCAGGAGTGTGCCTTGCGACCGCGTGCGAGGTGACTTCTTCGAGGATTTCTTCGCGACCTTCTTACTGGTTTTGGTTGGCATCGGAATTTAGTGTAAGCGATATCTTCGGCTGGCAGACGATCCCCGACGCCTCAATGCTAACTCCTTGACTCGAAAATCGGTAACGGCAAGTCGGCATTGTTGAAGTGAAGCGCGCTAGCTCACACAGAGTTTTTTCCAGGCGTGAAACTCAAACAAGTGGACTGGAGTGCCTTCCGATCTCCATCATTTTCCAATTATGGAGAATTGCGTTGCAATTAAGTGCCGTCGTTCCAGCGAGTTAAGGGTTGCTTGAGGAAGCTTTGGAAGCTAATTTTATAGCGAGAAAACGCATGAACTGGCGGCATTTATGCGATTTTCAGTGCTCCTGAAATGGATTCCAATTGGAGCAGTGACGATGCGCATCAATAAAGCCGGAGTAATAGAGTACAATCAGCCACTTAGGCCCCCAGAACAGACTCCGATGGGATGTTGTAACGGCATCTCGTTAAACCAAGTGGAATCGGCTACGGCGATTTATGATGACCTCAACTCGTCGGCGTTTCTAAAGGAGCTGAAGTGTGCTTCTTTACAGGCCCTGGAGCACCTTGACCGGACGCTAACGCCGCATCTAATCGGCTTTCTGCGTTTTGCTATGGATGTTCCCGAAGCCGACGCCGAAGAACTTGTCAGCGACGCGCTCTTCGCCGTGACTTCCCATGTCCACACATTCCAGCCAGGCGGGCCGGCAAAACTGACAACGTGGATTTTCGAAATCGCCAAAAACAAGGCGATCGATTTTCACCGGAAGTCTCGCCTTGATTCTGTGCCGATTGATGATAAATTCCCGGATCGCGGTCCTGCAGGTCCTGACGCCGGGCGCAACAAACATTATCTTTCCTGGCTAGATGGGGAGCTCGCCAAGCTGGGGGAGGCCGACCGGATGCTCCTGCTGTGGCGGGCGAAAGATATTTCATACGAGCAAATAGCTCCTTGGCTGGGAATCAGCGAAGGGGCTGCCCGTACTCGCCACAGTCGATTGCGCGCCCAACTCGTCAAGGCCGCCGAAGCGGCGAGGCCGAAGGAAGGGGAATCTCAAAATGGATGAAAAGAGTCTGGACAAGCTTCTGGTCTCGGGAATTAACAAAGGTGAGATAGCTCTGGAACTTAATGACGCGATTGTTGACAGCTTGCTTGAACACCCTGTCGGACAAGTCTCCGACGCTGCGACGGCGCGCGTAACGGCAAGGCTTCAAATCCGCCGCCAGGACGCCGCGATTGCACGGTCAAAACAAACGATCCCGGATAGGCAATCGCTTCCGTTCGGGCGATTCTTGGAGGCGGTCAGGGAAAAAGCGGGGATGACAAAAAGTCAGATCGCGCGGCGTTTGAAAAAGGACGAAGAGTATGTTTCCCGCGTGGAACGAGGCGACCTCAGTCCGGTGTCGATCCCGGCGCCGGATTTCGTCGACATCATGGGGCTGTTCGATGTTGGTATCCGCTCCGCATCGCAGATGATCGTCGCCAGCACGAGAATTACCGAGTCGAAGCACACGTACAGGGCTGCGGCGAGATCCCATGGGGGCCTCCGACACGACACGCGCACGGACGATGTTGAACGCGCGCTCGACGCATTCGCGAGAAAAATGCAGAAAAAGGTGGCGACGAGCGCCAGCGTACCCCCCGAGGTGGACGCGTGTCTGAAGCGGGTCCGGGACGAACTCGAAAAACGGGGACGCAAAGACCTACTTGTATAGCGCTTTCATGTGCCTACTGATGGCGATAGAAATGACCTGCTCGCTCACGAGGAACAGCTTGGACAACTCGGGAATTCCCTTTTGAACATGAGGCTTCAGCATTTCCAGAGGTACGAGCAATTCGCCGGCAAACAGATCAGCCTCTATTTCCGCCGGGCTTTTTGTGGCCGCACCTAGGTCGTCCGAGGGCGGATTGTCGATGGTGATGGGTTCCTCGGGCATTCCGTCCCGGTGCATGAAATAGTGGCCCAGCTCGTGCGCCAACGAAAATCGCCGGCGATGCGGGTGTTGGCGCGCATTAACAGCCGCATAAATCTTTGGACCGTCCTCGACTATCAGCGCGTCGACCGTATCCGGGAAATCCTCAACTTCCTCGTAGGCGATTCCATGAGTGGACAAAATCTGGAGGAGATCAACGGGCGGCGATTTAACTTTGCTCTCGGCAAGAATCTTCCGGGCCATCTGCCGCACGAATTGATTTCTGACCTGCGACATTCAAACCTGCGCGTGTAACGCGGCACCGTGCTACCAAATGAAGACTTTATAGGACTTCCGTGACCGGCTGCAAGCAATGCTTCGCTTGTAACGCGGTTTCGTGAGATTGGTGGGGAAGGAGTGGCTGCGATATCTCCGGCCCGGGAGGTTCTATGTCAGAACAAGGTATAGATGTAAGCGAAGCACAGCATCACGGCCATCACACCATCAACCTGTTTGTTGATGGTGTGGGCGTCACAACCCACGCCCACCGGCTTAACGGCCTGCAAATCCGCGAGCTTGGAGCCAGGGACCGCGTCCACGGGTTCAAGACCGAGATTGTTTCCGGCCATGTCAGGGTCATCGCCGATCACGAGGAGGTGGAGCTTCATAACGAAGAGCACTTCCGCACCGTCATTGAAATCTACCTCGATGGCGAGCTCGTGATAAGCCGTTTGAAAACACTGACGGGGCGACAGATCCGCGAACTCGGTCCTGCCGACCGCGTCGACGGGTTTGAAACCCAGGAAGTCGATGAGCACGGGAAAAAGAAGCGGACCATCGGGGACACCGAACAGATCGAAATCCACGAGCATGAGCGGTTTCGGACGGTCCCGAACAACGGGGGGCCCGGTGCAACCTTCTGAGGAACTGCTGAAGGCGGTCGAGACACTGTCGGAGAAGTCTGGATTCCCCTTCCAGATTTCTCCGGAGCCAGTCCCCGGGACAAGTCTGTTCGTGGTGCATACGCCAGACCATGGATTCCGCCCGGAATACACGGTCACGAGAGGCGTCTTGGGCTTCCGCGCACCGTTCAATTTTCCAGACGCGGCGCCCGAGGATTCGTTCTTTGTCATTCCCGTCGACATAAAGTTGCTGAGTCCAGACCCGGTGCGAAATAGCATTGATGTGAATCGCGCATCCCGCACCGAGAACTTTGTGACGGGTTCAGCTCTCGGGAATGTGGCTGTCCTGCTGTTTTCGTGGCATTTATGGGACAGGGTGCCGTGGAATCGACGCGCGCACACTCTGGTTGACCATTATTCGCATTGCATCCGGCGTTTCGAGCACGCCGAAAATGGCTGACGGGCGTGGGCGCATGAAAGAAACTCCACTTCCGCTTGTACGCCGTGCCGATGAGGTTCATATCGCGGCGGACCGGGTAACGTGGCGGGAGATCGTAAGCAGGCTGAGCGCGCAAGCGCCGGCTGAAGCATGCGCGTTTGTGCTGACTCGGCCCAGTATCGGTGCCCTGCGCACAACCGTCATTATCCGGGATGTGATCTGGGCGAGGGTCGGCGAGGTCGTGGCCACGCCTCGCGCACTGGAGATCTCCGCCGATTACATATCCCGCGCGCTCGACATCGCCATCGACGCCGGGCCGATGGTGGGTCTGTGTCTCGTGCATACGCACCCACGGTCGGAATGGGGTGAAGGTATCGCCCTGTTCAGCCCCCGCGACGACTGGTATGAGCAGCGGCTTTTTCCGACGATTGCCGGTGCGCGGCCGGAAGCGTTGTCGGCGAGCATCGTCCTCGGAAGCGCCGGGGATGTAGACGCACGGATATGGTGGCGTGAAAACAAGGCGGTCGTGACTCAAGCGGCCCACGCCATCCGTGTCGTCGGGCCAGAGCTGACAGTTCTGGAAACGCCGGCGTCGCCCTGGCGGGATCATCCCGATCCTTCTGTCATGGACCGCTCGACACGCCTGTGGGGCCGGGAGGGAAGGCGGCGTTTGCAGAATCTCCGGGTCGGAATTGTTGGCGCAGGCGGAACGGGCAGCTTGTCGGCCTTTGCACTCGCGACGATGGGCGTTGGCAAACTGCGCGTGTGGGACAAAGACATCGCCCGGAAGGAGAATCGCCACAGGACGGCCGGAATTACAGCCGAATATGTCGGCAAGCCCAAGGTCGAAGCCCTTAAAGCATTCGCCGAGTCCGTGGCGACCGCAGAGCCGTTCCTGATGGAAACGTATGAAGACTGGGGCACCACCGAAGAGGGGCTGCGCCGACTGAAAGACTGTGACATCGTTTTTTGCTGTGTCGACAAATTCGCGCCGCGGGTACCGCTCAACGATCTCGCCTATGCACACCTCATTCCGGTGCTCGACATGGCGTCCTGGATGCACCCTGACAAAAACAAGAAGATAGATGCCCTGATGACACACGCGCACGCGTGGTCACCGGGAATTCCCTGCGCGTGGTGCCGTGAGACGCTGACCTCCTATGGCCTGACAAAGGAAGCGCAAGGCCGGCAACAGGGCATCGAAAAAAGAATTCCATACGGACTTCCGCTTGAAGATACGGACGGCGTCGAGCCAAGCGTTCTTCCCCTCAACATGCTCGGTGTGAGCCTTGCCCTCATGGAATTTATGCAGGTGGGTTTGAAAATCACTGACCGGACGCCGAACGACCTGAAGTTCATACTGCCGGAGTGGGAACTGGACGAAAGCGACCGCCTGGTTCGTGGGGACTGCGGCTGCCTGATGTCAGTGGGTGCTGCCGACACGCTGAGCATCAGACCCGTGTTACTGGAATAGTAGCGGCGTTTGCCGCAGGAGGTATCTGGTGGCACAGATTTTTGTTTCGCACAGTGCCAAGGACAGGGATCTCGTGGCGCTGCTCTCGCGTGCGTTCGCGGCAACCAAGGTTAAAGGCGTGTTCGAGGAGTTTGAAGCGATTCTGAATGGCCCGGCCAATGCGCTGCGCATCGCACAGGATGTTCGCGCGTCGAATGCCGTTTTCGTTTTGCTGGGGAAGAACGTCGAGGACTTGAAGCACACGCGCGACTGGGTCGGCTATGAGTCCGGCGTCAGTGCGGCCTGCGCGCTCCAGACAAACAAGGATGTTTGGGTGATGGAATCGATTGCCGACATGGAAAAGCTGTCGGTCGTAATCCCACACCTGCGGCATTATGTCTGCTTTAATCCTGCGAATGATTGGTGGCAGGGATACCTGACGCAGATCATTTCGTCCTACGACAATTCCCACGTCCTCAGAACAGTGTCGGCCGGGGCGGCGACCGGCGGCGTCCTTGGCGAAGGCGTCGGTGCCTTGTGGGGCGCCGGCGTCGGCCTCTTCCTTGCTGCGTTGACGGCACCGACGAAACCCGCGGGATTCCCCATCAACTGCCCGCAGTGCGCCTCGTCGTACAGCGTCCATCTCGCTGAACCGCGCATGCGCTGTCCTGTCTGCAACTCCCGCCTTGTTTTTCCCACACCGGATGGGGCAGCATGAGGCGCGATTGGGAAGCGACTTTCTCAAGCTGGGGAGCGGCGCCGGGCGCGACCGAACAGACGAAATGTGAAAACGCCGAACGTGCAATTCGGAAAGCGATTGAGGCCTGCGCCACGCTCAACGCGAAACCGATCGATGTTTTCACGCAAGGCTCCTATGCGAACCGCACCAACGTGCGCCAGGACAGCGATGTCGATATCTGCGTTCTCTACACAGGGGCGTTCTTTACTGACTATTCGATGAGCCAGGGATTGAACGGCACCGTGCTGGGTCACACGAACGGCACATATCCATACTCCGAATTCAAGAACGACGTTGAAGCCGCATTGGTAGATTATTTCGGAACAGGTTCTGTCACGCGCGGGAAAAAGGCGTTCGATGTCCACGCTAATACATACCGTATCGATGCCGATGTCGTTCCGTGTTTTGAACATCGTCGCTTCATGGGAACGCCCGAAAACTGGAGTGAACCCTTGAACTG
>PMES01000015.1 GCA_003154775.1 Acidobacteriota bacterium | reverse complement strand
GGGTGCCCCGTTCTCGTAGTTTGAGGGCGGGTCTTGGGTTCCGCTTCGTTCTCCCTCCTCGTACCAGTTTCGAAACTAGTACCCACTAAATAATAGTTGACATACGGTAAATATTGTGATAAGCTCCACTTGCTATGCTGAGGGGACGCTGCTCTTGTGGCATTTCGGGCCTTCCCACCTCTTCACCCGCGTTGCAATCCCTGCTAACTCCTTTGTTTCCCCTACTTACGCGAAATGCGCCCGTAAGTCTTTTCTTTCCCCTACTTACGCAGAAACAGGGGAGTGGGGGGTCTCCGGAAGTAAAGGAAGCAAAGGAAGTAAAGGAGGTAGAGAACCTCGCTTTTCTAACGCCTGCGTTTACTACAACATCAATTAACATTGTCGGCGCGCCGACATTCCCGTTCTTGCACACGAGCGCGAGGTTGCAAGAGCGGTTCGCCTCCCTCCTACGGCGCGCAAGCAGAGGCGACCCCTTTCAACCTTCAACTTTTAACTTTGAACCGCCTTTCTCCCCTAAGTCCAGCTATTCCCGTACATCCGAGCGGCTCGCCCGTAAGCCCAATCATTCCCGTACATACGCAAAAACAGGGGGGTGGGGTGCGCAAAAGGTCTTCTCCTGCAACTCTTTTGTTTTCTACCACCATGTTAACCACTATGTTAAGTACAATTGTCGGCGCGCCGACATTCCCGTTTCTGCACGCCATCTGCAGATCGCACGCGCGGCCCGCCTTATCAGCGATCAGGAGGCAGGAATTGAAGATGACGCCACGACCGGACCGGAGTAAACGCCAGCGAGGAGGTTCGCAGAGAAGAGGAACCCAAGCCCCAGGCACACACGCCGTGCCTGGGGCACCCGGCAAGTGTAAAAGCGGCGGCCCTTCGAAGCTCAGGGTAAACGAGCCGCCGCACTCCAAAGTAGCCAAGACGCAGAGATTGTGCACGATACGCTGGTGTGATCCCGGCGCGAAGTTCCCTACCCTTCTGGAGCGTGGCCAGCGATGCGTTCCTGGCGGAGTCTATCGGCTAACGAACGGACGCGGCCAGCGATTTCTTCCAGGATTTGTTGATAGACCTCAGGCTCGCCGCCAAAAGGATCCGCGACATCCCAGTCTTCGATTTTATCGGAATGACCGAAGAGGGGGTCGCTGCGCCTGCCACTGAGATTGATGATCAGGTCGGCGTTATCCCAAGAGTCGCGCAAGATGGGCTTGGAGGACAGGCCTTCGGGGGAGTAGCCGTTGTTTTGGAGGGTTTGCTGGGTGGAAGGAGGGATGTAGCCGAGCGGGAAAAGGCCGGCGCTGGAAGGATTGATGATGTCGGAGGCTTCGCGGAGTGCGATGGATTCGGCCATGGGGCTGCGGCAGGCGTTGCCGATGCAGATGAAGAGGACGCGGAATATTTTGGGGTAGGGCACGTGGGAATTGTAGCTTGGATTTTTGAGGTGGGGATAGGGAGAAGAGAGGAGGTTGAAGAGTCAAAAGTTGAAAGTTCAGATCTCCTGACATGGTTGGTCGGAATCCTGTCCGCTTTTTGCTCCAAGACAGTAGGGTGCGACCACATAATGCATTTGAAGCTGGGTGCCCGGGAACGGCGTTTTTGTTTTGTTGAGTGCATCACAAAGGGATTCGAGGACACGCGACAGATGGGGCGAACTGAGCGGGGCTAGCCTTATCCGAAGTTGGTCATCGGTAGGCTCAATGTCCGCTGTATCCTGCAGCGCCATCTGAATGAAAGTACGCCCTTCATCTTCAACGCGGCTGTAGTGGGCGCGAATCAGCTCGATCAGATCACTCTCCGTCTGGTACGCCACCATTTTCAAAACGTTGCTCAGATATTTGCGTTCGCTGGACAGTTTTACCATCTCCTGGCCCTTCTGGGCATTCGCAAGCGGCACACGGGCAGGAAGAGAGTCACGCTGGACCTTGAGTTTCTTGATGCGGGTTGTCGCCTTGTCAATCTCCATGCGAATTTTCTCTTCCGCAATCTCAAAACCAGAGTCTGTGGATGTGCGTCCATCGATGTAATCGATTGCCGTTGCACCATAGCTTTCCCGCAGTTTCCTAAGAAGAACACGCGCAGCGTAAACCTCTTTCACGACGGCTTTCCGTGCCGGGTTGGGGACGGAACGTGTGGGATCGTCGGGTTCGACCTGATAATCCGCGAGAGCATCGATCAGATACTCCTCCCGCAGGTATTTGAAGAAGTTCTCCTGGTGCCAGCGCTCGAACATGCGATGAGCAACAATAATGGCGCGCAGGTCCCAGCGGCTCGTCACGATCGGCGTCTGATGGCCGGTCTCGGTCAGGCGAGTCACCTGACGGAGTCGCAGCTTTCCTTTGAGAAAACGAACGGGCTGGTCATGGAGGAGGTACTCCACCGGCCGACCGTCCAACTTGGCCTTGTACCGAGTGAACCTCTTTTCGGCGATGTGGCGGGTGCGTCCCTTACGATAGGTCAAGATGTCAAAACCCATAGCCCGCAGGCCCTGAAACACTTTTGGGCTCCAACCACCGCGATCAAAAACAACTGTGGAATGCCGGCGCGTTCCCAAGAACTCCCGTACCTCGCTTAACACCGGGATGAGCATTTTAGTCATGGCCGCATTGGCATCGGCAGTGACAACAAATAAGGGATCGCCGCGCTGATCGTTGACCCAATAGTCGGTGGTTGCGGGTGCGGCGAGATGCATTCGTGTCACATACGCTTTCGGAATCCTACGTTTGCCGTGGTAGGCCCGAACGTGGCCATCAAGATAGAGGAACCCAAGCACCTTTCCACGCTCGGCAATGCGTTGCCGAGTGATCTCACGGCCGAGTTGCTAACTGCCCTTGAGAGCAGCGA
>PMES01000042.1 GCA_003154775.1 Acidobacteriota bacterium | reverse complement strand
TGCGTCGACCCATTGAGACCACACGCCAAACCGGACAAGTTGCTCCCAGTACCCCATTTCTCCGGAAAATGCATCGCGTAATCGGAGAGTGATCCAATGCTACGCGGCGCCATGCAGCAAGCTGAGAGATGTTAGTTGGCGGCGGCGGGGCTCCGCTGAGCCGCCACTTACTAATCGATCGTCAAACCAAAGAGACCTGCGCAGTAAAACGAATGCGGAGTCCAGGCGCTTCCGGCCGGAGTGACTTAGCGACGAATGGCTTCTCCGAATCGCGTGGCACGGGTAGAATGGTTATGCGAGGAGTACTATGTCCACCAAAGCACAGCCGTTGATCGGCCACCCACCGGCAGCGAGGCTGACCAACGAAGAAATCCTGCGCTATAGCCGACATCTGATCATGCCGGAAGTTGGCATGGAGGGTCAGCTCAAGCTAAAAGGCGCGAAAGTCCTGCTGATCGGGATCGGCGGGCTGGGCGCGCCGCTCGGGCTTTACTTGACGGCAGCGGGCATCGGCAAGATCGGGCTGGTGGATTTCGATGTGGTGGATTTCACCAACCTGCAGCGGCAGGTGACCTTTGGCACCAGCGATGTGGGCAAGCCCAAAACCGAAGCGGCCAAGGCGCGCCTGAGCAACTTGAATCCCGACGTCGAGATCATCTCCTACGAAACGAAGCTCACCAGCGAGAATGCCCTGGAGCTATTCAAAGATTATGATGTGATCGTCGACGGCACGGACAATTTTCCCACGCGCTATCTGGTGAACGACGCATGTATTCTTCTCGGCAAGCCGAATGTGTACGGCTCGATTTTCCGGTTTGAAGGCCAGGCGACCGTGTTCGGCATGCCCGACGGCCCGTGCTACCGCTGCCTGTATCCCGCACCGCCCCCGCCGGGGCTGGTGCCGTCGTGCGCCGAAGGCGGAGTCCTGGGCGTGCTGCCTGGGATCATCGGCTCCTTGCAGGCGCTGGAAACGATCAAATTGATCCTGGGGCGCGGCGATTCGCTGGTGGGGCGATTGCTGCTTTTCGATGCGCTAACGCTGAAGTTCCGCGAACTGAAGTTGCGCAAGAACTCGAACTGTGCGATTTGTGGTTCGCATCGCAAGATACACAAGCTGATTGACTACAACGAGTTTTGCGGGGTGCGCGGGGAAGAAGAGCCGGAAATGGATTTGCACGTTCCGGAGATTACGGCACGCGAGCTGAAAGAGCGGCTGGATCGCGGTGACGAGATCTTTATTCTGGATGTGCGCGAACCTCACGAATACCAGATCTGCAACTTGAAGGGGCATCTGATACCACTGGGCGAATTGCCGCGGCGCGTTCACGAACTGGACTCGTCGCATGAGATCGTGGCGCATTGCCGGAGCGGGAAGCGCTCGGCCGAAGCGGTGGATTTTCTGCGCAAAGCGGGATTCCGCAAGGTGCTTAATCTGCGCGGCGGCATATTGTCCTGGTCCACAGAGGTGGATCCCAGCGTGCCGCGCTACTGACGATTACGATTTCTGCGCTCCAGACTGACCGCGCCGCGTCCCTGGGGCAGCTTGTATTTCCAATGGCTGGCGGATATCGTGGAGGCGCTTTCAGGTCGCTATTCGCAGTTTGTGGAACGGAGGACTCCTTGCCAGGCACGAAAGTCACTGTTTTCAATAACGGCCCGGTGCGCATCGAAGGGGATTTCGAGATCGTGCATCAGGAAGGAAAGGCATTCGGGCTGGGCGGACGGACAGCCGTTTCCCTTTGCCGCTGCGGCCACTCCAGCAATTCGCCCTTTTGCGACGGCACGCACAAGCGCCAGAACTTTGCGAGCGCGGTCACCGCAAGGGACCTCCCCGGGCCGGCAAAGCCGTAAAAAGACGACTCATCCCAAGTTGAGACAGTCTCAGGTTGAGACTTTGTACACTTTTGGGCTTATCTTGTCTAAACCTCTGCTAACTCTCTGGATACATTCACGATAGTGAGCCAATTCCGAACTGCGGCGGCCCTTTGTGCCGTCTCAGGTGCTGTCTCAAGCGGGACGCCTTCTTCCGTAGCTCTAAATAACTCATCTATTTTGAATTAGTTACAAACATTCCCTGGCGACTCCAAAAGGGCCTGGACGTGCTTTCCACGGTATTGCCGGTTTTCTTTGGGATTTGGGGGATGTTTTGGGAGATTGGGCCAAAATCACGGGGTTTTTCCGCAAGGACCGCGGGCATCTGCCTGCCATTGCGTACAGCCTCCTGGCGGCTTTTTTCGTTGGTGTCGTGCTGTACGCGCGGCACTCCCACGTCTCCGGTTCGCCTAACACCTATCTTTATCTCGAAGTGGGCGGCTCACTGCTGTGCTTCTGCTACGCCGCGAATGCGCTGGTGCGCTTCCGCGGAACCCATGATCGCATCGCGCTGATCCTCGCCTTCGGGTTTGTGCTGTCCGGGATGATCGAGACGCTGGGCTACTTTGGATTGAATGATCTGTTGCGCCTGGGCCCGGTGGCGCTGTCGCACGTACCGATGGGCTGGATGGTTGGGCGCACGCTGCTGGCCGTACTGCTGCTGGCGGCACTGGCTGTCGAACGATTCATTCCAACAGCGCGCCAACCGAGCCGGGAGACTGCCGGGGCTTTGTTCGTTGTGGCGGTGGCCGCTTATGTGACGAGTGCCGCGTTCATTGCCGCACCGGCGACCCCGGTTGTGAAAGCGGGCGCGCTCTTCTCGCGGCCCTGGGAAACGCTGCCCGGCATCTTGTTTGTGCTTGCGGCGATTTTCTTCTATCGCAGGTATCAGCAAGGCAAGAAAAGCGACAGCGACGCGTCCCTGTACGATTATTCGCTGTTTCTGGTGGCGCTGCTGAACGTCTGCTGCCATATCGCCGCGCTGTTCTCCCGGCGTCTTTTTGACGGACCGTTTTTTCTTGCGGAACTGAGCAAGGTGGCTAGCTACTCAATCATGCTGTGCGGCGCGTTGATCGATCAGGCGCGGCTCTTCGATCAGGTTCGCACGCTGGCGGTAAGCGATCCACTCACCGGGCTGGCGAATTACCGTCGGCTGCTCGCGGTGATCGAATCGGAATTGGACCGCTCCCGGCGGACGCAGCGCCCGTTCAGCATTGTCCTGATGGACATGGACGGCCTGAAAAGCATCAACGACCGCTACGGGCATCTGGTGGGCAGCCGTTCCCTGGTCCGGCTAGGCAAGATTTTGCGGAATCACTCACGAGCGATTGACACAGCAGCGCGGTACGGTGGCGACGAGTTCGCACTGGTTCTTCCGGAAGCTCCACGGGACATTGCTTTGCGTGTGGCTTCCCGCATTCGCGAGCGGCTGGCGACGGAAGCCGAAAATCCTACCCTGTCGGTCAGCGCCGGCATCGCCGCGTATCCCGAGGACGGGGACACGCCGGAAAAGCTATTGGGCGCCGCGGACCGCGCGCTTTATCGCATGAAACACCGCGGCAGCGCCATGAATTCGCTTGCACGCATCGCTGCGTGCCTCTGAGATGGATGACCTATGGCACATGGACACATCCATCCCCATCCCCGCCGGGAAACCCGGATCCAGATGGAAATCCCCGTGGTACTGGAAGGGCATCGCCAGCTTCCCGGCACGGAAGCAACGTTTACGGAAAATGTCAGCGCGAAGGGTGCACGGGTGGTCAGCGTCCGGCGCTGGGACAAGAATGCGCGGCTGGTGTTTGCCTCGCGCACAGGTGAGTTTCGCTCCGCTGCTCGGGTGGCCTACTGCCAGCCAATCCATGGTGAAGGCTATGCGATTGGTGTGGAGTTCCTCGAACCGCACGGGCGATGGGTAGTTGAATCTGCAAATTAGCTTGACGAATTTTGGCGAGCGGATGGGAGGGAACTGCCGGAAAATACTTGAAGGAAGAAAGTTACTAGCGCAAGAGAGCGCCGAACGGGTCGAGAAGGAGCCGTTCGGCGCTTTCCCTTTTTGGTGGACGACTGAAACTCATCTCACTAAGTACAGAAGCAACGAAGCAAGGAAGTACAGAAGCAACGAAGCAAGGAAGTACAGAAGCAATGAAGCAACGAAGCAAAGAGGACCCCGGGGCATCCGGGGCTTGAGAGTCTGTGTGAAGACGGGGGAATGCGGTCCTCAGCGGCTGGGAACCCGTGTCCACCCAAAGCATTTGTGAAACAGGTTCCGAGTATTCCGCGGTGATTTTTGGAGGTTCCATGCGTCGCGTTTCGCCGTAGTGGAATGGTTGTATACTGGATGATGATTTCTTGAGCTGTCTGCGCGTCTTTATTCATTTCTAGGGAGGCGTTTCCGTTGAACATACTTGTGACCGGCGCCGCCGGCTATATCGGGAGTATCTGCTCGGAAGTGCTGTTGTCCCGCGGGCATCAAGTGATCGCGCTCGACAATCTCCAGGAGGGCCACCGCGCCGCCGTTCCGCCCGCCGCTACCTTCTGCCAAAGTGATCTTGCGATTCGTTCCCAAATCGATGAGGTTTTTTCCTCGCACAAAATTGATGCGGTGATGCATTTTGCCGGGGAAGCGCTGGTGGCCAAGTCAGTGCGCGAGCCGAGCACATTTTATGCGGCAAACGTTGGCTGCGGGGTGAACCTGCTGGACGCCATGGTGCGCCACAGCGTCAACAAGTTTATTTTTTCTTCGACCGCCGCAACCTATGGCGAGCCTGAAATCGTCCCCATCCCCGAGGATCACCGCAAAGCGCCCATCAATCCCTACGGCAAATCGAAGCTGACCTTCGAGCAAATTTTGGGCGATTACCGCGCCTATACCGGGCTGAAGTATGTGACATTGCGCTATTTCAATGCCGCGGGCGCCAGCGTTGCGCGCGGCGAAGCCCATCGCGAAGAAACGCACCTGATTCCCAGGGTGCTGGACACGGCCCTGGGAGCCATCGCGCAGCTCGATATTTTCGGCTTCGACTATCCCACGCCGGACGGAAGCTGCGTGCGCGATTACGTCCACGTGATCGACATTGCGGATTCGCACTTGCGCGCGCTGGAAGAGATCGAGCGCGTTCCGGGAGAAGCGTTCAACGTGGGCAATAGTAGAGGCTTCTCCAACCTGGAGGTGGTGAAAACCGCGGAGCGTATCACCGGGCGCAAAATTCCCCACAAGCTGTCTCCGCGACGCCCCGGCGACCCGGCGGTGCTAGTTGCCAGCAATGAAAAACTCAAGCACGTGCTGGGCTGGGAGGCCAAGCACTCTTCGCTGGAAGAAATCGTGCAATCGGCGTGGGACTGGCGGCGCAAGTTTCCCAAGGGTTATCCGGAATAATGCAGGGGCAGTTTCCAGGTTTAGGATCCCGCGAGGGATTCGTGGATTAGCCCTGAAATTCGAACTTGAAGAGGGATTCCTCCGCTCCGGGACGGCCAAAACCGCCGTCCCTCCGGTCGGAATGACAGATTTTGGTTAGTGGATGATGGGGGAATATTCAACTTGGGATTTCAGGTTAGGTTTGTGCCGGCGCGATGGCGGCTGTGCCTGAGAGCTCCGCGTATACAGCAAGCGTGTTCGCAACCATGCGATCCGCTGAAAAACGCTCAATGACTTCGATGCGTCCCGCCTCGCCGAGCCGTTTTTGCAGCCCGGCGTCAGCCATGAGTCCCGCCATAGCCGTGGCAAAGCTCGATGCGTCTGGCTCCGCCACGATTGCCGTCCGACCGTCCTCCACCACTTCGCCGAGGGCGCCTCTTGTCGTGGAAATCACCGGCAAACCATAGGCCATCGCGGCTTGCAGCGCCGTTCCCAAGCCCTCGAACTCCGATGGAAACACGAAAGCGTCCAGGGCCGCATAGAACTCTGGCATGTCCGTGACAAATCCCGGCAGGAGGACGGCCTGCTGTAAATCCAGGCGTGCCGCAAGATGCCGCACGTCGCCGAGGCAACTTCCTTCGCCGGCGAGCAAAACACGCGTGTTTGGGAATTTTTCCCTTACGATACGGAGGGCCTCGACCACATACCGCTGACCCTTTTCCGGCACAAATGCACTGGCGCAACCGAAGAGGAACTCGCCCTGCGCCACGCCCCAACGTTTTCGCGCAGCGTTTCGTTGTTCGGTGGAAACACGCTCTGGGATTTCCACGCCTTCATTGACGATGGCGATGCGGTCCGCCGGAAATCCGCTTTCGACAAGACTGCGTGCAACGTCTTTACTATTGGCCACAAAGCGATCCAGGGCCCGGAATCTCGCCCTCGATATCCAATTGCGCTGCAACGGAAAACCGATCCGCCGAGAGGACAGAAACGGCAACTGCCTGTGCGCCCCCGCCAACCAGGCCGCGGTCAAGGCATGGGCTTCGTTTGCATGGAGCAAATCGAATCTGCCGTCGCTCAAGAGCGCGCGAATCCTGCGTGCCGCCGCCAAGCGCAGCATTGCCGGAGACACTTCGTGCACATAGATTCCCGCCCTCCTGGCGCGACGGCCGAGAGGGGATCCCCTTGCAGTGAGAAGCTCCGCCGGATGGCCGCGTTCATACAATCCCTTCAGGAGCAGCAGGGCCTGGCTCTGCCCCCCGCGCCATTCGGTCTCCAAGTCCACAATCAGGGGAATCATCCGGCACCGTGCGAAGTTTTTTTCTTTTCGGCCTGGACCAAGGCTCCCAGTTTCGCGAATTTCAAGCGCACGCCGCGCGCGGCCATCTGCGAAATTACCGCGCCGCGATAACCGTCCAGGAACCCAGCCCCCAGGAAAAAATGGCGTATCCAGCTCCAAGGGGTGGCCAGCCACATGGCGGCGCGCCAATTGCGCCTTCCTTGATCGAACATCTCCTTGGCAATAGCCGTGGTGTATTTCTCGAGTTTGGCTTCGTGTTCCGGGAAAGTGCGGACCGTATAATGCAGGAGGTTGCCACGCAACCGGCCAATCTTGCCTTCAAAGCGCAGAGCGGAATGAATCACGCCCGAGAAGCTGGCTTTATCGCGGCGGTAGATGCGGCGCTGCCAGTCCGGATACCAGCGCGAGTGATGGATCCAAGCGCCCAGATACCAGGTCAGCCGCGGCATCTCGTAAACATCAAACTGGGGCGGCTGCTTTTTCCATCCGCGCACCGATTCTATCAGCTCTTCGCTCAACTCTTCGTCAGCATCCAGGAGGAAAATCCAGTTTTGCGAAGCCAGGGAGGCGGCATAGTTTTTCTGGTCGGCATGGTTGGTGAACGCCCGGAAGAACACCCTGGCGCCATATTCGCGAGCGATTTCCTGGGTGCGATCCGTGCTGCCGCCGTCCACAACGACGATTTCGTCGGCAATACCCTGCACGGATTGCAGCACCCGCGGCAAATTTTCCTGCTCATTTTGTACGACAAGACACACGCTCAGGGGGTTCATCTCTGCGCCACGCTGTCACACCCGGGCCAGTATCTCACACGAGGCCGCGCAGGCTTTGCACATTACTTGGATTGAAAGCTCACCCGGACAGTGCTGCTGCCGACACGGAACTCCGCGCCGTCCTGCAAGAACGCCGCGCGCACCCGCTGGTCCTCGAAAAACGTGCCGTTAGTGGAGTCGAGATCCTTGAGGTTCACGGAGTGTTCCCGAACCTCGAGGACGCAATGGTGGCGGGAAATCTCCGGATCATCGAGGGGCAGGTCGGCGCCTTTGCGGCCGATCACGGTGCGCGGATTTTTCAGTTTGAAGGACTTGCCCTTCGAGGGGCCGGTGGAGATGGTGAGCACGATGTTCGCGTCCGGCGGCAGAAGTAACCCGTCGTCGGCGGGAGGCAATTGCAGACTTGCGCTGGAAGCGTCGGCCCGCGCGAAGGAAGGCATCGGCGAGATGACCACGGTTTCGTCGGCGCGGCGCTTGACTTCCACGATGGTGATCTGACCGCACCGGGTGCAGCGGAATTGCACCTTATCGTGACTGGCCACAACCGCGTCTTTCAGCAAGTGCTGCTGTCCACAGTGAACGCAACCCGTCTGCATACTATTAACCTACCATGTCCGGCCGGCGGCGATTCGTCCACGCGGCATTCGCTTGCGGCAAGCGTTACTCCGCGGTCTAACGGCGGCTGTTTCTTTAGTTGTGCTACGATATAAGTTTCGAGATCATGCAGGAGAGCGTACATGCCCGAACACATTTCGCGTAAAGAGTTGAAACAGGACAAAGTCCGGGAAACATTCGAGCACGGCGCGGAAGCCGTTCTCTCCCATACGCGCCTTGCCTCCATCGCGCTTCTGGCTGCGATCGTGATTGCCTCCGGCTATCTGGTCTGGAGGTTCTACTCCGATCGCCAGAACGCCCAGGCCCAAGCCGCGTTCGACGACGCCATGAAGATATACAACGCACCGCTCTCCATTCCCGGCCAGCCTACGCTTCCGGGCGAAGTGACTTATGCTGATGAGGCGCGACGTTCCCAGGATGCGGAAGCCAAACTTACCGTGGTTGCCGAGAAATACCCGCATACGAATGCCGGCAAGCTGGCGCGCTACTACTCCGCACTGTCCCTGATGGATCTGGATCGCCTGAATCAGGCGTCCGAGGAACTCAAGAAACTAAATGCAGGCTCGGACAAGGAACTTGCGGCTCTCGCGCAATACCAGAAAGCCCTCATCGCCGAGCGCACGGGGAAGAATGAGGAGGCCGTGAAAGATTTGCAAGCGCTCTCCAATGCCGGCTCCGTCCTGGTGCCGAAACCTCTCGTGCTACTGGAGCTTGCGGGCATTCTTCGTCAGAGTGACCCGAAGCAAGCGACATCCATCTACGAACAGATCAAGAAGGATTACCCAAACACCGCGATGGCGGACGAGGCGGACCGCGGCCTCGGAACAATCTCGCCGAAGTCCTGAGGTTGGGCAACCCGCAATTTTTCCGGGAGGTCTCGGCCATCGACACACCCCGTGCAGCCGCGCCCTGGGCCATGCAGCCTGGTTCTTCGCGCGGCCGGCGTTTTCCAGAGCCGCCGCATCTCTATCGGAACGAATACGCGCGAGACCGCGACCGCATCGTCCATTCGCGCGCCTTCCGCCGTCTGGAAGCGAAAACTCAGGTTTTCACGATGCGGTTCTCCGACCATTTCCGCAACCGCTTAACGCACACGCTGGAAGTTTCTCAGATCGCGCGCACGGTGGCGTCCGCGCTTGGCCTCAACGCCGATCTTGTGGAATCCCTCGCCCTGGTTCACGACATCGGCCACCCGCCGTTTGGGCACGCCGGGGAGCGCAAACTCAATGAGCTGATGGGGGCCCACGGCGGGCGGTTCAATCACAACCTGCATGCGCTGCGCATCGTGGAGCATTTCGAGCAACGCTACATCGGCTTCGAGGGCCTGAACCTGACCTTTGAGGTGCGCGAGGGCATTGTGAAACACTCTCGCGATTACAACGCGGCGGAATTTCCCGAACTATCGGAATACCTGCTGGAACTTCGCCCGCCGCTGGAATCCCAGCTAATCGACTGGGTCGATGAAATTGCATACAACACGGCGGACCTGGACGACGCGCTCGAAGCGAACCTACTAGATGTCGAGGCACTTTGCCATGAAGTCCCATTTTTCGGCGAGTTCTATGGCAAGGTCGAGTCCGAACATGCCGAAGCGCGTCCCAAGCTGAAGTTCAACGAAGCCTTGCGGCATGTTCTGGACCACCTGGCGAGCGACCTGATCGCCAATACCGAACGCATGGTACGTGATTCGCGCGCGCAGTCGGTGGAGGACATACGTCACGCTCCGGTACGGCTGGCGCGTTTCAGCGAACTGGCTCGAGGGCAAAACGCCCAACTGAAGGGATTCCTTTTCTCGCACATCTACAATCACCCGCTGATCACCGAAGATTGCAATCGCTCCGTTCAGTGCCTTGAGGAACTCTTCGCGTTCTACGAGCAGCAGGCGGGTGCGATGCCCGAACTGTACGAAGAAATGTCGCGCACCACCGCCCGGCATATCGTGGTGTGCGACTACATTGCTGGCATGACCGATCAATTCCTTCTCCGGCAGCATCACGAGCACGTAGGCGCTTCCGCGAGCGTCCAACCTTCAATCGGGCGGCCGCTGCAGTTAGAATGAATCGGCTTTTTGGAGTGCGAACAATTGCCGCTTGCCGCAATGTCGTTCTACTTTTCGTCCTCATGGTGGCCTGGTGCGTGCCGTTACGCGCAGAGACTTTCGGCCACCGCCTAGCCATCCTTGGTCCTGATCCGCGTGGATGATCCGGGAGCCACGACGCAGACTTGAGCGGAGTCTCGCTGCTTCGGCCTTCGCTACTTTCAAAATGGGGATATCCGCGCCGGCATAGTTCCACACTTCAAAAAACTTCTGCTACGTGGCCTCGAGGAAAGGTTAGAATGCAGGCATTTGTTCCCGCTATGACCGTGGACACTGAGCGCCGCAAGAAACTTCGCAACCGCCCTCGCAGCCTCGTTTACGTGGAGCTTGAATCCGGCAACGGCGGGATGATGCGCGATCTTTCGGAGGAAGGATTTGCGCTGCGGGCGATGATGCCTTTGCGCGCCGGGGGAAAGACGCAGTTTGCATTTTCGCTCGATGAAGGCACGCGCATCAGCGGGGAAGGGCAGATCGTCTGGATCAAAGAAGATGGCCGCGTCGCGGGCATCGAATTCTGCGGGATTTCCCATAGCGCTCGCGAACAGATTCGCGAATGGCTCGGCCGGGCCGATCAGCCCACTACACGTGAGCCCAAAGTGCCGGCAATTGCGGTTGCCGAGCCGCCTACGCGGGAAGAACTGCGCGAGGAAGCGCGTTCCACTATTTCGCGCGTTGCGCAGCCATTCGATGAAGCCGCTAAGACCGCGCCTTCCCCTGAGGCGGAGATTGCGCCCAAGGTCATTCCCGAGCCGCCCAGGCATGAAGAGCCGGGCGGGGAGACTCGGTACGCCCTTCCGCGCGTCGTGCTTCCGTCTGTTGAAGCGGCTGAGACTTCGCTTTCGGCTGAGCCGGAGATTGCGCCTATTGCTATACCTCAACCCGCCGGGATTACTGACCTCGCAGAAGCTCCGACGGGGAGTGCCACCGCGCCCAGTCCAGAAATGCAAACCGAACTGTATGACATCTCGCCGGAGAGGTCCCCGGTTTCCGCGCTCGAACCGCTCCTGACAGAAGCGGCGATTGAGCCGCTGCCCGAATTGCAGCCGGAATCCGAATTCAGCGAGAGGGTTGATGAGCACGCGGCAAGCCGTTCCCTGCTGACGCGCGCCATCGGTATGGTGCTTCTTCTGACCCTGATCGCCAGCGCCGTGGCATACCACCGTCAAGTTGGCCACGCGCTCATTTGGCTCGGCCAAATCATTGCCGGTCCTGAAGAAACGCCCCGTCCGCAATCTTCGGTCACTGAGACTCCCGCACAAGCCGCTCCCGTGCCGGAGACCACAGGGCCGGTCAGTTCGCCGGCTATTTCTGATAGTTCGGCGGCCGCCTCGGCGGAGGGGGATCGCGCTGCCTCTTCAGAAACGCAACCTTCGGCTACGAGCAAAGTAATCGAAGTGCCGCCGATCTTGCCCGCCGAGCCTACTTCTTCGACGAAGACACCGAGCGCTCCTGTGCTTCAGCCGACCTCACAACAGAATCGCGTCCCCGCGCCGGGCAGTTCCTCCGGGACAGCCAGCGATACCGGCCAGCAGGAATACCAGCAAGCGGAGCAGATCCTGCGCAACAGGAGAAGTGAGGCGGAACTGGCAGTGGCCGTGCGCCTGCTTTGGGCGGCTGTGGAGAAAGGAAATGCCGGCGGCGAAGTGGCCCTCGCGGAACTCTACCGACAAGGAAAAGGCGTCGCGAGGAACTGCGACCAGGCGCGTGTTCTGCTGACTGCTGCCGCGCGGAGGGGAAGCGCCGAAGCGCAAAAGCATCTGGAGAAGTTTATGCGGGAAGGCTGTGAGTAATTATGGTCTGAGCCAGTTTTTTACACGCGCCCTCGAAGGGGCCGCGAGTGATCGAAGTAATCGAAGTCGAGGAGGATCACAGTGTACTGTTCCAAATGTGGTGCGGTTCTTGCCGCGGACGCCGCGTTTTGCGTGTCCTGCGGAAATCCAGTGGTGCGCGCGGCGCTTGCGGGCGCGGCGGGGGTTCCCGTGCCAGCGAACGTGGGAGTCGCGGGGTTCAGCACGACGCGCAGCGTGGCGTACGCGGGATTCTGGTTGCGCTTCGTGGCCCATCTGATTGACGGCGTGATTCTGGGAATTGCAATATTTGCACTGGTGATTCCGCTGCTTTTCCTGACGGGGCTAATGGCAACGGTCGAGAGATTGCCGCAACATCTGGACGGACAAGTGAATCCGGCGGCGATTGCCGCGATCCTTTCGCTCGTCTTTACGTTTGTGGCGGTCGCCGTCGTGTTGAAGTGGTTGTACTTTGCATATCTCGAGAGCGGAGAGAAGCAGGCGACGTGGGGCAAACAGGCGCTGGGATTGTACGTGACGGACGGCGCGGCAGAGCGCATTTCGTTCGGGCGGGCTTCCGGGCGATTTTTCGCGAAGATGATTTCCGGGCTGATTCCCCTGGGCATCGGCTACATCATGGCGGGATTCACGGAGAGGAAGCAGGCGCTACACGACATGATCGCAGGGTGCCTGGTGTTGCGCCGCTAGTGTGTTGTCTCGCAAGTTCGCGGGAATAGTCGAAACTGGCCTCAGGGGCTAAAGCCCTTTTCTTTGCAATGGCTCTTGTCAGGGCTGAAGCCCTGACCCCCTTTCGAGATAGCGCACGAATTTCTGGGACGGCACACTGGCTTGCGGTGACGAAATGCAGTGCGGGGTCAGGCGGGCTGGAGAGTCTGTTCAACGATACGGCCGTCGAAGAGATGCAGGGTACGTTCCGCGTGATGGGCGTAGCGTGGATCATGCGTGACCATGCAGATTGTCGCGCCATCGGCGTGAAGCTCCTTCAGCAGATCCATTACAGCGTCGCCGTTCTTGGAGTCTAGATTTCCAGTCGGCTCATCGGCCAGAAGAATCAAGGGATCGCCCACCAAAGCCCGCGCCACGGCGACGCGCTGTTGCTGGCCGCCGGAAAGCTGCGCGGGGTAGTGCTTGGAACGATGCGCCATTTCGACGCGTTGCAACGCGGCTTGAACCTTTTCCTTGCGTTCGGCGGAGGCCATGCCGCGATAGGTCAAGGGGAGTTCGACGTTCTCATAGACAGTGAGATCACCGATCAGGTTGAAGGCCTGGAAAATGAAGCCGATTTCGCGGTTGCGAATGCGCGAGCGGTCGCTGAGCTTGAGGCTGGAAACGGGCTGGCCGTTGAGGGAGTAGTTCCCCTCCGTGGGCGAATCGAGGAGGCCGAGGATGGCGAGCAACGTGGATTTGCCGCATCCCGAAGGGCCGGCGATAGCGAGGTATTCGCCCCTTTTTATTTCCAGATCGATCTGGGACAAGGCGTGGGTCTCGAGTTCGTCGGTGAAGAAGATTTTGCTGACGCCTTGCATCTTGATGAGCGTGCCGTTTGGTGAAGTCATGTGAACAGCCTCCGAGATGGAATGCCTGGAACCTTTCTTCAGGGGCTAAAGCCCATTCGTGCTCGGGGCTTCACGCCGGGGTTGAAACCCCGGCGTCCTGAAGAGAAAAAAAACCGAGAGAAACCCAAGAACCGACCTGAAGGTCCGCCACTACAAACCCAAGAGAACAGCGCCCCCGACCGGGTCGGGGCCGCTACAAGAGCAAGAGAAAGGCAAACCCGAGAGAAAAGCAGTTGCCCCCTGCCAGAAAGCGGCGGGCCCTGTGTTACATGAACCTATGGAGGCGTGACTTGGCGAAAGGCATTCATTTGTGGCTCCTAGCGCAAACGAATGCGGTCAAAAACATCCCAGGCGGACATGTCGGAGAGAATGACCTTGTCTCCGGACTTGAGGCCTTGGAGGATTTCGACGGTGTTGACGGAAGTTTTGCCGAGCTTGACGTTGACGCGCACGGCGTCCGAGCCGTCATCCACGAGTTTGAATAAGCCAATGGTGCTTTCAGATTGGCCGTGAACGGGCCGGCCCACGTAGAGAACATCTTTCAGGTTTTCGATTTCGATGGTGCCATCAACGCTGAGGTCGGAGCGCGCGCCCTGGGGGAGCGAGTCGCTGATTTGCACGTCAACGGTGACGGTGCCGTTTTGCACGGAGGGATCGATGCGTGCGACTTGGCCCTTGACGATGCCGTTTCTGGTGTCGACGGAGGCCTTCTGGCCGATGACCACATCCTTGGCTTGGGTTTCGGCGATTTTAATTTCCGCTTTGAGGCGTTTGGGATCGGCAACGCGGGCAAGATTGGTACCCGGCGTGACGTGCTGGCCGACTTCAACGGGAACGACTTGCAGAACGCCCTGGATACCGGCGCGGACGTGAAGCGCGTCGAGTTCGCTGCGTTTGAGGTCGTAGAGGGCGCGCTGCTGGCTGACGTGGGACTGTTGCGCCAGGAGGCGCGCTTTTGAGGAGTTGGCGGCGTTTGCGATGCGGTCTTCTTCGAGTTGCAGGCGAATCGCGAGTTGTTCTTCTTTCACTTTCGACAGCTTCTCGGTGACATCGGTACTAAGACCTTGGGCGCGGAGCTTTTCGTCCACTTCGTGCTGGATCTTGGCTTGCTCGTAGTCGCTGCGGACCGCGGCGGTGGCGGCTTTCTGGTTGAGGAAATCGCTGTTGAGTTGGACTTTGAGGGTTTCGTAGTCCGCCTGGGCGGCTTTGAGTTGATATTCGGCGTCGAGCACGTCGCGTTGCAATTCCGGATTAGTCAGTTCCAAGATGACGCTGCCGGGCTGCACGATGGCGCCGGGTTGCATCAGGATACGATCCACGCGGGAATCGGTCTGGGCGGGAATCCAGCGGATGTCCTCGGGGACAAGCGTCCCGGTGCCATGGACCTCGATGAGCAGCGGCCCGCGCTTCACTTCGTCGGTCCAGACGGTGGCCTTATCGACGGAAGGCGCAGCGGGACGGAGGCGCGAGACGCCATAGGTGACACCCGCGACGGAAATTATCGCGATACCGACGTAGACAATGCGGCGGATTTTTTTGGCGTGGGCGTTGGATGAGCGTTGGATATCCATAGTCATTGCTCCGCTTACTCGTAGCGCAAAGCACTCATGGGGCTAATCTTGATGGCCCGCCGGAGCGGGAAGTAGATAGCCGCAGCGGCGACGAGGCCCAGGAAACAAATCACGCCCAGGATCGTAGCCGGATCGGCGGGATTGATTCCGAAAAGAAAGCTGGACAAGACGCGCCGCAAGCCCAAGGACAGAACCACCCCTCCGAGCAAACCCGCGCCGACGGGGAATAGTGCCTGACCAAAGACCAAGCGAGCGATGGTGGGACGCTGTGCTCCGAGAGCCATTCTGATGCCGATCTCATTGGTTTGTTGTGACGTGGAATAAGAGACGATCCCATAGATGCCCAAGCCAGCCAATAGCGCTGCAGCTCCAGCAAACAGCAGGACCAGCGTGGTTTGGAACCGGCGTGGCGCCACCGATGACATCACAATGCCCTGCATGGTTTGGAAGGCCGACACCGGGATCTCCGGATCGCTTTCGCGAATCAAGCCACGAATTTCCGAGGAAACGACCGCCGGGTCGCCGACGGTCTTGACGATAAGGGAAACATCATTGCGGAAGCGCTGCCAGTAGGGCACGTAGATGGTAAGAGAGGGGCTCTTGTTCAGGCTTACAGCGCGGACGTCTCCGACAACGCCCACGATTTCGTTGAGGGGGGAATCAATGCCACCGAGGCGGAAGCGCTTGCCGATAACGTCCTGACCCGGCCAGATACGTTCGGCAGCCAGAGCAGAGACCAGGGCAACCTGCCGGGTGCGGTCACTTTCGCCAAACACGCGGCCTTTTCTTAATGGAATGCCGATGGCCGTCAAATAATCGGGACTCACGTTGCGAATATCCGCCAAGGGGCGCTCCTCGTAAGGCAGGTCCACGCCTTCCGCGAGCACCAGGTTGTTTCCGCCTTCTCCACTGAGAGGAAGCTTGCTGGAAATCCCCGAGGCGCTCACGCCCGGCAGGGCTCGGGTTCGTTCGAGGAGAGCACTTAGAAAAGTGTTCTTGGTTGTGAGGTCGGAATAGCGAGTATCAGGGAGGTTCAAGTCAACAGTAACAAGTTGCCGGGCTTCAAAACCTGTGTCGACACTGAGCACGTTTATGAAACTGTGCAGAAGCAAACCACCGGCAATCAGGCACGTCACGCTCAAAGCAGTTTCCAGGCTGACCAGAAGCGAGCGAAGCCGGCTCACCTTGGTCGCGGAGGTGGCGCTCCTCGTGCTGGACCTCATCGTCGCCAAGGGATCAATTCTTGCGATGTACCAGGCAGGCAGGGTGGCGAACAAAAGGCCGGTGGCCGTGGATACGCCCAGGGTGAATAACAGCATCCAGCCGTTCAGGTGAACCTCATCCATACGTGGCAGATCAATGGGCACATTGGTCAAAATCACGCGCATTGCAGAGTAGGCAACCACAATGCCGCAGAGACCACCCAAAGTGGAAAGCAAAAGGCTTTCCACAAACACTTGTCTGGTAAGCCTGGCCGCGTCGGCCCCAATGGCGCTTCGGATGGCCATTTCATTCCGGCGCGTGACGGCCTGGGTGAGAAGGAGGTTAGCAATGTTGACGCATCCAATGAGCAGGACAGCCGCCGCCGCAGCAAGCAGGAGCTCAAGACTCGCGCGTGAGCGGCCGGTGATCTGGTCCTGGAGGGGGATCAGCGTTGCGTGGAGCTCGACATTCGCCCCCAGTTGCCGGACGAAATCGGCCTGGAGCAGGTTCAACTCGGAAACAGCCTGCGAAATGGAGACTCCCGGCCTCAGCCGGGCGATACAAGCAAAGTTAAAGTCTCCGACAGCGTCCAGTTCGTCGTCGCGAAGGGCGAAGGGCTTCCAAATTTCGGGATGTTCTTCCGAAACGGTCATGGCGTACAACTGGCTAAGTCTGGGGAAGTGAAAATCCTCGGGAAGCACACCGATGATCTCGTAACTGTCACCGCCGAGGACGATGCGCTTGCCGATCACGTCTGGATTGGCATTGAAGCGGCTGACCCACAAGGGGTGACTGATAACAACAACCTGGTCGTGCCCAGGCACGTCCTCATCGGCACGGAAGGAGCGGCCGAGCTGAGGCTTCACCCCCAGCATCGAGAAAACGTTAGATGAAACGCGCGCGCCCGGGATTCGTTGCGCGTCTCCGGTTCCAGTGAGGGTGAAACTCCTTCCGCCCAAGAGAACGAGTTGATCAAAGGAGCGAGCATTCTTTTGCCACTCGCGAAAGTGCACCGCGTTTACGGGCACCAGCGGCGCGAAGCTGCTGAGCTTGGGAATGATTTCGTGAATGGTGACCAAGCGGCCGGCGTCGGGGTAGGTAAGAGGGCGAATAATGAGCGCGTCAACGACGCTAAAAATAGCGGTGTTTGCCCCAATGCAAAGCCCCAAAGTGAGGACGGCGACCGCGGTGAAACTTGGAGATTTGCGGAGCATGCGGAGGGCGAAGCGCAGGTCTTGCAGGAGGGATTCGAGCCAGGGGATTCCGCGGGAGTCGCGATGGTTTTCCTTGGCTTGTTGTGTGCCGCCGAATTGGATTAGGGCTTGGCGGCGGGCTTCGGCGGGGGACATGCCGGAGCGGAGGTTTTCTTCGATGGCTAATTCCAGGTGGGAGGCCATCTCCGAGTCGAAGTCTTGATCGAGTTGAGCGCGGCGGAAGAAGGAAGCGATGCGTTGAAGGGATTGGCGGAGGCGGTCAATCATGATTTGTCCTCCTGTTCCGGCAGGGCGAGGACGCGATTCATCAGGAGGGAGAGCCTTTGCCAGTAGGCGGCGTCTTCGGAGAGCTGTTTGCGGCCGGGCTTGGTGATGGAATAGAACTTGGCTTTGCGATTGTTGTCGGAGGTGCCCCATTCGGCGGAGATCCAGCCGCGCTGCTGAAGGCGGACGAGCGAGGCGTAGATAGTGCCCTGGTTGAGGAGGACTTCATTGCCGCTGACCTGCTCGATGCGACGGGCGATGCCGTAGCCGTGGAGCGCGCCCATGGCGGCGAGGGTTTGCAGGACCATGAGGTCGAGAGTGCCCTGGAGAAGATCAAGTTTGGAATCACTCATGAGGTCTCCTGTGTGATGACCACATGAGCATAGCACGTCTTCTGTGGGAATGCCACAGGAAAAGCCGTGCTTACCGATTGCGGCTCTAGTGCCCAATTGCTCGCGCGTCGCAGGGTGGATACAAACCTTTCTTCAGGGGCTTCCGCCAAAAATCGGCGGACGCAAAAGGCGCGAAAGCCCATTGGTTCTAGAAGCGTTACGCCGGGGCTGAAGCCCCGGCCTCCTAAAGAAAAGACTTTTTCCGCAATTCGTGAAACCGTGCCCTCCCAACAAGCGCTTGAAAGACAGGTTCTGGCGAAGGGCAGTGCGCAGGGGAAGAGGAAGAGCGGCGGTAAGGTATAATCAGAACTTGGGGAAGTTGTAAACAAACATGGCGCAAAAGAGAAATAAGGGAAAAGCGCCGGCGAAGACGCGCATGCGGAAGCGTTTGCGTTTCGTGAAGACGCGTCTGCACGAACTGTGGATGATTACGAAGGCACTGACGGATACCAAGCACCCGATCCTGGTACACATCATCCCGATGCGGCGCTGCAACCTGGATTGCACGTACTGCAATGAATACGACGACGTGTCCAAGCCCGTGCCGCTGCAGGAGATGAAAGAGCGGCTGGATATCCTGGCGGACATGGGCACGACGATCATCACCATCAGCGGCGGCGAACCCCTGATGCATCCGGACCTGGACGAAGTGATCCGGCACATCCGCAAGCGGGGGATGATGGCGGGGCTGATCACCAACGGATTTTTCCTGAACAAAGAGCGAATCGAGCGGCTGAATGATGCCGGGCTGGAACACCTGCAGATCAGCATTGACAATGCAGTGCCGGATGAGGTGTCCAAGAAGAGCCTGAAAACGCTGGACGGGCGGCTGGAGATGCTCTCGGAGTTTGCGGTGTTTCAGGTGAACATCAATTCCGTGCTGGGCGGGGGCGTGAAGAACCCGGAAGATGCGCTGACGATCGCGCACCGCGCGGTGGAGTTGGGATTCACAAGCACGGTGGGGATCATTCACGACCACGACGGGCAATTGAAGCCGCTGGGGAAGCGCGAACAAGAGATTTTTGAAGAGATCATGGAGCTGGGGAAGCGCTCATTTTCGCGGTTCAACGAATTTCAGCACAACGTGGCCAGGGCGAAAGAGCACGATTGGAAGTGCCGGGCGGGCTCGCGCTACCTGTACATTTGCGAGAATGGGCTGGTGCACTGGTGTTCCCAGCAGCGGGGCTATCCGGGAATCCCGCTGCGGGAATATACGGACGAACGGCGGCACCGGGAGTACTACACGCATAAGGAATGCGCGCCGAGGTGCACGGTGAGCTGCGTGCAACAGGTCGGGATCCTGGATAATTGGCGGGGAGCGCAGACGCTGCAGCCGGAACCGGCGGGCCGCGCAGATCTGGTGCAAATTGCGAAGTGAAGATTTCGCCACAGACTGCAAAGAACACAAAGAGAAGAAAAGAAAGAAAAGAACGGAAATTGCGAGACGAAACAGACAGCGTTGCTATCCTCGCACATTGGAATGCGCGTGCCGTTGACGTTTGGCGCGGGGTTTAAAAAGATAGAGGCATGGCCACTCCAGCAATTGAGATAGAACACCTATCGAAAGAATACCCTTACGGATTTTTGAACCTGAAAAAGAAAATATCCTTAGAAGACCTGAGCATGCGGGTCGATACCGGCGAAGTGTTTGGTTTCCTGGGACCCAACGGGGCCGGAAAATCCACGACCATCAAGCTGCTGATGCGCTTGATTTTCCCGGACAGGGGAACCGCGCGAATTCTGGGGAAATCGATAGACGATGTGTCCATGCACCAGGAGACCGGCTACCTGCCGGAGCAGCCCTATTTCTACGACTACCTGACCGCAGCGGAATTATTGGATTACTTCGCGCGATTTCACGGTTTGACGGCAACGGACCGCAAGACGCGGGTGCAGAACATGCTGAAAAAGGTGGGGCTGGAAACCGCGAAGAAGATTCAGTTACGGAAATATTCAAAGGGCATGCTGCAGCGCGTGGGACTGGCGCAAGCGATCCTGCACGACCCGCAGGTGGTGATTCTGGACGAGCCGATGTCGGGGCTCGACCCGCTGGGACGCCGCGAGGTGCGGGACATCATCCTCGAATTGAAGAAAGATGGGCGGACGGTGCTTTTCTCCACGCACATTCTTTCCGACGCGGAGATGCTATGCGACCGGGTAGGCGTGATTGTGGGCGGGAAACTGCGCGGCGTGGGCACGCCGGGAGAAATGGTGGGAATCCAGACGCAAGGGATGGAAGTTCTATTCGAGGTGGCAGAGGGGAAGAACCTGCCGCTGCTGGCCAAGGCAACACGGACAGGCGAGCGTTACCGGGTGCAGATGCCCGAAGAAGAGTTGTACGGAGCGATCGAGCAATTGCGGGCGGCGGGGGCGCGGATTCTTTCGGTGGCGCAGATCAAGCCGACGCTGGAAGAGTTTTTTATGAATCTTGTGGAAGCGGACCGGGCGCAGGCCAATGCGGTTGAGGTGAGTGGAAAATGAAGAACGTACGGACAGTGGCCGCGAATACGTTCCGGGAAGCGGTGCGGGACCGCGTGCTCTACAATCTGGTGTTTTTCGCGCTGCTGATGATGGGCGCGGCAATCCTGGTGGGGCAGATTTCCATCGGGATCGAAGAAAGCGTGATCGTCAGCCTGGGGTTGACGGCGATCTCCGTGATTGGGTTGTTCATTGCGGTGTTTATCGGCGTGGGGCTGGTGTCCAAGGAGATGGACAAGCGCACGCTGTATGCCTTGCTGGCGAAGCCGGTGGAGCGGTGGGAATTCCTGCTGGGAAAGTTCTGCGGGCTGGTGATGACGCTGACGGTGAACACGGCGGCCATGGCCGTGGGATTGTACCTGGCGCTGTGGGCGGTGAAACACACGCTGGAAAAGAGCGACGGCTGGATACTGGTGGCGGTGTATTTGATTCTGCTGAAGCTGGCGCTGATCGTGGCGCTGGCGCTGCTGTTTTCTTGCTTCACCACGCCCTTTCTGGCGATCCTGTTCACGGCGGGAATCTATGTGGCGGGCGTATTCGCGGGAGATCTGCGCACGGTGCAGGCGGTGGATTTGAGCCCGGCGACAATGAACTTGTTGAAAGGGGTTTCTTACCTGCTGCCGAATTTTGAGGATTTCAACGTGATGGGAGCCGTGGCGCACGGCCGGGCAGTGCCGGGTGCGTTAGTGGGGCAGGCGACGCTGTACGCGGTGGTTTATGGGGCGGTGGTGCTGGCCGCAGCGTCGGCGATTTTCTCGCGCCGGAACCTTAAATGAAGAGAAGCGGAATCATTAAAGCGACGTTAGGCGTCCTGCTGGCATTGGGTCTTGCCGGCGTGTGGCAACTACAGAAGAAGATTGACGCGCAGCGGCAGGCGCTGCAAGAAGAACGCGATGAGTTGGTGTTGCGCTCGCCGAAACTGATCAAGCGAATGAGCCTGGAATACGCACCACTGGTGGGCGCGATGTACTGGACGCGGGCGGTGCAGTACTACGGAGAGAAGCACCGTTTGCAGCAGAAGAATCTGGAGTTGCTGTGGCCGCTGCTGGACATCACGACAACACTGGACCCGAATCTGATCGTCGCGTACCGGTTCGGCTCGACGTTTTTGAGCGATGCCCCGCCACGAGGAGCGGGCGATCCGGACCACGCGGTGGAACTGCTGCGGCGAGGGGTGATAGCCAACCCTGATTACTGGCGTTTGTACCAGGATATGGGCAACGTCTATTACTTCGACAAGAAGGATTATGCCAGGGCAGCGGAGGCCTTCGCGGAAGGCGCCAAGAACCCGCAGGCGGCCATCTGGATGAAGGTGATGGCCGCAAAGATCGCTGCCGAAGGGGAGTCGCTGGAGACCTCTTATTTCCTGTGGCGGGACATCTATCAGACGGCCCAAGAGCCGCAGATCAAGAAGAATGCGGAGTTGCACTTGCGGTTGGTCAAGGTGGATTTGGACTTGCGAGAGCTAAACCGGCTCGCGGATGAGTATGAGCGCCGGACCGGACGGCGGGCGACGAAGATGAGCCAACTGGTGCAGGCGGGATTATTGCCACATTTGCCCGGCGATCTGGACGGGTACCCCTATGTATTGGGAGAAGGCGGCAAGGCCGAATTGAATTTGAACAGCCCGATGTTGGAAGAGAAGTTGATGAATAAGTAGCGGGGATTGCCGGCACGTGTCACGATCCGTGAAAAGGCCGGGCCAACCGAAGTCAGCACCAACCGAAGAAGCCGCAAAGCATAATCCGAAATCGCAGAGGGATTTCATCGCACAAAAAACGTGCGATGGAGAACCGTATCTCCGCTCCGGGACGGCAAAAAGCGCCGTCCCTCCGGTCGGAATGACAGAATCTGGGTGGCGGGCGATGAAAGGGAACCCAACTTCGGCGAAGTTGGGGCTTCCCACGACAATTGATTGAAATAACGCGGGATGCAGTCACGTGCATTTGGTCAACTTGGGAATCGAGGAAGAGGCACGCCTGATTATTCCGGAACACAAAGCAGGGTCATGTGAGGATCAATGAGGAGTTTGCGGGGATCGGTCTGGGTGATAAAGGAAAAAGGTGTCTCGTCGCCGGTGGCGATTACCGTACCGAGGAAAACGCCGTGGCCGGAGCCGGTGCTGACGAAAAGAGGAACAGGCGCAATGAACGAGTGGGGCGCGCCCGAGGCGAGCAGCTTGCCGCGCACTTGATAGCCCTTGTCAATGCGGTGCGAGGAGAAGCTCACCTTGTAACGAGGAATGGCGGTTCCCCGGACATATTCGTCGAAGAACCACTCCATGGAGCGGCCGCCCTCGAGATCCATTTTCGGGGTCATGACAGCTTCGACTTCGCGCTGGAATTGAACTGTGGTGAGGCTTTTCTGGGCGTACTTGGAGACCAACGACTTCAGCAGAGCCATGAAACGCGCGTCGGGATTCGGCGTATTGGGCTGGCGCAGCATTTCCCGGAGCATATGCATGATCCAAGCGCCTTTGCCGTAGAAGACCTGATCGTAGGCAGTTGGCGACTTCGAGGAGACCAGGCGCATGCCCATGATGAGCGCGCCGGTTGCGGCCGGCGGGAGATCTTCATTGGCGGGTTTGGTGAGAAGACCCTTGCGGTAGCGAACAAGCCAGGCGTGGAGAGTCTGGTCCGGATTCTTTTGTGAGTCGGCAAAAAGCAGCGCGAGATAATTGGCGATGGCCTCGTTGATCCACTGATCGCGGTAGCTGGACCAGCCAACGACATTCCCCCACCACTGGTGGGCTACTTCGTGAAATGGAACAATTTGAGTGAAGAGTTCCTGACCGGTCGAGTTGAGGCCGGCACGCTGCTGGTTTTCGGGAGACAGGAAGGAGTAAGTGGAGATGTAGAGAAGTCCCGGCCAGCCCTGCCCGAAGGCCCCCGGTATTTGCGAAACGCCGAGATGATGAAACGGAAAGGGACCGGAATACTGTTCGCAGAAATGGATGGAGGAATCGACTTCACGGGCAAGCTGCTTCAAGGTATCCGCAGGACTCGGAGTCGAAGGCTCGAGGGCTATGCGGGCGTTAGGGAAATCACCGCCGGGAACCTTGATGGACGGACTGATGTCCACGACGGTACGGCCCAAGCGGGCTTGGATGGCCTCTTCGAGTTGTTTGTTCGCGTAAACATCAATGAGATGGTTTTCCGAGGCCACGGAAGCCACTGCGTATTCGCCGAGGTTGAAACCGGCTTGGGTGACCGGCTGTTCCGTCTTCCAGTGCGCGACGCGGAATTCGCCCTCTTCGTGCTCGTCGGATTTTTCGCCGGTGGCGACAAGGCGAAGACGCTTGGGCCAGCGGAGGGTCATGTCGTAGAGGGAGAATTCGGCGGTGTCACCGTGGTGGGGAAACCAGCTTTCGCGCTCGCCGACGAAGAGGACGGCGTTACCGGCGTTTTCGATGACGTTGCCGCGATAGCGGAAATTCAGGGTAAAGGTTTCGCCCGCGGGAAGAGGTTTAGGGAGGAAGACACAGAGGGAATCTTCGCCGCGGTAACGCAACTGCTGACCGGTGAGGCCCTCATTCTGGAAAAAGGTGAGAGGCGCGCCGGACTCGAAGGAGATGGATTCCACCTTCAGGGAGCGCGCGAGTTGGATGAAGAGGAGTTGCTCGCCGCCGGTGACAGAACGGAAATCGACGGAGGTATTTCCTTCGAGAGAGTAGTCCGGGTGGATAGTGGTGTTGATGTGATATCGCAGAGCGGCGAAGGGAACCTGTGGGGGAGAGTATCCGGGCGAAGAGTAGGAAGTCCAGACGTCGTACTGCGTGAGAATGCCAACGAAGCGGGGTTGCCCGATCATGAAATTCTCCGAGCGCATTTCATCGGCCAGGATGTCAAACGGACCGGTGACGACGCCATCAATGCCCGCATGGAAGAAATGCCGGGGAGCGGAGGAAAATTCCTCAAACAGGATTCGCAGGGAGTGGGAAGAGTTGAGACGCGCGACACCGGGTTCCCAGACGGCCACAAATGAAGCATCGGGAGAGGGCGGGAGGCCGGCGCGCTGGAATTGTGCCAGGAGGTCCTTGGCGGTGTCATCGGTGAAGCGCACGTAGGCGGAGACGAATTGCTGGTCCAGGGCGGGGGCCCCCAGGAAACGCGCCATCTGCTGCTTTTCCGCGGGATCGCGAGGAAAAGAAAGGGCGTGGCCCAGACCGGAGAAGACAAAACCGGTGATGCGGCCTTCAAATGGAGCGTAGAAAGCGAAGCGTCCCGCTTGAAAAGTGAGCGCGGCATCGCCATGACGGATTTCGATGTGGTCTTGAGCGGAGACCGTGTAGACGCTTTGTGAATCGAGGGAGAGGGCGTTAAGAGAAGCGAGAAGGTCGCGGGGCGAGCGATCAGCGGCGCGGCAAGTTGCTGGCCACGGAACGAGAAGAAGCAGGCAGGCGGAGAGGAACTTCACGGAAAGAGTGTAGTCATATTCGGCATGAAGGAACAAGGCGGTGGCGGGTGGAGTGCCCCAGCGGTCTAGAATAAAGAGATGCAGCGAAGGTGGAGCGCAGCAAGAATCACATGCCTGATTGCCGGCATACTGCTGGCGGCGGCAGCCGCGTGCGCGGACAAAATCGTCCTGAAAAACGGGCAGAAAATCCTGGCTTACAACGTGGTGGAGGATGGGGACAAGATCCGCTGCGAGACCTCCGCGGGGCAATTGACGTTGCCGAAATCCATCGTGGATCACATTGAAAAAGGCGGGTTACTGCCGGTGACGGAATCGCCCGCGGCGGCCGCGGCAAATCTGAACATCGCACCACCCACGATGGAGACCACGGCGAACGGAACGGAGATAGATCATGGCGCGGTTCACGACGGATCGATTGACCGGAATTACATCGCGCAGTTGGAGGCAGAGGCACGCGGAGGCAGCGCGAACGCCAATGAACGCGCGGCCCTGGCGCATCACGCGGCATCTCAGTTTGAACTTTCCCATGGGGACCTGGATCACGCGTTGAGCGATGCGCGGGCAGGGGTTTCCTACACGCCGGAGCAAGCGGTACTGCTCATGAATGTCGCATATATCCAATTACAGCGGAGCGAATTCCGGCAGTCGCTGGAGTACCTCGATCATGCCAGACGGCTGGCGCCGGGCAATGCCGACGTGTACAAGCTGTCCGGCTGGGCCTATTACGGGATGAACCGGCCGGATCTGGCGGTGCAGGATTGGAAGAAAGCGCAGTCCATTCATCGTGATGCCGACGTACAGACAGCGCTGGAAAAGGCGGAGCGTGACATCCGGGAAGAGGAAAATTACCGGGAAAACGAGAGCGCGCACTTTCAGTTGCGGTACAACGGCGCGGCGGAACCGGGACTGGCACGCGACGTTCTGCACACGCTGGAAGGGCATTACCAGCAGATCGAATCGGCGCTGAACTACTCGCCGCCTGAGCCCATTGGAGTCGTGCTGTACACGGAACAGGGATTTGCGGACATCACGAAAGCGCCGGAGTGGGTAGGAGCGCTGAATGACGGGCGGATTCGCGTGCCGGTGCAGGGTTTGACGGGAGTGACCCCGGAGTTGTCGCGCGTTCTGCGGCATGAACTGACGCACAGCTTTATTCAACAGAAGACCCACGGGCGGGCGCCGACCTGGCTGCAAGAAGGCGTAGCGCAATGGATGGAAGGGAAACGAAGCGATGAAAGCGCGGCCGTGCTGGTACAGGTTTACGAACAAGGACATGCGGCGGCGCTGTCGAAGCTGGAAGGATCGTGGCTGGGACTATCGGAAGATGTGGTGCGGTATTCGTATGCTTGGTCGCTGGCAAACGTGGAATTCATCGTGCAGACAGGCGGGATGGGAGATATCGAGAAGATACTCGATCGAATCGCGGCAGGGCGATCGACCGAGGAGGCGCTGCGCGAGGTGCTGCACAGCGATTACGGGGATTTGATGCAGGGGACGGCGGAGTATTTGAAGAAGAGCTACGGGCAGTAAGAGTCCCATTGCGCGCCTAAGCCAATCCGAACGGCGATTTACGAAGAGGCGAGGAGAGCACCGAGGAGTGCGGCGCGGACGGGCATGGTCTTGGTAAGCACGTGTTCGTGAGCGGAGTGCGCGCCATCGCCGACGGCGCCGAAGCCATCGAGCGTCGGGATACCCAGCGCTGCGGTGAAGTTCCCGTCGGAACTGCCACCGGCTGCGGCTTCGCCCAGGGAGAGGCCCAGCTGCTTGGCGAGGGAAGCGGCGCGTCCGAAGAGAACGGCGCTTTGCTTGCGTTCGAGCGGCGGGCGATCAAAGCCGCCATGGATTTCGAGCTTGGCGCCGCGATGAATGGGTTTCAATCCATGTAAGCGCTTTTCGAGGGCGCGCATATCGGCCGTGCGCCAGGCACGCAGATCGAATTGGGCTTTGGCTAGTTCGGGAATGACATTGACGCCTGATCCGCCCTCGACGACGTCCGCATTTATGGTGACGCCACGGCGATGATCGTTCCACTTTTCGATGCGGGCGATTTGCGCGGCGAGCTCATGAACGGCGTTGACGCCTTCTTCCGGGGCCAGGCCGGCATGCGAGGAGCGGCCATGAACAATGATTTCGGCCTCGCCGACGCCCTTGCGGGAAGTTTTGACGAGCCCGCGCGGACCGAGTGACGGCTCAAGGACAAAGACGGCGTCGCTGCGGCGGGCTTCCGATTCGATGAGCACGCGGGAGGATTCGCTGCCGATCTCCTCGTCGGAAGTCCACAGGAAAACGATGCGCTTGGAAACCATGGCTTGCGCCTCGTGCAAGGCTTCGAGAGCAAAAAGCGCCTGGACAATGCCGGCCTTCATGTCAAAAGTGCCGGGGCCATAAGCTTTGTCCCCCGAGAGGCGATAGGGCATTTTGGTGATGGTACCGGTGGGGTAGACCGTATCATAGTGGCCGAGGACGAGGAGCTGCGCTCTGGGCGGTGCAATGGTGGGAGACCAGACGATGCGGAGATGATCGCCGCGATGCTTCTGACGGAGCACCTGGACGAGCGTGCCGCGCAGCAGCCATTCGTCCGCGAGAAAGCCACAGCAGCGGTCGGCGCGTTCTTTATCCAGGCTGGGAGACTCCAGGAGCGTGAGTTGCCGGAGGACTTCCAACATGTTAGGCAGCCGGGGGCGGAGCAGGGCAAGAAGTGTCTGTGGAAGTGAACGGGTAGCCATGAAGGAGTCATGGTAACAACGCCGGCAACGCAGGGCAACACCGGGCAACACCGGAGAGAGTGAGGAAAAGGCAGACGAGGCGGTGCGTAGAAGATAATCTTTGCTGGCCGTACAGATTGCTTATAATAGTAAGTTTGCAGGAATCAGGAGATGCGCCGTAGAGCAGGGGAGTGGCGGCGCCGGAGCACGCATGCAACTCGACATCAACGAAATACAGAAATACCTTCCGCACCGGTATCCGTTTCTCATGATTGACAAGGTGCTGGAAATCGTGCGGTTCAAAAGGATCGTGGCGGCGAAGAGCGTCACGATTAACGAGGCTTACTTCCAAGGCCATTTTCCCGGAAAGCCGGTGATGCCGGGCGTGCTGATACTGGAGTCGATGGCACAGGCCGGCGGATTGCTACTGCTACTGGAGATCCCCGACCGCGACCGGAAGTTGCTGTATTTGGCCTCGATGACGGACGTGAAGTTCCGCCGGCCGGTGGTGCCCGGCGATCAACTGCGGATCGAGGTGGACATCCTGACGTGGAAGGGCGATCTGTGCAAGATCAAGGCCAAGGCGTTTGTTGAGGGCAAGCTGACGACGGAAGCGACGATGTTGTGCGTGATGGCCGACCGCGAAGAGCCAACGAAATCCTGAAGATGGATGAGGAGCAAATCCACGCGCAAGCGATAGTTTCGCCGGAAGCGAAGCTGGGGAAAGGTGTGCAAGTCGGCGCCTTCGCGGTGGTGGGTTGCGGCGTTGAGTTGGGTGAAGGGTGCGTGCTGCACGAACACGCGGTGGTGCGAGGCCCGGCGAAATTCGGGGCGCGAAACGTGTTTCATCCGTTCACGGTGATTGGCGGCGATCCGCAGGACTATACGTATCGCGGGGAGCGCGTCGAATTGGTCGCAGGCGAGGGGAACATTTTTCGCGAGTATGTGACCATCAGCCGGGGAACAATTAAAGGCGGCGGCACTACCCGCATTGGGAATGAGAATTCTTTTCTGGCGTATGCGCATGTGGGACACGACTGCCAGGTGGGCAACAACACGCTGTTCGTGAATGGCGCGACGCTCGCGGGTCACGTAACGGTGCAGGATTATGTGACCATCGGGGCATTTTCGCCGGTGCACCAGTTCTGCCGGTTGGGGCGCTACGCCTACGTCGGCGCGTCCACCGTAATCACGCAGGATGTGCTGCCGTTTTCATTCGTGGTGACCGAGCGGGAGACGAAGTGCTTCGGCCCAAACACCATCGGGCTGGAGCGCAAGGGATTTTCGGCGGAGCGGATCAAGACGCTCCAGCGGGCGTTCCGGGTGCTGTTGCGATCCAAGAAGAATACTTCGCAGGCCCTGGAAGAGATGCGGAAAACGTGGGGGGATTCCGCGGACGTAAAAGAACTGATGGATTTTGTCGAGAAGGCAGAGCGCGGGATCGTGAAATAAGAACAGGGTTGGCAAGGGCTGGGACGCGGTCTGGAATCTTGAAATGAATGCCAATAGGGAAGGTTGGGGACTGATCGCGGGGAACGGGAGATTTCCGTTTCTCGTGCTGGAGGGTGCGCGGAGCCAGGGAATTGAGATGGCGGTGCTGGCGATTAAGGAGGAGGCTTCGCCGGAATTGGCGCAATTTGCGAAGCGCGTACACTGGGTCAGCCTGGGAGAACTGAGCAAGGCCATCGAGTTGTTGCAGAGCGAAGGTGTGACGCGCGCGGTGATGGCCGGTCAGGTGAAGCACAACAAGATTTTCAGCGCGATCCGGCCGGACTGGAAGCTGGCGAAATTGTTGCTATCGTTGCCCAGGAAAAACACGGATTCGTTGATCGGCGCGGTGGCCAAAGTGCTTGAAGAAGAAGGGATTCAACTGGTGGATTCCACCCTGTTTCTAAAACCGCTGTTGCCCGACGCGGGTGTGCTGACGCGCCGCGCGCCCAATGAGCACGAAGCCGCCGACCTCGCCTACGGACTGGGCGTGGCGCGACAGATTGCCGCGATGGATATCGGGCAGACCGTGGTGATCGCGGACCGCGCCTGCGTGGCGGTGGAAGCGATGGAGGGAACGGATGAGACAATCGAGCGAGCGGCGCGGTTTGCGAATGGACGGCCGCTGGTGGTCGTGAAAGTGAGCAAGCCCGGGCAGGATATGCGCTTCGATGTACCCGTCGTGGGACTCCCGACCGTCGAAACCATGAAGCGCACAGGAGCGACGGCGCTGGCCATTGACGCCGCGCGCACGCTGCTCTTTGACCGGCCCAAGCTGATCGAACTGGCGGACACCGTAGGAATTGCCATACAAGCCTTTTCTCCCGAACAGGTTGCGGAACCCAAACGGGGTTCCGGGGGAATGAATAAAGAATGAGTGGGAACAGCGGCCAGGCGGGAGACCCGCGGAAAATTCGGGTAGCTGTAGTGGGAACGGGGGAGTTTGGCCGGAACCACGTGCGGGTGTATCGCGAAATGGGGGGCGTGGAGCTGGCCGGGGTTTTCGACCGGGATGGAGCGCGCGCGACGGGGATAGCGCAAGAATTTGCGACTCGCGCGTTCAACCGTTTGGAGGATTTGCGAGGGGTTGTGGACGCGGCCACCGTGGCCGTACCGACGGTGGCGCACGCGGAAGTTGGCTGCCGCTTGATGGAGATGGGCATCGATGTGTTGGTCGAGAAGCCGATGGCCAGCACTCTGGCGGAAGCGGACGCCCTGCTGGAGGTGGCCAGCCGCCATGAGCGGATTCTGCAGGTAGGGCATGTGGAGCGCTTCAATCCAGCGGTGCTGGCGGTGGAACCCATCGTGAGCCGGCCATTGTTCTTTGAAGTGCACAGGCTGGGGGTATTCACACCGCGAAGCCTGGATGTGGACGTAATCTACGATTTGATGATTCACGACCTGGATATTCTGCTGGCGCTGGTAAAAGAGCGCGTGACGGAAGTGAAAGCGGTGGGAATTCCCGTGCTGACGGACAAAGTGGACATTGCGCATGCGCGGCTGGAGTTTGCGGGCGGCGCGGTGGCCAACGTAACCGCGAGCCGCGTATCCACGGAGCGCGTGCGGAAGATGCGGTTCTTCCAGCGGCACGAGTACATTTCCCTGGATTACGCGCGGCGCGATGCGTTGCGGATTGGCGTGAAGCGGCCGGGTCCGCAACCGGAATTTGCGTTTGAAAAGCTGACGGCACCGCCGGTCGAGCCACTGCGCGGAGAACTCGAAGCGTTTGTGGAGGCGGTGCGGACGAGAGTTTCCCCGAAGACGGATGGGGCGTCCGGGCGAGCCGCGTTGGAGTTAGCGAGCGCGGTGATGACGAGCATCTGGGAACACGCCGCGCGCGTCCAACCTGTAGCACCATCCGGGGTGGATAAAACAAAACGATGATTCCGCGAATTCTGGTACCGATTGGCGCCCGCCTGCCAGCCACCGATGTGGCGACAACGCGGCGGCGGCCGACCACGCTGGACGAACGGACTTTAGTGCCGTCGAACTTGCCGATTGTAAGGCTGGACGGTCAATCGACCATTCCGACGAACCTGCCACTCGAATCCATCGCTACCCGCGTGGTGGTGCCGCGGGACGTCAATGTAGAAGCGGTGCAGCGGCCGGAGGAGTCCCACCTGCCGCTCCAGCCGACGGACATGGACGAGCGCGTGACCGTGCCGCAAGGCGCCGTGGCGCCAGAGGAGTTTTCGCCGCTGCCGCAGGTCTCGGAAGAACTGGTTGAGCCGGACATCCTGCAAACGGGCGAGGTGGCGTTCCTCACGCCGGAGCGGCCAGGCCAGGGGTCGTTCGGCGACGCAATAACGCGCGTCATTTCCATCGCTCTGCACATCTTGCTGGCGCTGTTCCTGATATTCGAGCCGAAGATCTTCGGGCCGCACGTGCGTACGAACGAGGAAGAGGAGATCGCGCGGCGACAAATCACGGTTCTTTTGCCGCCGGGAGCGTTGGATTCGTTGAGGCCCTCGCCCAGGACAGCGCCCGTGCCCCATGAATCTGTGAGCGTCGATCCCAACATTTTGCGCAGGGTTGCGCCGCCCATCGAGCCGCCCCCTCCTGCGCCGCAACCAGAACCACCGAAGAGAGAGCTGCCTAGCGCGCCGGTACCGCAGCCCAACGCGGTTGCGCCGACGGTGCAGCCGCCCCAAGGAGCCAGAGGCGATCTTCCCAAGACACCGCTGAAACTGGAAACTCCTGATATGCCGGTGCCGCAGAGCGGATTGATCCTGCCGAAACAGTCATCCCCTGGCGATACCATTCGCGATGCCGCGCGGCAGTCCGGGAAAATAAATGCCCCGGCGCCGCTTGGAGGGGGGGGGCGGCTCCCGGGCGGGGGTGGGCAAGGGGGCGGCAGTGGACACGGAAGCGCCTATGGGGCGGTTCAGATGCTCACGGACAATGAGGGCATCGATTTCAACGACTACCTGCACCGCGTGTACATAAAGGTGAAGCAGAACTGGTTTGCTGTGATGCCGGCGTCCGTGTCGTTGGGCGACCAGGGAGTCGTTTCGCTACAATTCCGTATCCTGAAGAATGGGGCGGTACCGGACGGGGAGCCTGTGCAGGTGTTCAGTTCGGGGAAAGAGCCGCTGGATCGTGCCGCGTATTCTTCCATCCGCGGGTCCAATCCGTTCGAGCCTCTTCCGTCCAAATTCAAGGCGGAATACATTGAGCTGCGTTTCACTTATTATTACAACTTGATGCCGCCAAACAATTAGCCCGGATTTCTCACAAACTACAAATCATCCGTTTTTCCAGCTCAGTAAGACATCGTCATCCTGAGGCGATCCGATGAGGATCGCCTCAGGGCCTCAACAATTAAAATTGTGCGCCGTGTGTAGGTTGAGATCCTTCGGGGCGCCCCGACCAGGTCGGGGTAAACGCCCGGCGCGTCCCTCAGGATGACAGGGGTGCTACGCTGTTTGAATAGCGGGTAAAAGTGCATCAAATGAGGAATTTAGATTAGCAGACGCCGCCTGGATACGGGCTGGCACATAGAGAGAATTCCCAGGGACGCCGGCCTGTGGAGCGGGCGTCGTTTCCAATCGGAATGCAGCCCCGGCCTCTTCCTGGTGATCTGTTACCATTCTGCTGAGGCAGAGGCATGAAACTGGCCCGGCAACAGGTGTTCGGGAGCGTGTTGATCGCGCTAATCGTGCTGGTGGTGCTGCTAATCCGAGCCTGGCCGCTGCTGTTCCGCAAATGAGCGAACCCCGCGAATTGCCTCTCGTAGTCATCCTAGGACCCACCGCTTCCGGAAAATCGAAATTAGCGGTGTGGCTGGCCCTGCAACTGGGCGGCGAAGTGATTGCATGCGATTCAACGCAGATGTACCGCGGCTTTGACATTGGCACGGCGAAGCCCAGCGCGGAAGAGCGCCAGGGCGTTCCGCACCACATGATGGATTTGCTGGATCCCAGCGAAGAGGCTGCAGCAGGGGGATACCGCGAACGGGCGATCGGCGTGCTGGAGGGCCTTCGCGTCCGGCAGCGTCTGCCGATATTTACGGCGGGGACCGGGCTGTACTTGCGCGCTCTACTCGAGGGATTGGCGGACGTGCCACAGCGCTCGGAAAGCCTGAGAGAGAGATTGCGAACGAGCGCGGCGGAGCACGCGGCGGGGCACTTGCACCGGATCCTGCGGCGGCTCGATCCCATTTCCGCGGGAAAGATTGCGGCCGCAGACGAGCAGAAGCTGATACGCGCAATCGAAGTATGCCTGCTGGCGAAGAAGCCGATGTCGGAAGTGCAACGAAGCGGAAGGACGCCATTGCCAGGCTGGCGAGCTGTGAGGATAGGGTTACAGCCAGAACGTGAGGGGCTGTACAAGCGCGTACACGCGAGGACGGAAGCGATGCTGGCCAGCGGGTGGATGGAGGAAGTGCGGGGACTGGCAGCAAGCGGCTTCCCGGACGACGCGAAGCCATTTGACTTCATCGGCTACCGTGAATTGCGGGCGGTCTTGCGCGGGGACATGAAATTGGAAAAGGCGCGGAGCGCGATTCAGCAGGCCACGCGACGCTATGCCAAGCGACAAATCACGTGGTTCCGACGAGAAGCGGGCGTACATTGGTTGAGCGGGTTCGGAGATGATCCGGAGATCCAGTGGCAGGCGTTGGGCATCGTGCGCGAGGAGTTGCGGGGCGCGATTCCGGGGAGAATGGACGTATAATTGAGGCGATGAGGCAGGTCGGCGAGACACAGCGCAGTGAAGGCACGATGACTCCTGGTTGTATTCACCCGTGAAAACACAACACGCTACTTCCGCGGCTGAACGTGTCCTCCTGGTGGGCGTGGGATGGAAGCGTGCCCCACGCTTTCCTGGCATGCCGACGGGAGAGCAGGGCCGCGAATCGCTGCTGGAGCTGGAGGAACTGGCGCGCAGCGCCGGGGCGGAGATAGCGGGCACGGTGTTTCAGTTGCGCGAGGCGGCGGACCCCGCGACGCTGGTCGGCCGCGGGAAATTGGATGAGATTCGCGCGGAAGCCAACGCCCGTGGGGCGCCGTTGATCATTTTCGATAGCGAACTCACCCCGATGCAGCAACGCAACATCGAGGAGGCCACCGAGCATCGTGTGATCGATCGCACGCAACTCATCCTGGATATTTTTGCGAAGCATGCGCGGAGCCGCGAAGGACAATTGCAGGTGGAGTTGGCGCAGTTGAACTACATGATGCCGCGGCTGACGGGGCGCGGCACGCAGATGTCCCGGTTGGGCGGCAAGAGCGGCGGCGGGGGATCCGGAGGCACGGGTGGAGGAGCCGGCCGCATCGGCGTGCGCGGACCTGGCGAAAAGAAACTGGAAACCGACCGGCGTCGCATTCGCGACCGGGTAGGGAAAATTCAGGACAGCATCAACGAAGTACGCAAACAGCGGGCGCTGCGACGGGAAGCGCGCAACGCCGTGCCGCTGGGAACGGTCGCGCTGGTGGGATACACCAACGCGGGGAAATCGACGCTGTTCAATGCCCTGAGCCGCGCGGAGGTGCTGGTGTCCTCGAGGATGTTCGCGACGCTGGACCCGACGGTGAGGGCGATCCGCCTGCCCTCGAACCGGCGCATCCTGGTATCGGACACTGTGGGGTTCATCCGCGACTTGCCGAAAGGACTGATCACGGCGTTTCGCGCCACGCTCGAAGAAGTGCAGGAGGCGGCGCTGCTGCTGCAGGTGAGCGATATATCGAATCCCCGGCACGAGGAATTGGACGTGGAAGTCGAGAAAATTCTGGATGAGCTGGGAGTGATGGGAAGGCCACGGCTGCGCGTGTTTAACAAAGTGGACCGCCTGACGGAGGCGCAGCGCCAGGAATTCGAAGCAGCTTGGCGAGGCAATGGCGGAGGAACACCGCCGGTGTTCGTTTCGGCGCTCACGGGAGAAGGTCTGGAGGAATTGCTGAGGCGGATGGATGTGGTGTTGCCCGTGGATCCCGTGGTAAAGCTCTCGCTGCACATGCCGCTGAGCGAAGGGCGGTCTCTGGCGCTGATTCACGCGCTGGGGCGCGTGCTTCGTTCTCAGGTGAGCGAGTCGCACATGGATCTGGAAGCGGAAATTCCCGAGGCGATTGCGCGGCGGCTGAAACTCGACGATTTTGTCGTGAAGGGAACATCGCGAAGTTCTCCCGCGTATCTTTAAGTGGAGGGTGAGAATCATGGCCGCTTTCATCTTGTGGTGTCTCCTGCTGGTAGTATGTTGGCCGCTCGCACTGTTGGCACTGGTGTTGTATCCGCTGATTTGGCTTCTGCTGCTGCCATTCCGGATTGTGGGAATTGCGGTGGGCGGAGTGTTTGAACTACTGCGCGCCATTCTCTTCCTGCCGGCCCGCGTGCTGCGCGGTCCGCGGGCGATTTGAAGCGAAGCGAAAATGTGGCGCGTTACTTCCGGGTAACTACCTCAAATTCCGTGAAATATGAACAAAATGTGACAATTAGCCGGGGCGGGACAGGATCCCCCGAGGTGGTGTCCCGTTGTGGAAAAGCTTGTGGAAACTTGCAGCCAGCCCCCGGAGGCAACCGGAGCAGAATACGCTGTCGAGGGGAGAAGCCATTTCGGAAGTCTCTGTAAGTTATTGAGTATGCGTGTCTTAAATCTTCTTGCTCTTCCCTGCGAAGATTGCCTGGATGCTTTTCCGGCAGAGAGTGCCTCCAGACTTTTGCACAGCTTTGCAGCAAGGGTGTTACGAAAGAGTATCCGGCTGCCCGTTGGCAGCGCCCGCTGCGTAGTAACCGCAAAGTACAGCCCCGGCTGGGTCACAGCAACAACCTTCAAGCGTTGACGCCTTCCAGAGCGGAGTCTATAGTGAGCCGAGTGGTGGCGTGTTGCCGCATAGGCAGCGCCCGTTATCATGGCCCTATGAACCTCCCGAACTCCTTGACCGTCCTGCGGATATTTTTCGTGCCGCTGCTGATCGTGGTGCTGCTGACGCGAACCCCCAACGTGGAGCTGTGGGGTTTCCCCATGCATTTCGAGTTCTGGGGCGTTCTGATCCTACTGTTTGCGGCGGCCACCGACTGGGCCGATGGATATTTTGCGCGGCGCCGTTCACAAGTGACGACACTCGGGATTCTGCTGGATCCCATCGCGGACAAGTTGCTGATCACCGCGGCGTTTATCGCCCTGGTGGATATGCACCTGGCGAAAGCGTGGATGGTGGTGATCATCATCGGGCGGGAATTCACCATCATGGGTTTGCGGAATATCGCCACGGCGGAAGGATTCAATATCGCGGCTTCCACCTTGGGCAAGACCAAGATGGTATTGCAGGTGTGTGCGGCTGCGGTTTTGATAGCGGGAGTCCGCCATCCCTCGTTAAAGCCGCTGGGGCTGATGCTGCTCTGGCTGGTTGTGATCAGTGCGCTGGTTTCCGCCGGGCAGTATTTTCTGAAGTTCTGGAGCCAACTGGACGACCGCATCAAGCTGAGGCGGAAGCTCAGCCTGACGGAAACACGGAAGAATTCGCAGGATGCCGTGCCTCTCTGATGCCGACAGAAAGACCATCCTGGATTTGGCGCGCCAGGCCATCACGGAAGCTGTCTGCCAAGGGCGCCTAATTCATCCCATCCCCAATAGCGGTATTTTGGAACGCCGGTGCGGTGTGTTCGTTTCTCTCCATGTGAAGGGAAAGCTGAGGGGTTGCATCGGGGTAATTGACGGCCGCGAGCAACTTGGCGATAGCATTGTGCGCTGTGCGGCGGGGGCGGCCCTGGAAGATCCGCGCTTCACGCGGATGCAGCCAGAGGAAGTTGGAGATGTCGAGATCGAGGTATCGCTGATGACTGCCCTGGAGCTGATCCGGCCCGAAGAAATTGAGATCGGAACTCACGGCTTATTGGTGGAACAGGGCGGGCGCCGCGGATTGCTGTTGCCACAAGTGGCCCTGGAGCACCATCTGGACCGCGAGCGCTTTCTGGAAGAAACCTGCTGGAAGGCCGGTCTGGCGCGGGAGGCCTGGAAGAACCCGGACACGAAGATCTATGGATTTCGTTGCGAGATCGTTTCCGAAAACAAGTAAGCCATTCTCAAAAGAAGAAGCCCGCGGCGCAGAGGCGACGCGGGCTTCCCGATAACGGAACTGGGGGAAGAGGGATTACTCGATTTCGACGTAATCGCCGGCGAAGGTAGCGTTACTGGTGTAAGTAACGAACATGGTTGACGAGTTGTGGTCCACTCTGATCACGATGCCCTCGCCGAACACTTCCCGGGGCAGATCGTTCCACTCGTATTTTTGCGGCGTACTGCCGAAGCCAAACAGCTTGTATTGAAAGTCCGGCAGGTTCGGAGCCGTTTCCGCGTGCGAGCCCTGATAGCGGAAGATGCGGAAATAGTCCCCAACCTTCACGCCCTGATTGGTGCCGAGATTGACATAAACGATGGAATTCTGGCCATAGGTCTGCGAAAAATCCTGGCCTATGACAAGCATGCCGACAGGCTTGCCGCTGACAGGCGCAAAATGATCGAACGGGCCGGCGGGCTTGTATGGCGGGGAGGGGCGTTCCTGCATGGGCCTGAGGATGTCGCCGCGCTGGATGTAACTGCAGGTGAAGATAACCTGTGCGGTAGAAACGTTGGGCTGTACGTCAGTGACAACAAGTTGTCCGGTATCCGAGTAGATCGTGCCCATGGCCTTCAAGAGCTTGTCCTGCCACTTGAACCATTTCACCTGTAAGGGATCAGGTACTGGGCGGACGGCATAGAAGCGGTCCCCGACGCGCACGCCCTGATTGGAGCCTTTGTTGATGTAAACGTAATCACGGTTGGCGAAAATGTTCTTGACGTTGGACTGCTCTCCGGAAATCAAGCGCACCTCATCCTGCACTTTCTCACCGGAGATAAAGCCGGCACAGTAAACCGCCGAGAAATCAGGCGAGGTCTGGGCGCCGACAGCTTGCGTGGAAGAGACGACCTGGCTGGACGGATTGCCCTGCGCCGAAGCGCCGACGGCTGCCAGGAGAATTCCGAAACACATCGTTGCTGCGTTTGCGCGCATCATCATCGTACTCCTTCGACTCACGCCAGAAAGGGCCGTGCGGGGACTTGCACCTTTGAAGCTAGCAAGCGCCTCAGGCCACGTCAACAAAATGGGTGAGGACGCTTTACACATTTGCAAAGGTGTGCTACAAGCCCTATTTTCAAGGGATTGGGGGTAGTTTACGTCGATGAAACCGTTCGGAACCGGGGTGGGGCGCATTTGCGGAGTTGCCGCCGCCGCAACGGCGAGCGAATTGAGGGTCCTGCTCCGGCAGGCGCTCCGCTACACCCGGACCGTGGAACTTCGTCTGGACTGGCTGCGGACCGACCATGAGCGCCAGAAGTTCTTGAGTTGGCTGAAGGGATCTCGCCCGAAGGGCGCCGTTTTCGTAGCGACTTGCCGCCGGCGCATTGGCGGGGGAGAGTTCGCTGGCGATGCCGGCGCGGAATTGTACTGGCTCATGAAGGCAGGGCAAGCGGGCTGCCAGTGGTGTGATCTGGAAGTGGAAACGCTGCGGGAGCTGCCGGGAAAGTCCGTGGAAGGATACGCGCTGCCATCGAAGATGATGCTCTCGATGCACGATTTTCGGCGGACGCCGAGACTTCCAGAGAAGATGAGCGTGCCGCCCCATGGAGGAGTGGACGCGATCAAGATGGCAGCGATGTCCCAGACAATTGGGGACAGCGTGAGGCTTCTGAAAGTGCTGCGTCATTCGCGACAACTGATTGCCGTGCCGATGGGAGAGATCGGATTGCCCGCCAGGTTGCTGGCCCTGCGCGAGGGAAGTGCGCTGGCTTATGCACCGGTGGCGGCGGAGACAGCGCCGGGGCAAGTGCACCTGCGCGATTTCAAGGAGATGTACCGCGCGCACAAGATTACACCGAAAACGCGCGTGTTTGGCGTGATCGGGAATCCCATCGGACACTCGATGTCGCCCTTGCTGCACAACACGGGTTACGTTGCAGCGAAGAAGGACGCGGTGTTCCTGCCGTTCCTGGTGGAACGCCTGGACGATTTTCTGAAGGCGGCGCCGGAACTAGGGGTGGCGGGCTTCGGCGTAACGTTGCCGCACAAAGAGGCGGTTTTCCGGCGACTGGATGATTGCGAACCGCTGGCGCAGCGGATTGGCGCGGTGAACACCGTTACGGTGCGGCGCGACGGCTCGCTCTATGGAAGCAACACCGATTATCTGGGAGTGCTTCGCGCGCTGGAGAGGAAACTGCAACTGCGAGGCAGCCGGGTGCTGATTTTTGGGGCGGGCGGCTCCGCACGGGCCGCGGCTTTCGCGCTTGCGCAGGCTGGGGCAGAGGTTTTTGTTTGTGCGCGGCGGGAAGCGGCGGCACGGGCGTTGGCGCGCGCCGTTGGCGGCGAAGCGGTGCGGCGCGGCGCGTTGGGTAAGGAGCGCTATGACGCCATCTTGAATGCGACGCCCGTGGGGATGCACCAGCAGGTTGGGATTTCGCCCCTGAGGGCCGGCGAGTTACACTGTTCTGTCGTGATGGACTTTATCTACCGCCCAGCGCAGACGAAGTTGCTTCAGATCGCGGCGGCGAAAGGGATTCGCACGGTGTCCGGCGTCGAAATGTTTCTGGCACAAGGAATCGCGCAATGGGAATTGTGGATGGGAAGCCGCGCGCCGGAAGCGGCCATGCGCCACGCGGTGCTACGGGCGCTGCAAGCGGGAAAGCAAAAACGCTGGTGACCCGGTACGAGGAATAGCCAACTTCACGCAAGTGATTCTTTGCCTTCGACTTTCAACCCTAAGACTGGAATAGTGATCGCCAAGCGATGATTCAGCCTTCTTTTCAGGAATTTCAGCGGCTCGCCAAGCACGGGAACCTTATCCCGGTGTATGACGTTTTCTCCGCGGACCTGCTGACACCCGTGAGCGCCTATCTGCGCGTGGCGCGGGGGGCGAGATATTCCTTTCTGCTGGAGAGCGTGGAGGGCGGCGAGAAAATCGCGCGGTATACCTTTGCGGGGGCCAATCCGGAAGAGGTGTTTCGTTACGCCAGTGGGGCATGCGTGCTGGAGAGCCGCGACCGCATTATCTGGGAAGAGCGCGACCCTATTTCGTTTTTGCGGGAACATATGGCGCGGTTCCGGCCCGTGCGTTTGCCGGGTTTGCCGCCGCTGGTGGCCGGCGCGATCGGGTACTTCAGCTACGACATGGTGAGGCTGATCGAGCGGCTCCCTAAACGATTGCGCGACGACATCGGCTTGTACGATGCCATGCTGATGTTCTACCGCGGGATCATCGCGTTCGATCATGTGCAGCACCGCTTGTGGATCGTGCGCAATGTTTACACCGAGGGGCCGGGAACTCTGCGGGCGAAGTACAACAAAGCCGTGAAGGAGATCCGGCGGACCCGGCAGATGCTGGAAGAGCCGGTGGCCGGGGAGCGGCCTGCAAAGAAGAAAGCCGCGAAATCACGCGCGCCGCAGTTCACCTCGAATTTCAAGCCGAAGGAGTACCTGGAGGCGGTGAGGAGGGCGAAGAAGTACATTCGCGAGGGCGATATTTTCCAGGTGGTGTTGAGCCAACGATTTTCGGCGAAGACCAAGGCCGCGCCGTTCGACATTTACCGCGAACTGCGGGCGTTGAATCCCTCGCCCTATCTTTTTTACCTGCATCTGAACGACGTGCATGTGGTGGGCAGTTCCCCGGAAATGCTGGTGAAAGTGCAGGGCCGGGAGGTATTTTACCGGCCAATTGCCGGCACGCGTTGGCGGGGCAAGGATGAGGCGGAGGATGTGAGGCTGGAACGCGAGATGCTGGCCAGCGAGAAAGAACGCGCCGAACACATCATGCTGGTGGATCTGGGAAGGAACGATCTCGGGCGGGTGTGCGACTACGGCTCGGTGCAGGTGGAAAAGTTGATGAGCGTGGAGCGCTACTCGCACGTGATGCACCTGGTGTCCAGCTTGCGCGGGAAACTGCGCGAGGATGTGGACTGCTTTGACGCCCTGGTGTCGTGCTTTCCGGCAGGGACCGTTTCCGGAGCGCCGAAGGTTCGCGCCATGGAGATCATCGAGGAGTTTGAGAAGACGCGCCGGGGCATCTACGCGGGCGGGATTTTGTATTTGGATTTTGCGGGGAATCTGGATTCCTGCATTGCGCTGCGAACGATGGTCATCAAAAATGGCGTAGCGCACGTGCAGGCCGGCGGGGGCATTGTTGCCGATTCGACGCCGGCAGGAGAGTTTCGCGAGTCCGTGAATAAATCCAAGGCGCTGCTGCGTGCGCTGGAATGCGCGCATGGCGGCGATTCTCCGGGAGTGAAAAACAAACCGTGATTCTCCTGCTGGACAACTACGATTCGTTTACTTATAACCTGGCGCAATACCTGGGCGAGCTGGGATGTCGGGTGGAAGTCCACCGCAACGACAGGATTTCCGTGGAACAAATTGCGGGACGGAAGCCGGAGCGGATCGTGATATCCCCGGGCCCTTGTACACCGCAGGAGGCAGGCATTTCCGTCGAATTGATTCAGAAGTTGGGCGGGAAGATTCCGATCCTGGGCGTGTGCCTGGGGCACCAGGCGATCGGGGCGGCCTATGGCGGCAAGGTCATCCGCGCGCCAAAACTGTTTCATGGCAAAACGAGCGAAATCCAGCACGACGGCAAGGGTATTTTTCATAAACTGCCGAATCCGTTCACGGCCACGCGTTACCATTCGCTGATTGTGGAACGCAAGTCGCTGCCACGGGAATTGCGGGTCACGGCCGAAACGAGCGACGGGATCATCATGGGCCTCAGCCACCGGCGGCACAAGGTGGCGGGCGTGCAGTTCCACCCCGAATCCGTGCTCACGCAAGCGGGAAAGCAACTCCTGCAAAATTTCCTCGCGCTTTAGGAAGATCCGGAACAGCCGGGTACGACGCGGCGCCCTTTACCTTGACAACAGAGGGGAGCGCCTTCCGGGCAAAGGTAGCCCGGATTTCTCACAAACCTCAATTCAATTCGATGTCCGAGTTCAGCAAGTCGTGGTCATCGCTTGGCTATCCGATGAGGATTGCCGAAGGACCGCAACTTCAAAATTGTGCACGATGTGTAAGTTGAGATCTTTCGGGGCGCAAACGGCGCGCCCCTCAAGATGACAGAGTGCTGGGCCATTTGAATGACATCAAAATTGTCGCTCGCGAGAGAGTCCGACTAGTATCTCGTAGGTAACTCACGAATGAAAATAGAATAGAGATATTACAGAATAAACTATATTGAATGATTAGTTAAAATAGCGTATGGTGGCCTCCAGCGGGTTGTCCCTGCGGTTCACCCGGCTTCGGAGGTGCTCCATGTTTTCCCTTCGCAGTGCCCTGGCCCTTCTTCTGTGTGCTTCTCTCTGTTTGTATCCCTCCTTGTGTGGCGCGGGCCCCAAAGCTCCCTTGGGGATTTTGACGCTGGCTTATGACGCGCACCTAAACGAAGCGGCCGCCTTTCCCGGACTTTCCGTGTTTGAAGGAGAGGACGTCTCGACGGAGGCGGAAGGTCGGCTGGGTGTGCGTGTGGGCCGAGCGACGGTGTTGCTGGCAGGGTCCAGCGGCGCATCGCTGCATGGAATAGACAGTGGCGCCCATGTGGATCTGACCGCCGGAACGGTCTCCTTTAGTTCGCCGGAAAACGGAATCGTGGAAATTCACGCCGAGGAAGCGTTCCTGCGTCCGGAAAAGAACCAACTGACACAGGCAGAAGTCACGATCCTCGCTCCGGGCGTGCTGCAGGTTCGCGCCCGGCGAGGGGATCTCGCTTTCCGCTACCGCGAGGAATTTCAGGTGCTGCCGGAGGGCGCAACGTACCGGATTTATCTCGATTCTCCGGCAGAGCCAAAAGACCCTGCGGGTTCGGGCGCGCAAAAATCCACCAGGTTGCGAAAGGTTTCGTATTTCGTGGTGGGAACCGCAGGTGCGGGGCTGACGGCGTGGGGAATCTACGAGTTCACACACTCCGGCAGTGGCATCGAAAGCCCGACGAAGCCTTAAAAAGCAAACACACCTGCCAAGCCTCATGCTGTTGTCTGGTTTCAAGCGTCGCGGCTGGTGTTCACAAAGGTTTTGAGCTGTTGCAACTTGGCGAGGGCGGCGCCGGAATCGATGGCCTGAGCGGCCAACTGCGCGCCGGAGCGGAAATCTTCGGCGATTCCCGCGACGACGAGAGCGGCTGCCGCGTTCACAACAACGACGTCGCGTGGGGCGCCGAGGTGTCCCTCGAAAATCCGGCGGATGAGATCGGCATTCTCGTAAGGAGTCCCGCCACGGAGCGCTTCAAGGGGCGCCCGCGCGACGCCAAACTCCTCGGGAGCGACGATAAAGCTCCGGATGCGGCCATCGCGCACTTCCGTGATTAGGGTTTCTCCCGCAAGCGAAATTTCATCCAGCCCGCTGCCATGAACCACGAAGGCGCGTTTCACACTCAGTTCCAAGAGTGTCGCGGCTACCAGATCGAGGGCTTCCTGGGCAAAAACCCCCAGCACCTGCCTGTCTGCTCCGGCCGGGTTCGTGAGTGGCCCCAATAAATTGAAGACGGTGCGCTTGCCGATCTGCTTGCGCGCGGGCACTGCATGGCGAGCGGCCGCATGAGCCATCGGCGCGAACAGGAAACCGATTCCCACTTGGCGAATCGCCTGGCCTGCGCGGCGCATGGGCACGTCAATACGAATGCCGAGCGCTTCCAGGACATCGGCGGAGCCGCTGCGCGAACTGCTCGAGCGGTTGCCATGTTTGGCGACGCGCGCGCCTGCGGCCGCGGCCACGAATGCCGCCGCCGTGGAAATATTGAAAGTGCCACTGGCATCGCCACCCGTGCCGCAGGTGTCCACCAGATTTTCCGGGCGTGACTCTCCGGGCGCAAAGACAGGCGCGGCGTGGCGCCGCATGGTGCTGGCAAAGCCGGCCAGTTCGGCGACGCTGACAGGGCGCAGGTTCAAGGCAGTCAGAAGGCGAACAATCGTAGGGGTTTCCACGTGGCCAGAGAGCAACTCCTCCATGATGGATTCCGCTTCGGCACGTGTGAGGGTGGCGCCGGCTTCTGCTTTCTCGATCAATGCGGTGCTGTTGGTCATGTTTTCTGCAATGGCAAAACGGCCACCTTGCTCCAAGTGCGCGTCTCAAGTAAACTTGAATGTTTTGCGAGACCTCAAATACTAACACCTGTGCGCTGCACCATCGTCGCACAGCATGGCGACCGCGTCACGGCCGCGTAAAAGGCAGAACCTCAAATGAAGATCCACGAATACCAAGCAAAAGCGATCCTTGCTCGTTACGGTGTCGCCACGCCCCGCGGGGAAGTGGCATTCACGAAGGAGGAAGCGCGGGAAGCGGCACAGCGCCTGAAATCCCACGTGGTCGTGGTGAAGGCGCAGATCCATGCGGGAGGGCGCGGGAAGGGTGGAGGAGTGAAGCTCACACGCTCCGCCGACGAAGCCGCGGAAACGGCTTCGCATATCCTGGGCATGACATTGGTGACGCCGCAAACAGGCCCGCAGGGACGCATCGTTCGGCGGCTGCTGATCGAAGAGGGCCTGGACATCAAGCGGGAACTCTACCTGGGGCTGCTGATTGATCGGGAAACGGAGCGGCCCGTGTTCATGGCCAGCTCCGCAGGCGGGATGGAGATTGAGCAAGTGGCGAAGGAAAATCCCGGGGCGATTCTGCGCGAGCCGATTCATCCGGCCGTGGGGTTGCAAGCCTATCAGGCGCGCAAGATTGCGTTTGGGCTGGGGCTCACGGGAGAGCAAGTGACGGCGGCGGTCCCGTTCTTGCTGGCGCTGTATCGGGCATTCATCGATACGGATGCGTCATTGGTGGAGATCAACCCGTGCGTCGTGACCGGCGACGGCAAGATCGTGGCACTCGACGCGAAAATGACGTTTGACGATAACGGGCTCTTCCGTCACAAGGAACTTCGCGAGTTGCGGGACCTGGACGAGGAAGACCCGCTCGAAGTGGAAGCGTCCAAGTACGGCCTGAACTACATCAAGCTGGACGGCACCGTGGCTTGCATGGTGAACGGCGCGGGACTCGCCATGGCCACCATGGACATCATCAAGTATGCGGGCGGGTCGCCGGCGAACTTCCTGGATGTGGGCGGCGGCGCTTCCGCCGATCAGGTCAAGAATGCCTTCCGCATTCTCCTGAGCGATCCCGAGGTCAGAGCGGTTTTCATCAACATTTTTGGCGGCATTCTGCGCTGCGACGTGCTGGCGACAGGCGTTGTGGCGGCGGCGAAGTATCTGCAAGTGAAAATACCGATTGTGGTGCGAATGGAAGGAACGAATGTGGAGCGAGGACAACAGATACTCCGCGAAAGCGGATTGAATTTTACAATCGCAGAGGGCATGAAGGATGGCGCACAAAAGGTCGTTGCGTTGGCAGGAGGTGCGCGATGAGCATCCTGGTCAATGAAAAAACGCGGCTTTTGGTGCAGGGATTTACCGGGAGGGAAGGCACGTTCCACTCGCAGCAGATGATCGAGTATGGAACGAATGTCGTGGGCGGTGTCACGCCGGGCAAGGGCGGCACGAAGCATCTGGAGCGCCCCGTATTCAACACCGTCGCCGAAGGCGTGAAGGCGACAGGCGCGGATGCCACCGTGATTCTGGTGCCGCCGGCGTATTCGGCGGACGCGATTCTGGAAGCCGCCGACGCGAAGGTAGCCCTGGTGGTTTGCATCACGGAGGGAATTCCCACGCTGGACATGGTGCGAGTCTCCAACGTTGTGGACAAGTCCAAAACGCGCCTGATCGGGCCGAACTGCCCGGGGATTATTTCTCCCGGTAAATGCAAGATCGGGATCATGCCGGGGCGCATTCACAAGCAGGGAAATGTCGGGGTGGTGAGCCGTAGCGGCACCTTGACCTATGAGGCCGTATACCAACTGACGCAACTGGGGATTGGCCAGTCCACGTGCATCGGGATTGGCGGCGATCCCATCATCGGCACAACGTTTCTAGATGCGATAAAGATGTTCAATGCCGATCCGGACACGCACGCCATCGTGTTGATCGGCGAAATCGGCGGAAACGCGGAAGAGCGCGCTTCCGAGTGGATTAAGGCGAATGTGAAGAAGCCCGTGGTGGGCTTCATTGCCGGGCAAACGGCGCCTCCGGGACGGCGCATGGGCCACGCGGGAGCGATCATCAGCGGAGGCCAAGGCACGGCAAAAGACAAATATGCAGCCATGAATGCGGCGGGGATTCACACGGTGGAGACGCCTGCGGATTTGGGATCCAAGGTTGCCGCCGCGTTGAAATGAAGCAAAGTAGTAAAAGAGTAGAAAAGTAAAAAAGTAAAAAAGAAAAGATCGTTTCGCTGTGCGCGGAAGTCGCGGATGTCCATAAGGATTTAATGAAGTAAAGTTTTTCATTGCTTCGTCACTTCGTTGCGTCATTACATCATTGAGGAGAATTTTGTGGCGATTGAACGCACATTCGCAATCATCAAGCCGGACGCAGTTGGCCGCGGCCAGCAAGGAGAAATTCTGGCGCGCATTCATAAGGCGGGCTTCAAGATCGTCGCCATCAAGTCCATGCGGCTGACAAAGGAAGAGGCTGGCGGGTTTTATTACGTTCACCGGGAACGTCCGTTTTACGGTGAACTCACGGACTTCATGAGTTCGGGAAAAATCTTTGCCATGGTCCTGGAAGCCGATGGCGTCATCGCCAAGTGGCGCGACACCATGGGCGCGACGGATCCGAAGAAGGCTGCTCCCGGCACGATTCGGCGCGACCTGGGCACCAGCATCGGCAACAATTGCGTGCATGGCTCCGATGCGCCGGAGACAGCGGCGTTTGAGATCGGCTATTTTTTCTCTGGGCTGGAACTGATCTGAGAGCGCATTCCCATCTTTAGAAACACTTACAGCACGTCGGACGTTCGTCAGCAAAATTAATGATGTGAGTTTGAGTGCGAGTGAGGCGTTCCGGTGGCCCCCGCTGCCGGCGAAGTCCCGGTATTTTTGCGAAGCACGATTTTATCGCCTTGCAATTCGTAGCGGCTGTCTCGCCAGACAGCTCGTGCTCCCGTATAACTGACGGCCCAAACGATAAAACCCAAAAAGTCGCGAATGGGGTAGAGCCAGAACTCCTTCAGGGCCACGGGATCGCGCACCACGCCCCAGCCCACTAGCCACGACTCCAAGATGCGGTTCAGAAGGGCGGCGCCAAGCAGCGCCAGTCCCAGGCCCGTCTTGCCAAGCGCTATCGCCGCGACCAGCCCTAGAAGTCCGTAGGGCAAAGCGAAAATCAAGCCGCTGCCGAAATGCCCTTTCGGGCGCGAATAGCGCGTGGATTTTGCCCAGCGGAACTGATTGTCCCACATGACTTGAAAATTCTTCTGATTGACCACATGCTCGATGACATATTGTGAAAGCACGACGTGATAGCCGGCTGCGTCGATCAGGTGGCCGATCATGAAGTCGTTGGCGAAGTAATCTCCCAGTGCCTGGTAGCCGCCAATGCGCGCCAGGGCCTCTTTCTTCACGGCAATCGTCGGTCCCAATCCGAACTTCATGCCTTCCAGCAGATTAGCCACGAGCACGCCCGCGGTCATCTCCACGGACATGCCGATTGCCGTCAGCCCCGACCAGAATCCGGCGGTGTTCTTGCCCCGATATACGCACGTAACCATGCCAACTTTTGGGTCGAGGAGTGGAGCGACCACTTCGCGCAGGTAGTTGGGGGCGACTTCCACGTCGCTGTCGCTGGTCACCAGGATTTCGTGCTCCGCCAGCTCGGTCATACGCGAAAAGGAATAGGCGGGCGGGTTGGGCCAAGGCGGAATCCCGTTCACGAGGATCTTGCAGGGAATTTGCGGGTACCGCGCGCTCACTTCCCGGACAACATCAAGCGCGGAATCGTTTTCTTCATCCGCCGCGAACAGGATTTCATAGGCGGGATAATCCTGGCGGAAAAAGCCCTCCAGCTTCTCCTTCAGCCGGACTTCAAGACCGTGCACCGGCTTGAGCACGGAAACGGGTGGAAAATCTTTCACACGGGAGAGGGCATCGATCGCCTGCCGCGCATCCCGATAAAACTTGATGGCCCCAGCAAGGGCCAATCCCAGGAAGATTGCGGAGGTCAGCGTGCCGATTAGGGCTACGCCGAGCAGGAGGTAGAGAATCAGCACGGGGTGCGCCCCGCGATGTTCCGGGGCCCGTTGGGACTCGAGGCGCGCATGGCTTCAGGAAGCAACGCGCTTTTTTGCAGCAACGCTTGCACGACCTGTCGTCCCCGCCACCAGCTTGGCCGGCTCCAGCACGTATCCCGACTTAACTCCGTCGTCATAAAACATCTTCACAGTTTCCAGCGAATAGTCACTCAAATCTTTCCCGATCAGGTGCAATTTCCGCAGGACGTCGTTCGTGACGGTGATGATGTGGCACCCGCACTGCTCGGCATGATAGATGTTCAGGAGTTCGCGCGGACTTGCCCAGATCAATTCGGATTGCGGATTCTCCCGCAGAATAGCCACGGCTTCAGCCATGACGGGTATCGGATCGCGACCCGTATCCGCGATTCTTCCCGCAAAGATGGATACGTTGGAAGGTGCGCCGCCGCGCAACGCTTTCGCGACTTTCCGCAACTGTTCAAGCGTCAGCAGTGCGGTCACGTTGATCTGAATTCCGTCCTGGCTCAAGCGATGGATCAGCGGGTACATTGGCTCTCGGCGCGTGTTTGTCACCGGAATCTTTACGTACACGTTGGCGCTCCACGCCGCGATGTATCGCGCCTGCGATTCCATTGTCTCTGCGTCGTCGGCGAGCACTTCGAAGGAAACCGGCCGGTCTGGAATAAGCTTGAGCACCTGCGCCGCGAACTGTTCATAGTCCGGCACGCCAGCCTTCCTCATCAGTGTCGGATTCGTCGTAAATCCTTTGATGAAGGGCTGCCGGCTCAGTTCGCGGATTCCGGCAAGGTCGGCGCCATCCCCATAGATCTTCACCGCAAGCTGGGAAAGTGACTTCATCGCGCCGCACCAATGGAATGTGCATGCAGAATCCAGTCGGCCGCTTCCCGAAGCGAATGCACAATCGCGTCCGGCGGGCGTGCTGGGTGCTTCTCCTGGTATCCCTGATCGATCAAAACCGTGCGACACCCAGCGTTCTGTCCCGCTTCCACATCGCGCCAGCGGTCTCCGATCATGAAACTCGCGGAGAGATCGATATGGTGCTTCCGGGCCCCCTCCAGGAGCAGCCCCGCTTTGGGCTTGCGGCAATCGCAATTGTCGCCATCCACATGCGGGCACACAAAAAACTCATCCACAGGCAGCGCTGCGGCCAGTTTCTGGTTGATCGCGTCCACATCTTCTTGCGTCGCCAGACCCTTGGCGAGATCCGGCTGATTCGTTACCACCAGCAGCTTGAATCCTTGCGCCTTCAATTCCCGGAGGGCGTTCTCCGCTCCCGCGGCAATATCCAACTCAGCGACACTTGCCGGCGGATAAGGCTTCCCGTCACGTATCACCGCGCGGTTCAGCACGCCGTCCCGGTCCAGAAACACGGCGCGCGAAAGCCTTCCCGCGTTTGCGGTTGCTTCCCATTTTGTCTGGGCGATCTTCACCGCGGGATGCGTCACCAGCAAATGCCAGACCACCGCCTGAAATGCTTCGGTGTGCGGCGTCACATGCGCCGGGTTGACCGTCGGAATCACGATGCAGACGTCGGCAACCTTCGCCGTGTACCCACCGTCTCGCCCGACGATGCCGAGAATTCTCGCTCCCGTGGATTTTGCAAGTTGCAATGCAGCCACCAGGTTCGGGCTAACGTTGCGCTCCAGGTCTCCGCCGCCCACGGAAAACACCAGCACCGCATCGCGCGCTTGCAATTTGCTCGTCTTCAGCCAGCCCTCAAAGACGGTCGCCCATCCCTCGTCGTTGGTTCGCGCCGTCAATTCGGAGACGTTGTCGGTTGGCGCATACGCTTCGATTCCGGCAATCTTCCGAAAATCGTTCACCGCATGCGAGGCATTTGCCGCGCTCCCCCCGACGCCGAGAATAAACACCCGCCCTTCATTGGCTCGCACGTTCGCCAGGAGCTGCGCCGCCTTTTCGATGCGGGATACGTCCAGGCCGGCGAGGATTTGCGCCGCTTCCGCCAGGAACTTCTCCGCGAATGTGGGTTCGTGGATCATTTCCGCACGACCCCTTGTGCCGCCTGCTGCGTGGCCAGGAAGCGCGCTGTCTCTTCGAGTCCAGCGGGCGAGCCAATCTCATAAAATCGTTGTTGAATTTCCATTCCTCCCAGTTGCCCTTCTTCCAGAATCCGGGCGTAGAGTTCCGCCAAGTCGGAGGCCTGCCCCGTGGGCACTCTCGCAAAAGCTTGCGCGGAAAAAGCGCCCAGACCGTAGTCAATGTACTGCATGCGCGGAGTCCGGTTTTTCTTGCTGTAGGCCAGAATCCGGCCGGCCTGATACTCCACGTTGCTGGTGTCCCACTGCCCCGCGTTCTTGAACACCGTCATCAGGCCCAGTTTCCCCGCCCGCTGAAATTCCCGGGCCACGGCGGCATAATCACAAACCAAGTACGAGTCGCCATACAGCACAAGGAAGGAATTCCCAAGTTTAGGGAGGGCATTCTTGACCGCACCCGCAGTCCCCAATAGTGCCGTACCGTCGAAGGAGTAGTCAACTTCCACGCCGAAGTCCTGCCCTTCGCGGACAACCTGCCGAATCATCTCTCCCAGATGCCCTACGCACAGCACAACGCGCTGAACGCCATGCGCCTTCAAGAGCCGCAATTGGTGGAAGATGAACGGCTCCCCATTCAATTCCAGCAGCGACTTGGGCACCTTTTCCGTGACGGGTCCCAGGCGCGTCGCAAGGCCCCCGGCAAGTATGGCGACTGGTAACAACCATCCTCCCTAGGAATGCGCCATGATGGTGGTGCCGGCAAAATCAAACTGCAATCGCACTTCGCGCAGCCCTGCGCCCCTCATCGCCCGGCGCAGCCTGGTCTTCTCTTCCGTATAAAACATCAGGAAGCCCCCGCCGCCGGCGCCCACCAATTTCCCGCCCAGCGCTCCGTTCGCGCACGCCAAGTCATAGAGTTCATCAATGCGCCCGCTGCTCATTCCCGAAGAACGCCGCTTCTTGTGCTCCCAGTGGACGGCCATCAGGTCCGCGAACTTATGCAAGTCGCCGGAAACCAGGGCGTCGCGGCTCTCGAATCCGAGCTTCTTCGTGAAATGCAAATTCGCGAGCATCTCGGCGGAATTTTCTTTGCTGCTCTGATCCTGGTGCCGCAAAATCTCCGAAGCGGACCGCGAAGTCCCCGTGAAGAACAGCAGGAGATTGTCCTCCAGATTGGCCAGGGCCTCTGGAGGAATGCTCAGGGCTTCCACGTTCACGTGGCCGTCCCGCTGAAACTCGAAACAGGTGATGCCGCCGTATGCGGCAATGTACTGGTCCTGTTTCCCCACGGGTTCCTTCAACACGTCAATCTCGATATGGCAAGCCTGCTCCGCCAGCTCCTGCGGAGAAACGAATCGCCGGCTCAGCGCATGCAGCGCCTGCAACAGCGCCGTCGTAAAGCTCCCCGAAGAGCCCAGCCCGGTCCCCGCCGGTATGTCCGAGAGGCTCACGATGTCGAGGTACGGTCCCGTCACCCCCGTGAGTTTCATGGCCTCGCGGACGATGGGGTGCTGGATATCGTCAACCTTCTCGACTTCCTCCATCTTCGAGTATTTCAGCCGGATCAGCGGCCAAAAGGCTTCGCTGATTGTGATGTAAACGTAGCGCTTGATCGCCGCAGACAACACGAATCCCGTGTGGTTCGTATAATAGGAAGGCAAGTCCGTGCCGCCTCCGCCGAGCGAAATGCGGAGCGGGCTGCGCACCATGATCATGCCGCATCCATCCTAGTTCGGTTTCTCAGTGAACCCTGCGAGCTGAATTCCCCAATCCTACCCAATTTATACGATACCATTCATACCGTTTTGCTGTACCGGCTTTCTCCTGGCGGCTTCCCTGTAAACCGGTCCTCTGTCCTGAAAACTTGGTTGATATTGGGCGTCGCACAGGTGGGAACAGTGCTCGGTGAGGAATGAGCCAGCACCGCGGCCACAATGATTGGATCAAATTAGCGCGGGAGTTGCGGAGCGTTCCGTCCGGCATGCCTCTTCCCTTCGCATTGTCTTACCTGCATAATAGGCGGGCCTGCCCCGAATCATTCTTCCTGGGAGGTTCGTATGTCCCTAATGCATCGCCGCGAATTTCTTAGCCGCAGCGCCAGAGCAGCATCCGGCGCTGTTTTCAGCTTGCACCCGCTTGCGCTGAGGCTGCTGGCATTGCCTCCGATCGCCAGCAAGTTCCGCGCAGCCGACACGGTGACGCTCGGCCGGACGGGGATTCAAACATCACGGCTGGCGATGGGCACGGGCACGGTCGGCTCTGGGCACCACTCGCACCAGACCGCGCTTGGCGTGCAGGGCCTCGCGGCTGTGCTCCTCAACGGCTACGATCAGGGGTTGCGTTTTTTTGACGCGGCGGATTCTTACGGCAGCCATCCGCACGTTGCCGAAGCGCTGAAGCACGTTGACCGCAGCAAAGTGACGGTCCTGACGAAGACCTTTTCGCGCGATGCCGATGGAGTGAAGGCAGACCTCGACCGTTTCCGGCGCGAACTTGGCACGGACTACCTGGACATCGTGCTGATGCATTGCGTCACGGAGGCTGATTGGACCACGCGCTACCGTCCGGTGATGGATGTGCTCTCCGAAGCAAAACAAAAGGGAATCATCCGCGCGCACGGCTGCTCCTGCCACACGATTGAGGCATTGCGCGATGCGGCCAAATCGCCGTGGGTGGAAGTGGACCTGGCGCGCATCAATCCCATTGGCGCCTACATGGACGCCGATCCCGATACGGTGGTGAGCGTGCTGCGCGAAATGCGCGCGGCGGGCAAGGGCATTATCGGCATGAAGATCCTGGGGCAGGGGAGTTTGCGCAACAAGCAGGACGAAGCCTTCAAATACGCGCTCGGCCTTGGCGCGCTGGATGCTTTTACCGTGGGCGCGGAGTCGACCGCAGAACAGAATGACGTTGTTCGCCGCATCGCCGCCGTGGCGTGAGGCATGGATCCCACTCGCGAACTTGGGCGCACGCTGCTCATTCTGGGAGCGCTGCTGCTCGTCGTGGGCGCGGTTTTCTTTTATGGCGGCAGGTTGCCCTTTCGCCTGGGACGCCTGCCCGGCGACATTGTGCATAAGGGCGAGCACACCACGTTCTATTTTCCAATCATGAGCAGCATTGTGCTGAGTGTTGGGTTGTCGCTGCTCTTCTGGCTGCTCTCGCGCCTGCGCCGCTGAAGCGAACTAGGCGCGATCCCGCTTCCTGCGCTAGACTTGGACCACAAAGGGAGGTCCACGATGAAAGGCTCAGTAAAAGTTATCGAACAACTGAACAAGGCGCTGTGCGAAGAACTCACAGCGATCAACCAGTATTTTCTCCATGCCGAAATGTTCGAGAATTGGGGTTACGAGAAGCTGTCGGCGTTCATCAAGATGCAGTCGATCGGCGAAATGAAACACGCCGAGGCGCTCATGGAACGCATTCTTTTTCTGGATGGATCGCCAACGATGAAGCCACTGGAGCTGACCGTTGGGGAAAATGTCCAGGAGATGCTGCAGAGCGACCTGGTCCTTGAGCTTGGCGCGGTGAAGGATTACAACGCGGCGATTCAGATTGCCGTGGCGGAGAAGGACAACGGTTCTCGCGATCTTTTCGTGCAACTGTTGAAGGACGAAGAGGGACATGTGGACTGGCTCGAGGCGCAGATGCACCTGATCAAGGAGCTGGGCTACGAGCGCTACCTCACCATGCAGATGGGCGAGAACGAAGAAGAGGAATAATTCGGCGATTGGAGCCATTCTGTTCTCGCCGCGGATCGCTGGACTGTTTCCGCAGACCTATGGATCAACTGCAACTTAATCTGCAACCGGAGCGGCGCGTGTTCACGGTTAGCGACCTGACCGCGCGCATCCGCGACCTGCTGGCAAAAAACTTCACGGACATCCTGGTGCAGGGAGAAATTTCCAACTGCCGCGAGGCGCAATCGGGCCATTGTTATTTCACTCTGAAGGACGAGCGCGCGCAGATCCGTTGCGTGTTGTTCAAGCAGCAAAGGCGCGGGATGAAATTCCGGCCGGAGGACGGGATTCAGGTTACGCTGCGGGGCTCGCTCAGCGTGTACGAAGCGCGGGGCGAGTATCAGATTTACGTGGAAACGCTGGAGCCGGTGGGGCGCGGGGCCCTGCAACTGGCATTCGAGCAGTTGAAGAAACGGCTGGAAGAAGAAGGGCTGTTCGCCGCGGAGCGCAAAAAGCCTTTGCCGCTGCTCCCGAACCGCATTGGCGTAATCACTTCGCCGAAAGGCGCGGCCGTGCGCGATGTGGTGCGCATCCTGACGCGGCGCTTTCCGAATGTGCATTTGACGGTGTATCCGGTGCGTGTGCAGGGCGAAGGAGCCGCGGAAGAGATCGTCGAAGCGCTGCGGTACTTCCACAAAAAACGCGCGGCTGACGTGATCCTGCTGGTGCGGGGCGGCGGCTCGATGGAAGACCTCTGGGCGTTCAACGAAGAGCCAGTGGCGCGGGCGATTGCCGCTTCGAGCATCCCGATTATTTCCGGCATCGGGCATGAAACCGATTTCACGATTGCGGATTTTGTGGCGGACGTGCGGGCGTCCACGCCATCGGCGGCTGCGGAGTTGGTGGTGCAGACGCGGCGCGAATTCGACAAGCATGTCGCCGATTTGCGCGAAACGCTGGAAAGCCTGCTCCGCTACCGGATACTGGAGCTTTCGCGGCGCGTGCACGAATTGGCAGGGAGGCGCGGCTTCCGGCGGCCGCTGGATTTGCTGCGGCAGCGGCGGCAGCGGGCCGATGAATTGACTTCGCGGCTGGCGCTTGGCCTGCGCGCTCGGCTGGAGTTTTCACGGAAGCGCTTCACGAAGGCGCATCTTCGCGTGGCTTCGTTCGATTTTCGGGCGAAGGTGGGAGTATTGCGTCTGCGGCTGCAGAGGCGCAGCCAGGAATTGGGCGTGCGGGCGGAACGCCTGCAGCGCAGAAAACGCGAGCGCTGGGAGCGGCTGGCGTTGCAATTGCAGGAGCGCGGCCCGCTGAAAGTTCTGGAACGCGGCTACGCCATCGCAACAGATAGCGGAGGAAACGTTCTGACCGACAGCGCGCGAGTACAGATCGGCGAGATGGTCACAGTCCAACTCCACCGCGGCCGACTGACCACGGAAGTTCGAAAGAAGGGGTAGAATAACAGACGGAAGCCTACCTGCGAATGTCGTTTCAGAGCACCCCAAGAACGAGTTCGATTGAGACCAATTTCGAGCATCTGCTCAGGCGAGTCCAGGCAATTTCGTCGGTACTTTTCCCATTTTTCTTTTATGCAGGGCTAATTCTTTTTGCGATTCTCGGCATAGCGAAGACAATTGCTGTGCTTGCCAGTATAGGCTTGCTCTGGGGCGGAATCTTCTTAGGCACGGAGTCGTTGAGAAAGAGGGCGTCGCTCAGTCGCCCTTGCCCGCACGGGATTAAAGGTGGAGTGCGAGGATCATGCGAGGATTGTGCTCTTATCGCTAGAGTGTCGCAGCTTGAGATGCAAGCTAGATCCGAGCAACTAGAACGAAAAGAGGCAATTCGAGAGAGTGCAATGGCCTTGAGGGCACGCGAGATAAGGAGGCTTTCAGCGGCATGGATCACGCAAGCGGATTCTTATTTCGCGATGACACCTCGACAGTTTGAAGATTCCATTGCGGAGTTATTCAGGCGTTTGGGGTACGCCGTAGAGCAAACTCCGTTTTCTAGCGACGGAGGAAAAGACGCGATTGCGTTGAAAGACGGCAAGAAGTTTCTAATCGAGTGCAAGCGGTTCGGCGATCACTCAACGGTCGGACGGAGAGATATTCAAATATTGCACTCCGCGATGGTTGATTCGAAAGCAGAGCAAGGGTTTTATGTGACAACCGGCTCGTTTGCCCAAACCGCAATTGAGTACGCCAAAAAGAACAACATCAAGATATACGATCGAACCGCCGTACCGTGGCTTGTGGCGCAAGCTTATGGACAGTCGCAGGACTCATCGATCGCGGAGGTGATCTGTTATGACTGCGGCGCTAGAATCCGATTGCCATTAAGCGAGGCGACAGCGTCAGGGCGTTGCGAGAACGGCCACGAAGTCCTGATGAACATTACTCTCAAGGACCTGGGAGTCGTGCATCTAAGTGAACAAGACGCCCCGACTTGCCCTCGCTGTGGCTCTCCGATGCGAAAGATCTCTAGATTCGGGCGCGCATTTTGGGGGTGCTCGAAGTTTCCCACATGCAGGGGAACGAGGCCGGCGCACCGAGGGTAGTTTGATGCGGACTTCAGTCTTCTTCGTCGGAGGAGACCTTAAGAACGGCTAGGAAGGCTTCCTGCGGGATGTCCACCTGGCCGACGCGCTTCATGCGTTTCTTGCCTTCTTTCTGTTTTTCGAGGAGCTTGCGTTTGCGCGTGATGTCGCCGCCGTAACACTTGGCCAGCACGTTTTTGCGCATGGCCGCGACCGTCTCGCGCGCGATGATACGGCTGCCAATGGCCGCCTGGATGGGCACCTCAAACATCTGGCGGGGAATCAGCTTGCGAAGGCGCGTGGCGAGTTCGCGGCCGCGCTCGTAAGAATGATCGCGATGACAGATCAGCGCGAGGGCATCCACGGGCTCGCCGCCGACAAGCACATCCAGCTTCACGAGGTCGGATTCCTTGTAGCCGGCCAGGTGGTAATCCAGCGAAGCATAGCCGCGCGAAACGCTCTTCAGCCGGTCATAGAAATCCATCACGATCTCGTTCAGCGGAAGTTCGTAGGTGAACATCACGCGCGTCGGCGAGAGATACTCGAAGTTCTTCTGTATGCCGCGCTTCTCCTGACAGAGCCGCAGGATGCTGCCGACGGATTCGTCGCTGGTGATGATCATGGCCTTGATAATGGGCTCTTCGATCTTGCTGATGTCGCTTGGATTGGGAAACTTCGCGGGGCTATCGACTTCAATGACTTCCTGGCCGACGCGGGTGATGCGGTAACGCACGCTGGGCGCGGTGGTGATCAGGTTCAGGCCGAATTCGCGCTCCAGCCGCTCCTGCACGATCTCCATGTGCAGGAGACCCAGGAAGCCGCAGCGGTAACCAAAGCCAAGGGCGACGGAGTTTTCCGGCTCGTAGAAAAACGAGGCGTCATTCAACTTCAGTTTGCCGAGCGCATCACGCAGGGGCTCGTAATCATCGGCCAGCACCGGAAACAGCCCGGAGAAAACCATCGGCTGGATGGCTTCAAAGCCGGGAAGGGGAGGCGCGCTGCTGCCCGCTTCGACGATGGTGTCGCCCATGCGCGCGTCGGCCACCTGCTTGATATTGGCGATGACAAAGCCGACATCACCGGCTTCAAGTTCCTGAAGCGCGATGGGTTTGGGCGTGAGCGTGCCCAGTTGCTCGACTTCGTAGGTTTCGTCCCCGGCGCACAGCCTGATCTTCATACGCCGTGCGATGCGGCCCTGCTTCACGCAGACGAGGACGACCGCGCCACGGTAAGGGTCAAACCAGGAATCGAAAATCAGCGCCTGCAGCGGGTTATCCACGCTCCCTTTAGGCGATGGCACTCGCTGCACGATGGCCTCAAGCACATGATCCACACCGATCCCGCTCTTCGCGCTGATCAGCAAAGCATCCTCCGCGGGAATGGCCAACACGGTTTCAATCTGTTCCTTGACGATGTCGGGCTGCGCGGCGGGCAGGTCGATCTTGTTGATCACCGGAATGATGGTGAGGTTGTGGCCGGCGGCAAGAAAAGTGTTCGCCACGGTCTGCGCTTCCACGCCCTGGCTGGCGTCCACCACCAGCAGGGCGCCCTCGCACGCGGAAAGCGCGCGCGAAACTTCGTAGGAAAAATCCACGTGGCCCGGCGTATCAATCAAATTCAGGCGATAGGTGTTGCCATCCTTGGCCTGGTAGTGCAGGCGGATACTCTTCGCCTTGATGGTGATGCCGCGC
>PMES01000118.1 GCA_003154775.1 Acidobacteriota bacterium | reverse complement strand
CCTTCGCGAATAAAGCGGGTTAATCTGTCAAGGTAGAATGGCGGGCTCGGGCGTAGCAGGAAAGACGAATTCGGGTGCCCAAGGGGGGAGAGAGGCGGGGCGCGGGGCTCAAATCAGATGATTGTGCGGACGTGGGGCGCAGGTGTCCCTCCAGAATGCGGTGGGGTTTGTCGGGAAGGCCGACGAATGGCGGTGGGGATCAGCCGGGGGACAATTTGCACTCGATCCGATTCCTCCGGGGCTAAAGCCCAAGGAGAGCCAAACACTTAATGTCGGAGCTAAAGCTCCGACCCCCTAACGGAGAGTTCCAATTTTCAGCCTAGTACCTTGAAAATATAGATTGACAGTTGGTAAATAATGTGGTAAGATGTATTGTGAATACTCGGCACAAGCCCGCCCGCGCCCCGCAGATCCCCAGCACATGCACTCGTTGCACCAATAGTGCGCATCGATATCAAAACAAAGGCTTTGCAAATCGAAACAGTGAGTTTCTAACTCCTCTGTTTTCACATTCTTGCGCACTCTTGCGCCTGCAACCCCTTTGTTTTGACATGCTTCACAAAAACACCCAGGGGGAGGGGGTACCTCCGGTGACAACAGTTCCTTCCCGAATCGGGATGGGTGACGGGGGGCGAGACGAGGACAATAGGGGACGGCGGGGGCAATCTCACGAACTGACCTGGGAACGCCATTCTCCTGAATGGCGGTTTGAAGGACGCTGAGGAGGCCAATCGTGAGATTGGCGTTCCCGGGGGGAGAAAGGGATGACAGCGGGGAGGAAAGGCAGGAGAAACCCAAGAACCGGTCTTCCCGGTGAGGAACCGGGACGCACACACCGCGGAAGACCGGCCACTACATGAGAAAGAGAGAGGCGGGCACGATCCCGACGGGAGTCGGGACAGGTGTATCGTGACCCTACGAGCGGGAAGGCAGGCGGGATGACAAGCCAACCTTACTCCGCTTGCAGCTTAGGCTTGCGCGGCTTTCTTGGCTTCCGCGGAATCGTAGCTTTCGCCGTAGATCGCGGGAACCTTGCTGCCCATCGGCCGCAGATACGTGGAAAGCTGCCCGCGATGGTGCACCGAATGCTTCACCGTAAATTCCAGGTACATCACCGCCGGCAATTGGAACACGCCGCGGAAGTCCAGCACCTTCACAAGCTGTTCCCCGGTCAAGCCGCTCAGCCGCTCGAAATTCTTGGCGAACGAATCGCCAAACCACTGCGCCAATTCCGCCGAATTGCGCACCGTCTCCGGCCGATGAATCGGGTTGAAGTCAAACGCACCCGCTGCCACGCCCGCAAGGAATCGCTGCTCTGCCGCGGCAATGTGCCAGGCCAGCTCCAGCGCGGTTTTCGCCAGGGGTTCCGGGCGGTAGTCGCCCTTATCGAGCGGAATCGCTTCGATCACCCGGCGTGTCGTCTTATGTTCGTTTTTCAGCACGGGCAGCGCCAGTTGCAGCAGTAGCGTGCCTTGTTCCGGTTGCAGGTTTTGCATGATGAGTTAACCTCGGTTGGGTTGCAGTCTAGCGCAGGCGATGATTCGCACTGCCTGAGGATTCGATGCGGGAAAGGGTATGCGGTTAGGAAGAATCAGGAGGAAGAAGAGGAAAAGGAGGGGGCGTAGAAAAGGCGAAGAAAGCTATTGACTTTCGCTTTTCCTTCGCCTATAGTCCCTCCCGGTAGAGGAAACGGGAACGGGTGGCTTCGACTCCATTGCCTTCGGGCTCTCCCGAGCCGGACGCCACCCGTTGAAAATCTCCGAGCCGCAAACGCGTTGAGGGAGAAATCGAAGAGAGATCCCTCGACTGCGAGCCGAAACAGCATCGGCTCTTCGCTCCCCGCGAAGATCGGGGCGAGCGGGATGACAGTATAAGTGATGCCCTTCCCTGCCAGGAGTTGCCATGGACGCTTGTGTCGAAAACGCCGCCCCCCCAATCTTCCCTCCCGCACCTGTAGCGCAGCAGGACGAGGCGTCGCGCTTCACCAGCCCGCCGCTTTCTGGCGGGAGCCCCGCGGCTGTTTCCGCCGCGCCAGCCGCCGAGGAAAAGCGCTCTTGGTTCCCCACCCGCTGGCTGGGCCTGGGCAAAACGCGCGCGGCAGAGAAAGCACCGCACATTGTCCACGTGGATGTGGACGCCTTCTTCGCTTCCGTCGAGCAGGTGCTGAATCCGAAGCTGCGCGGCAAGCCCGTGCTGGTGGGCCGCGGCGTGGTGGCCTCCGCCAGCTACGAAGCCAAATTCCGCGGCGTGAAAACCGCGATGAGTTTCCGCGACGCGCTGCGCATTTGCCCCAAAGCGATTGTGGTTCCCGGCCAGTACGAGCACTACGCCGATTTTGCCGAGCGCGTCCGCCGCATTCTGGAAGCCTACACGCCCGCAGTGGAAACCGCCGCGCTGGACGATTTCTATCTCGATTTCGCCGGCACCGAACGCCTGTATCCCGATTACGAAGCCACGCTGAAGCGGCTGCAAGCGGAAATCCTCGGCAAAACCGGCTTGAGCGTTTCCGTCGGCGCCGCGCGCACCAAGGCGGTGGCCTCGATCGCTTCCCGGCTGGAGCGTCCCCGCGGCTTCCGCATCGTGAATCCCGGCGAAGAAGAACTTTTCCTCGCTCCTCTCCCCGTGGAAAAACTCCACGGCATCGGTCATATCCACGCCGCGGCCCTGGCCGAACGCGGCGTCGCCACCATCGGCCAATTGCGCCTGATTCCCAAGCCCGTGCTGATCGCCGCGTTTGGCGAAGCCGTGGGCCAGCAGATCTGGGAGCGCGCCCGCGGCCTCGATGGCCGCGAGGTGCTGCTGCCCTCGACTCCAAAATCCGTTTCCCGCGAAACCACCATCGAAGGCGGCACCATTGACACCGAATTCCTCGGCGGCTTGCTGGAATATCTCAGCGAGCGCATCGGCGGGACCCTGCGCGAATACGGCAAGCAGGCGTGCACCCTGGGCGTGCACCTGCGCTATGTGGACCATTTCTCCGCGCACCAGACCATGCGCCTGGAGCGGGCGACGAATGACGAGCGCGAACTGCTCGCCGCCGCCAGGGAACTTTTCACGAAGCTCTTCACGCGGCGTGTGGCCATACGCCACGTCGGCATCAGCGTGATGAATTTGGAGATGGACCGCCGGCAAAACGAGCTGTTCGATACCGACGCCAACCGGCGGTGGTATCTCAACCGCGAAGTCGATCGCGTGCGCGGGCGCTACGGCTGGAACGCGGTGTTTTATGGCAAAGGCCTCGAGCTGCGCGAGCACTACGCCACCAAACCAACCGGCCTGGTGCTCTCCACTCCGTGTTTATCACGATAAATAATTACCAGGCAGCTATAATTATTTTCAAAGAAAATATACAATCACGACATAATGGCAAGTTTACTTGGCACTGACGGACTCCCCATCCGCGACAGCGGTATTTGGGCAAAAGAAAAGCTTCACTACTTAGAGCACTATCTCAATATTTTCTTTATTGGAATGCGCAAGAAATGGCCCGGTAAGCTGTACTACATCGATCTTTTTTCTGGGCCTGGGCGTTGCCACATACGTGAGACCGGGGAAGAAATTGATGGGTCTCCACTTATCGCACTTCGGTTCGACTTTGCTAAATATTTCTTTTTCGAAATGGATCCAGATTGCCACAAGGCATTAGATGCTCGAATAAAAACGAGAGCACCGAACAAAAATATCACGCTCACTCAAGGAGATTGTAATCAAGGGATTGGAAACATAAAACCACCAGCCTCACCGGCATTGGGTTTAGCTTTCATCGACCCAACGGGCATTTCCCAAATTTCCTTTGAAACCATCCAAAAACTAACCCTGAATAGGAGAATCGATCTTATTATAAACTTCCCTGAGGGCATGGGTATTCGGATGAATCTTCACCAATACACCGGCAAAGAAACGAGCGCGTTGAATACTTTCATTGGCACAAATAGGTGGCAGGGGCGATTTCAAGAAGCGCTAACGTCTTTCCCTCAAGCATGTCATGAAATTGCGGCTGAATACTTGGAAAACTTACGGTCCCTGGGATATCAAATCGTAGATGGCAGCCAAATACCTGTAATGACGAATCAGAATCGCTTGCTATATTACTTGTTGTTCGCGAGTAAAAATCCAAAAGGCAACGAGTTTTGGAAGAAAATTGGAGTTATTAATCCCCACGGGCAACGCAAACTGTTTCCATGATCACTAAACCTAGAGGATCGAACTTTATCCGCCAGTTTGGTGGGCCGGGCGAGGGCACGCAGATCGTCTGCTACAAGTTCTGGCAACTCGTCGTGGCGGGCGGGTGTCCCTACCGGTGCGCTTATTGCTTTTTGCAAACGGTGCCGTGGTTCCGCTTCCGGCCAGACGAACTCTACGGCCTTGTCTACACCAATGTGGACGACATGGTCGAGGAAATCAAAAAGTGGCTCGCGGACCCTATCCCCAAAATGATGATTGCGGGTGAACTGCAGGATGGCCTCGTTTTTGATTCGGCCTACAAAAAAACGAGCGGCAAGGCGCTGACGCATCACATTATCCCCTTATTTGCGGCGCAAAAGCGGCACCGGCTCATCTTCCTGACCAAGTCCACGCAAATCCAGCATGCCCTGGAATTGAAGCCGACGCCGCAAGTCGTTTTTTCCTGGTCGGTCAATGCGGAAGAAGTCGGCGCAACATGGGAGCATGGCGCGCCGCTGCCTTCGGAGCGGTTTGCTGCCGCAAAAAAGATGAAAAGAGCCGGCTGGCCTATACGGTTCCGGCTGGACCCCATGATCCCTTATCCAAATTGGAAGAAGGGCTATGGCGAAGCCATCCGAAGAATCAATGCCCTCTCGCCAGAGATGGTTACCTTGGGCTCTCTGCGCGCCACGTCCTACAACGGTTTGCGAAATGCATCGAAGGCGAACGGGCGGGACGAATCCATCTTCGATTATTTAACGGAGGAAAAAGACCCTTCCGGATTCAAGTACCGGCTGCCCTTCGCAAAGCAGGTGGAGATGTTCCGGTTTGCCGTGGGCCAATTGAAAACAAATATCAAACCCGCGTTGTGCAAAGAAGATCGCGCCCTCTGGAAAGCTCTGGGTATGCATTTTGACGGCTGTCACTGCCTGTTGGGCCGTAATGACAGCATCGTGAAAGAGCGGCATGCCGAAATGAGGCAGCCGAAGACGGCAGACCGTCCCGCTGGTTTGGGCAAATCGTTACCGATTATGGCGTAGTTTCTTATTTTTTCCCCTCTTCCTGCCTCCCTACCGCAGAAAACCGAAAGACCACAGGTTGCCCCCATGTTCGTGCATTTGCAGTGTCACAGCCATTATTCGTTCCTGCGGGGCGTGAATCCTCCGGAGGAAATCATTGCGGCCGCGGTGGAGCAGAAGATGCCCGCCGTGGCGCTGACGGATACGAACGGCATGTACGCGGCGGTGCCGTTCTATCAGGCGGCGCGGAAGGCGGGGGTGAAGCCGATTCTTGGTGTTGTGCTTGATGTGGAAAGGCGAGTGGCTAGTGGCGAGTGGCTAGTGGCTAGTAAAGAGTGCGGAAACTCGAAAGGCGAAAATCGAAACTCGAAAGGCGAAACTCGAAAAGCGTGCAGCATGCCGCTGGTGCTGCTGGCTATGGATGCGGCGGGGTACAGCAACTTGTGCCAATTGACGACGCTGCGGCACCTCGGCGCGTTGCGTTTGGGACAAGAAACGTTTGCAGAGGACGCCAGCCGGCCCGTCACGCTGGAAGAATTGGCAACGCACAGCGCCGGCGTGATGGCGTTGTGGCCGGCGTCAGCACTGTTACAGATGGATCTTGCTCGTAGGGGCGCAGCATGCTGCGGCACGGCAAAAGCGCCCGCCCCGCAAAACCATCCGGGGCGCAAAGAACGCGCCTCCCCGACCAGGTCGGGGCAGGCGCCAGACGGCCGCTACATAAACTTGGGCGATTCGCCGGGGATTACTTTATGTTCGGCACAGCTCAAGGAAATCTTCGGCGATCGCCTCTACCTCGCCGTGCAGCACCTCTCTGCCGGTGATGGGCGGATATTGCGGGAGGCGGAGCGGCTGGGGCGGGAAATGAGCATCCCCCTCGTCGCCACCAACAACGTGCACTTCCTGAAGCCCGAAGAGCATCTGCATCACCGCGCCGTGAACGCCATCCGCACGGGCAGTTTGTTGACCACCGTGGCGCCGCCCGAAATCACCACCGGCGAAGCCTGGTTCAAGCCCGCCGCCGAAATGCAGCGCCTCTTTCCCGATCATCCGCAACTGCTGCGCGCCACGCTGGAGATTGCCGAGCGCTGCAATCTGCAACTCGAACTCGGCAAGCTCATCTTCCCGGAATTTCCCGTGCCGCCGGACGAATCGCCTTTCTCCTATTTGTGGAAGCTCAGTTTTGAGGGCGCGCGCAAACGCTACCGCCCATTGCGTCCCGAAGTGCTTGCACGCCTGACGCACGAACTCGAAGTCATCGACAAACTGAACCTGGCGCCGTATTTCCTGCTCGTCTGGGACATCGTCGAAGAAGCCAATCGCCGGGGCATTCCCGCGGTGGCGCGCGGCTCCGCGGCCAGTTCCATGGTCACCTACTGCCTGGGCATTTCCTGCGTGTGCCCGCTGCGCTGGGGCCTCTATTTCGAGCGCTTCCTGAATGTGCAGCGCGGCGATTGCCCGGACATTGACATCGATATCTGCGGCGCGCGCCGCGATGAACTCCTCGACTACGTCTACGCGCGCTGGGGCGCGGAGCATGTAGCCATGATCGCCAGCTTCATCACCATGCACGCGCGGCTGGCCGTGCGCGAGATCGCCAAAGTTTTCGGCGTGCCTCCCGGCGAAGTGAATCACTTCACCAAGCGCCTGCCGCACCGCCCGGTGCGCGAAATCCTTGATGCCATCAAGAATTTGCCGGAGTGCCGCAGCCTGCCCATTCACGACGAGCCCTGGAAGACGATCCTGCAAGTGGCCCTGCGGCTGGACGATGCGCCGCGCCATCTGGGCATCCATCCTTGCGGCACGGTGATTTCCGCGCGCCCGTTGACGCATCTGGCGCCGCTGGAACGCGCCGCCAAGGGCATCGTCGTCACGCAATACGATATGAACGCGATCGAAGCCCTCGGCCTGATCAAGATGGATTTGCTGGGGCAGCGCGGACTCACCACGATGTCGCTGGCGCTGGACAACATTGAGAAAGAGGTTGAGGAAATAAAGGAGGTAAAGGAGGTAGAGGAGAAGAGCGGCGTGGCGGCGGATGGCGTAACGCCTTGCCCGAAGGCACGAACAATCGATTTTGCGGCGATACCGGAAAACGATCCCGCCACCTGCGCCGTCATCGCCGAAGGCCGCACCATGGGCGTCTTCCAGATTGAATCGCCCGGCATGCGCGGGCTGTTGCGCACCATGAAAGCGCGCACACTCGAGGAAATGGCCGCAGCCCTCGCGCTGATCCGCCCCGGCGCTTCCGAATACGGCTCGAAAGAACTTTTCCTGAAGCGGCTGCGCGGGCAAGAGCCGGTGGTCTACGCGCACGAGTCGCTGAAGAGCATTCTTGGCGACACGCTGGGCGTTTGCATTTACCAGGAACAAGTGATGCAGATCGCGCAAGCCGTGGGCGGGATGTCCCTGGCGGAAGCGGACCTGGTGCGGCGTTCGGCGGCAAAATTTTCCGGGCAGCGCGAACGCGAGCGCCTCCGCGGCAAATTCCTGAAGGCCGCGGAACAAATGGGCTTGCAAGGAGCCGAGCGCGAAGAAACCTGGATGATGGTGGAGAAATTCGCGGGCTTCGGCTTCTGCAAAGCCCACGCGGCCACTTATGCGGACATCTCCTACCGCATGACCTACCTGAAAACGCACCACACCGCGGAATTCCTTGCCGCCATGTGCAGCGCCGGTGCGGGCTTCTATCACGTTTCCGCCTACGTCGAAGAGGCGAAGCGCTGGGGCATCGCCGTGCTCCTGCCCTCGGTGAATCATTCGCGCATGGAGTACACCGCGGAGTGGAACGCGGACGGCGAGCCGTTCACGCCTCAGAGTAAACGCGCGCTGCGTGTCGGCCTGATGCAGGTGAAGGGCCTGCGCGTGCAAACGATCCTGGCGATCCAGCGCTCGCGCGAGGAGCACGGCGTGTTCCATTCGCTGGAGGATTTTCTGGCGCGCATTCCGGCGAAACGCGATGAAATCGAAGCGCTGATCAAGTGCGGCGCGTTCGACGGCGTCTGCGCCATGACGCGGCCAGCCATGCTCTGGCAGTGGAATCTTCTGCAGGCCAAGGGGCAGCATGGGCATGCGCGGCCGCGCGCTGTTCGCTCGACTGCTTCAAAGGATACGGAAAAAGCAGGTTCCTCTCCCGCTTTGCGGGTTCGGAATGACAAGGTCACGGCGTTTTCCGAATACGCCTCTGGGGCGAGTTCCAGCGCCTCACCCGTGCTTTTCGCGGAGATGGAGCACGACGACTCCATCGCGATGGCCTTGCGCGAAATTCATACCGCCGAGTACACGCCGGAGCAGAAGCTGCGCTATGAACGGGAAATTCTGGAAGTGTGCGTCAGCGGCCACCCGCTCGATTTCCTCCCGCGAAACGGCGAAACCTGGAGCGATGAACTGCCGCAACGCACCGGGAAACGCGTGACGCTGTGCGGCTGGGTGGTGACCTTCCGCCATGTGGGCACGAAAAACTACCGCAACATGATGTTCGTCACGCTGGAAGATCAGCACGGCATCTACGAGGTGATTCTTTTCCCGGAAGCGTATGACAAATATGGCGGGCTGGTCTACGAAACGCGCGCCATGCGCGTCACCGGCCGCGTCGAGGAGGGTGGCCAGGTGAGGGCGGAATCGTTGGAGCGATTGAGAGTGTAACGGAGGTTTGTGGAGCGGCAACGATCAAGCAGATTAAGGAGAAATATCAGCGATCAGATATCAGCGATCAGGAAGCAAGAGCAGGAAGCCCCAAGCGGCGCATCGAGGATTCCTGATCGCCGGTCGCTGATCGCTGATCGCCGCCTCCTGATATCTGATCACTGATAACTGATATCTCCCAAATGATCCCACCAACTAACAATCCAGCCTCCCCACCCGAGCCGCAAACCGGCCGCTCCGTCGAATCCGCCGAAGCCTGGCTGGGCCGCAACCGCAGCAGCAAGCGCCGCCTCTGGGAACGCTTGAATCCCCGCCACCGTAAGGAGCTGCGCATGCTCGCCGAAGCTCTGGCGTTGCAGCAGAATCACGCGCGCCTCCCCGAGCCTGTGCGCGCCCGCCTGGACGCCGCCCTCGCGGAACTCGATCGCCTGGTCCGCCGGATCGCCGCCATTCTCGCGGAGGTAGCACGCCGGACACCGCCACCCGGCTAACTGTTGCGGCTCCCAGTCGCCGGTCGCATACTTTCCTCATGAGTATTTCCAGCCATTTCCGGGTCCTCGCAGCCCTGCTCGCTCTGTTCACCTGGGGCAGCCTCGCCGCGCCTGGCCGCGCCGACGAAATCCGTTTGAAGGACGGCAAGAAGCTCTACGGCGTGATCGTGGCCTACGAAGACAACATGTTCAAAGTCAAAACCGACTATGGCTATGTCCTCGTGGAAAAAGACAAGATCGCAGAAATTATTCCCAGCACGCCCGCGGCAGCCGCCGCGCCGAAAAAGCCCGCCGCCGACGCATCACCGAAGGCGGAGCCTGCCGTGACCAAGAGCAAAGAACCGCCGGCCAGCGTCACCAATGCCAACGCGAAATCCAACACCCCCATCATCAATAATCTGGCCGTGCGCCCGGAAATTCCGGTCTCCTCCAACAAACCCGATTCCACGCCGCCCGCGTTCAAAACGCCGAGCGCTGTGCCCAAAACGGCTTTGGCTGCTGCCGCGGCGCCGCCTCCGCCGCCGAAGGAGGAGCCTCCCGCCAATCGCGAAGAAATTCAGGGCAATCTCTACATCAACCACGAATTTGGATTCCGCATCTTCAAGGCCCCAAGCTGGCAGCTCATCGATGGCGCGGGGCAAACTCTGCCGAATGCGATCGTGGCCATGGGGACCTCCAACGAATCCACGCTGCTCGTCGTGGCCCGGGAAAAAACCAAGACGCCTCTCGACGCTTCCGCAAAGACCGTTGAAGAACGGCTCCACGAGGTTTATGAGAATTACCGGCTGATTTCCGAGCGCAAGACCGTTGTGGGTGGCCAGGCGGCCATCGAATACCGCTATCGAGGCGTGGCCGATGGACATGATTGGTCCGGCACACTGGCGGTAGTCGCGCGCGGCGGCGAAATTTTCACCGTCCTCGGCATGACCTTCGCGGACACGGACCTCATCCAGATCCAGGAAAACGTGATCGCCCACGCCATCGCCAGCCTCGACTTCAGCGCGAAATAACGCACGCTCACCAATTATTCCGCGATTCTCAAACCACCGTCACATCAATCGTGTGATATCCCGTTGCGCCATCGGGCCATTCGCCGCGTTCCATCGAGGTCTGCACTTTCCCCCGCCCGTCGGTGGCGCGCACCTTCAGCGTGTGCTTGTCTTTTCGCGGATTCTTCCACACATATTTCCAGAAGGCCCAAACCTGCGCTGGCTGCGGGTTGCTGAAGATTTCCACTTCTTCCCAGTGGTCGCCACCGTCGGTGGAAAGCTCCACTTTGGATACGCCGGAAACGTCCGCCAGCGCGTACCCGGTCACTACAAACGTGTCACCGCTGATTTTGCTCTGATTCTGCGGATCGTCCACAACCGTGCGCGTCTGCCGGTCCCCGACATTCGACCAGCCCTGCCATTCCCAGAATCCCAGATATTCCTTGTTCACGAATTCGATGCGCGTCAGCCACTTGGGCATCTTCATGCCGTAGCGTCCCGGCATCAGCACGCGCAGCGGAAATCCATGCTGCCGCGTCAGCGGTTCGCCATTCATCTCATACGCCAGGAAATTCGCGGGGTCCGCAAAGCGCTCGACAGGATGCCCCGTAGTGTAGCCCTCGGCCGCGTAAAACACCGCGTACTTCGCCTCCGGAAGAATGCCCGCGCGCTCCACGAGCGGCTTCAGCAGCGTGCCTTTCCAGTTGGCATTCCCGATCAATCGTCCGCCAACCGCGTTCGAGATGCATTCCAGCGTCAGCGTCGTTTCGTACGCAGGCAGCGCTCGCATCTCGGCGTAGCTGAATTTCAGCGGGTTTTTCACCAGTCCGTTAATCGCCAACGACCACGTCCTTTCATCCACGGCGGGCTCGCCGTGCGACGACATCACATACAAGTCTTCCGTCGGCGTAATTGCGCGCAAGGCCGCCTGTGGCCCATCGTTCAGATACGCGTGCACGTTGGCGTTTCCAACGTTTATCCCGCGCATCATGTAGCGATACGCCAGCCCCGGAACGAGCAGGCCAATCCCAAGCCCACCCGCGATGGAAATAAAGTGGCGGCGTTCCATGCCTAATTAGATGTGGTGGGAGCCAAAAGGTATCAAGAGTCTGCGCGCAAGCCAGCGGAATGAAGCGTACCGGCCAAAGGACGTGAGCGAATCAGAGCTTAGCTTTGCGCCTCGCCGGGCTTGCGGATTTCGCGAATCATCCCGATCAGCGCCTGCACCGCGCGTGGCAGGCTGCGGTCGCGCCGGTAGACCAGCGCGAGTTCGCGGTAAAGATCGAAGCCTTCGACATTCAGCAGCTTCACTTCGCCGCTCTTCACCTGATCGCGCGCGAAGCTTTCGCTGATGATCGAGATGCCCACGTCCGCCGCGACAAACGTCTTGATCATGCCGATGCTGGGCAATTCCATGGCGATGCGCAAGCGCGAGCGGTACGGCCGGAACAGCTTGTCCAGCACCTGCCGCGTGAACCCGGTCTTGGGGAAAATCAGCGGCGAGGAGGCGACCTCCTCCAACGTCACATGGCTGCGTTGCGCCATCGGATTCTTCGCGCTCACCATGAACCGCAGCCGGTCGCGATTGATCGTGTGCATCTTCAGATTGGGGGATTTCACCGGCAGCGTCACTATCCCCAAATCCAGCGACCCTTCTTCCAGCCGCTGCAGGATCTTGTGGCTGAAGTTGCGGTAGATGCTGATTTGCACCAGGGGGTAGCGCCGCTGAAATTCCGCCAGAATATCCGGCAACAGGTACAAGCAGGTCGCTTCGTTGGCGCCAAAAGCGACCGGCCCTTGCACGACATTGCCACGGTCCGCCACCACCTGCATGGATTCGTCGCGCAGCCGCAACAGCCGCTCGGCAAACTCGAAGAGCACCTCGCCCGCCGGCGTCAGTTCCACCGACTTCGCGGAGCGGTCCAGCAGTTTGGCGTGATACGCCTGCTCCAATTGGCGAATCTGCGCGCTCACAGCGGACTGCGAGCGAAACACCTTTTGTCCCGCCTTGGAAAAGCTCTTGAGTTTAGATACCTGAACAAACGTACTGAGTTGATCGAAGTCCATAGTTGGAATCTCTCGTAGGAGTATAGCGAATATTTTGTAAGTTTATGGCAAAGATTCCGCAGGACTCAAGCGTACTGCGGAGCAGGGCTGGGTTGCGCCCCGAAATAGTTTTCTGCGGCAGCGGGAGTGGGCAGCCAATCGCCAATCCGCGGCGCAGCCGCTTTCCAGGCCCCTTCCAGGGTTCCCTGGAAATGAATTGGCTGGATGCGCAGGAATGGCAGCGACGGCATCGCGAGGAAGCGAAACGCGCGCGGGCTGCCCGTGAGCGTCAGATGGGTTTCCAGCAATCCGCGGAGGCAGCGCTCTTCCATCTGTTCCAATTCGTGCGGCTGGACGAACTCTGTGTTGAGAATGTGTTCCGCTTCGGTACGAAGAACGTACGCCAGCCCGCCGGTCATCCCCGATCCGAAATTCAAGCCTGCCGGGCCTAACACCGCCACAATGCCCCCGGTCATATATTCGCAGCCATGCTGGCCCACGCCTTCCACAACGGCCACTGCTCCGCTGTTGCGCACCGCAAAGCGTTCTCCCGCTTGCCCCGCGACGAAAAGCTGCCCGGAAGTCGCGCCATATAAAACCGTGTTGCCCGCCAGCACGTCGCCGCGCTTGGAAGCATTCTTCCCAGAGGCAATCACCACCGTGCCGCCGGAGAGCCCTTTGCCGACGTAATCATTCGCCTCGCCTTGCAGCTTGAGCGTCACGCCTGCGGTGAGAAACGCGCCGAAGCTTTGTCCCGCGAAGCCCTGAAATTCCAAGGTGACCGGGTCGGTCTCCTTATCGCGCAAACGCCACCGCATGAGTTCACCGCTCAAATGTGCGCCGACGCTGCGGTGCATATTCTGAATCGCTGCTGGCGCAGCTCCCGCCAGGTGCATTTTCTCCAAAAGCAATTCCTGATCGGGCAATCCCGTATCCAGCACGGTCGTCTGCTGCGCCACGACGTGAGCCGGCTTGCCCGCCGGAATCACCAGCAGCGCGTCCAGCCCCGATTGCGTTTCCAGGCGATCGTACCAGCCGCGCAATTCCGTCAGGTTGCGCACGCCCAGTTCCGCCATGCTCTTGCGAATCTCTTCCGCCAGCGCGCGGAAATATGACACCACCATCTCCGGTTTTCCGTTAAACCGCGTGCGCAATGTTTCATCCTGCGTGGCGATGCCCACCGGGCAGGTATTCAAGTGGCACTGGCGCGCCATCACGCAACCGATCGCCACCAGCGCCGCCGTCCCGAATCCAAATTCGTCCGCGCCTAAAATCGCCCCGATGAGAATATCCCGCGCAAAGCGCAGCCCGCCATCCACGCGCAATAGCACCCGCGAACGCAATCCGGCGCGCAACAGCGTTTCGTGCGTCTCGCGCAAACCGATTTCCCACGGCAAGCCCGTGTTCTTGATCGAAGTGAGCGGCGAGGAGCCTGTTCCGCCATTGTGCCCGCTGATGGTGATCACGTTCGCCCCGGCCTTGGCCACGCCCGCGGCGATCACGCCAATTCCCGTGCCGGAGACCAGCTTCACGCCGATGCGCGCTTGCGGGTTCACGGCGCGCAAATCATGAATCAATTGCGCCAGGTCCTCGATGCTGTAAATATCGTGATGCGGCGGCGGAGAAATCAGCGGCGTGCCGGGCGTTGCGTGGCGGATGCGCGCGATGTATTCGGTCACCTTCTTCGCGGGCAACTGGCCGCCTTCTCCAGGTTTCGAGCCCTGCGCCATCTTGATTTCCAGCTCTTCGGCACGCACCAGATATTCGCTGGTCACGCCAAAGCGCCCGGAAGCCACCTGCTTCACCTTGCACGAGGCGCCCTGCAACCGGTAAGTGTCGGAATCTTCCCCGCCCTCGCCGGTATTGCTGCGCCCGCCCAGTTGATTCATGGCGATCGAAAGCGTTCTGTGCGCTTCGGGGCTGAGCGACCCGAGTGACATTGCCTGCGTGCTAAAGCGCTTCAAGATGGATTCGAGCGATTCCACTTCCTCGAGCGGCACCGCCTGTTCCGGCAGCATTTCCAGCAAATCGCGCAAGAACGTTGTGCCTGCCGCCTTGCGCACTTCTTCCAGCGCGCTGTAATGCTCGGCATCCGGCTGCTTCACATGCGCGTGCATGCGGCGAATAAACTCCGGCGAATTGGCGTGCAACTCGGCGCCCTTGCGGTAGCGGTAGAGCCCGTGATCCGCAAGATCGTCCGATTCCCCGCCGAAGGCCGCCGCATGCATCTTCAGATAGTCCTGCAGCAACAGCTCCAGCGTCTTTGTGCCCGGATAAAATCCCGCATCTTCAAAGTAGTCGCGGCAAATGTCTTCATCGAGGCCCAGCACTTCAAACAGGTGGCTGTTGCGGTAACTCGCCACCGTGGAAATTCCCATTCGCGCCAGCACTTTGCGCAATCCTCCATACATCGCTTTGCGCACCTTCTCGAATCCACCCGCCTCTTCGTGCTCCGCAAAATCTTCCGCCAGATACGGTACGACCGCGCTGGCGCCCGCTGCCAGCAGCATGGCGACATGATGCGTGTCAAAGACTTGCGCGGTCTCCACAACCACGGGCAAATCCGCCAGACCCTGCCCCACCAGGTTTTTCCACGCCCGTGCCGCGGCCAGCAGCGCCGGCAACGCCGCGCGATCCCTTCCAAGGCCGCGATCGGAAAGGAGGAGGAGCCCCGGGCGCTCGCCGCTACTCAGAGGGGTAGAAATGCACTGAGTCAAACAACGGCGCGCACCCGGAACTCCCTGGGAGGAAGGAAAACTGAAATCCAGGGTTTGCACGGGCGCCAGCGTCTCGCACAACGCCGCCAACTCTCCCGCGCTCAAAATCGGCCCCAGCAGGAATTGCCCGTGCCCCAGCGGCACCTCGAGAGACATCACGTGGGCTTCGCGCAGCGGATCAATCGGCGGATTTGTTACCTGCGCGAAACGCTGCTTGCAGTAATCCCAGAGCGGCCGGGGCAACGCCGAGAGGAATGCCGGCGGCGCGTCATCGCCCATGCTCCAATCCGCTTCCTTGCCCGTCAGCAGCGGGCGGAATAAAATTTTGTACTGGTCCTCGCTCCATCCCGCGGCGCCGGCGATGCGCTTTGGCTCGGCCACCGCCACGCGCGCGGCCCGCGATTCCAGCTTCAACAGGCGCGAGTGGCTCACCGCTCTGCGCGGCACTTGCGACGTCACGCTCTTCAGCAATTCCCTCCAGCGCAGCAGCACTCCGGCCTGCGGATTCGCCAGGATCATCTCGCCGGGCCCCAGCCGGTGGCGCTCCGCCACGCGCGATTCTTCCAGGTCCACCAGCCCCGTCTCCGAGCCGGCGATTACCAAGCCATCGTGCGTCACCGTGTAACGCATGGGCCGCAACCCGTTGCGGTCCAGCTTCACGCCCACCGAAACACCATCGCTGAAAACCATCGCCGCCGGGCCATCCCACGGCGCGCCTTCATGCGACAACGTCTCCAGCGCCGCGCGCACTTCCGAGGAAAGAAACGGATCGTGCATGAAAGCGGGAGGCACCAGCGAGAGCATCGCCGATTCCACGCTCTTCCCTTCCAGTAATTTCAATTCCAGCGCGTTGTCAAAACTCGCCGAATCGCTTACGTTCTCTTCCAGCAAATGAAACCATTTCCCCACGCCGATGTGCTTGCGGATTTTGCGTTCTTTCGCGCGCAGCCAGCGCCGGTTGCTCACCACCGTGTTGATTTCGCCGTTGTGCGCCACATACCGGAACGGCTGCGCCAGTTGCCACGAAGGCTGCGTATTCGTCGAGTATCGTTGGTGGAATATGGCGAACCGCGCCACAAACTCCGCGCTCCGCAGGTCCTCGTAAAACTGCGGAAACTGCCAGGGCGTCAGCAAGCCTTTGTACACCACCGTCCGTGAAGAGAGCGAGCACAGGTAACACTTTTCCGGCAGGCAGGCTTCCGCGCGTTTCCGCAGCAATGCCAGGCTGCGCTCGAATTTCGCCGCGGAGTTCGCTGTCCCGTTCTTTGTGGGGATCGGTTCAATGAAAAATTGCCAGATCTCCGGCATGCTCTCAAACGCGCGCGGGCCCAATGCGTTTGAATTTACGGGCACGCGCCGCCAGCCCGCCAGGCGCATTTTCCCGCGCCCGATGGCCTCTTCCATCGCCGCGCGCGCATCGGCCATGCGCGCCGCGGGCACGAACAGCATGCCCACGCCAAACTTTTCGCCAAGCTGGATATTTTGCTCCGCCGCGCGCGCCTGAAAAAAAGCCGCGGGCAGGCTGGTCAACAGACCCGCGCCATCGCCGCTCGCGCCATCGGCGTCAACCCCGCCGCGATGCGACAACCGTTCCAGTGCCTGCAATGCCTGTTGGAGAACTTCGTGGGTGGGAGGTCCGCTTAATCGCGCAATGAACCCAGTTCCACAAGCGTCGTGGTCCGGGTGACCCCAGTTCGGCTGGCGCCAACTGGGCCTCTGCGCGCGGCGGCTACACATAATAGTGTAATAATCGCCACGCCCAGGAATGTACAATGCAGAATTTTTCTGTAATGCATCGGAATTCCGCCGCCGGCTGCGCAACCTAATTCCTTAAAACTTAGTGACTTCGCTGAATTGAAATCCCCGGATTTTCATGGGCGGAACGACCATTTCCATGGATTCTTCGCCGCTGGCCCGGTGCGCTGCTCCCAGCAGTTCCACATTCCCAAGCATCTCTAAAATCGATTGATTGAATCGAAAATTCCGCGCCGCCCGGCCAATTTGGCCTTTCTCCACCAGGTACAAACCGTCCCGCGTCATTCCCGTCATGATCTTTTCGTAGGGGTCCACTTCGCGGATGTACCACAGCCGGGTCACCAGCAGCCCCCGCTCCGTGGAGCGTATCATCTCCTCAAGCGAGGAATTCCCGCCGCCGATCACCAGATTCATCGGCGCTTCCCCATACTCGTTGGGCAGGGCGAAACCATGGCCCGTGGGATTGCTACGCGCCGCCTTCGCCGAGCGCCGCGAGTACACCAGGTTGCGGAGCACGCCTTTCTCCACCAACACGACGCGTTCGCGCGGCAGCCCTTCCCCGTCGAATGGCGGGCCCAACTGCTCCGGATGATAGACGTCGTCCGTGATGGTGATGTTTTTGCCGAAGAGCGTCTTGCCGAGTCGCCCGGAAAAGCAGGAGCGTTTGTCTTCCACCGCCGTCGCGGCAAAGTCATAAAAAAGAAAACCCGCGAGATCGAGCACGGCCGCGGGTTCCAGGATGACCGTATATCGCCCGTGATCCAGTTCCACGGGATTCTGCGCGCGCGCTGCCTTTTCGCTGGCCGTCTGCGCCAGGGCGATGGGGTCGATCGCGCGCACATCGGCAGCGTTGGCTTTCGCCCAACTCGCGGCGCCGCCGTGCTGCATGGTCACCGAAAACTCCGCTTGCGTTTGCCGGTACGTCGCGAACAGGCCGCGCGAGTTGCTCATCACCGTCTGGCTCTGCCCGCTCTCGAAAATTCCCGCTGCCACCTGGCCACTCCGTTCCGCCAGTTCGCAAGCCCGCTTGACCGCACGCGCGCGCTCTTCCGCCGTCAGCTTCGCTGTGGCAGGAATGAACCGTTGCAGCACGCGATACTTCTGTTTGCCGGGCAGGGGCAGCAGATGCGGATCTTCCGGCTGGCTCGTTGCCAATGCCAACGAATTTTCCAGCGCCGCGCGCAACGCATCTTCACCCACGCGATTGGTGGTTACACGAGCGGTCCGCCCGTCCACCACCGTGCGCATCGACACCGTCAAGCCGTGTTCCGCAACGTTCTGGTGAATGGCATTATTCGCAAAGCGGGTGAGCGCGTCGACCACCTCTTCGACGTGCACTTCCGTCTCCTTCACTCCGCAAAGCTTCGCTAGGCGGAGCACCGTCGCCGCGATGGCGCGCAATTCCCGCACGTCGCGGAGTGCTTCGCCGTTAGCCTTCGCTCCTTTTGTCGTTGTTCCCCGCATGGTTATCCCTGCGTTCATTCCTCTGAAAATGCCGTGCCGATTTTCACGTTCTGGAAACGCGCTGGCGAGGCCCCATGCCCCGTCCCCATCGTCTGCATCGGCTGGCCTTTTCCGCAATTCGGCGTGCCCCAGAGCAGCCAGTGGTCGTCGTTGCAGATGGCGTCGCACGAGTTCCAGAATTCCGTGGTGATTCCGCTGTAGCTGGGATTCTTTAGCATGCGCGTTTTCTTTCCGCCGTTGATCTCCCAGGCGATTTCCGTGGAAAACTGGAATTGGTAGCGCCGGTCATCAATGGACCAGGAGCGGTTCGTCTCCATGAGAATGCCCTCGTCCGTATCCGCGATTAGATTCTCCAAGGTCCACGGCCCAGGCCGAATGCTCACGTTCGTCATGCGGATCATGGGCAGCCGGTTCCAACCCTCGGTGCGCACGGTGCCACCGGAGCGTTCGAGGCCGACCAGATGCGCCGTCTCCCGGCTCGAAAGATATCCGCAAAATTTACCGGCCTTGATGATGTCAATGCACTGCGCCGGCACGCCTTCGTCGTCATACGCAAATGTGCCCAGCCCCGGTCCGTGCGCGATGCGCGCATCCGCCACGACATTTACGATGGGCGAGGCATAACGCAGGTGATGCAACTGATCCAGCGTCAGAAAACTCGTGCCGGCAAAATTCGCTTCCTGGCCCAACACGCGATCCAACTCAATGGGATGGCCGATGGATTCGTGAATCTGCAATCCAAGCTGGCTGCCCCCCAGGATCAGCGTGCCCGTGCGCTCCGGGCACTGAGCTGCACCGTGCAAGGCCACGGCTTCCTCGGCAACCCGCGGCGCGTGTTTCAGCAAATCCAGCGATTCGATCAATTCGTAGCCGCCCAGAACGTGCTGTCCGCCAAAACTATTGGGATACGAGCGCTTCTGGATGGCATCGCCCTGGAAGCACGTGGCCACAATCCCACAGCCCGAAACCACCCGCCGCTGGTGAATCTTCGATCCCTCGCTCGATGCAAACCAGGTGTCCACCTTGCGGAATTGCATGTCCGTTTCCGTCAGCGTGACGCCCTTCACCCGCCGCATGGCCTCATCCGCCGCCAGGAGCAGATCCAATTGCGTTTCCAGCGGAATCTCGAAAGGGTCCTTCACGAAGGGGCTCTGCCAGCTATCCACGTAGGCCGCTTCGTGAGCCAACCGCACATCCTTCTTTTTTGCCAGCGCCGAAGCCTTGGCAATCGCCACGGCCTGCGCGGCGCAAGCCGCCACGCCTTCCCGCGTCAGCACGTCCGTCGAGGCAAATCCCCACGCACCCTGGGCGATCACCCGGATTCCCAGGCCAATCGATTCACTCTGCCCGAGTGTCCCCACGTGTCCATTTTTTGTTGTAAGGTCGCGCTGCCGCATGTGCATCACGCGCACGTCGGCATACGTCGCGCCGCGCAGCCGCGCCACATCCAGCGAATGTCCGCAATACTCCCACATCGTGCTCACCAAAAAGGAGGGGCGCAGGATTTCCGCGCCCCTTCGAGTTCACCATCGTTTCGCGCAGTCTTGCCGGATCAGGTGCCTTCCTGCCACGAAGCGAGATACCGTTCCTGCTCGGCTGTCAGCTTGTCCAGGCGATGTCCCATGGACTCCAGTTTCAGCTTGGCGATTTCCCGGTCCAGGTGCTCCGGCACAACGTACACCTGCGGCTTCATCTCTTTGTGGTGCTTCATCAGGTATTCCGCGGAAAGCGCCTGGTTCGCGAAGCTCATGTCCATCACCGAAGCCGGGTGGCCCTCGGCGGCCGAAAGGTTCACGAGGCGTCCTTCGGCAATTAGATAAATCTTTCGCCCGTCTTTCATCAGGAATTCATCCACTAACGGGCGCACTTCCCTCTTGCCGGTGGAGAGCGCTTCCAGCGCGGGAATCTCGATTTCCACGTTGAAGTGGCCGGAATTGCAAACGATCGCGCCACTCTTCATAACCTCGAAGTGTTCGCGGCGAATCACGTTTTTATTTCCGGTGACGGTAATGAAGATGTCGCCCTGCTTGGCCGCCTCTGCCATTGGCATTACGCGGAAGCCGTCCATCACCGCTTCAATGCCCTTCACTGGATCGATTTCCGTGATGATGACATCGGAGCCGTGCCCCTTGGCGCGCATGGCAGCGCCGCGCCCGCACCAGCCGTAGCCGGCGATGACCACTTTCAGGCCCGCGAGCAACACGTTCGTCGCCCGGATCACGCCATCCAGCGTGGACTGGCCCGTGCCGTAGCGGTTGTCAAAGAAATGCTTGGTCATGGCGTCGTTCACGGCGATGATCGGATACTTCAGCGTGCCGTCCTTGGCCATCGCGCGCAAGCGAATGACGCCGGTGGTGGTTTCCTCCGTGCCGGCAATCAGGTTCGGCACCAGGTCCTTCCGCTTGGTCAGCAGCATGGTCACCAGGTCGCAGCCATCGTCCATGGTGAACTGCGGTTTGTGCTCGAGCGCCGCCTTCAGGTGCTCGTAATAGGTGTTGTTGTCCTCGCCCTTGATGGCAAACGTGGGAATATTGAAATCGCGATTCAACGAGGCCGCCACTTCATCCTGCGTTGAAAGCGGATTCGACGCGCAGAGCACGATGTCCGCGCCGCCGTCCCGCAAAGCAATCATCAGGTTCGCGGTCTCGCTGGTCACGTGCAGACACGCGGAAACCCGCAGCCCTTTCAGCGGCTGCTCCTTCGCGAATCGCTTGCGAATGGACTCCAGCACCGGCATCTGCTGTGCCGCCCATTCGATCTTGCGTTTGCCCGCATCGGCAAGCCCGATATCTTTCACATCGCCTTTTTTCAGTTCAGCCGTTGCCATTCGTACACTCCTCAATTAATAGATTTCGCGAACCAAGGGCAGTTCTACATCCAGGACTTCACCTCGACAAGCGGGACACACCTGCGATAAGTGACAAACTTCCGCCGCCACATCCACCGGACAGCGGCGCGTGCCGCTTCGGTTAACGCCGTGCCGCGACTTCGGCGACTGCTCCGAGACCCGCAGCCTTACGCAGCGCGTCGGCGCGGTCGGTGCGTTCCCAGGTAAAACCGGGGCCGGTGCGGCCAAAATGCCCGTAGGCCGCGGTCGGCTTGTAGATGGGCTTGCGCAGGTCGAGCGCCTCAATGATGGCTCTGGGCGTGAGCGGGAAATGCTCGCGCACGAGCGCGGTGATCTTTTCTTCGGGGATGGCGGCGGTGCCGAAAGTGTCCACCATGACCGAGACGGGCTCGGCAACACCGATGGCGTAGGCCAATTGCACTTCGGCGCGGCTGGCGAGACCCGCCGCGACAATGTTTTTGGCGATGTAGCGGGCCATGTAAGACGCCGAACGGTCCACTTTCGACGGATCCTTGCCGGAAAAGGCGCCGCCACCGTGCCGGCTGTAACCGCCGTAAGTGTCCACGATGATCTTGCGTCCGGTCAGGCCGGCATCGCCCATCGGCCCGCCAATCACAAATCTTCCCGTCGGGTTGATGTGGTATTTGGTTTTTGCGTCCAGCATGTGCGCGGGGACGATCGGCTTGATCACATGCTCCATGATGGCGTGGCGCAGGTCTTCGTAGGGCACGGTGTCGCTGTGCTGCGTCGAGATCACCACGCAATCCACGCGGAAAGGCTTGCCGTCGCGATACTCCACGGTAACTTGGGATTTTCCATCGGGCCGGAGGAAATCCACTTTCTTGCTCTTGCGGACTTCCGCGAGGCGTTGCGTCAGGCGGTGCGCCAATTGGATGGGCATGGGCATCAGTTCTTCGGTTTCATCGCAGGCGAAGCCGAACATGAGGCCCTGATCGCCGGCGCCGCCCGTATCCACGCCCATGGCGATGTCGGGAGACTGGCGCTTGATGGTGCACATCACCGCGCAGGTGTTGGCGTCAAAACCGAAAAGCGCGTTGTCGTAGCCGACCTGTTCGACCGTCTTGCGAATAAGCTCGTCGTAATCCACGTGGGCGCTGGTGGTGATTTCCCCCGCAACGACCACTAAACCCGTGGTGACCAGCGTCTCGCACGCCACGCGACCCTTGGGGTCCTGGCGCATCACTTCATCAAGTACCGCATCAGAAATCTGGTCGGCAATTTTGTCCGGGTGACCCTCCGTTACCGATTCTGAGGTAAACAGAAAATTCCTCTTGGATTCGCTCAAAACTTCTCTCCTATCGTCTGGTCTTCTGCGAGGGGACAGCTTCGACACACTTCTATTGCCTGCGCACCTTCCGGGGAGGCAGACTTCCTCGACAAAGAGGCTACCATTCCACGGCGCCGGAATCAACGCATTGAATCTCCACGGCTTAGCACCGCAGCGAACGGCTGGTTTGGGGCATCCAATGGCGCCTGGGCGCAGCCGTGTGAAACTCCGAACCCGGAAACGTCAAAAACCGCACCCCTTGAAAAAACGACGGCACCCAAAATCGCCTCACCCATCAATCCGCCGGCCACCCGCCGTATACTTGCTACGACCGGGAAGCTAAAATGGAAATCCCGGTCAACGGGGAACGATCATGAGCCGTGAACGAATCTTGGAAGTAGTTCTGACGATGCTCGGCGCAGTGTTGCTGCTCATTACAGCCTCCGGCGCGTGGGCACAGCAGAGCGCGCCGCCAGCGTCCGATCAAATGCTCGCGACAGGGCAGCTTTCTGAAACGCCCAAGGCGGCACAGTGTAGCGGCCCGCCAGCGTTCGATCAAGAGAGTATCGCCGCCTTCGAACAGCAAGCTGCCAGTGGCGACGCTGCGGCGCAATGCGGCCTTGGCATGATGTACTACGGGGGCCAAGGCGTGCGCCAAGACTACGCGCAAGCGGTGTTTTGGTTTCGCAAGGCTGCCGACCAGCGCAATGACGAGGCACAACACAACCTCGGGGTCTTGTACCGCGACGGCCAGGGCGTGCCCCAAGATTACGCTCAGGCTGCGCTTTGGTTTCGCAAGGCTGCTGAACAGGGCAATGCTAACGCGCAGTATTTGCTTGGCCTGCAATATGGGGGGGGGCTTGGGAGTGCCCCAAGATTACGCGGAAGCCTACTTCTGGCTTGATCTAGCGGCTGCTGGCAAGCCTAACGCCTCGGACTCGAAACAGATTGCGAAGTTTCGAGATGAAGCCGCGTCTCACCTGACGCCAGACGATCTATCCCGCGAACAGGAACGGGCGCGGAAGTGGTTTGAGACGCACCCGGCGAACCCACAATGATGGAAGCGTCTGTTCCGCATACGGCGTTCGGCATCTAGCCCACATTTCTCACAGCTTGGC
>PMES01000072.1 GCA_003154775.1 Acidobacteriota bacterium | reverse complement strand
GTACGAGAGGACCGGGATGAACGGACCCCTTGTGTACGAGCTGTCACGCCAGTGGCACCGCTCGGTAGCGAAGTCCGGAAGAGATAATTGCTGAATGCATCTAAGCAAGAAGCTCGCCCTAAGATAAGGTTTCCCAATCCCGCTTCGGCGGGATAAGAAGGGCAGTCGCAGACTACGACTTTGATAGGCTGGAGGTGTAAGCGCAGTAATGCGTTNNGTACTAATCGCCCGTTCGGCTTAATCATAAAACTTACCCAAGCCGTCGTTGGTTTTCTACAACAACGCGGGGTAGGCTTCACAAGCAAGCCTTGTGATACACAGTGCGTTCGACTGCGGGTCGAACTTGTAATCGCCAGCCTCTGTTGTCGGGATTCTTCCGCTTTTTGCGGATCGAATTTATCGATTTTCCGGTGGTCATACCGCGAGGGTCACACCCGTTCCCATCCCGAACACGGAAGTTAAGCCTCGCCGGGCCGATGATACTGCACGGGTAACTGTGTGGGAACGTAGGTCGCCGCCGGGATTATTTTAGAGGGGCCCTGATTTCCAGATCAGGGCCCTTTTTTCTGTGTGCCGCAGCTCTCCCCAGCTAGACAAATTTTCTCGCCTCTGCAATCCTCACTGTTCATGCTTCCATCTCTCATCGTCCACGGTGGCGCCTGGGACATTCCCGATGACGCCGTCGAAGCCTGCAAGGCTGGGTGCCGCCGCGCCTTGGAGGTCGGCTGGGACGTCCTCTCCCGAGGCGGCCACGCCCTCGACGCCATTGAAGCCACCATCATCGTTCTTGAAGACGATCCCGTCTTCGACGCCGGCTATGGCTCGCATCTCAATCTCGACGGTCAAGTCGAATGCGATGCGATCGTGATGGACGCGGCCACTCTTCGCGCCGGTTCCGTCGCTGGTTTGCACCGCGTCAAGAATCCCATCCGCCTGGCCCGCGCCGTTCTCGAAAAATGCCCGCACATGATGCTGATCTCCGAAGGCACCGAGCGCTTTGCTGCGCAACACGGCATCACCCTTTGCGATCCGCCAGACCTCATCTCTCCCGCTGAGCGCGAAGCTTGGCTTCGTTGCAGCAAAGATTCCCACGCCGCCAGCCATCACCGGGGCCACGAGCAAGGCACCGTTGGGGCTGTCGCGCTGGATGTACACGGCCGCCTCTTTGCCGCCACTTCCACCGGCGGTACCTGCTGCAAACTCCCCGGCCGCGTCGGCGATTCGCCGCTCATTGGCTGCGGTTGCTATGCCGACGCCGAAACCGGCGGCGTCTCCTCCACCGGCTACGGCGAAGCCATCATGAAAATAGTTCTTGCCAAAACGGCCACCGACTTTTTGCGTCCCGCCGCTTCGAGTCCACATCGTGCTGCACAAGCCGCCGTCCAACTCCTCGCCAAACGTGGCAAGGGCACCGGCGGCCTGATTCTCCTCGACATGCGCGGCAACCCCGGTTTCGCCTTCAGCACCCCGCGCATGGCCTATGGCTACGTTGCCCCGGACTCCACCTTTGTCACCGCTGTCTAATCGAGCGCGGTCACTGCGTGTGAAGAGTGCCCGCTAATCCGTACCATGCCTTCACAGCCTGCGGAAAGGCCAAAACGCATGCAATGTGACATGAACAAGTGGCGGGTACTGCTCTAATTCCGTGTTGCTGATGTCAGAAACGGAACCCCGACCTTCAGGTTGTGTTTGAACATTTCGATTGACCTTCGCAGTTGAGCAATCTGTTCCGCTGCGTCCGCAATTGCCAATTCCCAATTAGGAGATAGTACCGGTACCTTGTCGGAGGAATTAGTGCAACGATTAGCTTTTTTAGTTGACATTACTTTAGTCACAGGAGTATAGTTCTCCTTAGTTGAGTGGATGCTGTGACTAAACAAGAATACAAACAGATGCTCGAAACGATGCGAAAGGAGCTTGATAGCTTGCTTGAACTTCAAGAGGATACTGAACAGAAAATCGCTCAGTTGAAGCAGGCCATCATATCGCTCGCGCCTCTCGCAAAGGAATCGAACGAGCCGAGGAGTTTTTGGGACAGCGTTCTGGGAGAACTGAGGACAATCGGAATTACGGACGGTATCAGGGAAATTCTTCGCGCTGCCTACCCCCAGAAACTCACTCCCGTTGAAATCAAGGAGCAATTGAAAGCTGCCGGACAGAACCTTAGCGGCCACAAGAACGTGATGGCGAGTATCCATTCCACATTGAAGAGAATGTTGGAAAACGAAGAGATTACGACAAGTGACGATGGCCTTACGTACGGATGGCGACGTAAATTTGGAAAACTTTCGGATATGAAATGAATGTGCCCCGCCTCTAGCGCTAACTAGAAGCGGGGCTGAATCCAAGCGCGGAGCTAGTCCGAGCCTGAACCCGAGACTTTTATTTTCGGGCTTCTCCCGCACAAAAACAAGAGGAGAAGCCACATGACCTACCTGAGCGGTTGCAATGCTACGTTTTCTGAGTCTCGCAAGAAGCCTCTTGGACGGCACTGTACCGATCCTTCCAAAATATGGCCTCCCCTCTACCCCAGACCACCACCAGCAACACACATTTAGAGCATCACCCACCCGGCGCTGCGTATTGACCCTTGCAGATTCTGCATCTAACATTCTTGCGATGCCGCGTCCCCGCCACGCCGCACAGACGGAATCCACCATGCGTAAACTCGCGTTTCTCCTGCTCTCTGTTCTTTTTGCTCTTCCCGCGGCGGCACAATCCGCCGACGACATCCTCGCCAAGTACTTCGCCGCCCGCGGTGGCCTGGACAAGATCAAAGCCGTGCAATCCGAACGCGTCACCGGCACCATCTCCTTCGGCCCTGGAGCGGAAGGCCCCTTTGTCGTCGAGCGCGCCCGCACCCTCAAAATGCACATGGAATTCAATCTCAACGGCCAGGTCATCATCCGCACCTACGACGGCAAGTCCGCAGGTTGGACCTACAATCCTTTCACGTCCAACCCTTCCGTCCAGGCCCTCACTGAAGCCGATCTGCGCAACATTTTCGAGGAAGCCGATTTTGACGGCCCCTTCGTGGATTACAAATCCAAGGGCAATCAAATCGAACTAGCCGGCAAAGAGGACGTCGAAGAGAAGCCCGCCTACAAACTCAAGCTCACCAACCGCGATGGCGATGTCAGCTATTTCTTTTTCGACGCCTCCACGCATCTCCTTCTCAAGTGGCAGGGCAATCGCAAAGTTGGTGCCAAAGAAGTTCCTTGGGTCTCTTTCTTCCGGGACTTCCGCGAAGTCAACGGCCTAAAATATCCATTCTTGATCGAATCCGAGGAGCTAGGCGCCGAAGGCACCCAAAAGATCACCGCCGAAAAAATCGAGTTGAATGTCCCCATCGACGAAGCCCGTTTCGGCAAGCCAAACCCGCCCACTCCGCCAGCGCCCCCGGCAGAACCTCCTGCCGCCGGTTCCCCCAAACCCAACTGAACTCTCCTGCATCTGCCGCCCGACTCCCTGCGCGGCCTCACCCTGGGTTATCTTTATCTCTATGCCCTCCTCGACTGGCGCGAACTCTCTCGGTCTGTGCGCCAACTGCCTTCACGCGCGTCGCGTCGAGTCCGCCAAGGGCTCGCAGTTCCTACTGTGCCACCTCTCTCAAACCGATCCGCGTTTCCCGAAATACCCGCACCTCCCCGTCCTTACGTGTTCCGGCTACCAGAAGACCCCGTCCGCCTGAATAACCCATTCAAGCCGTTACGACAATGCACCTGTGCACTCTGCGCTCCTTATCCTGAAACCCAAAGTTGACCAATTGCAGGCGAGCGCATCTTGTTTTGTTTCAAACGATTGTCGCGGGAGAAGCCAACTTCGCCGAAAATGAATTTCCCCACATCGTGCACTGCCCCAGATTTGTCATTCCGACCGGAGGGACGGCGCTTTGGCCGGCCCGGAGTGGAGGAATCCCTCCGCAACTTCGGATTTTAGACTAATATTTTGATCTCTATATTACTTCTTTTAGTCTTATATTCTGATATACTCCTGCCAGGGAGCCCCCATGACCCAACCCTCCCTTAACCGTCTCTCTGTCATCGTTTCTCTAATTCTTTGCTTCGTTGCCCCCTCTTCTGCCGAGTCCCTCAAAATCACCAGCACTCCTCCTGGCGCCAGCGTCGAACTTGACGGGGCCCTCGCTGGCACCACTCCATTCGAAAAATCCTTCCCGGGTGGCTATTTCCATCGCACCCACACCGCGATCGGCCAGCGCTTGGAACATCCCCTTGTCGCGCGCGTCTCGCTGACAGGTTACGCTACACGCGAGATCCAGCTTACCGATGGCCCCATGGAGTGGATCGATCTCCACGGCCACAATCACGGCCAATATTGGTTGTTCAAGTCCGACCATTTTCACGCTGATCTTGATCCCGTTGCTTCCACCTTCACGGGCACTGTCGCTGCACCAGACTCCGCGAGACCTGCCTCCCCACGGCCAGAGCTATCCATGGAAGAAACTGTTCGTCGCGCCAAGCCTGCTGTTGTCTGTCTGAAATCTCTCGATAGCCTTGGCTCCGGCTTCTTCGTTACCGACACCGGTATCGTCGCCACGAACGCCCATGTTGCCCGGGGCGGCGCTTCCCTTCTCGCACTGCTCCCGAGCGGCGTGCAGCTCCAGGCCAAAGTCGTCTATATCGACGCCGACCTCGACATTGCGCTCGTCAAAGTCGCGCCACCTTCTTCAAACTTCGTCTTTCCCCTTCTTCCCCTCGCCGATCTTTCCTCCATCCGCCAGGGAGATGCCGTGCTCGCGATTGGCAGCCCCGGCGACGCCATGCTGTTCAGCGTCACCAAGGGCATCGTCAGCGCTGTCGGCAAGTTCGCCTCCGCAGGACCTGGCACTTGGATCCAGACCGACGCTCCCATCAACCCGGGCAATTCCGGCGGCCCGCTTCTCAATTCCCGCGGCGAAGTCATCGGCCTCAACACCCAGAAACTCATCAAGAAAAATGTCACCGGAATCGGCTTTGCTCTCAGCTCCGCCGACCTCCTCGCTGTCCTTCACCGTTTCTATCCCGCTCTTTCCGTTCCCCCTGCCACCACAGCCGAGTCGTCGGGCCACCCTTCCGATGCCCAGGACTCTGCAATCTTGCCGTCCTCCGGAGCCCCGGCGATTTCTGAATCCACGGTCTCGTTTCCCACCTCGACTTCTTCGCCCGAGGGTTTTGGCCAACTCACCATTACCTCCGATCCCGATGCCGCCGAAGTCTTCGTCGACGGCAAATTTGTCGGCAATACGCCCGCGATCTTGAAACTCCCCGCTGGCCCGCACCTCTTCCTGTTTAAATCTCCCAACCGCCCGGATTACTCCCGTACCGTCGAAGTGCCCAAGTCCTCCAAACTGACCTTGAAAGCGCTCTTCGACTCTCTGCCTTAATCGTGAGGCAGGTGGTGACAGGGGGGGGTCCGGACCCAGCGTGCTCTTCCAGGCAGGACTCTGTGCCTGTGCCCCTCTCCGTTGCCCCTGCCAATTCCGTGTGCTAGCATTTCCTCGTTAAGAAGAGCGGACCAGGGATTTAGCGTTTCTCCTTCGCCCCGCTTTCCGGGGCCCAGGCAGGGCCTCGCTCTCCTTCAAACCAACAACTTCGCCAGGCGCAGGCCCGCGCCTGCTGTTTTGTCGGCGGACCATCGCCCGGTGACCTCAGTTGGCCACACCTACGCGGAGGTCTGTCATGAAAATTTATCCCACTAAGGACATCAGAAACGTTGGCATTGTAGGCCACGGCGGCACCGGCAAGACGCAACTGGTGTCGTCGTTACTCTTTACCGCCGGAGCGACCCAGCGCTTTGGCAAAGTTGCGGAGGGCACCACCACCACGGACTGGGACGACGAAGAAATCGCCCGTAAAATCTCCATCCAACCAGGCCTCGCCCACGCCGAATGGGCCTGCACTCTTTGCGCGGGCAATACCGTCAAGCTTAACTTCATCGATCTCCCCGGCTATTCCACTTTCATCACCGAAACCAAGGCGGCCCTCATCGCCGCTGACGCGGCCCTCATCACCGTGGACGCCCACGTCGGCGCACAGGTCACCACGGAAAAAGTTTGGGATTATTGCGCCGAATACGACATCCCCCGCGCCTTTGTCCTCACCTGGATGGACCGGGAGCTTTCCAGTTTTGAGCGTTGCATGGAATCCCTGGGGGAGCTCTTTGGCCGCAATGTCGTCGCTCTGCAGATGCCCATCGGCTCCGAAAAAGGTTTTCGCGGCGTTATCGATCTGGTGGCCATGAAGGCCCACCTCTACACGCCCGATGGCGATGGCAAGGCTACCGTCGAAAATATTCCCGACGCGCTCCTGGATGAGGCCAAGGAAGCCCACGAAAAGCTCGTCGAAATGATTGCCGAAGGCGACGACGAAATGATGGAAGAATTCTTTCGCGAGGGCACCATACCCGTTCAGGACCTTATCCCCGCGGTCCGCAAAGCCATTGTCTCCGAAAAAATCGTTCCCGTTCTGATGATCTCTTCCACTCGGAACATCGGCAATGCCAGCCTGCTTACCTTTCTCGCCGATGTGTTCCCGCATCCGGACGAGCACGCGCAGGCCGGCTTCAAGGAACCCGCCGGCAAGGGCGATCGCATCGACCGCAAGTACGATGACACGCAGCCTCTTTCCCTCTTCGTTTTCAAGACTCTTGCCGATCCCTTCGCCGGCCGCATCAACTATTTCAAGGTCAAGAGCGGTGTCCTTAAAAACGACGCCACGCTTCTCAATTTCAATCGCAATATTCCGGAACGTTTTCAGCACACCATGGTGGTTCAGGGGAAACAGCTCACGGAAATTCAGGAGCTTCACTCGGGCGATATCGGCGCCATCGCCAAACTGAAGGAAACCATTACCGGCGATACCGTTGGCGACAAAAGCGCTCCCATTTACTATCAACCCGCGCAGTTGCCGGAGCCTTCCATCACTTTCGCGGTCGAACCCAAATCCCGCGCCGATGAAGATAAAATCGGCGTCGCCATTCACAAAATGATGGAAGAAGACGCGGCACTGCGTTTCTCCCGCGATCCGCAAACCAAGGAATTCCTGCTCGCCGGAAACGGCCAGCAGCACGTTGAGGTTGTTGTGGCCAAGCTTCAGAAGCGCTACAACGTCAATCTCACGCTCAAGCCGCCAAAGGTTCCCTATCGTGAAACCATCCGCGGCAAGGCAGACGCCGAAGGCAAGCACAAGAAACAGTCCGGCGGGCACGGCCAGTTCGGTGTGTGCCGCGTCAAGTTCGAGCCCGCCGAACGCAACAAGGGCATTGAGTTCGTTGACGACGTTTTCGGCGGCGCGATTCCGAACAACTGGATTCCCTCCGTCGAACGCGGCATCCGCGAAGCCGCCGCGCGCGGCTATCTCGCCGGTTTCCCGGTGACCGATTTCCGCGCCACCCTCTATGACGGCAAGTATCACGACGTCGATTCCTCGGACATGGCGTTCAGAATCGCCGGCTCGCTTGCGTTCAAGGAGGCCATGAAGCAGGCTCGGCCTTCTCTCCTCGAACCTGTCATGCACGTGGAGGTCTACGCGCCGGATCAGTATTCCGGCGATCTGATGGGCGACCTCAGCTCTCGCCGGGGCCGCATCGAAGGCAGCGAAGCACGCGGCCATAACGTCGTCGTCAAAGCCATGGTGCCGCTCGCGGAAATGCTTTCTTATGCCACGGACCTCACCTCCATGACGCAGGGCCGCGCCAGCTACTCCATGGAGTTTTCTCACTACGATTACGTGCCCGGCGAACTGGCGGACAAAGTCATCGCCGCCCACAAAGCGGCCCACGGCGAAGCCCTCGTCGAGGAAGAAGCCTAACCAACTTTCAACCGTTGCAATTGAGATTTTCCGCCCAGGCCGGGCCGGATGGCTCGGCCCGCGCATTTTGGCTTCGCCGGAGTCGTTCCCGCCTATCTCGGCAGAAACATCCCCGTGTGCCTGGCGTGCTCTTCAAATCCGCCCCCAAACTCGTGCCGCAAGAAACCTTCCTCGCGCCTGGCCTTAAAATAAAACGCTGCCCACACGACCAGGAATCCTAGCCAGCCCCGCAGGTGCCCCTTGATCAGCGCCGTCCCGATCATCGCCAGTAGGATTCCCGTATAGATCGGATGCCGTATCCACCGGTAGAGCCCCTTGCGAATCAATTCATGGTTGTTCTTCAACGTCACCACACCACTCCAATTTGTTCCCAGGCTCACCCGCGCCCAGATGCTGATCGCCACGCCGAGTGCCGTCAGAACCAGGCCAAGCCACCATGCCGCTGGAGTATCTGGCACCAGCCTCGTGTTCAGCCCGTTCCAATTCCTCCCAAACAACAGCCAGAATCCAAACAGTAGTGGTATCAGATGCTGCGCTCTCTCCAGCGAGGTCTCGCGTTGCTTTACCCTCTTGATGCCGAACCACATGACCACCCACACACCCAAAAGCGCCATCCAAAAGTATTCCGCCCACGCCGACGCACGGCCCGCATCCATCGCCAACCAATTCATGTTGGGTCTCTCCCCCTGTTCTACGATCTCACAAACTATCTCGAACCGAATAGCGAAGCCTCCAGTCTCCGCGATATTGGTGGTTGCCGTTGTGGACCCCGCAGGTCAATAATCGGCAGCATGAAGAAAAAGAAGCACGCCTCCCTAAATCCCACCACTCGCGCCATTCATGCCGGTGAACCTCCGCGTCACGGCGTGGATGCTCCGGTCAGCGCCGAGATTGTGCGCTCCTCTACCTTCACCTTTTCCTCCAGCAAAAAGATGAAACGCTGGGCCGAAGGAAAGAGCAAAGCCTATATCTACACTCGCTACGCCAATCCCACCCTCGCCATTGCCGAACGCAAAATAGCTTCTCTCGAAGGCGCGGAAGCCGCCATCGTCACCTCCTCCGGAATGGCGGCGATCTCTCACTCGCTTCTCAGCGTGCTGCAGCATGGGGATGAACTCATTTCTACTGCCCAGCTCTATGGCGGAACGTACCGGCTGATGCGCGACGTCTTGCCTCGCATGGGCATCACCGTGCGTCACGCGGAAACTTCCCTCGAAAACATAGAGTCCCTGGTCACCCCGAAGAGCAAGTGCCTCTACATCGAAACGCCCACAAACCCCACGTTACGACTTGTCGATCTCCGCAAAGCCATCGCCTTTGCCAAAAAGCACAAACTCGTCAGCATCATTGACAGCACCTTTGCTACGCCCCTCCTTCAGAGACCCCTCGCACTGGGATTCGATATCGTCGTGCACAGCGTCACCAAAGCCCTTTCCGGGCATTCCGATCTGATCGGCGGCGTCGCTTCCGGCAGCCATAAGTTCATCGATCCCGTGCGGCAGATGGTGATCTATCTTGGGGGTTGCATGGATCCGGAAGTGGCCTTCCTGCTGATTCGCGGGATGAAGACGCTGGGCGTGCGCGTCGAGCGCCAGTGCGAGAACGCCATGCGCGTCGCGAAGTTCCTGGAGAAACATCCCAAAGTGGAGCGCGTTCATTACCCGGGATTGAAATCGCACCGCGACCACGCGCTCGCCAGGAAACAGATGAGCGGTTTTGGCTCCATGCTGGCTTTTGATCTGAAGGGCGGGTTGCCGGCGGCGCGCAGATTCTGCGACCGCGTGAAGCTATTCCTGCTGGCGGTAAGCCTGGGGGGTACGGAGTCGCTGGTATCGCTGCCGATTTACAGTTCGCACTACCGTATGAGCGAAGCTGAACTTCAGCGCGCGGGCGTCAAAATGGGTACGGTGCGCGTCTCGATCGGGCTCGAACATGCCGCGGATCTCATCCAGGATTTACAGCAAGCGCTGAACTAAACTCCTTCGCTTCAGCGCGTCATCCCGATCCTCAACGGACCGGGGTTTCCGTGGGAACTTCCCATTCCCGATTCTCCGGAAGCATGGACTTCACAATGTCCTCAAACTCATGTGAGCTCTTCACATCACCCGGATAATTGTGCGCGGAAAGATCGAAGCTGAATCCATACTTTGCGCGCACATCCTGCAACTCCTCCTGCAAACGCAAAGCCACTCGCTTGGCGTTCAGGGTGTCGGTTTCTGGAAGCACGATGCCAAAAATATCTTCGGCGAGGTGGTAGATGGAATCCGTAGGGCGAAGCCGCTTGGACATGGCTTTCGCCGCATCGCTCAGCGCTCCTTTTTGATCGTTCAGGGAAGCGCGCGCCCCTGGCTTGGCCTTCACCAGCACCAGCGAAAGATTCTTCTGCATGGTCATGGCGCGGCGGAACTCCATCGTCAATCGATCCCAGAAGTAATTCTGGTCAGGCATGGAATGCAGCAAATCGGTGCTTGCCTGAATCTGCAGTTCGACGTTGCGCTCCAGTTCGCCAAGCAGATGCTGCTTCAGCTTGCCGAAGGTGCGCTGGCGATCGAAGAGGTACCCGACAAAGAGCAGCGTCAGCGCGCAGAAACCAAAGTAGGCCACACGCATCGTCCACTTGTTGCCTTCCGGGTGCACAAACACCAGGGGGTACATGAACATAGCCAGGCCGCTCGCAAGCACCATTACAAACACTGCGGAGAGAATCGTAAGTTGCAGGCTGCGCCGCTCAAGACGATCAAGTTCCTGACGATCAATTGTCGCCATATTCACACCTATGTGAGGCAACTTCCCCCAAGGGAGACCTGGAGTTGCCAGGATACAGACAGGTTCCGTTTCGGCAGTGAGGATGGCAATAGGCGTGGGGTACTCCTGTGGCGGAAGAGAAAACAGGGTACCTGTACCAAATGGATAAGGGCGATCACCCCATCTTCTGCCAGGTGGTAAACTCCGGCTCGCAAACCTGGGGAGAGGTGTTCGCTGCCGGGGTGTCGCCAAAATCAAGGAACCGCGGACCGCGCCCGGTCGCGGGGGGCCCAGGGCCTTGCCCACGATATGCTGCGGCGGCGTGTGTTAGCATTTAGTTTTACGCAAGGACGCGGTCCTGCCTGATTGAGGAGCCTGCCGGAATGCCTGCCACGATGAAAGCTCTGCGCAAGACCAAAGCGGGGAAGGGGTTGGAAATGCAAGCGGTGCCGGTGCCGTCGATTGGACCGGCGGACGTGCTCGTGCGCGTGAAGGCCACCTCGATCTGCGGCACGGACCTGCACATTTACGGGTGGGATCGCTGGTCGCAAGCCCGGATCAAGCCCCCGGTTACCCTGGGCCATGAATTTTGCGGCGTGGTGGAACGCGTGGGCGAAGAAGTTGCGGCCGTGAAACCGGGCGACTTCGTCAGCGCGGAAATGCACGTGAATTGCGGCCATTGCCACCAGTGCCGCATGGGCCAAGCGCACATCTGCCAGAACGTTCGCGTGATCGGAATTGACCAGGACGGCGCGTTCGCGGAGTTCGTGAAAATTCCCGCGACAAATATCTGGAGGCTGGACCCCGCCATCCCCGAACATTACGGCGCCATCCTCGATCCGCTGGGAAATGCCGTGCACACCGTGCTGGCGGGAGCGATTGCGGGGCAGACGGCGCTGGTGACCGGCTGTGGTCCGATCGGGCTGATGTCGATTGCCGTAGCCAAAGCGTGCGGCAGTTCCACCGTGTTTGCAACCGAAACAAATGATCATCGTCGCGCCATGGCCAAGCAGATGGGCGCCGACGTGGTGCTGAACCCCGCTGAGGGAGATGCGGTGAAAAAGATTTTGGAGGCCACGGGCGGCACTGGTGTGGATGTGCTGCTGGAAATGAGCGGGAACGCCACAGCGATCCAGCAGGGGTTCAAAGCGTTGCGCGCAGGCGGGCGCGCGTCCCTGCTGGGGATCCCGACGGAGAACGTGCCGCTGGACTTGGTGAATGATGTGATTTTCAAGGGCGCCACCGTGCAGGGCATTTATGGGCGGCGTATGTACCAGACCTGGGTGCAGATGACTGCTTTGCTGAAAGTGGGGCGCGTGAATCTTGAGCCACTTTTTGGAGAGCGCGTGGCGCTGGAGAAATTTGAGGAAGCTTTTGCGAAACTGCAGAGCGGTTTAGCGGGGAAGATTCTGATGTATCCGAATGGGATGCCTAAATAAGAGTGAAGATTCCACTTCAGAATACGCAGATAGCACGGCAGCCGGCCTGAAACGCAGAGTTCACCACAGACAGAACAGAGGAACCGCGGGAATCACGCAATTTTGGGGGCAAGAACATGAGTGAATTGGGAACGCTAGCGACAATTAAGAATCCACTTCAGTATGTCAGCGAAACGCTGCAGGATTTGCGCGCGAAAGGCGTGGCGCCAAAGCTGCGCGTCCTGGAGGGCGAACAAAAGCCCGTGTGCATTTTCGACGGGCGCGAGGTGATCAACCTGGCGTCGAACAACTATCTGGGATTCACGTCGCACAAGGCGCTGCGAAAGTCAGCCGTGGAAGCCGTGAAGAAGCTTGGCGTCGGTGCGGGAGCCGTGCGCACCATTGCCGGCACAATGAAGCTGCACATGGAACTGGAAGAGCAGATCGCCAAATTCAAGCAGGTGGAAGCCTGTGTGGTGTTCCAGTCGGGATTCACGGCGAACGCCGGAACAGTTTCGGCTGTTCTGGGCAAAGAAGACCTGATCGTTTCGGATGAGCTGAATCACGCGTCGATCATCGATGGCGCGCGGCTATCGAAAGCCACCATCAAGGTGTTCAAGCACAAGGATCTGGAAGATTGCGAACGAATTTTGAAAGAGACAGCGGGTTGGCCTGGCCACAAGCTGATCATCACCGATGGCGTGTTTTCGATGGATGGCGATATCGCACCCCTGCCGGGGCTGTGCAACCTGGCGGAAAAGTACGCCTGCATCATGATGGTGGACGACGCGCATGCGAGCGGCGTTTTGGGACGTGGCGGGCGTGGCACGGTGGATCATTTCAATTGCCACGGGCGCGTGCACATCCAGGTGGGCACGCTGAGCAAGGCCATCGGGGCCATGGGCGGATATGTGTGCGGGTCGCGCGACCTGATCGATTTTTTGTACTTGCGGGCGCGGCCGTTTTTGTTTTCAACGTCGCACCCGCCGGCCACCGCTGCGGCGTGCCAGGCGGCGTTTGTGCTTCTTGATTCGCCGGAAGGCGAAAAGTTGGTGAAGAAACTTTGGGCCAACGCGAAATTCTTCAAGCGCGAATTAAAAAAGCGTGGATTCCAGTTCAAGACCAGCGAGACGCCGATTATTCCGATTCATGTTGGAGATGCCGCAAAAGCGATTGAGTTTTCGCGCAAGTTGTTTGAAGCGGGTGTGTTCGCCCCCGCCGTAGGCTATCCGACGGTCGCGGAAGGAAGGGCACGCTTGCGTGCGATAGTCAGCGCAGCGCACAAACGGGAGCAGTTGCTGAAAGCGGCGGAGATATTGGGAGAAGTGGGCAAATCGCTCGGGATCGTTTCCTGAGGATCTCCCCTAGCGGCACTCTGCTGCCCTTCACGGCCGGCCATCTGAGCTGACCGCACGGCAAAAGGAGACCTGTTATACTCGCGCGATGGCGCTGAACGACGAAAAATCGAAAAAACTCTTCCTCGTAGATGCGATGGCGCACATCTACCGCGCCTTCTACGCGCCGATGGTGCGCATGAATGCGCCCAGCGGCATTCCCACCAAAGTGCCGTTCCTCTTCGCGAATATCCTGCGGCGCTTGATCAAGGACTACCAGCCGGAATACCTCGGAATCGTGTTTGACACCAGCAAGCCTACCTTTCGCGACAAACTCTTCGAAGCCTACAAGGCGCAGCGCCCGCCGATGCCGGACGAAATGAAAGTGCAACTGCCATATGTCCGGCGGCTGTGCGAAGCGATGCACCTGCCCATTCTGGAACTGGATGGCTACGAAGCCGACGACGTTATCGGCACGATGGCGAAAAAAGGCACAGAGAAGAAGCTGGAAGTGCTGGTCATCTCCAATGACAAGGACATGATGCAGCTTGTAAGTCCCGGGGTTCGGATACTGCGCACGGGATCGGGCGGCGCGAAGGCCGACATGATCGTCGATGCGCAAAAGGTCGAGGAAATCTTGGGTGTACCGCCCGGGAAAGTCATCGACCTGATGGCCTTGCTCGGCGACACCGTGGACAACATTCCCGGCGCAAAAGGAATCGGTGAAAAAGGCGCCACAGAGCTCATTCAGAGATTTGGGAGCGTGGAAAGCGCGCTCGAGCATGCCGGCGAAGTGACGAATAAGAGGTATCGCGAGGCCCTCCAGCAACAGCGAGATCAGGTAATGATGAGCAAGAAATTGGCCGCGATAGAGACAAATGTGCCGCTGGAGCTTGACCTTCTGAGTTTGCAGGTGCGCGAACCGGATGCCGCAGCGCTGGCGGTCTTGTATCGCGAGCTCGGATTCAATTCGCTCCTGAAGGAGTTGCTGGCAAGCGGAACGGCTGAACCAAGTGTCGAGGCTGGGGCGGAAACGCACGGGCCGCCAGGAGCGAGCGGCGAGCAGGCAAAGGACTACCTCCAATTCCAGGGAGCAGACGAGTTTCGCGAGTTTTTGAAAAAGCTTGCGGCAAAACAATCACTGGCAGTTTGGCTGAACCTGGAAGCCGGCGAACGCGAAGCGGAGGGATTTGGGACGCGCGTCAGCGGGATTGAAGTGTCCTCGAAGACGGGTGAAGGACGAGCCGTGTGGGTGGACGAAAAAGGCGAGGTGCTGAAAGCCCTGCAATCCGTTTTGCACGACGCCAAACGTCCCAAAATCGTGCACGACCCGAAGCTTTTCCAATTGCTGGCCGGCAAATCGGAATCTATCGAGCACGCTACGCAAATCTATTCGTATTTGTTGAGGCCAACCACGGCGAAACACGACTTTGCGGAAGTGGTTTTCCGGCAATTTAACGTGCCGCTCGGCGGCGGCGTGGGCGAACGCGCCGACTATCTGCAGCGCATTGCCCCCATCTTGCGGGAGCAGATTGCAGCACAGCAACTCACCGACGTGTACGAAAAGATCGATCTGCCGCTAGCCCCGGTACTGGCGGAGATGGAACGCGCCGGCGTTCGCGTCGATCCCAAAGCGCTGGAAACGATGTCGAAGGCGATGGAAAAAGAAGTTCGGCGGCTGGAGAAGGAGATCTGGGAACTGGCGGGATTAGAATTCAATGTGAATTCTCCTACGCAACTGGCTGAGATTCTTTTTGACAAGTTGAATTTGCAGCCGCCGGCACGCCGCGGAAAAGGCAAAGTGCGCTCAACCGCGGCGGACATCCTGGAAGAGATGGCCGGCCAGCACGCGCTGCCGGGCAAGGTGATCGAGTACCGCGAGATCGCCAAACTGAAATCGACCTACGTTGATGCACTGCCGAAGCTGATTCATCCGGAGACGGGGCGGCTGCACACCAGCTTCTCGCAGACGGGCACGGCGACAGGCCGGCTGAGCTCGAGCGATCCGAATCTGCAAAACATTCCCGTGCGCAGCGAGTTGGGGCGCGAAATTCGTGCGGCGTTCGTCGCCGAAAAAGGGAACATCCTGCTCTCGGCGGACTATTCCCAGATCGAGCTGCGCATCATGGCGCACTTTTCCAAGGATCCCGTGCTGTTGGAAGCGTTTCGCCACGGCGAGGACATTCATGCGCGGACAGCGCAAGAGGTTTTTGGCGTTGGGCCGCTGGCGCAGACCGCGGAGCACCGCCGCGCCGCAAAAGCGATCAACTTCGGCATCATCTACGGGCTTTCGGCGTTCGGCCTCGCACAGCAATTGGGAATCGGGCAGAAGGAAGCTGCGCAATTCATCAATGCTTATTTCACGCGCTACCGCGGCGTGAAGCAGTACCTCGACAATGTGCTCGTCGAGACGCGCAAAACCGGTCTGGCGAAAACCCTTTTCGGCAGAATCCGCCCAATCCCGGAAATCAATGCGCCGCAGATGCAGTTGCGGAATTTTGCGGAGCGCACGGCGCTGAATTCGCCGCTGCAGGGGACTGCGGCGGACCTGATCAAGCTGGCCATGATCGCGATCGATGATCGGCTGCGGAAAGAGAAACTCGCCGCTCGCATGATCCTCCAGGTACACGACGAACTGCTCTTCGAGGCGCCGGTAAAGGAGCGCGAAGCACTGGAAAAGCTGGTCAAGGAAGAGATGGAAGGCGTGCACAAACTTGCCGTGCCGCTGGTTGTGGAAATCGGCATTGGACCAAACTGGCGGGATCTGGACTGAATCCCATCACAGAACAGAACCAGCAATCCCGCGCCAAGATCGCCGCATCGGAAACCAGCCCTTCCCGGCTTCACAAAACGCCCCTGGAAATACTCAGCAACCAGACCTGTCCGCAGGGACAGGAACCCCATACGGCACGTCACTTGAACCGCCCCGCTCTTCAGAAGAAGTCCACATGCTACGCTTGCCACGCGTGGTCGAATTGGGAGAGTATATGCGCCGAATCCTCGAATTCCTTTTCGTTCCTGCTCTTGTTCTGTGCATTGCCGGCTGCAGTGGGCTGTCGGACGTCAAAAACAGTGGCGGCGGTGCTGGCCAAGCTACCGGCGTAACCGTCTCGCCGGCGGCCGCTTCGGTGGACCCTTTTACAACACAATCGTTTTCCGCCCAAGTCCAAGGCAGCACCAATCAGGCCGTGACCTGGCAAGTCAACGGCGTTATTGGCGGCAGCGCCACGACCGGAATTATCTCCACCGCAGGGCTCTACACCGCACCACACTCCATCGCTGCGATCCTGGTTCCCGCCACCAACGCCCCGATCACCGTGACGATCACCGCGATTTCTCAAGCGAACTCGACCGCCACGGGCAGCGCTGTCGTGACCCTGACGACGCAACAGCAGCAAACCCAGACTGGGGCCATCAAACTCGGAACCTCCGGCGGCATTATCGATGACGCGAATGGAAATTATTGCTGCTCCGGCACGCTGGGGGCATTAGTAACGCGAAGTGGCACGCAGTACATCCTGAGCAACAACCACGTGCTGGCAAATAGCGCCGGGAACCTTGCGAGCCCCGACGTGGGTGTTGCCATCACGCAGCCCGGATTGATCGAGGTGAATTGTTTGAGCAGTTCGACGCGCCAGGTGGCAAGCCTCTCGGAATACTTCCCTCTGGAGACCGGGCCTATCCCCAAGATCGACGCCGCCCTGGCTGCGGTAGCTAGCGGCGCAGTGGACACCAGCGGCAACATCCTGCTACTTGGCACTACGCTCACGAAAGGCGTTCCAGATCCCGGCCCGCCGACGTCCGGCACCGGCCTTACTCCCGTCCAGGCGATTGGTGCCCCACACAACGGCGCGGTGGCCAAGAGCGGCAGAACCACCGGGTTGACCTGCTCGACAATCATCGGCACCAACGTGGCCAGCAACGTGGCTTACTACGCCCATTGTGGCGACGCTAACGCAGCCTTCACCGTCAGCTACACGGACCTGGTCGCCGTCAACGGCGGAGATTTCAGTGACACTGGCGATTCGGGTTCCCTGATTGTGACCCAAGATACGGCCGAGGCGGTGGCACTGCTTTTTGCCGGCTCAGATACGGACTCCGTCGGCAATCCCATCAGCGATGTGCTTCCCGCCTTCCCCGGCGCGGGCAATGTTACGCCGACAATCGTCGGCAGTAGCAGCAGGCCGACTAGCGCGACGCCTCAAGTGATCGGCTGCACCCTTCCCGCGTTGAAGGCAGTCACCACGGTCCCGCAGGTGAAGGCGGTGGCCGAATCCATACAGCAGGCGAGCGCGGTGCGCGACCTGCACGCCTCTCAACTCCTGGCCAATCCGGCAATTAAAGCGGTGGCCGTGGGAGAGAGCTACGATCACCCGGGCAAAGCGGCAATCCTTCTCTTTGTGGGCAGCGGCGAATCGCTTGCGGATATTCCCAGAACCATCGACGGTGTGCGCACGCGACTGATCGAAGGGAATGATTGGGCGCATCAGGGGCTCCTGAATGGCGAAGAGAGCGCTGATCTGCTCAGCACCGCGGGCAGGCCGCAAATCGTTTACCCCTTGCAGCAGGGCGAATATCTGCGCGCCAAAACCGTGCACACCGCTCACGTTACGGACCTGCTGAAGCAGGCGGGAATCCTTGGTGTAGGCATCACCTCCAGCGTTGACGCGCCAGGAGAAGCGGCGCTGCTGATCTACATCCTCCGTGGAGCGCCGCAAGACAACATCCCGGCAGAGATCGACGGCTTGCGGACTCGCGTTCGCGAAACGAGCCCCTTCACCGCGGGACGCCGCGGCAACGAACCCGCTCGGAGTTGCAAAGTGCCCGTGGCCAAGACTTTGCTCACTAAAACAAACCCATAATCACGGCAATGCGATTCGCACAAGGCGCCTCCCTTGTTCAGGGCGAAACCGCCGTCTCGAATCCCCCTGGACCTTTCTTTGTGCAGGGCGCGGTTGTAGAATCACCCTAGATGGTGTCGAACTTGCTCCCTCGACCCTTCCTTCCACTCAGGGGGTATTTATGCGGCGAAATGCGATTTTGTTCGGTACAGTTCTGCTCCTGGCCTTGGGCATCGGATTCGCGCAAGAGAAAGACACCAAGGACAAGGCCCAAGCACCCGAAGCGGCCCCGCCACCAACTTCCGCGGACGATGCAGCGAAAAAGAATCCTGTGAAACCCACACCCGAAGGCCTCGCTGAAGCCAAGCGTCTCTACGGCTATCACTGTGCGATGTGCCACGGGAAGGACGGCGACGGCAAGGGTGACTTGGCCGTTTCGATGGATCTGAAATTGAACGATTGGCGCGATCCCAGCACGATCGAGAAAATGAGCGATGGTCAGCTCTTCTATATCATCACCAACGGGCGCGGGAAAATGGTTGGCGGCGAAGGCGACCGCACCAAGGAACAAATACGCTGGAATTTGGTGAACTTGGTGCATTCTTTCGGCAAGAAGAGTGGTACATAGAACGCCAAGCGGCGAATAATACGGCTAGCACGGTTTGCGGCCTTGCGGGCGCTCCAGGGAGTTTGGAGCGCCCTTCTTTTTTGCACGGCAGCAGGGCATGGTAGGCTTTTGGGGCAGGTAAAATGTTGAGGAGGAAGGCATGGCACACGCTCCGAAATTTCTGGCATTGGTGAATGAAGCGAAAAAACGCGTAAAGGAAACCAATGTGGCGGACGTTAAACGGCGCCTGGACGCTGGCGAAAAGCTCGTTCTGGTCGATGTCCGGGAGGAAAGCGAGTGGGGCCGCGGGCACTTGCCGGGAGCCGTGCACTTCGGAAAAGGCATCATCGAACGCGATATTGAGCAACGTGTGCCGGACACCAATACCAAGCTGATTCTCTATTGCGGCGGAGGCTTCCGGTCCGCGCTCTCCGCGGACAACCTCCAAAAAATGGGCTATAGCAACGTCGAATCGATGGACGGCGGATGGAAGGGCTGGCTCGAAGCAGGCCTTCCGACGCAAAAGGACTAGCCTCCGAAGCGAACGCGAACGGCGTGACCCCGACCCCAAGAAAATTGGCTGGGGCGGAAGGATTCGAACCTTCACCATCCTCATTAACAGTGAGGTGTCCTACCGGTTGGACCACGCCCCAGCGGCGTTCAATGGCCGCCCCGGGAAGAGCCGGGGCGGCGGCGCTTCGCCGCAGAAACGGCAAAAGATATTGCAAGAATAGCACGCCGCAGGCCATCAGCGAGAGTCGAATGCGTTAGAGCCGCGCATAAGGAACATTTATGGACTCAGTGAGCGCAAAATTCGTCGATCCACAGGAAAGTTGATGATAACGGATAAGGAGTAGTCAGTTCGGAACGTATTGAACCAAGTTTCACAACTTTGCTTTGTTTTTGAAACCTTCGAACCGGGCAAGTCCTTTGAAACAGTAAACCCTGAAGTTGGCCTGGAGTGCCATTTTGGCTTTCGGGTTGCATTCCAGAGGAAATTGATAGAAACTATCCCCTCGTTTCGGCCTGGCCCTGCGCTGTCCGGCATAAGAGTGGAAGATTCTCCCGAGAGTTTCGGCCCTTCCGGAGAATCAATCTGCCCAAGCGCAACGCTGACATGGCACAAATCTTTCACCGTAGTGCGAATTTTTTAGCGAGATTTAGTCTGTTCGGAACGGTCGTTCTGGGAGGCTTGGCGCTGACCGGCGTATTGGTCGTGGCGAGGTCGCCCTATATCACCAACGAGCGCGTGTCCCGGAATCAACCCATACAGTTCAGCCACAAGCACCACGTGGGAGATGAAGGCATCGACTGCCGCTACTGTCATACCAGCGTGGAGAGTTCGGCTTACGCGGGCATTCCCCCCACCAAGACCTGCATGAATTGCCATTCCGTTCTCTTCAACAACGTCGGTTATTTGGAACCCCTTCGGGAAAGCTACCGCACGGACCAGTCCATCCAGTGGGTTAAAGTGCACCGGCTGGCCGACTACGTTTATTTCAATCACAGCATCCACATCAACAAGGGCATCGGCTGCTCGTCCTGCCATGGCTCGATCAACCAGATGCCCCTTGTCTTTCAGGCTTCTCCGCTCACGATGAGCTGGTGCCTGGATTGCCACCGCAATCCTCAGGCGAACCTTCGCCCCAAGGACCAGATTTTCAATATGGATTGGAAAGCGCCCGCGGATCAGGAAGAAGCAGGAAAGCAACTTGCGGCGGAGTACAAACTTCGGACCACGGTCGAGCTCACCAGTTGCTCGACCTGCCACCGTTAGTTATTGGATGCCATGAGCGAGCACGCAAACGACAAGGAACTGCGCATACTTCAGGGCGCGCCGCAAAACGAGGCAGCCCATGATGACGGCCATGATCACGAGCATGAGGATCATGCCGAAGACGACACGTTGCGGGACTTCACCCTGGACCTCGCAGCTGTCCGCGAAAGACTGAAGGAAAAATCGGGTAAGCAATACTGGCGCACGCTGGAAGAACTAGCCGACGACCCGCACTTCCGGGATTTGCTCCATCGCGAATTCCCCCTGCATGCCTCCGAATGGGACGACGCCGTGGACCGCCGAAACTTCCTGAAATTGATGGGAGCGTCGCTGGCCTTTGCGGGCCTCGCCGGTTGCGGGCGTCCAGATGTAACGCACATCGTGCCGTATGTGAAGCAACCGGACGGCATGGTGTTGGGCAAGCCGAATTTCTACGCGACCGCCATGCCGTTTGGCGCCGATGCGGTTGGCGTGCTCGTGGAAAGCCATGAAGGACGCCCAACCAAGATCGAAGGCAATCCCGATCATCCCTCGAGCCTGGGCTCCACCGATGCTCTCGTGCAGGCTTCGATCTTGAATCTGTACGATCCGGATCGTGCTCAAACTGTTTTGGAGAACGGCGAAATCCGTTCGTGGTCTGCGTTCCTGGACGCGGCGCAGGAACTGGCGAGCGCCATCAAGGCGCAGAACGGCGCCGGCTTCCGCATCCTGACGGGCACGGTCACCTCGCCCACCCTGGCTTGGCAACTCCGGAAACTTTTGGCGCAGTATCCCCTGGCGAAATGGCACCAGTGGGAGCCCGCTTCCGGCGATGGTGCCCGGGAAGGAGCGAAACTCGCCTTTGGCCGCAACCTCAACACCGTCTACATGCCGGGCAAAGCCAATGTCATCCTCTCGCTCGACTCCGATTTCCTGGCCAGCGGCCCCGGCCACATCGCCTACGCCAAGCAATACGCGCGGCGGCGGAAACTCGATGGTCCCAATGACACGTTGAACCGTCTCTACGTCGTCGAGCCCACCCCGACGGTCACTGGCTCTTCCGCGGATCATCGCTTGCCGCTGAGGGCGGGAGACATTGAACTCTTTGCACGCGCGCTGGCCGGGAAACTAGGCCTAAGCAGTCCCGTGCCCCTCTCCGGCGAAGCGGCAAAGTGGCTCGAAGCGGTGGCCAAGGATCTACAAAAAGAACGTCGTGCATCGCTGGTGGTCGCCGGCGAATACCAACCGGCAGCCGTCCATGCGCTCGCGCACGCCATCAACGCGTCTCTCGGCAATGTCGGTACAACCCTCTATTACACGGAACCCGTGGAAGCCGAATCCACTGGAAACCTCGAGTCGCTTCGCGAACTTTGCGCCGACATGGACGCCGGCAAAGTTGATCTGTTGCTGATTCTGGGCGGGAACCCGCTTTATGACGCGCCGCACGATTTCGATTTCACTTCCAAGCTGAAGCGTGTGCCGACCGCGATTCACCTCAGTCCCTATTACGACGAAACTTCCGTCTATTGCCACTGGCACGTTTCCGAATCGCATTACCTGGAAACCTGGAGCGATGCGCGCGCCTACGACGGCACCGCGACGATTATTCAGCCCCTCATCGCGCCGCTCTATTACTCGCGTTCAGCCCATGACGTGGTGGCCGCCTTCAGTGACAAGCCCGGCTTGCCCGCCTACGATGCCGTGCGCGCTTACTGGACGGAAGCTTCCGCTCACCATGACTCTTCTATCGACGTCGCTTGGCGGAAATGGCTGAATGACGGGGTCGTCCCCGCCACGAAATTCGCCCCCATCGCGCCGGAACTCAAGTTCAGCGCCACGAGCCTTCCCGTGTTCAAGCCGTCGCCCGCGGACCAAATCGAATTCATCTTCCGCCCCGACCCCAACGTGTACGACGGCCGCTTTGCCAACAACGGCTGGTTGCAGGAATTGCCCAAGCCCGTGACGAAATTGACGTGGGACAACGCCCTGCTGGTCAGCCCGAAGCTCGCTCAGAAACTGGATCTTGCCCACAAGATTGCCTCGCGCGGCGGGGAGCATGGCCAGGTTCGCTCAACGGTTGTGGACGTCGCGTTGAATGGCAGCAAAGTGACCGCGGCAACCTGGACCTTGCCGGGCCACGCGGAAAACTCCGTCGTGCTGCCGCTCGGCTACGGCCGGACACTCGCTGGCTTTACCGGCTCGAACAAGGGATTTAACGCCTATGCCGTGCGCACGTCGAACGCCCTGTGGGTCGCCAGCGATGGCAAAATTACGCCCACGGGCGACGATTATCCGCTGGCCTGCACGCAGTACCACTTCAACATGGAAGGCCGGCAAATCCTCAGCACGGGAACGCTCGCAGAGTACCAGAAGAATCCGGCGTTCGCACACGAAGGCGTGGGAGCTCCCACGAAGGACGATTCGCTTTACAAAGAATTCGAATACAAAGGCTATGCCTGGGGCATGGCCATCGACCTGAACAAGTGCAACGGTTGCAATGCTTGTGTGGTGGCCTGCCAGTCAGAAAATAACATTCCCGTGGTGGGCAAGGATCAAGTGATGCGCGGGCGCGAAATGCACTGGATCCGCATCGACCGCTACTATGCGAACTCCGAATCGGCTGCCAGCGGCAAAGCGACCGGCGATCCCACCGAGTACAATCCCTCGCTCGATAATCCGCAAACCTTCTTCCAGCCTGTGCCTTGCCAACAATGCGAAAACGCGCCCTGCGAACAGGTCTGCCCGGTGGGCGCAACGTCCCATAGCGCGGAAGGCCTGAACGACATGGTCTACAACCGCTGCATCGGCACGCGCTACTGCTCCAACAACTGCCCCTACAAAGTGCGCCGCTTCAATTTCCTGCGCTTTCAGGATTGGGATACGCCTCAACTGAAACTCCTGCGAAATCCCGAAGTCTCCGTGCGCAGCCGCGGCGTGATGGAAAAGTGCACCTACTGCGTCCAGCGCATCAACAACGGGCGCATCGAAGCGGAAAAGCAGAATCGCCCGATCCGCGACGGCGAAATCGTGACCGCTTGCGAATCGGCGTGTCCCTCCGAAGCCATTGTTTTCGGCAATGCCAACGATCCGAATAGCCGCGTGGCCAAGCTGAAAGCGCAACAGCGAAATTATTCGTTGCTCGGTGAACTGAATGCCCGGCCGCGCACCACGTATCTCGCGGCGGTGCGCAATCCGAATGCGGAGTTGGAAAAGGCATGAGCGTGACGCGGCCTCCTGTGGGCGCACCTGAAATCCGCCGGCTAGACCCGGTGCTGGAGCCGGGGCACACCTACGCTTCGGTCACCGACAAAATCGCGGCGGTGGTGCTGACGCGGCCGCTGGGCATCGGCTGGCTCGCGGGCTTTACGCTCACATTCAGCCTCGTGATGCTGCTGTTCGGCTCGCTGGCCTGGTTGATCGTCAAAGGCGTCGGAATTTGGGGCATCAATATCCCCATCGGCTGGGGCTTTGCGATCGTCAACTTCGTTTGGTGGATCGGTATCGGCCACGCCGGCACGCTGATTTCCGCCATTCTCTTCCTGCTAAATCAGAAGTGGCGCACCTCCATCAATCGTTTCGCGGAAGCCATGACTCTTTTCGCCGTGGCCTGCGCCGGCATCTTCCCGCTGATCCACACTGGGCGCCCCTGGATGGCCTACTACATGATGCCGTATCCCAGCACCATGGGCATCTGGCCGCAGTTCCGCAGCCCGCTGATTTGGGACGTCTTCGCGGTTTCCACCTACGGCACGGTTTCGCTGCTGTTCTGGTTCATCGGCTTGCTACCGGACTTAGCCACGCTGCGGGATCGCGCCAAGAACCGTTTCCAGCAACTGATTTACGGCGCGCTTGCGCTGGGCTGGCGCGGTTCGGCGCACCACTGGCATCGCTACCAATCCGCGTATTTGCTGCTTGCGGGCCTCGCGACGCCGCTCGTCCTCTCGGTGCACACGGTCGTGAGCTTCGATTTCGCCGTCGCCATCGTGCCCGGCTGGCACACCACGATTTTCCCGCCCTACTTCGTCGCGGGCGCCATCTATTCGGGTTTCGCCATGGTTCTAACCTTGGCAATCCCGTTGCGTAAGGTCTACGGGCTGGAAGATTTCATCACCATGCGCCACCTCGACAATATGGCCAAGGTGATGCTTGCCACCGGCTTGATCGTGGCTTACGGCTACTTCGTCGAGTTTTTCATGGCCTTCTACAGCGGAAACAAGTTCGACGTATTCCTCGCCCAGCAGCGCCTGCACGGCCCGTATGCGCATTATTATTACGCGCTGATCCTGTGCAACATTCTCACGCCGCAATTGCTCTGGTTTGAAAAGGTGCGCCGCAATGTTGCCGCGCTCTTCGTAATGTCGCTGGTCATCAATACGGGCATGTGGCTGGAACGCTTCGTGATCGTGGTGATTTCCCTGACCCGCGACTTTGTGCCCTCCGCCTGGGGCCGCTACCAGCCGACCTTCTGGGATTTCAGCACCTTCATCGGCACCCTCGGCCTTTTCGTCATGCTGATTTTCCTGTTTGTGCGAGGCTTGCCGGCAATCGCCATCTCGGAAATGCGGGAGCTTGTCGCGCACGAATCCCATTCCGGTGGGGACCATAAATGAAGGAACACCCTTCACAACTCTTTGGCGTGATGGGCGAGTTCGCGACGCCGGAGCAGATCCTGAGCGCCGCGAAGCAAGCGCGCGAAGCGGGCTACAAGCACATCGCCGCCTACACACCCTTCCCGGTGGAAGGCCTCGCGCACGCCATTGGTTTTCGCTGGACTGCGGTACCCCTGCTCACCCTGATTGGCGGCCTTGGCGGAGGCTTGACCGGCTTCGGTCTGCAATACTGGGTTGCCGCGATCACCTATCCGATGAATATTGGCGGCAGGCCGCTGAACAGTTGGCCGGCGTTCATTCCCGTCACTTTTGAACTGACTGTCCTCGGCGCATCCATCTTCGCCGTGGTGGGCATGCTGGCCTTGAACAAGCTCCCGCAGCCGTATCACCCGGTCTTCAACGTGGAACGCTTTGCACACGCATCCACGGACCGTTTCTTCCTCTGCATCGAAGCGCGCGATCCGAAATTCAATCTGGCGGAAACGTCCAAATTCCTGCAAAGTGTGGCCGCGGAACACATCAGCGAGGTGAAGGATGAAGGCTAACTCCTCGCTTCGCGCGATCCTCCTTGCTTTTCTGGGCGCAAGCTCTTTGGCCGGTTGCAACTACACTCTGCGCCAGGATATGGCCAACCAGCCGCGCCAGAACACGCTGTCGCCGTCGGACCTCTTTGCCGATGGACGTTCCGAGCGCCAGTTGATCGATAACACCGTCGCGCGCGGCTCCGTCGAAAACGACGCGTTGTTCGTGCCCAAGGATTCCAACGCGTTTCCCCTGCCCATCACGCAGGAATTGCTGCAGCGCGGCCAGGAGCGCTACAACATTTTCTGTACGCCGTGCCACGGCTTGCAGGGAAATGGCCAGGGCATGGTCGCCGTGCGCGGCATGAAGCACCCGCCCAGCTACCATCAGGACCGCCTGCGGCAGGAGCCCAACGGTTACATCTACGACGTGGTCACGAACGGTTTTGGCGCGATGTATGGCTATTCCGCGCAAATTCCGCCGCGCGATCGCTGGGCCATCATTGCTTACGTCCGGGCGTTGCAGCTAAGCAGGAACGCTCATGTGGCGGATCTGCCCGCTGATTTACGGGAGAAGCTCATGGCTCAAGGAGCCGCGAAGTGAACGCGCAAGACTACACTGCGCCCGCAAGCGTCAGCCGCGTTCAGACCGCTGGACTGGTGGTGGGTGGCGTTGCATTGCTCGCGGCCATTTTCGGCGCGGTCTCCTCGCCCGAAAAGTTTTATCAGTCGTATCTCTTCAGCTACATGCTTGTGCTGGGGCTCACCCTGGGCTCTCTCGGCCTGCTCATGCTGCAGCATCTGACCGGCGGGCATTGGGGCATCATCATCCGGCGGCCGCTCGAGGCCGCTTCGCGGAATATTTGGCTCGTCCTCCTGATGTTCGTGCCCATCGTGCTTGGCATGAAGTCGCTCTACCGCGCTTGGCTCGATCCCGAAAAACTGAAAGCGGAACCGCTCTCGGCCTACCAGCAGGGTTACCTCACCTCTGCCGGATTCCTTGGCCGCGCCGTGCTCTATTTCGCGATCTGGGGCGCCTTGGTATGGCTTTTCAATAGCTGGTCGCGGGAGCAGGACCAGAATCGGGAAGATCGCGCGCTGCGCCGCCGTCTGAAACTCCTGGCGGGGCCGGGCATCATTCTCTACGTGCTGGCCATGACGTTTGCCGCGATTGATTGGGTGATGTCCCTCTCGCCGCATTGGGCCTCCACAATTTACGGTTTCATCTTCGTCGCCGGGCAGGCCATCACCGCGATGTCGTTCATGATCATCGTCGTGGCGGCTCTCTCCAATTACGAACCTTACGCGGGCATTATTCAGGAGCGCCACCTACACGATCTCGGAAAGCTGCTCTTTGCCTTCAATATGCTTTGGGCCTATTTCGATTTTTCGCAGTTGCTGATCATTTGGTCCGGCAACCAGCCCGAAGAGATTTCCTTTTATCGCACACGCTTGTATGGCGGCTGGGGCGTGGTCGCGGTGATCGTTTTGATTTTCAGCTTTGCGCTGCCGTTCTTGGTGCTGTTGTCGCGCGACATCAAGCGCAGCGCCAGCCTGATTTCAAAGGTGGCCATCTGGATGATCTTGATGCGCCTGGTGGATCTGTTCTGGATGACGCGGCCCGAATTCTCCTCCAGCGCGCTGCCCACCTGGCTGGACATCGTTGTTCCCATCGCTCTGATCGGATTGTGGGTTGGTTTCTTCGCCCTCAATCTGAAGCAGCCGCCGCTGCTGCCGCTGGGAGACCCCAAACTTGCGGAGGCCATTGCACATCATGAGCACTGAGCCCCAGAAGAAAGGCCACGGCGAGGAAGGACAGCCGGTGCACGACGACGTTTCCTTTGAACCGCGCGACGTCCGCACCAGCGCCATCCTGAAATTCCTGATCTATCTCGGCGTCACCATCATCCTGTCTTACGGCTTGACCCTGCTCGTCTACCGGGGACTCACGCACTACTGGCAGGACACCTACACCGCGCCCCCGCCTTCCCGGGGCAATGCCGCCGCCACGATGCCGCCCGAGCCTCGCTTGCAGGGAATGCCTGGCCACTTGAGCGATCCGCAGAAGGATTGGCGCGAAAAAGTGAAAGCCGATACAGAAGCCAACAACCAGCTTCTCTGGATCGACAAGAACAGCGGCATCGCGCAGATTCCGGTGAGCGAGGCCATGAAGCTCATCTCCGAAAAAGGTTTGCCGGCAGTGTCCGTGGCTCCGGCGGAAAAGAAAAAGTGAAATGAAAGTACTGCGTTATTTCGCGGGAGTCCTGGCGTTGCTGCTGAGCCTCACGGCCGGCCGCGCGCAGATGATTCCCGACAATGTCGGCCAGTCCTCCAACGGCCTGCCCCCGGCTCTGGTGAATGTGGGATTTGATCCGCAACTCAACGCGCAGATTCCGCTCGACGCCGCGTTCACCGACGAGATGGGGAATCCCGTGAGGCTGCGCGATTACTCCGGCAAGAAGCCCATCGTGCTCGTTTTTGTCTATTACAACTGTCCCATGCTCTGCAGCCAAGTGGAACAAGCCGTTGTTGGCTCTCTGAAAATGATTTCCTTCAATCCGGGAACGGACTACCAGGTGGTGTTCATCAGTTTCGACCCGACGGACACTCCGGATGCCAGCCTCAAGAAAAAACATGAAGCGATGTCGCGGTTCGCGCGCCCCGCGACGCAGGCCGGCTGGCATTTTCTGACCGGCAGCAAGGAATCGATTGACGCGGTCACGAAGGCGGCCAATTTCCGCTTCAGCTTCGACCAGAAGTCACAAATCTTCGCGCATGCCAGCGGCATCCTGCTTTTGACGCCTGATGGCCGCATTTCCCGCTACTTCTTCGGCGTCGAGTATCCGCCGAGCAATGTGCGTCTGGGACTCGTGGATGCGTCCGCGGGCAAGATCGGGACGCCGGTCGATCACTTTCTATTGTTTTGCTACCAATATGACCCCACAAAAGCTCGCTACAGTGCCACGATTCTGACGGTTATCCGCATGGGCGGTGTCGTGACGCTGTTCTGCATCGCCATCGGCTTCTTTATTTTCCGCCGGCGCGAACACCGCGCCGGCGCGGCCGGCAATTCGGGCCAGGATTTGCCGAAGCAAGGAGCACATTAGAACCGTGCAGTCACCGCTGCCATTCTTTCCAGAGCAGGCCTCCAATTTCGCGGGAAATGTGGATGCCCTGTTCTCCTATATTCTCGTCACCGCGATCTTCTTCACCGTGCTGGTGTCGCTGCTGGCTATATTTGCGGCCTTCCGCTACCGGCGGAAAAACGCCAGCGATATTGGCGCTGAAATTCATGGCAACACCGCGCTGGAAATCGGGTGGACCCTGATCCCGCTCATTCTGGCGCTGGGCATGTTCGCGTGGGGCGCCGTGATTTACGTCAACTACCGCACCGCCCCAAAGGATACGCTGGACATCTACGTCATCGGCAAGCAGTGGATGTGGAAGTTGCAGCAACCGAACGGCCGCAAAGAGATCAACGAGTTGCACATCCCCGTCAATCGCAATATCAAGCTGATCCTGGGCAGCGAGGACGTAATCCACAACTTTTATGTGCCCGCGTTCCGCGTGAAAATGGACGTTGTCCCGGGACGCTATAACACTATGTGGTTCCGGCCCACCAAGGTCGGCAAGTACCACTTTTTCTGCTCGCAGTATTGCGGCACGAATCACGCGTTGATGGGGGGTTGGGTGATCGTGCAGGATCCCGCGGAGTATGCCGCGTGGCTTTCCGGCGAGAGCGGTGACGTCAGTCCGGTTTCCGCGGGCGAGAAACTATTCACGCAACTCGCTTGCACTACCTGCCATGTATCTAACGGCACCGGGCGCGGCCCATCCCTCAATGGCGTTTATGGCGCGAAGGTGTTGCTGGCCGATGGTTCCATCGTGACTGCCGACGAAGGTTACATCCGCGAATCCATTCTGCAGCCTAAAGCTAAGATTGTGGCCGGGTATCAGCCCGTCATGCCCACGTTCCAGGGCTTGGTGACCGAGGAGCAGATTCTGAACCTCACGGCCTACATCAAGTCCCTGCAGACGCAACCCGTGCCCGCCAAGGGCGCCGGCGTCGCGCCAGCAACATCGGGGAAGAAATAGTTATGAGCACCGCTGCAGCAGCACCGGTAAAGACAATGCCGGAACATCACTATCTGAACGCGACCTACGGCATCCGTTCGTGGCTGCTCACCGTGGACCACAAGCGCATCGCCTTGCTCTATCTCGCTTCCGTCACGTTCTTCTTTTTCATTGGCGGTTTCTTCGCCATGATGATCCGCTTGCACCTTTTGACCCCCAGCGGCTACTTGCTCAGTGCGGACACCTACAACCGCATGTTCACGATGCATGGCGTGGCCATGATCTTCTTCTTCCTGATCCCATCCATTCCTGCCGTGTTGGGGAATTTCCTGATTCCGCTGATGATTGGCGCGAAAGACCTGGCCTTCCCTAAGATCAACCTGCTGAGCTGGTATGTGTACGTTGTCGGTGGCGCCTTTACGCTCTATTCGATGGTGAGCGGCGGATTGGACACCGGCTGGACCTTCTACACGCCGTTGAGCACGGTTTACTCGAATTCGGCGGTCGCGCCTGCCGTCGTCGGCATCTTCATCACCGGTTTCTCGTCGATCCTGACCGGCTTGAATTTCCTCGTCACGATTCACACCATGCGCGCCCCGGGCATGACCTGGTTCCGCCTGCCGATGTTCGTCTGGGCCCACTACGCCACTTCCATCGTGATGATTCTCGGCACGCCGGTGATCGCCATTACCCTGGCACTCGCCGGCATGGAGCGCCTCTTCGGCCTCGGCTTCTTCAATCCGGCCATGGGCGGCGACCCCATCCTCTTCCAGCATCTCTTCTGGTTCTACTCGCATCCTGCCGTGTACATCATGATTCTCCCGGCGATGGGCGTGATCAGCGAATTGATCCCCACCTTCGCGCGCAAGCAGCTCTTCGGCTATCACTTCGTCGCGGCCGCCAGCCTCGCGATTGCCGTCATCGGCTTCCTGGTCTGGACGCACCACATGTTCCTGACCGGGCAGTCCACCTACGCCGCGTTAGTTTTCTCCTTTCTGACCTTTCTCGTCGCCATACCCTCAGCAGTAAAAACTTTTAACTGGGTGGCGACGCTCTATGGCGGCTCGATTTCGTTCGACACGCCGATGCTCTACGCATTCGGCTTTCTCGGCCTGTTCCTCATTGGCGGACTCACGGGACTCTTCCTCGGCTGCCTCGGCACGGACATCCACATCCACGATACCTACTTCGTTGTCGCGCACTTCCACTACATCATGGTTGGCGGCGCGATCATGGGTTACCTCGGCGGCTTGCATTTCTGGTGGCCGAAGATGACCGGCCGGATGTACCCGGAATGGCTGGCGCGAATTTCCGCGCTGATTCTCTTCGTCGGCTTCAACCTGACCTTCTTCCCGCAATTCTTGCTTGGCTATCTGGGCATGCCGCGCCGCTATCACGTCTATCCGCCGGAATTTCAGGTGTACAACGTGATGTCTACTGCGGGCGCCTCGATTCTTGCGATTGGTTATCTGTTGCCGATGATCTATCTGACGTGGGCCGCGTTCTGCGGCAAGGTCGCAGGTGATAATCCTTGGCCGGCGACCGGCCTCGAATGGAAAACCCAGTCGCCGCCGCTCACGGAGAATTTTGAGGTAACCCCGGTCGTAACGTGGGAACCTTACGACTTTCATAATCGGCCGGATTTGGGTCTCGACGCAGTTGCAGCGAACGGGGTTGTTCCGGCCCACGGAGACGACTGAATGGCTGCTGGGCTTCGGCCCGGCGCCAGGCGTGCCGCTTGCGCCTGAAACTGATGGACAGAGGAGTGCGGAGTGCATCGCACCGGCGAACTGTACGGACAATTCAAGACCCTCGAGCAGCAGAAGGAATCTGCCACGCTCGGAATGTGGATCTTCCTGATCACCGAAGTCATGTTCTTCGGCGGCATCATGCTGGCCTACGCGCTGAACCGCCACGTCTATTTCCCCGCGTTTGCCGCCGGCAGCAATACCCTTAGCTTGAAGCTGGGTGGCTTCAACACCGTCGTGCTGCTGGCCAGTAGCTTTACCATGGCCGTGGCGGTCTGGTCCTCCCAAGTCGGCAAGAAAACGCTGATTTCCATTTTCCTCCTGCTGACCATCACGCTGGGTTTTGTATTTTTCGGCGTGAAATACGTGGAATACAGCCAGAAATTCCATCACCACCTGGTGCCCGGCAAGAAGTTTGACATCTTCTATTGCGTTAACAATCCCGCCGGCTGCCCGGATGTGGACGCGCCAGAACTTATGGAAGAAAGCAAACTCCTGGATGAAGCCAAGGCTGCCGACCCGGATCTGAACGCGCATGCGCAGTTGTACTATTCCGCCTATTTCGGCATGACCGGCCTGCACGCGCTGCACATGGTCATCGGCGCGGGCTTGCTCTTCTGGTTGCTGAAGGGATCGCTGGCCGGCAGATTTACGCCGCAATGGAACACGCCCGTGGATCTTGTGGGCTTGTATTGGCACTTCGTCGACATCGTGTGGATCTATCTGTTCCCGCTGTTATATCTGATTGACCGGCATAAGTAGGGAGTGACGCGTGTCTGAACAAGAACATTCCGAACATATCGTACCGCCAGCCACATACTTGGCAATCATCCTGACGCTGCTCTTCCTGACGGGCACCACGATTTGGGCGGCCTTCGTGAATCTCGGCCGCTTCAATATCGTCGTCGCGCTCGCCATTGCCACACTGAAGGCCACGCTCGTCGTGCTTTTCTTCATGCACGCCAAGTACAGCCCCAAGCGCACCAAGCTCATCATCCTCGCGGGCATTTTCTGGCTCGCGCTGCTCCTCGGCATGACCCTCAGCGATTACATCACTCGCGTCGACTATCGTGGGGTGCGCTTCCCAATTTCGCAAGTCAGCCAGCAACTTCCCGCCCAGCGCGGCTGATCCTCGCGCAAACAAGCTTCTGCCGCTGTCCCGCCTTCACCATGATGTAGTACGTACTTCACGATGTAAGTCACACTGGATATTGACTTACGTCCGGTCCCACAGTATACTTATCCCGAATTCTACGCCTTGGAGTTCGCATGAAGACAGAAGTTTCCACCGTTACCACAAAAGGCCAACTGGTCATTCCTTCCAAGCTTCGGCGCAAATATGCGATCAAAAAGGGAACACAGGTGGCCTTTCTGGAGCAAGAAAACCGCCTGGTGCTGCAGCCCCTCACACCGGAGTTCATCCGCAGCCTCCGCGGCTCCCTCAGGGGCGACCCGTCCGTGCTGAAAGCTCTGCTGGAAGACCGCAAACGGGAGCGCGAGCTATGAAGCGTATCGTGCTCGACGCTAGCGCGCTCATGGTTTTTTTTGAAGATCGGCCCGGGGCCGGCAGAGTCGAGGAGTTGATTCGCTTGGGCGTCGAAGGCAAACGCCAGTTGCTGATGTCCGTGGTGAATTGGGGCGAAGTCTACTACTCTACATGGCGTGCTAAGGGGCCCGGCGTTGCGCGGAAAGTCCTGGAAGACATCGCACAACTCCCGCTGGAAATCGTGAACGCCGACCTCGAATTGACACGCACCGCAGCCGAACTCCGTGCCGAACACAAATTGCCTTATGCCGATTGTTTCGCCGCCGCCCTCGCTGCCAGTCGCAAAGCCTCCCTCGCCACCAGCGACAGAGACTTCGCGAGCGTCGAAAAGAATTTAGACATCCTCTGGACGATGGGGCCGTGAGCAAACGAAGGACCTTGCCAATCACGAAATTGTGACTCTAGCGGTATTTCTGCTGGGTGCGCAATCGCGCTTCTGCCGCTTGGTCAGGTTCCAGGGACTTGGTTCTTGCAGGAGTGCGATCTGGGGAAATGCAAAAATCGCGGAGAGGTAGAAGTGAGGGGAAGTACGAACCGGCCCAGCCCTCAATCCCCTAAAGGGATCCTCGGCTCGCCTCCCCCACAGGTAGTGAAGGTGCACGCGGCTCGCCAATATAACCATCTTATTTTCAATATCTTAAAGTCGCGCAGCGAGTAAAAATGCACTACCCCCGAGGAAAAATTTACTCTGAAGCTGTATCGGAAAAGATTTTCCGCAGAATTTTCGCCCCATCTTCGCCCACCCCCGCCGCCCTGCCTTGACCGCTACGCGCGCGAATTGCTATGGTGAATGATTATGCTGGGCTCAGTCTACTCACTGGGCGCCGGCATCTCCTGTGGGGGAGCACTTTCGGATTATGGGACTCACAAAACTTGTTGTGCGCGGCGCGCGCCAGCACAACTTGAAGAACATCAATATCGAAATCCCGCGAAACTCCCTCACGGTCATCACCGGGCTTTCGGGTTCCGGCAAATCTTCGCTGGCCTTTGACACCATTTATGCGGAAGGCCAGCGCCGCTACGTTGAATCTCTTTCCGCCTACGCGCGCCAGTTCCTCGATCAGATGGAGCGGCCCGATGTGGATGTGATCGAAGGCCTATCGCCCTCTATCGCTATCGAGCAGAAAACCACCACGCGCTCGCCGCGTTCCACCGTCGGCACCATCACCGAGATTTACGACTATCTCCGCGTCGTTTACAGCTCCGTGGGCGTGCCCCACTGCCCGAATTGCGGCAAGCCCATCACGCGGCAATCCAGCGAGCAGATTGTTCAGGCAATTCTGCAGGGGGAGCTCTGCAAACCCGACGATCGCATCATGATCCTGGCGCCGATCGTGCGTGGAAGGAAGGGCGCTTACCGCAAGGAACTCGAGAAGCTGGCCCAGGACGGCTTCGTGCGCGTGCGTATCAATGGAGAGTTGCTCCCTCTGGACGAAACGCCGGTACTCGACAAGCGCAAGAATCACACCATCGAAGTGGTGATTGACCGCCTCCTCGTCAAACAAGGCATCACCTTGCGCCTCGAACAGTCCATCGCCACGGCACTCAAACTCGCGCAAGGATTGGTCACCGTGGCCGTCGTCGGCGGAAAAGAGCACGTCTTCTCCGAAAGGCTGGCTTGCCCGGATTGCGGGCTATCCGTGCCGCAACTCGAGCCGCGCTCGTTCAGTTTCAACTCGCCTTATGGTGCCTGCCCCGCGTGCAACGGCCTCGGCTCCAAATACGACTTCGATCCTGCCAAAGTGATTGTGGATTGGACGCGGCCCCTCTTTGACGGCGGCCTGGGGATGGGTTCCGGGTCAGCCATTCTGAAGCGGACGCTGGAGCTGGCTGCTTACGCGCACGGCTTTCATCTGGACACGCCGTTCGACAAATATCCTGCCCGCGTGCAGAATCTCCTCCTCTACGGCTTTCCGCCCTCGGACGGCAAACGCACCGGAATAACCAAGGCCGCGCGTTCCGAAAGCAACGAGAAGGGCTTCCGTTTTCAGGGCATCTTGCGGTTTCTCGAACGTAATTTCGAGGAATCCAATTCCGATTCCTATCGTGAGTGGATGACGCGGTACATGTCCGCCACGCAGTGCAGCGCTTGCCACGGCAAACGTCTGCGCCCGGAATCGCTGGCCGTGAAGCTGGCGGGGTGGTCTATCTCGGACTTCACCGCTCTGGCCCTCAGCGATGCCCGGCCCGCCGTTGACAAAATTCTCTCTCAGCTTACCCCTCGCCAGAAGGAAGTCGCGGGAAGGCCGCTGGGGGAAATTGCGGAGCGTATCGACTTCCTGCTCGCCGTCGGCCTCGGCTATCTCAGCTTGGAACGTTCCGCCGCCACTCTTTCCGGCGGCGAAGCCCAGCGCATCCGCCTGGCGACGCAGATCGGTTCCCGCCTTCGCGGCGTCCTCTACGTCCTGGACGAGCCTTCCATCGGCCTCCACTCGCGCGATAACAACCGCCTGCTGCATTCGCTCGAGCAACTCCGCAATCTCGGCAATACCGTTCTCGTGGTCGAACACGACGAAGACACCATCCGCCGCGCCGATTTCGTGATCGATCTCGGCCCCGGCGCGGGAAACGCCGGCGGCTACGTGGTCGCCAAAGGCAAGCCGGAGGAAATTTCCGCCTGCAGCGAGTCGCTCACGGGGCGATATCTGACCGGTGCGGCGAAGATTCCCGTTCCCACGAAGCGCCGCAGCCCCAATGGGAAAATGATTCAAGTGCTCGGGGCGCACGCCAACAACCTGAAGGATTTCGATGTCTCCTTTCCTCTGGGCTTGTTCACCGTCGTTACCGGTGTTTCCGGTTCCGGGAAATCCACGCTGGTCAACGACATTCTCTACCGCGTCCTGGCGCAAAAGCTCTACCGCTCCATGGAGCCGCCCGGCGCGCACCGCATGCTCCTTGGCATCGAGCACATTGACAAAGTCATCGAGATCGATCAGGCGCCCATTGGCCGCACGCCGCGCTCGAATCCCGCCACCTACACCGGCGTCTTCACTCCCATCCGCGAGCTTTTTGCCATGCTCCCGGAATCCCGCCAGCGGGGTTACCGCCCCGGACGCTTCAGCTTCAACGTGAAAGGCGGGCGTTGCGAAACCTGCCAGGGCGAAGGTCTCCGCCGCATCGAAATGAATTTCCTGCCGGACGTATATGTCACCTGCGAAGTCTGCCGCAGCCGCCGCTACAATTCGGAAACCCTTGCCGTTCGCTACAAAGGACACAGCATCAACGATGTTCTGAATCTACCGGCCAGCGATGCGCTGAAGCTCCTGGAAAATATTCCCCAGATCCAGCAGAAGCTCTCCACCATGGTCGAGGTGGGTCTTGGCTACGTGCAGCTCGGCCAATCGGCCACCACGCTTTCCGGCGGCGAAGCCCAGCGCATCAAGCTGGCCCGCGAACTCTCCAAACGCCAGACCGGCAGGACCGTCTACATTCTCGATGAGCCCACCACCGGCCTGCATTTCGATGATGTGCGCAAGCTCTTGGACGTCCTCCAGCGGCTCGTGGATCTCGGCAACACCGTTTTGATCATTGAGCACAATTTGGATGTCATCAAACAAGCGGACTGGGTCATCGACCTGGGCCCCGAAGGCGGCCAGGGTGGCGGGCGTATCGTTGCGCAAGGCACTCCCGAGCAAGTCGCCCGCGTGAAGAAGTCCTACACCGGCCAGGCGCTCGCGCGTTCTATGGGGTTGAGCGGCTCCTCAAACGGCAGCGCCATCACCGAGCGCAAAGAGGCCCGGGCATGACAGCCACGCTCCACTCCATCTCCCACTTGCGCCTCCGCTATCTTCCTCGTAGAGTGATGACACTCGCATGAGCATCTATTCCATTCAGCCTCTGACGTTTGGCGGCGTGCGCACCTACCCGTTGGCCTCCCGCAAAAGCAAAGTCAATGTCGGCGATTTTGCGCGGGCGGTGGGGCGCAACGCTTCCCTCACGAAGTTCCTCGACTCTCTACCAGGAATTCTTGCCGCCCAGGATTTGCGCGACCTGCTCACCGCCATTCATCGCGCGCGTAAACAGAAACGGGCCATTCTCTGGGGTCTCGGCGGCCACGTCATCAAGGTCGGCCTCGGCCCGGTTCTCGTTGACCTCATGCGCCGCGGGTTCATTTCCGGGATCGCCATGAATGGCGCCGCCTTGATCCATGATTTTGAAATCGCCATGGCCGGCAATACTTCCGAGGATGTCGAGGCCGCTCTCGGCGAGGGTCAGTTCGGCATGGCCGAAGAAACCGGCTTCTACATCAACGAGATCGCCAAGCTGGCGTACCGCATCCGCATTGGCTACGGCGAGGCTGCCGGACAATACTTGACCAGCGGCATCCTCTCGCCGAAGCATCCGGAGTCCAGCGTTCTGGTTGAAGCCTACCGGCGCAGAATCCCCGTCACCATTCACCTAGCCATCGGCACGGACATTTCGCACATGCACCCTGCGGCTGAAGGAACCTCGCTCGGCGCCGCCACCTTCTCCGATTTCAGGCTGTTTTGCGCCCTGGTGCGGGAGATGGATGCGGGCGGTGTGTTTCTCAATTGGGGCTCTGCGGTGCTTCTCCCGGAAATCTTCCTGAAGGCGGTTTCCGTCGTTCGCAATCTGGGCGTGCCCCTCCGCCCCATCACCACCGTGAATTTTGACTTCATCCAACATTACCGGCCGGTCCAAAATGTAGTGAGGCGCCCCACCGCTCCCGTTAGCGGACAGAAAGGCAGGAGTTCCAGGGGATTCGCCATCACGGGTCACCACGAAATCCTCCTGCCGCTGGTGGCCGCCGCACTGGCTTCCGGCTGGCCTGCTTCGGAGAAACACACGAGATCATGAATCCTTTTGACGATTCCCCCTCCGCACCACCAGAATCTTCTCCGGGCAGCGATTCACCTTCGCCAGCCAGCCAACTCACTCATTCCTCGGAACCCTTGGCGGGCGATCCCCTCATGTTGGCTGCACAATCTCCCGCCCCGGCACTGCCTTCTTTACCTCAATACCCTGAAGACTTACAAATCACCTGGTCTTGGCCGCATCTCATCCTCTTCGTCCTTTTTGGCCTCGTAAGCCTGGTTATGGTGCAGGGCATTCTGGCGGTCTACTATTTGCCGCACGGCCAGAAACTCACCACAAAACAGATGGAACAGTACCTGCTCTCCAAGCCGCAATTCGCCATCGGCAGCATGCTCATCTGGTACGCCACCATCTTCTTCTTCCTTTACGTTACGTTGTCGCTCCTGCGCGGCCACTCCTTCTGGGAGTGTCTCGGCTGGCGCAAGATCAACTCGCACAATCGCGAGCAGCCCAGAAACCCGTTTGTTTATTTCATTGCCGGCTCCGGGTTGTCTCTTTTCGTTGCTCTTCTCACTGCGCGCATGAAGGAGCCGGAGAACATCCCCATGCAAGAGTTGTTCAAACATCGGCAGACCGCGCTGCTCTTCGTTGCTATGGCGGTGCTCGTGGCGCCGCTGGTGGAGGAAACGCTCTTCCGTGGATATCTCTATCCCCTGTTTGCTCGATTGATCTCCGCTCTCTTGCGTCACTTTGGCATCGAGGACGCACCGGCTCTGCGAAGCGGCATTCTCGGCAGCATAATTCTTACGGGAGTCCTTTTCGGCCTGATGCACGGCGCGCAGTTGGGGTGGACCTGGAGCCTTGTCTCCATGCTCATTCTCGTCGGCATTATCTTCACGCTCGTGCGCGCGCGTACAGGCAGCGTGTTTGCCAGCTTCCTGATGCATCTGGGTTACAACTCGCTCATTGCCGTGGCCGCGGTCTTAAGCACGCACGGCTTCACCCGCATCCCCGCAGGCCAGTGATCGATTCATTTCGCCATTCGCCTTCGTTACAATTCCACTGGAAAGGAAGCACCGGAGAATGTACGTAGCGCAGCCCATTGAGTGGACCGATCGCGGCGTGGTCATGCTGGACCAGCGGCGCCTTCCCGCCGAGGAAACCTATTACACCTACACGGACTACTGCGAGGTCGCCAAAGCCATTCGCGAAATGGTGATTCGCGGCGCGCCGGCCATTGGTGTCGCAGCAGCGATGGGCGTTGCTCTCGGCGTGCTCCACTCGCGCGCCACTTCCGTGGATGAATTGCAAGCGGAATTCGCGGAGATATCCCGGGAGCTGGCGGATACGCGCCCCACGGCTGTCGATCTTTTTTGGGCCCTGCAACGCATGAAAACCCGTTTCACGGAATTGCTGGCCTCCTCCGCCAGTCTCTCCGAAATACGCAGCGCCCTCATTGCCGAAGCCCGGGAAGTGCACCTCGAAAAAAAGGCTACCGACGAAGCCATCGGGCGTTTCGGCGCGGAGTTCATGCCCAAGGAAGGGCAAGTGATGACGCAATGCAATGCCGGCGCGCTTGCCACGGGAGGAATTGGTACCGCGCTGGGAGTCATTCGCGTCGCCTTCCAGCAAGGCCACAAGCTGCACGTGCTGGTTCCGGAGACGCGTCCCTATTTGCAGGGTGCGCGCCTCACCGCCTGGGAACTCCTCCGAGGAGGCATTCCCCTCACTCTCATCACGGACAACATGGTCGGCCACTTCCTGAAAACCGGCAAGGTCGGCGCCATTGTTACCGGCGCGGACCGTATCGCCGCCAACGGCGACACCGCCAACAAAATCGGCACCTATCAGATTGCCGTGCTGGCCAAAGAGAACAACGTGCCCTTTTACATTGCCGCGCCCATTTCCACCTTTGATCTTTCGATACCCGATGGCGAGCATATTCCCATCGAGGAGCGCAGCGCCGCCGAGGTCACGCACATTCAGGGAGTGAGGATCGCGCCCGATGTTCCCGCGGCGCACCCGGCCTTCGATGTCACGCCCAGCCGCTACATTCGCGCCATTTTCACAGAGCGTGGCGTGGCCCAGGCCCCGTACATCGAATCCCTGCGCCGCCTCGCCGCTGCGCAGCCTCTCCGCGCCGCACCCTAGCCCAAGTTTCTCCCGGCAATCTTCCTCGCTACAGAGATCTCTGCAGGGGCGACTCTACGCCGCCTCATGGGATGGGCACGGCACGCCGTGCCCATCTTGGGTTCGGCTCTGTACCATCGCTGTGGCACAGTCACTCTTGACTGTGTTCTTGGGTCAGCTCATGTACTGGCCGATCCCGCCTCGCGGGGTCGGTTCTTGGGTTTCTCTTGCTTTTGTAGCAGAGGCCTTCTGTTTACCCTGAGCCGCGCAGGGCCTGTGCTCTTGAGTTTGCCTTTGGAGTGTGGCGGCTCGCCGCCGCTTTTACGGCTGCACGCCCCGCCGACAAACCATAGCCAAAGTTGAATTCTCCCACATCATCCACTACCCACAATCTGTCATTTCGCCTGCCCTGAGCGGAGCCGAAGGGACCGGAGGGACGGCGCTTTTTGCCGTCCCGGAGCGGAGATACGGTTCTCCATCGCACGTTTTTTGTGCGATGAAATCCCTCTGCAACTTTGGCTTTTAGGTTAAGTAGCCCACCATGCCCGGCGGTGGATCTCCTCCGCCTCTCCGCAGCAAAAAAAAGAGGGAGCCGGAAAACCGGCTCCCTCGGAAAGTACTGCTTTGGTTTAAGTTAGAAGGTGAAGCGCACTCCCAGGCGGATGGTCCGGCCGAGTTGATAACGATTTGGCTGGCCGTATGCGCTGCTCACCGTCAGCGGACCGCAAGTATTGGGGAGCGCTATAGTATTGCCCGTGGTGGACGTGCCATTGGGCGCCGTGCAAAGGGTGCTCGTTGGTGCCGCGTTCATCAGGGTCTGAATATTGTACGGATGGAAGCTGGCCGCGTAGTAAGGTGTACCCGCACCGGTACCGCCGACAAGACCAGCGGCACCCGTAGGGAAGCTACCGCCTGGCGCGATGTAGTTATAGCTATAGCCGCTGTCGATATTCCCTTCAACGCTGGTCACGGAACGCTCGTTCAGCACGTTGCCAATCGTCGCGGAGAAGGCCAGGGTCTTCTTCTCGCTTATCTTGTAGTTCTGCTGGAGGTTAAAATCCGTCTGGTTATACCACGGCGTGCGCTGGGTGATCGGATTGCCCACCGTGATCAAACCGGTAGTCGGATCCTGTGTGACGGCTATCCACTTGCCGCGGTTCACAACGTCAACCGGGTACGCGCCGCCCGTAAGGCCGCTCGGAGCCGAGGCGCCCACGTCCATGTAACTGGTCTCCGGCGAGCCTTGGTACATGACTTGGAAGATTCCGAAGTCGGTTGAAAAGCTCTTCAGCCAGCCCAACTCATAATACACATAGCCCTTAAAAGTGTTCGGCCGATCGGTTGGCAGAAGTCCGCTGGAAGAACCGCCATTGTCGTTCCAAGAGAACATCGGTTCGTCGAAGGCACGGCTGTTATTGGGAGAGTTGCGGCCACCGCCGCCGTCCGCCTCGTCCGAGCTCGTTAAGCCAGTGTAGTTGCCCCACAACCTGCTGTAGGTATAGGACACCATTCCATTCCAATGCTTCGCGGAAGTCTTCGTCAGGCGGAATTCCACCCCGTCATAATCGCGCTGCGCTGGAATCGTCGGCGGGCAGGCCGTGCCACAAGGTGAAGCCCCCGGCTGTCCGGGAGTGAGTCCGTACAGGAAGTTATAGAAGTTGTCGTACGTGTTGTTCACACCTTGGCCGGGGTTGACGATGACGAAGGTTTCGCCGATGCTTGGGTTGACCAATGCCGAGTCCTCGATCACATGGTCGAGGCGCCGGCGATCATAGCGGGCTTCAAACGCCAAAGTCGGGGCTATTTGGTAATCAATGCCTGCGGTGTACTCATGCTGCTCATAGGGCTTCAGGCCCGGAGCAACGCCTTCTTCGGTGAGCGTGCAAGTCGAACACGTTGTAGGATTGGTGCGATAGTTTTGGTTTTCCAGGAACGTGATCCCGGCAGGCGTCGTGGCTCCGAAATTCGCCTGGCTCGCAGAAGTGGTGCCGATGCCGCCGCAGTAGCGGCCAGCGCTACTGAGCACTGGCGCGATCGAAGCAATGTTATCGGTATCCAGAGCATAATAGCAATTGCTCCAGTACTGCCCGCCAAACGAACTGATCGCCAGGTTGAGCTTCATCTGGTCGTAGAACTTCCCATAGCCGCCGAACACCTTGATCTTTCCGTTCCTCAAGGGATCCCAGGCAATCCCGAGGCGGGGAGCAATCTTGTCGCCCCAGCCGAAGTTGATCGGGTGGGTGATCCCGCCGGTGGGCTGGTCCTCGGCTGGCAACCATTCCCTCTCCACGCGGAGACCCAAATTGACGGTGACGCCCTTGGCGATGGACCAGGAATCCTGGGCGAATAAACCGTGATTGTAGCTGGTGGCTTGCCCGTTGGAGCCATAATCCATTACGTTGATGTAACCATACTCCCCTGAACACTGCCCATATTCAGCGATGTACGCTGCGCAGTTCGTGGTACCCGTAGGTCCCAAGGCGGAATAGGCGGAACCACTTCCGACAAAGTATTGGACGTTCGGCACATTGAAGTGCTGCTGGATACTATTGTTGAGGCGGTTGAGCTGATAGCCGAACTTGAAGTTGTGCGTTCCCTTCCATCCGCTTTTGAACCAGGCTAGACTCGTGTCAACCTGGATTGCTTTACTGGCGTTGTGGAGTGTGAAGTTCTGGCTATTGGCCAAGTTGAAGTATCCACCCGATTGCTGCAAAGAAGCAGGCAGGGCATACTGCGGGGTATAGTTTGCCTGAGGAGGAACTGGGTTTGGATTCGAACAGTTCGAAGGCTGAGTGGTAACAGTTGCACTCAGTGGAATATTCGCGCAAGCGCCACTACCATTGGTCTCCCAAATGGTCAGGGTCCCGGTCGTCGGCAGACCGAAGTCGTGGTAATTCTCAAAGTAATAGCCGAACCGGCCGGTCAAAATGAGACGCGAGGTAAGGCTGTAATCCGCGCCCACATTGATTGTGGTGTTCGGAGCCGTATAGCCCACACCGTGCGAGTAAGCGGACGGGTCAACAGTCGAGCTGACGTTAAAAAGGCCGGTCGAGGAGTCCGGAGCGGGCAGACCTTCGCCGGCCAGCTTCTGAAGTTGGTAGAGCCAGGAAGCGTATACGCGAAGCTTCTTGGTCACCTCGAAGTCGAGACGCGCGCTGGTGTAGTAGGTCTGTGTGTTCTGACTGAAGTTGACGAGCCCGAGACCCCCTCCCAAGCCGCCCGTTTGGTCGTAGTTCACACCGCGCTCGAGGTCATTGAATTCCGGATTGAACCCGATGAAGCCGAAGATGCGATCCTTCCAGATGGGTCCGCCGAAAGTAAATCCGGGGAAGACGTCGCTGGTTTTGTCTTTCTTGGCCGCATATTCCTGGAAGGCTGGGTCGGTCGTGCCCCAGCTCATCGGTGTTTGACTGGATTGGGGGTTGTACCGAGCCACCGTAGATATTTGGTTAGCGTCCATCGCATCGTTCTCGAACTGAGTGAAGACCGAACCGTGATATCCGTTCGAGCCCTTCTTCATGATCACGTTGACCACGCCGCCCAAGGCGCCGCCATACTCGCTCGAGATCCCGGAGTTCTTGATCTCCACTTGGTCGATGAAGTCGAAGGGAACACTGGTGTGGGAGTAGCCGCCAATCAGGTTGGCCGTTTCCTGGCCTTCCACTAGGTAGGAATTCTCTGAATCCGAACCCCCGGCCACCGAGAAACCGAAGTTACCTCCATTGGCTGTGCTGCCCGGGGAAGAGCCGCCGGTTCCGTTGCCCGAATAACCGCCCGCGCTGTTATTTCCCATCAAGGGCTCGTTTCGCGCTGAGGGAGCAAACTGGATGACTGATTGGTAGGATCTCCCGTGGGGGATATCCGTGATGACATCTTCCGTTATGTTCGTCGTCGTGACGTTTGTCGTCACATCGATTTGCGGAGCTTGGCCGCTGACCTCGACAATCGTCGAGGTTTTTCCTACCTCCAGCGCAATATCCACACTGGGCAGGTGACCCACTTCAATTGCCACTTCGCGCTTTGACGTCGCGAACCCCGCCGCTGTCACCGTGATCGTGTAATTGCCTGGTGGCAGGTTGGCGAACCGGTAGTAGCCGCTTCCATCCGTTTCGATTTCCTTCGTGCCTACCAGCGTGCTTGTCGTGGCAATAACCTTGGCGCCCGGCACAACTGCGCCCGAGGGATCTTTCACCGTACCTTGCAATCCCCCCGTCGTTTCTTGGGCCCACACTCCGCCCACAAAAATAAGCAGGGCACATATACAAACAACAACTGGAACTAGCCCCCGCACTTTATGCATGATTCGATCCTCCTGGATCTATGGGTACGAACAATACCGGCCAGATCTTCTGAATTTCAGGGATTTCCTTCAACCACCACACTTCGGGTCAACCAAAACCCTAACGGATAGGCAAAAAAGCTGCAACTTCATCTCCATTGTTGTGCCAGTCTTAGTTGTTGAAAACAAAAGACTAATTACGACAAAAACCATTGCCGATGACCATGGCTACCATTTCTTGTAGTTTTCTCAGTATCTTCCATTATTTATAGCTAGGGGGGGCGCTCACGGCTACGGGGGCCAAATCTCGCATCCAATTTGGGTGGCGCACCTGTTCTGCCAGCGCCCGTGCCCACAGGCTCTTGGGCCTTCCTCAGGCCCTCTGTTTTACCAACCAGACCCACCCCTACTCAAATGTGCGAAAAACTCTGGACACTACCGGCCAGCATCTCGCGTTCCTCTTGTAGCGCTGTGCCTTTAGGCCAGCATCCTGCGTTTCTACCAGCATCTTCCGTAGCGCCCGCGTTGCAGCGTCGCTGTGCGCCCGCACGTACACCGGCCAGAATTCCGCAAAACTCATACTGCCCTCCCTGCCGTCGGGGGCAGCCTAGCGTAATTCGCGGCCACAAAACGAAAAGGCGCCCCAGTTTCCTGGGGCGCCTTTTTCAAATCCCGCTTTCCGCTTTGATGCGGCGAAGAGGGCTAAATGTTCAGAACGCAACCTTTAGCGTCAGTTGCAGATACCGCGGATTGCTCGAGAACACCGCCGACGGAGTGTTAAATAATGCGGACTGAGGCTCCAGCATGCTCCGCTGAGAGCCCGTGTATCCAATCGGGGCGATATCGTTTAAATAGCCGCCTATCCACTGTGGGTGGTTAAACAGGTTGATTGCCTGAACCATGAAAGTGACCTTGTAGCGTTCGGAAAACGCAATCGTCTTGCCCGCGGCCACGTCGATGTTATTGATCGGAGGCAGTTGCATGGTATTCCGGCCCACGTTCGCCAAGGCGCCATAGCTGGCCTGGATGTACTGGGCACTCGGATTCGTCGGCACGCCGTCTACGGCCGGCCCGCATGCGCAGTACGCAACAACATCACCGCTGCTGTTGGTCAAGGCATTCACCGGCGACCCAGTTCCCGGCGTGCCCTTGGCGTTCCAGATCGTGCGGTCAGTCCACGAGTCGCCGTTCAAATTCGCATCGTCGGCGCTCTGTGCCGTCACCCATTGTCCAGACTGGAAGATATACACCGGGTCAAACTCCCAGTTGCCAAGTACGTTTCTTTCGAGCCAGTTCCCCTGTTTGAAGTACGGCAAATTGTAGACCAATCCAAGAGTCAAACGATGCCGGTGATCCAGAATCGAATTGGCCCGCTCCGCAGCCTGATCCTGGAAGTTCTGCGGACGCCGCGGCGCCAACACGGTGCTGAAAACCTCGGCTGTGGAATTATCAATGTCGTGGCTAAAGGTGTAGGATCCGATAAGTTGCAGCCCATGACTCATGCGCTTATTAACCTGCACCGCCAGCCCATGGTAGGTTGAGGCGCCCCACGGCTGGTAGGATGTTATGTAGGCGCCGTAGAACCCGGCGTTTTCCCAGGCTGGCACCAGGCCGTCACCATTCCCGTATGCTCCATTCTCGATCCCATTCAAGTTGTAGGGAAGAGCATCCAACGCTGCCTGGCTTGGAGCCGTCGTGTAGGTTGGCAAATTAACCGTCGGCGTGACCTGAGCCGCCGCGTTTAGGCGAGTCTGCACGGGAAGAAATAGTCCCCGCGTGCCCAGGTAGCGAATTTCGACCGTGTAATCATTGCCGAAGCTGTGCTGTACACCCAAGTTCCACGTAATTGCTTTCGGGTATTTCGTATTGACCGGAAGATCGGCGGACGTATTGTAGGCTGCGGTTGCCTGGTCCGGGTAAGTGGTGACACCGCCTTTTCCGGGCGGAATGCCGCCACTGGCAAGAAACGGCGCCACCGGGCAACTGGCGCTGGCGCTAGTTGCGCCCGTACAGTCAACCGTGGTGCTCAACTCCGGTGGCAGCGTCAGCAGCCCAAGGTTGTCAAAGAGAACATCGTAGGACAAGGAAAAGCCTGCCCGAATCGAGGTCTTCCCACTTGTGCCCGGTGAGTACGCAAACCCGATTTTGGGTTCCCAGTCATTCGTGGGAGCCTTTGGCGACGCAAAGGTTACGAGTCCGGGCACGCTGGCAATGGCGTTCAGCGACTGAAGCGTTTCGGTATAGGGAATCGTCGTGTACTCGTACCTTACGCCAAGGTTCACTGTAAAGTTCGGGCGAAGCCGCCAGTTGTCGTTCACATACCAGTAAACGGAGGAGCGGTTTCCCTCATAGATCGCATTGCCCCCGCTGCGCTCCGCCACTGCGTCCGGAACCAGGTCTTGGAAGAAGGACAGCACGTTGTTGTATTCATAATCGCCGCGCTCCCTCTGCGTGAACGAAGACGGAGCGATTAACTTCTTGCCCTCAATCCCAAACGTCAACGTGTGGCTGCCCTTCGTCCAGTTTACCGAGTCGGCAAGCTGGTAAATGTTCTGCGTACCGTACTGGGGCGCATTCCCATCCGGGCCGATCTGCAGCCATCCCAAATCGCCGAATTCGAGATTCGGAAACATGTCCAGGCCGGGATAGGAAAAGTTGCCGGCGGGATCCTGGTAGCCGTAGCGATTGAAACCCAAGCGCAACTCGTTCGTCAGATGCGCATTGAACGTGTGGTACTCGCTGATCGCCACGAGGTGATACCTAGAAGGTTCGGTCTGGTAGAACACTGGGAGGGTCGCAGCGGTGTCAAGTCCGCCATAGTTGTTATAGATATAGCGGCCGCGCAACTGGTCGCTGGACGAAATGTTATAGTCCATGCTGGTGGTGAGGTACTTCTCGTTGTAGTAACTCGGCGACAAAAACGAGAGCCCCAGGGTCTCGACCGGTATCGTGCCTGTGCCACTCGGCCATTGTAGAGTCGGGCAGCCGGAGTTCGCTTGCGAGATCGTGCCCACCGGAACGTACTTTTCAAACTCCGATACGTTCACCTGCGACAGTCCCGGATAGGAATTGATAGCGCTGATGCCCGAGGCGGATGGCGCGCAAACCGCCCCCGGCACTCCCGCCTGGCCTACGGGTTGATACTCATAGTCCGCAAAGAAGAAAAGCTTGTTCTTCAGGATCGGGCCCCCGAAATCGCCCCCAAAGCGGTTGTTGTCATATCTCGGCACTGTGGTGACGCCGTCCCGTTTCTGCAAAGTATCCAGGGCATCGTAATTCCGGTTCTGGTTGTAAATGAATGCGAGGCCGTGATAGTCATTCGTGCCGCTCTTTACAACGGTGTTGAATTGACCGCCCGAGGAGTGCCCGAAACCCGGTGAAACCTGGTTCTGCAGTACGGAAAACTCCGCCACGGCATCGTTCGGCACAGTAACTAGAGGCCCGGTGACGCTATAGTCGTTATTGTCCACGCCTTCGATCGTGAAGTTGTTGTTCCGCGGACGCTGACCGCCCACCGAAGGCCCGCTGCCCACTCCCACGCCCCCGCTCGACGCAACTCCCGCATTGAGCAGGGAGAGGTTCAACACGCCACTGCCCAATGTTGCCGAAGGCAAATCCGCGATCTGTTGTTCGGTAAAATCGTTGGTAACCTGGGCCGTCGTTGTCTCTATTGATTGGGCTCCGCCGATCACCTCCACCGTCGACACGGTACCGCGCACCTCCAGCGTGATTGGCAGCGTGGACGTCTTATTCAAATCGACTCTAAAGTCTTGCACCCTCGTCGTGGCAAAGTTGGGAGCCGACGCCGACACATTGTACGTGCCAACCGGAAGGTTGGTGAACCCGTATTCTCCCTGGCCGTTTGCCTGTGTTGTGTACTTTACGTTTGTATCTACGTTCACTGCTTCCACGGTGGCATTCGGCACTACCGCCGCCGTTTTGTCATACACCGTCCCAACAAGGTTGCCGCTGACGATCTGGGATTGTGCTACGCCAACTACAAGTAGACCTAGTACCAGCGCAGCCAGACCTGCAAAGGCCAAAACGCCTTTAAAGCCGTACTTCATATACCCTCCTGGTTTCACGAATCTAATAGGGAGCAACCAACTAATGTCTAATTTCTAGGCAAATGCACCACCATATTGCATCTGGCCTTTGGGCCCACGGCCATATTACTAACCATCTTATTTTGTTCCACATATAGGAACAGAGCAAATCGCAGAGCGCGTCAATCGCGAAGCCAAATCCACTCAAACATAGCCCCTATGAAAATTGGAACAAATTGCCTGTACCTAACCAGACATGACCTTGGGTGCGGCTACTCCGCAGCACGGACCCGGAGGATCGGACAAACGTTCCCAGGCATTACCCCAGTCACTTCACCGGCTCCTGCACTCGAAGAAGTCCACGGACGCTCCACTGGCCCCAGGATCAAACTGCAGTCACTCTTAATCTTGAAGACGGAGGTGTCAACAACCTAACGACGGGGATTCAGACCGTATGCCTCACGCGTTCCGCCAGGGCTCGCGCCCGCTGTCGCGCGATTTCCACGAAGCGCGAATCCCCCGCGATCTGGTCAAGCAGCGGCAATGCCCGCTGGGGCTCGGGCAAAACTCCCTTCATCATGTCGTTCTCAAATTGCAGCAGGGCGTCGTTCACGCCAAGCCGGTCATACTTCATGCGCCTCTTCAGCAAGTCGAGCAATTCCTGCTGGCGCGCCAGTCCCTCGCAAATCTGCAGCAAATGTGTCGCCTGTGTGTTGAGCGTGTAATTGAACTTCACTTCGTACGATTCGCCCGGCGCTTCCCAGTGGAACGTCTTTTCCCCCAGGTTCGCGATCTTCCGGTGCACATCCAAATCCAGCCCCTTGAAGTGGTTCAACTGCCCGGCCAGCTCGAAAATCTTCGCGCGCAGTCCCACGCCAACCTCAAATGGTGTCGATCCCGCGTCCTCGTCCAACTGGCGGATTTCATAGCTGGCATTCCCGGAGCTCTCCGGAATCTTGATCTCGATGAACTCTGGCACGCTGGACTTGAACACCCGCCGGTACGTAAAAACACTGCCCGCCGGCGCAGCCACAGCGGGCATCGCCGCTGCCCACATCGATAGCACCAGCGAGAAAATCACCACGCGGCGGAGGAGGAAGCTCATTGGTTTGTTAAGATACCGGCGGCGCGGTGGCCTGTTGCGTGACCCGCCAGCGCACCCACCGGATTGATTTTTCGTTCACCGGATGCCGCGCGTTGTACGCCGAAGCGCCGCTGCAACTGCTCCGCCTGAATATGACACAACGCCACGGCCAATGCGTCCGCCGCGTCCGATGGTTCCGGCGTTTCTTTCATTGCCAGCAAGGCTCGCACCATGGCCTGCATCTGTTTTTTATCGGCTTGGCCGTGCCCTGCAACGCATGCCTTCACTTCGCGAGGTGCGTAACTGAATACCTCCACGCCGTGTTGCTCGGCCGCCAGCAGCACCACGCCGCGCACTTCCGCCAGCCGCAGCGCCGTTCTCATATTCAACGCGGTGAACACCGATTCCACCGCCATCGCCTGTGGCGCAAATTCCTCCAGCAAATCACAAAGCAGCTTGTGCACGTCCTGCAGCGCCGCTCCCCTCGACGCCTTCTGACGTTTCGCCGCCACGCGCAGCGCTCCATAGTGCAGCACCCGGCACGTCTTGCCGTCACTCTCGACGATGCCGTAGCCCGTGGGTCCCGCCGACGCCGGATCTACTCCCAGCACGCGAAACATTCTGGCCTTCCCGTCTTCGTTCGTTTTCTCGCCCACTTTTGCTAGTCTACGGCGAACCCCAACCCTCTTCCACCACATTCTCGCGGCAAAACAGTCCTGAAAGCAAAACGGCCATCGAGACTCGCCCGATGGCCGCTGCTGAAAAACGTTGCTTAGTTTGCGCTAACTGCCGCCTGAATCTCCGATTCGTCGATATCGAAGTTGGCGTATACGTGCTGCACGTCGTCGTGCTCTTCCAAGGCTTCCACCAGCCGCAACATCTGCGAGGCCTGCTGCCCGGTAAGCTTGATGTAGTTCTGCGGCACCAATGCCAACTCCGCGGAAGCAGGCTTGATCCCGGCCTTCACCAGTGCTTCTTTCACCGCCTCCAGCGATTCCGGCGGCGTCACGATGTACCACGCCGACCCGTCGTCCTTCATATCCTCGGCGCCTGCTTCCAGAACTATGTCTAGAAGTTTGTCTTCGCTCGCGGCTTCCTTGGGTACGTTGATTTCGCCTTTGCGGTGGAACATCCAACCAACCGCGCCAGCCTCCGCCATGTTTCCGCCATTCTTGCTGATCATGTGGCGGAACTCGCCAACGATTCGGTTGCGATTGCTAGTGACTACCTGAATCAGCATTCCCACGCCGCCGGGGCCGTACCCCTCGAATGTCACTTCTTCAAACTGCTCGCCTTCCAGTTGGCCTGTGCCGCGCAGTACCGCCCGCTCGATATTTTCGTTGGGCATATTTTCGTTCTTCCCGGACAGGATCGCTGTGCGTAAGCGCGGGTTGGTGTTGGGGTCGCCGCCGCCAATGCGCGCGGCGATGGTGATTTCGCGGATTAGACGCGTGAAAATGCGGCCGCGTTTTGCGTCGGTGGCCGCCTTCTTGTGCTTGATTGTCGCCCACTTTGAATGGCCAGACATGACAATTCCTCTTCTTATGACTAGTGGCCCTGTGCAGGCCGTGCAATTTTTGGCTTGGCCGCGGGTCCCTCTCGCGGCACACCCAGTCGCGGGGATTCGTCCTGCGGAAACCTGCGAGCCGAGTGCCAACGGTGCCTTAATAACCCGCCGGTAGCTACCCCTGAATCAACGGCCTGTCAGGCGCTAGGAGTCCAAACCACGCCAGTCTAGCACACCCGCGCCTGCTCCGAAACCCGCTATACTTGACCTTCAAACCATGGTTGCCATTCCTTCGCGACAGTCGGATGTTCCCCGCCCAGCCGCCTCCGTGCGCCGACTCAAAGTGCTGATTCTGTGTTCCCACGTGGTTCCCTATGCTTCCCCCCTCTTCCGACATCTGGCACAAGATCCTCGCGTGGAGATCCTGGTCGCTTACTGCAGCCTCCAGGGAGCCGAGCGCAGTCTGGATCCTGAATTTGGCGTCGAAGTCCAGTGGGATGAGCCCCTGCTCGATGGTTATCCGTGGGTCGAACTGTCCAGAAAGGCTCCTTTGTCCAACGTGGGTTCTTTCTTCGGACTGTGGAACTCCAGACTGTGGTCACTCATCCGTAGCGGTTCCTATGACGCCGTGGTGATCTATACCGGCTACATGTGCGCCGCCTTCTGGCAAGCCGTCCTGGCTGCAAAAAGCCGCGGCATCCCCGTGGTGATCTCTTCCGATTCCACTGTCCTGCAGCCTCGCGATCAGTCCCGCTGGAAAAAGCCCATCAAGCCCTTCATCCTTGGCGGTGTCTATCGCAGCGTGGACGTTCTGATGGCCGGCTCGCCTGCGGCTGCTCAATTGGCCACCCGGTTGGGCATGCCCCAGGAGCGCATCATGGTCATTCGTTCTGGCGCTGACAAGGATGCCTGGATCGCGCGCGCCCAAAAATCGCATCCCCTCGCCATTCGCGCTTCCTGGAATGTGCCATCGCATGCGCCGGTGGTTTTCTATTGCGCCAAACTGCAGCCCTGGAAGCGCCCGCTCGATCTGCTCCGCGCGTTCGCCATTGCCAACGTCGCTGGCGCGTATCTTGTGTTCGCGGGCGACGGCGCGCTGCGCAAGGAACTGGAAGACGAAGCGCGCCATCTAAATGTGCAAGAACGCGTCCGTGTCCTGGGTTTCGTCAACGTCTCGCAGCTTCCCGGCTTTTACAGTGCCTCCGACCTGTTTGTTCTCTGCTCGGATTACGATCCATGCCCGCTCGTCGTTCCCGAAGCCATGTTCTCTGGAATTCCCGTTATTCTAAGCGATGCCGTGCTCGGCCGCCGGGACATGATTCACGAGGGCAAGAGCGGCTACTCCTATCCCTGCGGCGATGTCGCTGCGCTTGCCGCCATGCTCAGGAAAGTGCTCTCTGATCCGGCTCTTCTTGATCAGTTGAAAGCCGGTGTGCGCCGCCAAATGGAATCATGGACCATGGCCGATTGCCTGGATAGTTGGTTGGGCGCCATTGAGATTGCCCGTCGCCGCAGGCCAACCTCTGACGGGAGGGCCTCTTAATGCTGTTGCATTCAGCGCATGGCGTTCACAAAGTCCTCGGACTCCCTGCCCTCAAGAAGAGTTGGTCGTGAAGCTCCTGCTCTATTCCCACTTTTTTGCGCCGAGCATTGGCGGCGTGGAAACCGTGGTGATGTCTCTTGCCAGGGGATTGTCCCAGCGCGCCAGCTCCCACGCCCAGGGCGAGTTTGAGCTGACTCTCGTGACCCAGACTCCTCGCGGCTCTTTCGACGATCCCTCGCTTCCTTTCCCGGTGGTGCGTCAGCCCAATTTCAATTCTCTTCGCAAACTCATTCGCTCCGCGGATGTGGTTCACGTGGCCGGTGCCGCCATTTCTCCCATCTTGCTTGGACTTGTGTTGCGAAAGCCGGTTGTCGTGGAGCACCACGGTTTTCAGACCATTTGTCCGACCGGGCAGTTATTCCAGGAACCCGAAAACATCCCTTGCCCCGGCCATTTCATGGCGGAACGTTACACACATTGCCTGGCTTGCGCGCCTTCCCCCAAGCCTTTTGCGTCATTTCATCTCTGGCTGCTTACCTTCTTTCGGCGGTTCCTTTGCCAGCATGTCGCCGCGAACATAACACCAACCAACTGGCTGGCCCGAATGCTTCAATTGTCCCGAACCGAGACCGTTCCCCACGGCCTGCAAATCTCGCCACCGCTTGTGCGGCTCCTAGCCAGCCGCCCAGTCCCAGTGCTCGTTTTTCTGGGCCGCATTGTTACCACCAAGGGACTTCCTTTGCTCCTCGAAGCAGCGCGCCTGCTGCAGCAGCAGAATCGCCCAATCGAACTGAAGGTTGTCGGCGACGGCCCCGAACGCGCCGCTCTTCAGAAACTCGCGGAAGAATGGAAGCTCGCCTCGCAGGTGTACTTTCTCGGGCGGCTCCTCGACTCTCAAATCGCCGATCTTCTCGCCACAGCCGACCTCCTGGTCGTTCCCTCTCTCGGCGGCGAAGTTTTTGGTATGGTCATTGCTGAAAATATGCTTCGTGGAATCCCTATTCTGGCCTCCGATCTCGGCGCCTTTGTCGAAGTCCTGGGAGATGCCGGGCGCACGTTCAAAACCGGAGATTCCGCCGACTTGGCTCGTCAAATCGTTCAACTTCTCGATGATCCCGCTGCCTCCCAGCGACTCGGCATCGCGGCTCACCAAAGGGTGCGCGATTTCTTCGTGCTGAGTCGTATGATAGAAGGACACGCCCAAATTTATCGACGTCTTGCGCCGGACGGGGCCGCGTGATGATTCCTACAACGACCAACAGTGGTCTTCATGATTTCGTCGGGAATAATGTCCTCGTCCGGCTTGTCCGTCCGGGGCTGAAGGCTGCGGACCTGGGTTCGGGGCCCGGCGCCATGGCCGCGCGATTGGCCGCGATGGGTTGCGACGTCCTCGCTGCGGATCTCACCAAAAATGGTTTTGCGGCCGGGCTTCCCCATATCACCGTCGATTTTAACCAGCCCGATTTCGCATCTCTCCTGGGCCCTCGGCAATTCGGCTTGGTCACCGCCATCGAAGTTATCGAGCACGTGGAAAGCCCCATCGGGTTTCTCCGCAATATTGCCCGGTTGCTCGCGCCCACCGGCGTGGCGGTTCTGACGACGCCGAATGTCGATTCGCTGCCCGCGCGTTTCAAGTTCTTCCTCGCCGGAAAAATCCGCACCATGGATGAGCATGGGGAGCCCACGCACATCTCCCCCATCTTCTTCGATCTCCTGCAGCGGCAATTTCTCCCGCTCGTTGGCCTCCAGCTTCGCCAGCACCTCGTTTTTCCCGCCCACGGTTATCAACTCAGCCGGAAATCCGTCGCGTGGACCATGCGCCTGTTGGCCGCTGCTTTTTCCGGCGAATCCATTCTCGGCGATAACCACATTCTCGTGCTCGAGGCAGCACCGTGAGGCTGGCCGCTCAAGTTTTGCCGGGTCAGTTTCGCAAGAATCCCCTCTATCTTGTTGTGGCGATCTTTCTCTTCTTTTATCTGGCTTACAAATTGGCTCAGTACGTTTTGGCCGGTGATCTCACTGCTCTCGCTTACATCGCTCTCGGCTTGGCCGTCGCCGCCAGTTTGACCACCATCCTCGGCCGCTGGCGGACAGGCCTCTATGTCTTCCTTGGATGGCTCTTCTTTGAAGATCTTGCCCGAAAATACCTCGGCAACAATATGGTCATCTACTTCGGGAAAGACATCCTTGTGGGAATGGTTTATCTATCTTTCTTTCTCGCTTATCGCAAAAAGGAAGTACAAACCTTCACCCTTCCGTTTCGTCTCCCGCTCCTTATTTTCCTCTGGTTCGGACTCATCCAGGTCTTTAACCCCGCCTCCACCAGTCTTTTTTATGGAATCTTGGGCATGAAGCTGTACTTTTACTACATTCCCCTGATTTTTGTGGGTTACGCGTTGATCGATAAGGAAAGCGATCTCCAGAAGTTTTATCCCTACCTCTTGGGACTCTCCCTTGTGGTTGCCCTGCTTGGCATTGCGCAGTCGATTTTGGGCCATACCTTTCTGAATCCCGCGATCATGGCCGATGACATTCGGGAATTGAGTACCAACTACCGTGTCTCTCCCATTTCTGGCGTGATTGTTTACCGCCCAACTTCTGTATTTGTGAGTAACGGCCGCTTCGCGTTTTTTCTTGTTCCGGTCTGGCTGTTTGCCTTTGGATATGGCGGCTACCTCATTTTACGGACCCGCAAGGGCCGGCTTCTCACACTGCTCAGTCTCGGTACCACCACCGTGGCGGTCGCCATGGCCGCTTCCCGCGGCACTCTACTTTGGACCGTGGGCAGTGCCTTTGTCTGCGTGGTTGCTTTCTTGTGGGGCTGTCCGTGGCAGCGCGGACAACTTGTCCGGGTGTTGCGCTCCTTCCAGCGCGCCCTGATAATTGCCATCCTCTCCTTGGGACTGGCGATTTTCCTTTTCCCAACCGAAGTCACAAATCGTTTCACCTTTTACTGGGAGACTCTCTCTCTGACCAGCCCCACCAGCGAATTGGTGGACCGCTCCAGCACCTATCCCATCCGGAATTTCCTGTATGCCTTCGACAACCCGCGGTGGCCCTACGGTTTTGGTATTGGCACCGCTTCGCTGGGTACCCAGTACGTGGCCCGCATTTTCCACGTGCCCCTCACAGGCTTCGCTGTGGAGAGCGGCTATGGATCTATCGTTGTTGAACTCGGCGTCGTTGGCTTGTTCTTGTGGCTCATCATGACTTTTGCAATCGTCTTCTCTGCCTGGAAAGTGGTCCGCAAAATGAAAGGCACGGTCTGGTTTCCCATCGCCTTTGTCATTTTTTGGTATGCCTCCCTGCTTCTTTTCCCTTATACCTACGAAGGCCTCTCCCCTTATGAGGACTTCATTCTCAATTCTCTGTTGTGGCTCTCCCTCGGGATTCTCTTTCGCCTGCCAAAACTCGCGGCCGAGGTCCAGGGAAACTCCCTGGCCGCTGGCTCAGCCCCCGCTGTAAGGACCATCTAACTTGCGCATCGCCGTCCTTTCTCCCTTTGTAGACCGCCGCCACGGCACGGAGCGCTCCCTTGCCGAGATTGTCGAAAGGCTTGCCAACCGCCACGGCCATGAGATTCATCTCTATTCTCAGCAAGTCGGCGATTTGCAGGTCGCACCGTTTGCAACTCGCGGACAGGATTCCAGTCAGCGCATTTTCTGGCATCGCGTTCCCCGTCTGCCCGCGCCTCACCTGTTCGCATTTCTCTTCTGGATGTTTGCCAATCGATTCTGCCGCTGGTTCGACCGGTGGTTTCGTCATCTCCGCTTCGACGCTGTCTTTTCTCCCGGCATCAATGCCGCCGACGCCGATCTCATCCTCGTGCACGTTGTCTTTCATCGGCTGCGAGAGTTGCAACTGGAGCGATCTTCTGAGGGACTCCGCGGTCTTCATCGCTCGCTCTACTACCGGTTGCTCTGCTTCCTGGAGAACCGCATCTACCGCCACAAAGAGTTGCGCCTCGCGGCCGTTTCCACACACACTGCCCTGCAACTTGTCCAATATTTTGGCCGGCGCGATGCCGTAGTCGTGCCCAATGGCGTCGATCTATCTCTGTTTTCTCCGGCTTCCCGCCTGGCTCTGCGGGATGCCACTCGGCAGAAGCTCGGCTACTCTCCCGATGACATCCTCCTGCTATTGATCGGCAACGATTGGCGCAACAAGGGCCTTCCCACGCTCCTTGAAGCCATCAGCCGCCTCAATCATCCCTCGCTTCGGCTTTGCGTTGTGGGCAGCGACGCCCCTGCGGCATTCTTGTCCCAGGTGCAATCGCTTCATTTATCCGATCGCGTCAAATTCTTTGCCGAATCTTCGGAAATTCTTGCTTTCTATGCCGCCGCGGACATTCATGCCGCGCCTTCGCTGGAAGATTCATTCAACTTGCCTGTTCTCGAGGCCATGGCCTGTGGCTTGCCCGTGCTCGTAAGCCGTCTGGCCGGTATCAGCGAATACATTGTAGACGGTGTGGACGGGATTTTTCTTCAGGATCCGGGCGATCCCAGCGCCCTTGCCGGATCTCTTTCCTTGTTGCTCCAACATCCGGAACTTCGGCGCTCCCTCGGAGAAAACGCTGCGCGCAAGGCCCAGCAGTTCTCATGGGACCGGCAGGCGGATGCGATTCATCGCCTTCTTTCGGGCGCGGAGCCCGAGCCATAAGCCCTTCGTCTTGGTAATTCTGCTCGGTTTAAGCACGCCGGCCCTGTGTACCACCGCGGACAATTCAGGTATTCTCTCTTCTTAATCATGGCCGATCTCACCAAAGACCACTCCTTGGACCATCTCGCTTCTCACCCCTCCTCGGTTCAGCGCGTCGCCCGGGCTCTCTCTTCCCTCAACTTGAATTCTCTCCGCGTCCTGTTGCGCAATGGTCCTTCCGCTGCCCTCAGCTTTGTCTCCCACTCCTATCATTTGTACTCCGGCTTTGGGTTGCCCCACCTGTGGCAGCGATTGCCTTGGCGGAATGATCTCAAAATTCCCTCGAGAAAAATCGACGAGCTTTTCCCTGGAATGGACTGCACCCGTTCGCCCGAACTGCTCTTTCCTTTTCCCCGCAATCTCGGCGTGCTTCCACAGGAACTGATCGTCCTGACGAAGGTGGTGGACCACCTGAAGGCGAAGCGCGTGGTCGAATTTGGCACTGCGGAAGGGCGCACGGCGCTGAATATTGCCCTGCACCTTCCTCCTGGTGGCGAGATCATCACTCTCGATTTGCCGCCGGTTCCCGGCCAGAACGAAGTCGGCTTTTTCTACTGGGATCAACCGGCCAAAACCAGAATCAAACAGATCTTCGCCAGCGTGGACTCCTGGGATTACCGGCCTTATCGCGCTTCTGCCGAGCTCGTCTTCTGCGATGCCTGCGACCGCATGCCGGGGCTTGCCGCGGAAGCCTATCAGGCTTTTTCCGTGGTCAAGCCGGGTGGCGTCATCTTGCGCCACGACTACAGTACTGCCGAGGGGCCCACGCGATTCTGGGAATGGCTCGCCCGCGAACTTCCCGTATTCCAGATTGAGGGCACCGTGATGCTTTGTCTGCGCGTGGATTCCGAAGAGGTTTACAAGAAAACGCAGGCGCTACTCGAGCACCCCCTTCTGAAGAACTCCATTCACATTGCCGGCGCTTCTCGAGGTCCCGGCGGCTAGGAGATTCCAGGAAGGTGCGTCTCATTTCTCTTTCTGTCGCTGCACGAAATCACCATGTCCAACGCGCCGCGTAGCTCTGTTCGTCGCGACGTGGAAATTTTGTGCCCCTATTACGCGCAGACCGCGCCGTGCTATGAAACAATGCCCGCCCCAAAATGTGCCACAGACGCCTTCTCCCAAGGAACCCCGGGCCGCTCCTTCAACACGCCCATGAATCGTCCCGCGAATCGGCCTAATACGATAGAATCCCATTGCTCCGCCTTTTTCCTGATGCTCTGAAAGAATATTCGTGGATTCCCTTCACTCTCGCGCCGTTTCTCCCTCCTCCCAAGCCCGGAATCTTTCCTTCCTCGCGGGCCGTGTCCCCCAACTCGATGGCCTCCGCGGTGTCGCCATCCTGCTCGTGATCTCCCTTCATTATCTGAACGACAGTGAGCACGGCGCGTTCGGCAGTTTCCTTTATCGCTTCGGTTGCGCCTTCCGTCTTGGCTGGTCCGGTGTGGACCTGTTCTTCGTCCTTTCCGGATTTCTGATTGGCGGCATTCTTCTCGATGCCCGTCGGGCCGAGAACTATTTCAGCGTCTTCTATACTCGCCGGCTTTTTCGGATTCTCCCTCTTTTTTACGCCTGGTTGTCTCTGTTCGCGGTCGTTTCTCTTTTCTTTGGCCGCTTCCTCTCGCGATACCTGCCGGTTCTCTCCGCAGATTTTCGCCTGCTCCCCATCTATTTTCTTTTTTTGCAAAACTACTTCGTTCTCTCCCACTCCTCCCTCGCATGGTACTGGCTTGCGCCGGCTTGGTCACTTGGGGTTGAAGAGCAGTTCTACCTCATTTCCCCTCCACTGGTCCGCTTCCTTTCCATTTCTCGTCTGAAAGCCGTCCTCTTTGCCACTCTCGGCCTGGCGCCACTCTTGCGCACCGCCGTTCTCCTTCTCTGGCCCGCCGGCCGCACCGACGCTGCGGTCTGGATGCCCTGCCGTGCCGACTCGCTCGCCATCGGCATGCTCGCCGCTCTCTTATGGCGCCAGGGCATCATCCAAAGCTGGTACGCGGCTCACCGCACCGCGTTTTACGTCATTCTTGCGTTCCTGTTCTCGGGCTTGCCCGTCTTCACAAAGTGGCTGTTCGCCATGGATGCCTTCTGGATGGCCTCGCTCGGTTTTTCCTGGCTCGCGTTCTTTTATGTTGGTTTGCTTCTCTGGTGTCTATTGGAGCCCCGCGGGCTTTGGAGCCGTTTTCTCCAATGGTCCTTCTTGCGAGAGATGGGCCGCCTTTCCTACTGCATCTATCTGATTCATCTTCTGCTTCTCGGTCTCTGCCATGCCCTGCTTCGCCATCAGCGCCCTAGCATCGCTACTCCTGCGGCTGCCTCAATCTCTTTCCTCGCTTTTCTGCTCACGCTCCTTCTCGCGAAGCTCTCCTGGCATTTCTTTGAGCATCCCTTGATTCATCGTGGTCATACCCGCAAATACAGATTTGCTAAGAGGGGTGAGCAGATTTCTGTCTAGTCTCGTCCCTAACGCCCCTTCCGGCCCAGCACTCCCCGTCGCGTCGCTTCCAGCGTCATTTCCAGCGATTCTTTGGGGATGCTCGTCAGGAAAGGCTCGATCATCCAGGCCAGTACGCCGGGAATGTCGCGCGTCAAACTTACCGCCTCATTCTGGACGTACACGCCGCCATCCCGCTCCTCCATTCGCCACCACGTCTCCAGCCGCCACATAAAGCCGTTGTCGTTACCCGGCGTTTTTTCCTGCTCTTCCGGCGTCCCCGCATTTTCCACTTCTGCGATGCGGATCGCCGAACTCCGGCTGTGTGCCCGCGTCGGCGAATCGCGATAGTAGGTGATTTCCTGCTCCGTATTCAGCACTACGGTGAGGATCTTCTTCCGGCGAAACCTCATGAAGACGCGAAAATGATCGCCGTCGTGTGCTTCGATTCTGGCCCTTTCCACATCTGGTGCGTAGTACGTCGCGTGGTGATCGTAGTCTTGCAACAGCTTCAATACCTCATCCAGTTTCACGCCGGGTATGAACACCATCCCCTGCCAGTCGTGGATCATTCCTCCGGGGATCGCGCTGCTCCCCCCAGCTTCCTCCCGGCTCACGTGCCGTAGCTCGACCTTGCCGCTTTTCAACCTTTCGTACGCTTCCTCTTTCTCTTGCTTCGCCAGCTCGTCAACCCAGAAGAAATCTGCTTGCGTCAGGCTTTTTCCCAATCGCGTTTCCGTCGCCGCCACATAATTCTCGAACGCGCGAATCGTGGCAGGTTGCAGCGAAGAGGCGGGATACCCACCTGCCCGGTGGCTCGCACCCAGAGGAACGGCCATCAAGACAATCAGCCACACCAACAACCATCTGCCAGCTAATCCCTGCACCTGTCCTCGTTTCGCGTCATTGCAACGCCGCCCTGAGCGTCAAATTCGCATCTTTGCCGCTTTCCATCTTGATGGATGCAATGAACGTGCCAGACTATCGTATCGGATTTCAATACCGGAGTTCAGGGGAGGCCGTCGGCAGGCTATTACTGGCGGGTTGGGTAGCTCGCACACGGCCCCTTGCGGGACCGCTGTCCCCGCGCGGCCCCCAACCCGTCATAATTCATCCTAGAAGGGGCCAATTCGTCGCTCAATGGGCCGCTAGCGTCAATTGCCGGGTACCCACGGCTTAGTACTATAGGGGTTCGGTTCGACTCTCTTAGTATCAATGTATATGTAACAAACTAAAATACTTATATTGATTATCAGTTACGAGGAATTTGCGCAGTTTTTCGACTAGTACCTCGCAATTTCCCCTACGCCCATGGCTCCACCGGGCCACTACCGTCAGGGAGTCACATCCTTGTTCACGAGCTTCACCGTGACCTCCTTGGTCTGCCCAGTCCGCGCGACAATATTTCGTTCCCAATCCGAATAGAATCCGTTCGCCGACGCCCTCAAATCGTAGTTGTCTTGCCTCAGTCCCGTAATCGTAAACCTTCCATTCGCGTCTGTGTACATCACTCGTGGAGAGCTGCCCCCCGACGATTGGCAGACCACCGCCGCATGTTCGACCGGCTTGCCATTTTGCCCCAGCACGATCCCTGTCAGTGACGCTCCGCTCTTCTTTGGCGCTTGCGCAGGCGATCCGCCCGCCCACAAGACCGCGAAAGCCGTGACGATCACCGGGAGCAGCTTGCGTTTCATTCCCACGTCACTCCTTTTTCGGTGCCTTCAGTCTAACCTCGCTTTCCTCACGCGCACCTTTTCCGTGCGCGGCTTGTGCCCGAGCTGAAACCTGCCACTGGGAACAGGTGCCTCCGTGCCTTGGCGTACATCCAAATCTCCGAGCGCACACCCGTTTTCAATTCTTCGGAATCAGGCCTTGTTCTGGGGAACAACGGAGCTGGAGCGAGGAATTCCTCCTGCCTTTTACGGCAGCTTCAAATCCACCGAGTACACATCCACGTCGCCATGGTTTACCGTGACGGTGGAAGTGGAAATTTTCGAGGGCACGCCGGTGATTCACGTGGAGGAGGAGGAGCGGATATGCTGACGACGATTCCGCCGCCTTGAACAATCGCACCAATCTCCCGGGATGCATCTGTCCGCTGTTCGGATCGAATAGCGCCCCCTCGTACACTTTCGTTCCAATCGTCTCTGCCACTCTCTCCTTCTTCCAGAATTCGCATGGAAATCCAGCACCGCGCGCTTTTTCCACATAGCGCCGCCCCTCTTCCGCAATCTCTCTCGTATTGCAAACCTGCAGCGCGCCGTTCTGTTCGATCTCCGCGTCAATCCGCAGCGATTCTGAGAGCGCTTTCAATCTCCCGATATTCTCGACCGTCAAATCGTAAACTCGTTTGTCCAGCCTCGCGTCGCCGCTCTATTCCATGTAGCGGTCTTCCGTCGCCGTCAGCAGCATGGCCCCATTTCGCCCCGACGCTCCATTCCCGCAGCGTTCCGCTTCCAGCAACACCACCCACTCCTTCGTGCCTTCCCTTTTCAGGCAATACGCCGCGGAAAGTCCGGTGAATCCTCCGCCGATCACCGCGACGTCCGCTTCGATATCCCGCTCCAGTCCGGGATTTGCCGCTGGCAGCGCCGCCGCCCAATGACTGCGGTTCGCTTCAATCACCAGCTCTTCCGGCCAAATCGCCGGCGGAGACCGCGTTCAAAGCGGCCGCCCCTGCCACGCTTCCCGCGCCCGCGTATGCTGTCGTTTTCAGGAACTTCCTGCGTGTCGCTTTCTTCTCTTCCATCCCGCTCTCCGCCGTCATTCTGCGCGAGGCTGAGGTTTTTCTTGTGCACTTCGAACGACCCCCATGCCGGATCTTGCTTAGGATCAACCATTTCCAAGGAGAAGTAATTCCGTCCAATTGGAGTGCCTTGGGTTAGAATCCCCAACTGCTGTAGTTCCTCGCTCAGGATGACTTATGACATATGCCCGCCCAAAGAAATTAGGCATTTTCGCGCGAGTCTGGCAGTGGCTCAAAGACCAGTGGATTCGCGAAGTGCCTGAAGACCTTGCGCTCTGCGAGTTCGACTGCCGCAAGGCGCAATGTTTTGACGGCGAATGGGACACTTGCGAGCGGCGCCTCTCCCATGCCAGTGGTGAATTGATGCCCGGCACGCCCCATTCCGGGTTGCCCTCCAAGTCCTAAATTGCACACCCCCGCGACGTCTAGAGCTTTCTCAACCCTTCCCGCAGGGACAACCGCTGTGTCCCCTTGCACCGCCGGAAGGAACTGTTTATCGCAAGGTTTGAATGTACTTTGTGAGGTCCCGGAATTCTCGCGGCAAGCCGGACTTTCTCACGAGCTGCAATTTTGATGCTATTCAAATGGCGCAGCACCCTGTCATCTTGNNTACCCCGACCTGGTCGGGGCGCCCCGAAAGATCTCAACTGACACACCCTGCACAATTTTGATTGACGTCTTTCGGCAATTCTCATCGCATCGCCTCAGGATGAACATGGCTTGCTGAACGCAGACATCGAGTGAATCGTCGATTGAGAGAAATCCGGTCTAACGAAGCTTGCCCGGATCGATCCCATTCTTTCGTGCTTCGTTTTCCAGGTCGTCGATTTGCCCCTGAAGCTGTTTCTTCTTCGCTTCGAGCTGCTTGACTTGGTCCTCCAAGGGCACCATGTTGTAGCCCTTGTTCGGATTGATTCCGCCCGTGGGACTGCCATTTTCCCCTTTGAAGTTTTTCAGTTGTGCGATGCGCTGGTCCACAGCATCGATCTGGTTGTGGAGCTCGCCGATTTGTTGGCGGTAACTGTCGATCTGACTTTCCTGCCCATAGCCCTTGTCGGATGATGAATCCCCTTCCATTTGCCGGCTGTACTCCACTCCTTGATGCGGCTGGCCCACGACGGAAACCTTTCCAGGCAAGGTAGCAACCTCGTCGTTTGTCCAAACCTTCTTGGGTTTCTTTTTCTCCGGCGTCGCTTGGGTATCCTGCTTGGGGGCTGTTTTGTCTGTGGGCGTGGCGGGCTTGGCGCCAGCCGAGTCCTTATTCGTCGTGTCCTGCGTTTGCGCGGAGCAACCGAATGCCAACGCCAGCAAGAAAATACCAAAGCTCAAACCTCTGTGCTTCATTGTGTCGCTCCGTCTAACGCAACTGCCCCGGGTCGATCCCCTTTTTCCTGGCCTCGTCGAGTTGCTCATCAATCTGCGTTTCCAAATCCTTCTTCTTTTTTTCCAACATCACCATCTGCTGCTCCACCGGAATCCGGCCGTACCCCTTGTCGACCTGGTACCCGCTCGTGGAAACCGCCTCCCCCTCCTGAAATTCCTTGTAACTCGCCAACTGCTTCTTGATATCTTCCACTTGCCCCTGGAGTTTTTTCAGTTCCTTGCGGATTCTCTCGACGGTCGCCGGATCCGCCGCTTTGCTGGGCGTCAGCGGATATTTCTGATTGCCTTTGTCGCCCACGACCGATATCTTCCTGCTCGCTTCGGAGAGATTGTCGTTCGTCCACACCTTTTTCGGGGCGCTTGGGGCAGGATTACTCGCGGATTCCGGGGTGGCCGCATTGCTTGGGTTCTGACCGGACGAATTCGCGTCATTCGTTTGTGCCGCGCTCGGCAGCGCCAAGCTGGCCAGCAGCAGAACCAGGGTTAGGAGCCAGCGGATCATGGATCCTCCAGACCGGCCGGGATAGGACTAGTACTATCTAACCCATTCTATCGCTTAATGTTTCAAGGTCCCGCCGCCTCACCGGCTCCCTTGCCCAATTCGCCACGCACCACCTCCAGCGCCTCCTTCGGCGGCCCCACCCGGCGGTAACTCGTGTAAGACGTTCGCTCGTGAATTGAAAACGGCAACAGGAATTTCCTCCCGTCGAAATCATATTGCTGGAAGGTCGGCAGCCAAATCCCCGGCGCCATCTCGTAGCGTTCCTGCATGAAGTGGCTTCCCTTATAAACCTTCGCCAGAAATAGAGCGAGTGAGGTGTCGTCGCTCACCTCGCCCTCCACCTTGGCCAACTCCGCGGACTCCTCATCGATCCAGACGAACCCCCTGACTTTCGTGAACAACGTGGCGTTCCGTGAAGTTGGTTTGTATTTCGGGTTCGGCACCATGCTGTATTTCGCCAGGTTGCGATCGCCGCGCATTTCGTGTCCCACCAGGGTGAAAATGAATGCGGCGTGCGTGGCTTCAATCAGATCGTTTCGCTCTTTCCGTTTGCGCGCCATTTTCGCCAGCGCCTCATCCTGTCCCGGTCCCTGCTGCATCGCCCAAACCAGCAGCTTCTCGAGCTTCTGCAACTCCGCACGGTAGCTCTCCGCGCTGATGGGTTTGCCTTCCGCTGAGAGAGGAATCCTATCGTTGGCAACGCCGGCCGGAAAAACCCGCCAGACTCTTACTTCCGCTGGTTTTGAATCGCTCCCCGTCCTGCGGATTTCCATGCGCTCAATCCGCTCGAAAAGATCCAGCTCCTGATCGGTGCGCTTCTGGTTGGCGACGACCCGCTGGAACAGCTCGCTTTCCTTAGGCTCGGACGCCATCGGCGGAGGATTCTGGGCGGCACACGCCATTCCCAGAACGAGGCTCCCGCAAAGTAAAATACCCCGGCTCAGCGAACCCCATCGTGGCCATCGGGTCTCTTTGGATAGTCTGCAACTCATAGATATGCCAGCGGCCTAGCCCTCATTCCGTCGCTTCCGTTTCCCCCGCGCCGCGTAGGCGAGTAGAATAGGGTCGCATCGAGATTATACGTAGTTTTCGTGAAATAAAACTTGCCTCCGTAGCGTCTAAATAGAGTGGCTTAGGAACGATTCAGCACTCTCCTGCGTATCCTTATGAGATGAGGAGCTCACTTTGGCTGTAGCCCCCATAGATGGGTTGACGCGTGTCCCGCCTATAGCGGGGGGCACCGTGGTGTCCAAAGCCCGCTCTAGGGGTCTCCGGGCGGCTTTCGTTACTTTCAGCGAGACCCTGAAATTGGCCTTAAGCGCCCTGCGTGCTCACAAGCTCCGCAGCTTCCTCACGCTCTTGGGTGTGATTCTCGCCGTTACCACCCTGGTTGCCGTTATGAGCGTCATCGCCGGCCTCAATCTGTACGTGGCCGACCGCATCGCCAATCTCGGCGCCAACGTTTTTCTCGTCCATCGCTTCGGCATCATTACCAGCGAAGATCAATGGATCAAAGCGCAGAAGCGCCCGTTGATTAATTACGACGATTATGTGCGCCTCCGCGACAATATGAAACTCGCCTCCGCTGTCGCTGCGGAAGAGGACCACAACGTCGAAGTGAAAAGCGGCAATTTGACCATGGAAAACGTACAGATGTTGGGCACCACTCCGAATTTTGCCGAAGTCCGCAACCTTTACGCCGCCCAAGGACGTTTCATCACCCCAGCGGACGAGGAACACCATTCCGAGGTCGTGTTCATCGGGCCCGACCTGGCCACCAAGTTCTTCCCCAATGTGGATCCTCTCGGGAAGACCGTTCGTGTGCAGACGCACAATTACGAAGTGATTGGGGTTGCCGAACCGCTGGGCAGCGCTTTCGGGCAGTCGCAGGACAACTACATGATCATGCCGCTCAGCGCCTGGCGCAAAGGTTGGCACACCAATCAGGATTGGTTGACCATTTTCGTGCAGGCGCCCAGCCAGGAACTCATGGAAGCCAGCGAGGATGAAGCGCGCATGCTCTTCCGCGCCTGGCGCCATTTGCCCTATGACGCGCCCGATAATTTCGGAATTCTCGGCTCGGATTCCATCATGCAGTTGTGGCATGACCTGACCAAGAACATCGCTTTCGTGGCCATGGCCCTGGTCAGTATTTTCCTGGTGGTCGGCGGCATCGTCATCATGAACATCATGCTCGCCAGCGTGACCGAACGGACGCGAGAGATCGGTTTGCGGCGCTCGCTGGGCGCCAGGAAAAAGCACATTTTGCTGCAATTCATGACGGAATCCGCGGTCCTTGCCGCCGCCGGCGGAATCATTGGCATCATCGGCGCGTATGCCGTCGTCTTTTTCGTCAAGAATGTTTTCTCGTTTCCCATGGAAACTCCGATTAGCGCCGTCATTTTGTCTTTGTGTTTGTCAACCGCGGTTGGTCTTTTCTTTGGAATTTTTCCGGCCATGCGCGCGGCCAAGCTGGACCCCATCGAAGCATTGCGCTCGGAGGGCTGAGGAACACACATGGCACAGGCCTACGGCGAAAACCTGAAACAAGCGCTGGACACTTTGCGCTCCCACAAGTTGCGCAGCGCCCTGACCGTTTTCGGCGTGGTCCTGGGCGTCAGCGTGATCATGTTGGTGGCCGCCCTGCTCACCGGCTTCGATCAGAAAATCCAGGAAAGCATCAATCAATTCGGAGCCGACACGGCGTTCGTCACCAAATGGGACCAGGGGCGCCACGGTGGCCCTCCGCCTCTGGAAGAGCAGCAGCGCAAGCCTCTCACCCTTGAAGATGCCATAGCCATTCAGGAGCGCTGCTCCGCGGTAAAGGACGTGACCGTTTTTATTCAGACCAGTTGGAGCCACAGCCACATCGTGCGCACCAAGGCCGGCGACGTCACCGCCATCGATTTCCGCGGCGTGCAACCCAACTTCGGCGAAGTTTACGCCAACGCCGCCACGGTCGAAGGGCGCTTCATCAGTGAAGGCGACGATCTCCACAAGGAGAAAGTGGTGATGCTGGGGGAAAACGTTGCGCCCGTCTTGTTCCCCGAGGGACATCCCATTGGCAAAGACGTGATGATCGACGGCTCTCCTTTTCAGGTTGTTGGCGTGGTCGAAAAGCCCAAGGGCGGTTTCGGCATGGGCGACGAGGACCGCCGCGTTCTCATCCCCTACAGCACCTTCAAGAAAACCTATCCCGACGCGGACGAAATCGAGATGCGCGCCCAGGCATATCCCAAGATGCTGGATAACGCCGTGGACCAGATCCGCGAAGTCCTGGAGCGGCGCAGAAACATCCCCTTCGGCGGAAAAGACAATTTTTCCATCGCCACTGCGGAGCAGGAAGTTTCGGAGTTCCACAACATCATGATGATGGTGTACCTGGCGATGATTGTGATCAGTGCGATTGGATTGCTGATCGGCGGCGTAGGCGTGATGAACATCATGCTGGTCAGCGTCACCGAGCGCACCCGCGAAATCGGCTTGCGCAAGGCCGTTGGCGCCAAGCGCAAGGACATTACCTGGCAATTCCTCCTCGAGGCCATGACCCTCACCGGCATGGGCGGCCTGATTGCTCTGGTGCTGGTGTTTGCGCTGGTGCTGCTGATCCGCGTGACCCTGGACTGGCCCGGCGTGGTGCCTTTTTGGGCGGCCGCGACGGGGATCATCGTCAGCGTGACCATCGGCCTGATCTTCGGCGTCTGGCCCGCCATGAAAGCCGCCAAGCTCGATCCCGTCGAAGCCCTGCGCTACGAATAATCCCGCGAGACCCTTCTCGCCTTTGTAGTGGCCGACCTTCAGGTCGGTTCTTGCATTTCTCCTGCCTATGTAGATGCCGGGCTTCAGCCCGGCTCTTAAGTTTCTCTAGCCTGTGTAGGGCCCGCCTGGCGTTTACCCCGACCCGGTCGGGGAGGCGGGCCGAAATGGGAATGTCGGCGCGCCGACATATTTTAGATACGTTACTATATCGGTAAGGATGACCCCCCACCCCCCTGTTTTTGCGTATGTAGGGGAAACAAAGGGGTTACGGGCGAATTTCGCGTATGTAGGGGAAACAAAGGAGTTAGCCGGACTTGGCGGCCGAAAAAGCGAAGGAAAAACAAAAAGAAGGGGAAAAAGTGGTCTGGGAGTTGGACCGGGAGGGTTTTGCTCTGGGAGTCGCGCGGGCGTGTGCCAAGAAATCACGAGGCATGATACCACGTTATTTACCAACTGTCAATGGATATTTATAAGGTACTAGTTTCGAAACTCGTACGCGGGGGCAGGAAAAGAAAGAGGACCCCAAGACCCACCCTCGCAAACCGAGGATGGGGCACCCAAATTCGCAGAGACGTTTGAGTCCGGGGCACGCGGCGTGAAAACGGTTGACATATAACGCAACGCGTGCTATGCTCTGCGTGTGATTCAGAGCTTCGCGTCGCAGGAAACCGAGGAGCTTTTCCGGTATCAACATTCCCGGCGCTTGCGGGTCATCGAGCGAGTGGCGCTGCGCAAACTGCTGCAATTGCACGCCGCGACGGAATTGCGCGTCCTGGCGTCGCCTCCCGGAAACCAACTGGAGGCCTTGCGAGGGGACAGGGCAGGACAGCGCTCCATACGGATAAACGACCAATGGAGAATCTGTTTCGTGTGGCGGGCCGGGCATTGCTATGACGTGGAAATTGTGGATTATCACTTTTAACTCAGAGTTTGCAAGTACAAACCCTGAAACCCGGAGAGAGGGCGAAGAAGATGGGTAAATCAGAATTGATGCCGCCGGTGCACCCGGGGGAAATCCTGCGCGAGGATTTCATGAAGCCGCTGGGGTTGAGCGTGAACAAAGTGGCGCTGGAGCTGCACGTGCCGGCGACGCGCATCGGGGAAATCGTACACGGGCGGCGGCGGATCACGGCGGAGACGGCGCTGCGACTGGCGCGGTACTTCAAGACGAACGCGGAATTCTGGCTGAACCTGCAGAATTTTTACGATTTGGAAGTGACGAAGCGGTTGGGAAAGGTTTCGGAGATCGAGCGCCAAGTACAGCCAGTGGGTGCGGTTGAAAGTTAAAGGTTCAAAGTTCAAGGAAGGAGGCAGAGGACAAACCCGCCCTCCAGAAATCGGCGGGCGCAAAAGGCGCGCACCCTCAAAAAGCGAAGGGTGCAGCACCCACAGTTCGCTTCACGCGTTTACCTGTGTGCCACCCGGCCCGCCGCGTATATTAAGCCGTCGCAAACAAGCGAGGCTGAGCCTGACTTATGCTGGATAGTTGGTCGGGGCGTTGAGCAATCCGGTCGCCTGCTGAGGGCTGGTAAATTGGACGGCCGAGCGGTCTGGTCCGCAGGTCTCCTTGGAATGCTCGCTTGACCCTCTCGCGCGCAATTTGAAGATACTCGGCAACTGTGTCCGCACCGGCTGCTCGTCGGCCATGAAGGACCGCCGCGCATGCAGCACTGCCAACTCCCATGTATGGATCAACCACGAGGTCGCCGGGATTCGTTAAAGCCAAGACTAATCGCTCCACAAGTTCAATCGGAAATTGACACGGGTGGATGGTTTTCTCGACATGGTTGTGTTTGACATTTGGGATGGTCCAAATATCCCCGGGATTTTTGCCGAGAGGATTGCACGAATACTGTCCGGCTTTCGCGCCCTTAAAATATTTCTTCCCGGGGTATTTTTGGGGGACCCTGATTGCGTCCAGGTTGAACACGTATTCGTCTGACTTCGTGAACCAGAGAATAGTCTCGTATCTGCCAGATAGTCGCTTGCGGCAGTGCAAACCGTGGTCGAACGACCAAATTATGCGGTTGCGCAGTTTCAGGCCTAGTCTCTTGCAGATCCGGTAGACGAAGATATCCAGGGGGAACACTTCGCCGTCTTTCCCGATATGGTTCCCAACTTGCCAGCAGAGGCTCCCTTTGGGACTGAGTATCCGTGCACTTTCTCTCAGAGTGTCTCGCTGAAGTCTCAGGTACTCGCCAAACGAAAGGCGCTTTTCGTACTTCTTGCCGATGTTGTACGGGGGTGAAGTGACGACAAGACTCGCGGCAGCATCTGGAATCTGTTCAAGGAGTTGCAGCCGATCACCTTGGAAAAGCGTCACGGCTGACTCGGGCCCGTAGTGCCCGGTAATGACGCAGCTATTTCTCTTGGCCAACCCTTGTACCCCCTCAAGCCACTGTATTCCAAGGTCCATAGGCGAAGAATAAGCGAACACAAAGCGACCAGTCAAGCCGCAACTTCGCCAAGTTTCAGGGCACGACGCCTGCCAAAACCAAGGGAACTGCAGGAACCCCCCGCCCTTGACGCGCCAGGTCGTAGAGTGCACCTTCGTAGTACCCGGGGCCCGAGGACATTTCCTGCTGCATGGACTTCATCGGTAGCACTTCGATACCAACGTCAATTGCGTCGCCAACGTAAAAGGCCAGGTGTTTCACGAACAAATCATAAGCGATGAAGCTATATTTCCCGAATTGAATCTCGACGGCTACTCGGTTCTTTACAAAATCCGTTTGGTTGTAAGAGTAGATGGCACGGCGTCCCGCACTCTCAATCTCCTTTTTTTGCTCGTCCGGAGAAAGATGAAGGGTCTTTCTTATGAGGTTGTAGTTGTCTGTCACCCAGTAGCTTGTCCGGCTCTCGCCCCATTCTGTCTTCTTAAACTCGGCGGTGAACCTCTTATTCAATTCTATAGGGGCGAAGAGACGTTTTCCTTTCATGCCCTTCTCTTCGCTTATTTTCGTTTTGTACTTGTTGGCATCAACCTTACCGATAACTTCCTCGATTTCTTTCCATATTTTCTGTTGATGGACCAAGAGCCATTCATGTCCATTTAGGTGAGAGTACAGTTTTTCTATTCTCAATGGATACTGTCCCCTCTCTGCAGCGTGGCACTTACTCTATCCGACTGTAGCAGGACGTTCAACCCGCAGAGTCACGATCACCATGCACTCAGGAGTGGGGCGTAACGGGCTGACGAAGTGTCTCTGTGCTCTAAAAAATTCGTAGGCACCTAAGCCTTTTCCTTTGTACCAAACCGGGAGAGCTTGTTCCTTTTGCTTTTTCCCTTATTTATCTTTCGAATAAGGAGATTGGCGACATTGCGGAATCCCTTCCATCCCCCACCTTGTTTTGCGATCGAATCCCGCTTGAAAGAAACGGTATTCAACGAGCTGAGAAAATCCCCAAAATCGAGGCCCCCGTCAGGGTGCTTAACCAAAATCTTGGACAAAAGCATAAATAGTGCATTTATGCCAGTCGGTCTAAGGAGCGCGTAGTCGCTCGTGTTCCTCCACGGGTCTGTGCCCGGGTCATCGCTCGCAGTATTTTTTCGAACGCCCACCAAAAATCTGATCAGTAGCTGCAGTTGCCTGTGAAACGCGGCCTGGTTTGCAGCCGAGTCAAACGGTAAGGTGCGATCAAAAGGTGCATATTCGAAAAGGGGCCCCGAGTAGAGCTTGGATTTTTGTCTGTAGCCCAAGAGCGTCTCGAGCAAAGCAAACTGCGCCAGGCTCGAGAGACCAATGGAGCGACCACCGTGAAGCTCACTTATCTTTATCCTGTCTTTTAGAGGAGAGTTGGCGGCGAAATTCAATTCGCGACCAATTAGGCTAGCCCAAGTTAGCTTTTGACGTAGATCCCTAGTGAGGGTTGATAGGTCGCACAAAAGTCCAGCTTTGATTCTTTTCTGGAAGTAGTTGATATTGATGAATGTTCGTGTCTGATCTGCCTCGGGAAGGTCCCGCACTACGATTAAAGGCAGGTCAAAAGGTTCAAATTCTTCTTCTGTCCAATCTTCATATTTCGTGCCCAGGAAGCCATAAACTCTGTGCTGGCCGTCGATGATCCACGCTGAGCAATAGACCAAGGGAGCTGTCAGCTCTTGTTTTTTCGCGTCGTAGCGAACCCGCATATTCGGATCAAAGACGATCAGCACTGTATTGGGTAGGAAGTTCTGTGATTCATCCGACGAAATAAATTCCCCAAGGGCGGCAATTCTGTCTTTGCTTAACATTCTCTGGTAGGCGAATTTCCTTTCGGACGCCCGCCTAACAACGTATGCGATCTTCAACAGGAGACCGGGATGAATCTTGCCGACGTACATCACTTTGTCTTTCTGGCGCAGCTTAAGAGCTTTGATCGTGAATCTCGAAGTTGGTTCTATGTCGATGGAAAAATCTTTGAACAACTCATATCTCGTCCAACGCCCAAGAATCCCTGAAATTGTCCTGTAGTAGGTCAGTGCGAGGTGGTTCCAAACTGTAAATCCATATTTGTCCGCTTCCTTGGAAGCCGTCTTGAAGGCGCTTTCTGGGAACTGTTCACCGTATACAAAGCATGCCCTTATGATGTCTATTTCCCGGAAGTGACGGGACATCAGTTGATGGTCAGTCGAATGCGTAACCTGTACTCTTGCGAGGCTGCGGCGGATGCTCTTAATGTCTGCCTCATAATCTTTGTAGTTCTTTTTGATTCCGGCCGCCCCGCCTGAGTTTTCGCATTCAAATAGAAGAAGTATTTTCTTGCCTCGATAGGTTAGCTTGGCGACGACGTCGATTTCCTTTTCTGGGATCAGATTTCCATGATCGTCGGTCTCCCCGGTAACGTTGATTTGAACCTCTCGGTCAACCAACAATCTGTCCAGCTTACAATTCTCGAGGATCTCCTTGACTTGCTTCTTGAGTGTGCTGTCCTTGGGTGCAGGTGACATGAACTGGGTGATCTTTCGTCGGGAGTTTGGCCCTGTCGTCTTGTCGGCATCTTAGATTCTGGGAGGTTGCAAGTCAATGCAATTGAAATAGCGTTAAACACAAAATCTGTTGGGCTGGTCTACCGGAGGAAGATTTGGGTTTCGGTTTTGATGATGAAGAGGGCGTCGGAATCGGAATGGCCGTGGGAGCGGAATTTTTGGAGAGCGTCGTCGAGGGTGGGGGCTAGGACGGAGAAGATTACGGCGCGGTTGTGGCGGCCGATGAAGTGGAAGCGGCACTCCTGCTGAACGAGTTTTAATTCGATGGACATTGAGCGCGGCTGAGCTTGCGCCGAAGCGCTTGGGGCGCGATCCGATCGATCCACAGGATCGGAGACGGGATCAAGAGAAAACTGAATGGTGGTGAGAGAAAGTGCGACGCGCACTAGCTCGGAAGAGAGGCGTTGCACGGTGAGAGTGAGGTATTCGTAAGAGAGTTCTAATCCAACGGCAGTGCGACGCGTACGCAGGGCGGCGAGGGCGGTGGTGCCGCTGCCGGAGAAGGGGTCGAGGACGAGGTCGCCTTCGTTGGAGGAGGCGAGAAGGATGCGTTCGAGGAGAGCGACAGGTTTTTGCGTGGGATGTTTGCCGAAGCGTTTTTCCCAGGTTTCGGGCGGCTTGATTTCCCAAACGCTTTTCATTTGCTTGCCGCGATTGGTTTCCTTCATGAGCTTGTAGTTGAAGGTGTGGCGTGATTTTTTGTCGCGCGCGGCCCAGATGAGGGTTTCGGTGGCGTGGGTGAAATAGCGGCAAGAGAGATTGGGAGGGGGGTTGGGCTTGACCCAGGAAACGTCGTTGAGAAGCTTGAAGCCGAGCTGCTGCATGGCAAAGCCGACGGAGTGAATGATGTGGGCGGTGCCGCTGACCCAGATGGAGCCGTTGGGTTTGAGGATGCGCTGGCAGGCGGCGAGCCAGGCGCGGTTGAATTCATGATTGGCGCCAGGACCCTTGGATTTGTCCCAATCGCCTTTGTTGACGCTGACCATGCGCCCGGCGTGGCAGGTGATGCCGCCGTTGGAGAGGAAGTAGGGCGGGTCGGCGAAGATGAGGTCGACGGAGGATTCGGGAATGAGGGCGAGAAGTTCGAGGCAATCGCCCTGGTAGAGGCGGATGTGGTGTTTGGGGTCGTCGAAGACCGGGGCGGGGAGTTTGATGGGGGATTTGGTCATGGGGATGTTGATCGATCAGGATCGTTGATCAGGTGGGAAAGGGTGTCAAGGTCGGAAGAGGCAATGAGGCAATGAGGCAATGAGGCAAAGAGGCAATGAGGCAAAGAGGCAAAGAGGCAATGAGGCAATGAGGCAGAGAGATTCCTCACTGCGCAGACTCCGTTCGGAATGACAGAAAGAGTGGGTTAGCGCAAGCGGGTTACGCGGAGCGCAGGAAGCGGGCGGCGCGGGTGCGGAGGGTGGACAGGGGGGCGATGGATTGCGGCTGAAGCTTGCGGCGAGCGAGGGGGTAGAGCTGCTCGGCGAGGGTTTCGGCGGAGTCCATGCGCTGGTTGGGATCCTTGGCGAGGCAGGCGGCGACGATCTCGTCCACGGCGGTGGGGATTGAAGGATTGCTGCGCGAGGGCGGCTGCGGCGAGGACGAAAGAACATGGTTGCAGACGGCCTGGAGGGATTCGCCGGAAAACGGGGAAACGCCGGTGAGCGCTTCGTAAAGCACCACGCCCAGAGAAAAAATGTCGGAGCGCGCATCCTGAGCGCGGCCGATGATCTGTTCCGGGCACCAGTAAGCGGGCGTGCCGAAGAGCGAGGTATCCATTTTGTCGTGGCTGGCGAGGCGGGCCATGCCGAAGTCCGTGAGCTTGGTGTGGGATTCCTCGGTGATGAGAATGTTGGCGGGCTTGACGTCGCCATGGATAACGCCGCGGCGATGCGCGACGTGCAGAGCAACGGCAACTTCCGCGACCCAGGCGCAGGCGGTGGGGAAGGGGACGCTGCCTTTGTTGAGCAGCTTATCCAGCGGCTGCCCTTCGACCAGCTCCATGACGAGATACGGCGTAGCGGTGGATTCCTCGATGCCCATGTCATGCAGCGTGACGATGAAGGGATGAGAGAGCTTGCCGACCACGCGGGCTTCGCGAAGGAAACGCGCGCGGGCCTCGCCGCGGGCGAGCTCGGGGGGAAAGAGCTTGATGGCCACCGGGCGGTCGATCAGGGGATCGTAGCCGCGAACGACGCGGCTGTGGGCGCCAGTGCCAATGGACTCGAGAACCTGATAACGGCCGACTTGCAAGGCAATCCTCTCCATAGCTGCGGAAACTCTGACCCAATGCCACCAGAGAAATGGTAGAGGAAGGGGTGCGAGAAGGATATGAAGCAGGAGTCACGAGGAGAAGAGTACGAAAGTACTGGGTGGGATAGGGTAAGACGCGGGGAGTTTTGGGGCGCTGGCGGGAGAGGCAGGCGGCTAGGGCGCGGAGAGAGCGGCTTTGAGGGTGGGATCGGATTGCAAGCGAGCCGGGAAAGCGCGGACGAAAGTGATCATGGCGGGATGCCAAAAGCCACGGAAGCCAAAGGCGTACATCTCCGCGAGGGCTTGCTCGGCGGTCCACTGCTGAAAGGCGATGCGATAGGAAGCGATGAAGACGCCGGTGCGGTCTTCGCCGTATTCGCAATGGACAAAGATTTTTTGCGGAGGGGTTTCGCGGAAGAGCGAGAAGAATTGCGCGAGCTGTGCGGAAGTAGGATTGGAGAAGCCGCCGACGGGAATGTGCACAAAGCGCAAACCGAGGGATTCCGCGCGGTGCCGTTCCTTTTCGCGGGTCTGCGGCGATTCGCGGCGGAGGTCGACGATGGTGGTGACGCCGAGAGTCTGGAGTTGCGGAAGTGAAGAAAGCGTGGGCTGCGCGCCGCGAAAAAGCTGATCGGAGACTTTTCCGGCGTCGTGAATACCATTGAGAGAGATTTTCTCGGCGAATCCAGGCGATGCAGACGCCGACGCAGGAAATTGCGCGAGAGCGAGGATTGGAGCCAAAGCGAAACAGAGAGCGGCGAGCAGAAACAGAAATAGTCGCATAGAGAGCTGCACGGAAAGAGTTTAGGGAAAAGAAAGTGGCGGAAGAAGAAGAAAATGAGAAGGCCACGCAGGGAACCTCACCACAAGATATAGGCATGTAAAGAAAAAGTTATCCAGATTTAGCGATTTTCTCTTGACACCACCCGCGCGCGGGACAATACTGCACTTCCAGATTCGGGGGACGTGGAAGCGCCAGACGGACCAGAGTCGGGGATATGCCTTGGTCCGGCAATTGACCCACGAAACCAGCCCGGGATCACCGTAAAACAACGAGCGCGAAGAGAACGCTCCGCGCAGTTCGGTAGGCGCGGGGTGAGGTGTTCGGCGGTGTGGAAAACACCGGCACCCGGCAGCGCATTCGCTTTTTTATGTTTTTCCCAGGCAGCGTCTTCCACGAAACTTGGAATTGAGTGGCGCGACCACGGAAGTGGCGCGCGACGCCCCGTCGAACAGGGGAGTAAAATAGAAGGGTTCCCCGCTGAGACACGGGAACCTGCAGCGGGGAGGAACTTGGATGGCAACGGTGAAGCCAGCATTAAATGGCAAAGCGGTGGAAACGGCGAGCGCGACGAAGAGCGCAGGCACGAAGAGCGGCTTGAGGTTTGAGCGTTACTTCACCGACGGAAGGACTGCCCCGTTCGACAACGTGGAATGGGAGAAGCGCACGGCGCTGATCGGCAACGAGAAAGGCGTGGCGATCTTCAAGCAGGAAGACGTCGAGGTGCCGAAGGGCTGGTCGCAGACGGCGACGAACATCGTGGCCAGCAAGTATTTCCATGGGAAGCATGGGACGCCGGAGCGGGAAAGCTCGGCGCGGCAACTGATCAGCCGCGTGGTGAAGACGGTGGTGCGGTGGGGCGAACAAGGGGGGTATTTTGCGGACACGGCGTCGCGCGACGCGTTCCGGGACGAGCTGACGCACCTGCTGGTCGAGCAGAAGATGAGCTTCAATTCGCCGGTGTGGTTCAACGTAGGCGTGCAGGCGAAGCCGCAGTGCTCGGCGTGCTTCATCAACTCCGTGCACGACGACATGGAATCGATCATGGGATTGACGCGGACCGAGGGGATGCTGTTCAAGTGGGGCTCGGGAACGGGCACGAATTTCTCGGCGTTGCGCGGGAGCAAGGAAGCGCTTTCCGGCGGGGGGATTGCGTCGGGACCGGTGAGCTTCATGAAGGGATTTGACGCGTTCGCGGGCGTAATCAAGAGCGGGGGGAAGACGCGGCGAGCGGCGAAGATGGTAATCCTGAACGTGGACCACCCGGACATCATGGAATTCATCGAGTGCAAAGTGAAAGAAGAGAAGAAGGCGCACGTGCTGATCGAGCAGGGGTATAACAGCGCGATCGACGGCGAAGCGTACAGCTCGATTTTCTTCCAGAACGCCAACCACTCGGTGCGCGTAACGGATGAATTCATGCGCGCGGTGGAAGAGGACCGCGACTGGTGGACGAAGAACGTCACCGACGGGCAGCCGAACGAAAAGTACAGCGCCAGGGAGCTGCTGTGCAAGATTGCGGATTCCACGTGGCACTGCGGCGACCCGGGGATGCAATACGACACGACGGTGAACCGCTGGCACACGTGCAAGAATACGGCGCGGATTAATGCCAGCAATCCCTGCAGCGAGTACATGTTCCTGGACGACACGGCGTGCAACCTGGCTTCGCTGAATCTGATGAAGTACAAGGCGGGGAACGGGCAGTTTGACGTGGAAGCGTTCCGGCAGGCGGTGGACGTGACCATCACGGCGCAGGAAATCCTGGTGGACAACGCCAGCTACCCGACAAAAAAGATTGAGGACAATTCGCATGACTTCCGGCCGCTGGGGCTAGGGTACGCGAATTTGGGAGCGCTGCTGATGTCCATGGCGCTCCCATACGACTCGGATGAGGGACGCGACGTGGCGGCGGCGGTGACCGCGCTGATGTGCGGCGAGGCGTACGCGCAGTCGGCGCGCGTGGCGGAAAGAATGGGAGCGTTTCCAGGCTACGTGGAGAACCGGGAACCGATGCTGGAAGTGATCCGGATGCACCGGGAGGCGATGCGCGGGATCAAGCCGGACCACGTGCAGGCGGAGTTGTACATGGGCGCGCAGGACGCATGGGACGCGGCGCTGGAACTGGGCGAGAAGCATGGCTACAAGAACTCGCAGGTGACGGTGCTGGCGCCGACGGGCACGATCGGTTTCATGATGGACTGCGACACGACAGGAATCGAGCCGGACCTGGCGCTGGTGAAGATGAAAAAGCTGGTGGGCGGCGGCGTGATCAAGATCGTGAACAACACGGTGCCCGAGGCGCTGATGAGGCTGGGGTACACGCCGGAACAGACCAGCGAAATCGTGAGCCACATTGATAAAAACGGGAAGATTGACGGGGCGCCGTACTTGAAGGAAGAGCACGTGCCGGTGTTCGATTGCTCGCTGGCGCCGGCCGGCGGTGGGCGTTCGATCGCGTGGACGGGCCACGTGAAGATGATGGCGGCGGCGCAACCGTTCCTTTCGGGCGCGATCAGCAAGACGATCAATATGCCGGAAGAATCTACGCTCGAAGACATCATGAAGGCTTATATTGAATCGTGGAAGCTGGGGCTGAAGTCCGTGGCGATTTACCGAGACAATTCCAAGAGGTCGCAGCCGCTCAGCGCCGCAGGGAAGAAGGAAGAAAAGAAGGTGGAAGTGGTGGAACCGGAACAACGCGAGCTGTTTGCGCGGATGCAGCGGGAAAAGATGCCCGTGGAACGCGACTCCGTGACGCACAAGTTCAGCGTGGGCGGCCACGAAGGGTACATTACCGTGGGAATGTATCCCGACAAGCGTGCGGGTGAACTCTTCATCAAGATGGCCAAGGAAGGCTCGACGCTATCGGGCGTGATGGATGGATTGGCGTTGACGATTTCGCTGGGCTTGCAATACGGCGTGCCGCTGAAGGTATTCGTGGACAAGCTGGTGAATACGCGGTTTGAACCGAGCGGCATCTCGGCGAATCCGAACATCCGGTTCGCCACGTCGGTGCTGGACTACATCGCGCGTTGGCTGGGCGGAAAGTTCATTTCGTCGGATTATCTGAAGCTGAACGGAACGACGATAGGGGACAAAGTAGGTTTTGGTGGATTGCACAATTCCGTTGCAGCGGGGACAGCGGCGGCGCCGCGGACGAGCGAGCCGATGAGCTACTCGCCGCGCGACGCGCACGAGGGCGCGCCAACCTGCTCCGAGTGCGGCATGCTGATGGTGCCGAACGGAGCGTGCTACAAGTGCGAGAACTGCGGCAGTTCGAGCGGTTGCAGTTGAAGCGGTAACAGGAAAAAGGAGAAGACGCCATGAGCGCACTCCCAATCGGAACCGCACTAGCCGCAAAACAGGCGTCGAATCAGCCCAAGGCGCGGGGATTCCTGCACATCGTTAGACACGGCGGAGGGCTCAACGCCTTCTACATCGTGACGTATCACCGGCTAGACAAGGTGGGGACGCGGCCGCGCGCCATGCTGGCGGAGGGAGCGCAGTCGCTGATCGATTTATTGGGGAAAATCGGCGTGGATTTCAGGCTGCGGGAAGTGCGCGGGGCACTGGAAGATATTCTGCGGCTGGGTTCGGCGAATATTCCAGACTTGTGGCTGAGCGACGAAGAGATGCTGGAACGAGGATTGGTAGAAACCTAGGACAACTCAAAAACACTTTTCAGGAGCCGGGGCAGAAACGCTCCGCCTTTTATTTTTGAGACTGCCCGGCAGAAACCCCAAGACCCAGGTAGAAAACCAAACCTGGGGCACCCGGCTCGGTGCTGCAGCGACAGTTTGGAATTTTTTCACATAAACGGGAGGGGATTGGACGCTATTCATGCCTGATTGGTACTCGCACTATATTTACCTGATACTCGGGATCATCTCATTTTCCGGGGCTGTGGTTTCGACGTGCACCGGAAAAACGCGGGCACGCTTCAGTGGTTGGGTCTACCGCGCCCAAGAGCCGGTTGTGTTTTGGTTGGTGGTCGCAACGTATTATCTAGGTGGTGTTTTTTTCATTGGAATCTTCTTGTATAAGATCTTCGGACTTTCAAACTGAGCTGATCTTCTCCATGGCCGGTCACACACCCACGATCTTTATACTCCGCGCATATCGATGGCCAGACCAGCCCAGGCCCTATGCAATATCGAGCCTCAAAACTGAGGTCCTTTGCAGCTCTCAGACCAGGCTCTCAGGCATGCGGCTCGTGATACGTCCGAATAATCGGACCGATTAGCAGCAAAAGGCTCACGGCGCCGTTCGTGAGCAAGACCCAGCCGAGTCGCCAGTAATTCCTGTTTAGTCGTCTCATTGTTGACCTGCGGATGCTTGGTTGTTTCCAACCAAGGGATCGTAGTATCTGCCGCGGTAGTTGGATCCTGAAGGACTACCGGAAACTGGCGCTGGCGTCGCGCAGTCCCTTCTCGTACACGTCAATCACCTTGTCCATGGTGGCGTTCCAAGCAGCGTCAATCTGTTTTCGGGACGGGTCCGCGTTAAACCAAGCCAAGGTTTGGCGAATGCCCTGCGCGAAACTCGTGGTTGCGCAATAGCCAGGGACGAAGCGCTTGATCTTGGTGTTGTCGAATACGACGCTCACAGATTTGTCCCCGATCAGGGTGCCTTGGAGTTCCGGCTTGCAAGCGATGAGGAAATCAGAGGGGATGTGAACGATGCGCGGCTCCACGCCGAGGGCAGCGCCCACGATGCGGTACCACTGGTCCCAGGTCATCACTTCATCGGAGGTGATGTGAAACGCGTGGCCGATCGCTTGCGCGTGTCCCAGCAATCCCACCAGTCCCTTCGCGAAATCGCTGTTGTGGGTGATCACCCAGAGTGACGAACCATCTCCCGGCACGACAACTTTCTTACCCTTGAGCATGCGGTCAATGATGGTGTACGGCTTTTCCCAACTATTGAGAACGAGGGGGATCTGCGTGTCGCCATAGGTGAGCGACGGACGAATGATCGTCACTGGAAAGCCGGTCTCGCGATACGCCTTCATCAACCGCTCTTCGCAGGCAATTTTGTTGCGCGAGTAATCCCAGTAAGGATTTGCGAGCGGCGTGGACTCGGTAATCAGGTAATGCGTGCCGGGTTTTTGATACGCGCTAGCCGAGCTGATGAAAATGAACTGCCTCGTGTGTCCCGAGAAAAGCTCCAAGTCGCGCTCTATGTCCGCGGGGACAAACGCAGTCCAATCCACCACGGCGTCGAACGACGCGCCCGCGAGGGCACGAGCCGCGGCCGGAGTGTCTTGAACGTCCACGTTGACGACTGTAACCCCAGGAGGAATGGTGGCTTCGTGGCGTCCTCGCGTGAGGAGCGTGACCTCAATGCCCTGCTGCGCGGCTAGCTTCGTACATGCTGTGCTGATGATCCCGGTGCCGCCGATGAATAGGACTCTCATAAAAGAGTTTGTAGCAGGAACGTTGGCGGGAAGGCCAGCAAAATACGCGCAAATTCTCTGGCAAAAAGCCTAGCGCGGGCGGAGAGAGGGGCGGGGCGCGAGGGGCCTGGGGCGAAAACGGGGGCGGGGCATGAGGGGCGGAGGAACGTGGCGGAGGGATTCGCCGCACGCGGGACAGTGCTCGGAAGAAGCAAGATCGGCGCGCAGCCAGCGGCCCCGGTTTTGGCAAATAGGATTGACGCACTGCACGGTAGAGCCCGGCATGAAGGCCATAACGCACTCCCCCAGCGGCCAGCCAACTCACCAGCGGGGGTGAGCTCCCCAGGATGGCCGAAAGAAATCGTGGGCGAACAGTACGAACGGGAGTGATTGTTACGCGGGAGAAATATGGTGTCAATGAAAAAGAGCCACAAGATATAGGGGTGGTGTTACTAAGTTGTGGAAAAGCAAAGAGGAGGTGTCAAAGCGGAATGCAAGAGGATCGAAGCGCAGAGCAAGCGAGGCAAGCGGAATAACGGAAGGAAGAAAGGCAAGAGATATTCCTCGCACAAAAGGCGCGCGATGGAGAAGAGTGCCGCGCCCCGACAAAGCGTACGGGGCACGAAACCCGCGCCGCGCAGACTCCGCTCGGAATAACGAAGCGTGGGCACAGCGGGCGAGGTGGGGTGGAAGCGGTGCCGCGATCCCTCCGCTGCGCAACGGCAGAAGGCACCGTTGCTCCGGTCGGGATGACACGCGGCGCGGGACTGCCCTCAGAATGACGAAGAGGTGCAAAGTTCCAACGGGCTGCGCTCCCCTCGCAACTCGGGGCAAGCGGAATGATGGAACTTCGCTTGGGCTAACGCGGATGCGCGGAAGCGGTCAGGGTTTGGCGGGAGGAGTTGGGGCCTTGGGCTCTTCCACGCCGCCAAGTCCGGCGAGTTTGGCCTTCAACTGGGCGAGATCGTCCTGCTTCTGCTTGAGGTCGGCCTGTTCAGCGTCGAGTTTGGCTTTGCCGTCCTTGTCATTGGAAAAGTCGGGTTTGGAATAGAAGGCGTCCTGATCGAGAGACAGTGAGCGCTGGACGAGATCCACTTCACCTTGCAATGCGGCGACTTGTTGTTTTAAATCTTCCACATCCTTCTTCTTCTTTTCCGCTTCATCGGCGGCGGAGGGCGCATTCTGGTCGGCGGTGTTACTGCCGGTAGGAGCGGCAACTCCTTCTGCGGTGACGGCGGACTGCTGGCCAGTTGGCGCGTTGGTTGCGGCAGCGGGAGCCGGAGTTGGCGCAGGGGTCAGGGTGTCATTCGTAATGATCGTCGCGGGTTTGGTGGAAGCCTTTTTCTGTTCGCGAGAGCGGCGCGCGGCATCGGCGACAGAAGTGTTCTGAGAATCCTGTGCCGCCAGGGGCAAGGCAAAGGAGCAGGCAAGCGGGAGGATAAGGGCGAGAGTCCGCACCATTGTAGTGTTTCGCATGGGAACCTCTTCCAGCTTCCAGATGGAGGCTTCCTCGATAGGATACGACTGGGGGATTCCTGGCTCAATGGGGAAGAGGGAGCAGGAGCGAATCAGACAATGGGCAAGAGGAAGTCGGCGAGACCGTGAGGCATGGCATACTCGAGGGACGAGGGCAACGTGGACTGGGACGGGGAGAAGCAAACTTTTGGGAAAAGTGAGAGGCGGGGAATCTGTGTGCGCGCGAGGGTTTGCGCTTTGGGCCAAGTGTGGCTATTAGCGCTGCTTGGCCTGTGCGGGACGGCGATGTGCTCGCCGAAATTGTTGGCGGAACCTGCAGGCGTGGCAAACGTTTCCGGGCAGGCGGAATCAACGGCCCCTGCGGCGGAGGACAGCGTCGAAAAAACGCAGCAAGGGCAGACGGGGCAATACCGGCTGAGCCGGGATAGGTATGAGAAAGCGGTAGCATTATCGCGGGCGGAATACAGGTTGTATTTCGTTTCCGTGGCGTGGGGGTTTGCGGCCTTGCTGCTGGCTTTGTGGCTGAAGGTGGTGGCGAGGTTGCGGGATTTTGCCGAGACGCGGACGGGCAACCGCTGGCTGCAGGCGGTGATTTTTGTGCCGGCGTTGTTGGGGATGTTGGCGCTGCTGCATCTGCCTCTGCGGGCGTACGGACACACATTGGCGGTGCGCTACGAGCTGTCGGTGCAAGGATGGGGCTCGTGGCTGTGGGATTGGACCAAGGGCGAGCTGCTGAGTATTGGGCTGGCGATCGTGGTGGCGCGGCTGCTGTTTGCAGTGATTCGCTGGAAGCCGCGGACGTGGTGGCTGTATTTCTGGATGGCGGCGGTACCGCTGGCGCTGTTCCTGTTTTTCATCAGCCCGTGGTTCGTCGATCCGCTGTTCAACAAGTTTGTGCCGTTGCAGCAGAAGCATCCGGAGCTGGTGGAGTCGATCGGGAAGCTGACGCAGCGCGCGGGCGTGCCGATTCCCGCGGAGCGGATGTTCCTGATGGAAGCGAGCGCGAAGACGAATGCACTGAATGCTTATGTGACGGGCATCGGAGCGTCCAAGCGGGTGGTGATCTGGGATACGACGATTCAGAAGACGAATCCGGACGAGTTGCTGGTGATTGTGGGGCACGAACTGGGGCACTACGTTCTGGGGCATGTGGCGAAAGGGTTCGCCGTTTTTCTTGCGGGGCTGCTGATGGGATTGTACGTGGCCTATCACACGCTGCAGTGGATGCTGAAGCGATGGGGGAGCCGCTGGGGAGTGCGCGGACAAGAGGATTGGGCGGCGCTGGGGGTGCTGCTGCTCATACTGAATGTGCTGGAGTTTGTGAGCATGCCGATCGGGAACGGGTTCAGCCGGATGCAGGAGCACGCAGCGGACGTGTACGGGCTGGAGGTTGTACACGGGCTGGTGCCAAATTCGCAGGAGGCGGGAGCGCGCGCGTTTCAAGTGCTCGGAGAAGTAGATATGGCGGATCCAAAGCCTTCGCGATTTATCACATTCTGGCTGTACAGCCACCCGCCGCAGGCGGAGAGGCAGGAGTTTGCGTACACGTATGATCCGTGGTCGAAGGGAGAGTCGCCGAAATACGTGAAGTGAACGAAGGCAGTGGCGGAGGATCAGGAATCGCGGTGGCGAGAGGTTCGGCGGCGGAGGAACGAGGCCACCTTGTGGCGATTGCCGCAAACGGCCATGGAGCACCAGCGGCGGCGGTGCGTGCGCGAGTCGTCATAGAAGAAGAGGCGGCACGCGGGATTGGCGCAAATGCGGACAGGGGCGTTGGGGCCTTCGACGAGGAGCTCGGCGGCAGAACGCGCGATGGCGGCTAGGAGCCACTCGAGGCCGCCTTCCCGGGCGATAAATTCCAAGCGCCAGCCTTCGGCGCGGGGAACGAGTTCGTCGTGGCCTTCGGTGAGGCGAAGCAGATCGTTGATGGGTTCGACCCAGCTTTTGGGGAAGGGCTTTTTCTCGACGACGGAAGAAAAGATGGCACGGAGGGACTCACGCAAACGAAGGACTTTCAGGAGAACGGCGTCGACGGCTTGCGGCTCGGTGTTGAGCAGGGGATGAAGGCGTGTGGCGCGTTCGGGGGTGACGACGCGGGCGTTGACGAGGAAGGAAACGAACTCGTCCCAAGAGAGGTTATGTGCGGCGGGAGCGGTATTGGCGAAATCGAGGGCAAGGCGACCGGCGATGAGGCGGGGCTGGGTGTATGTAGGAGCCATGGAGGACCTCGAAGAGACATGGTTCGTCGTAACCGGTTTTATGTCCCACACTGGTTATAGCATGAGTGGCGTGGTTTGCGCGGCATGTCTGGAAACATTTCTGGGGGCTTGGTCGTAAGAAGAGGAGCTACTTGCACCATAGGCCATCTTCACACGATTTTCGGCATTGAGAATCTGGGATGTGGCGGAGCATTTCCAAGGAGCACAGATGGACGAGGGAAAGCCAATCGAAGGACAGGTCGGAGACATTCCCGTGCTGAGCGAACCACCCAAACGACGAAATGTTGTGTTCTTCGGCGAGGAAGGACTGCGGTCGGGGTGGCGGCTGGCGATCTACTTACTGATTGTCAGCGCGCTGGCAGCGGCGATCACACTCCTGGTGGTGCGCATTTTTGGGCAGCCGCGCGGCGTCCCGCCCGTATCCGCGATGATCCTGCAGGAATTGATTGGATTTGCGGTGGTGTTCGGCGCCGCGATGGTGATGTCGTTTGTGGAACGGCGCGCGCTCGGAGATTACGGGCTGCCGGCGGGGGAGCTGTTCGGCAGCAAGTTCTGGCTGGGGTTCCTGTTCGGGCTGGCAGAGATCTCGGTACTGATTGGATTGATCGCGGCGTTTGGGGGCTATTCGTTTGGGAGTTTCGCACTGCAAGGAAACGAGATCTTGCGCTGGGGACTGATCCACCTGCTGTTGTTCACCTTTGTAGGATTTTTCGAGGAGTTTCTGTTCCGCGGGTACACGCAATTCACGCTGGGAGACGGAATCGGATTCTGGCCGGCGGCGATTTTGCTGTCGGTCGGGTTTGGCGCGGTGCACCTGGGGAATCCCGGAGAAGGCTGGGTCGGCGCAGCGAGCGTGGTGCTGGTGGGATTGTTTTTCTGTTTCACGTTGCGGCGGACAGGGAATCTCTGGTATGCGGTGGGACTGCACGCGAGCTTTGATTGGGGAGAGACGTTCCTGTATTCGGTGCCGAATAGCGGTGTGGTGATGCAAGGTCATCTCTCGAATGCGGTGTTGCATGGGCCAAAGTGGCTGACGGGCGCATCGGTGGGACCCGAAGGAAGCGTGTTCTGCTTCGTGACGATGGGGCTGCAGTTTTTGGTGGTGATGCTGCTGTTTCCGAAGAGAGCGACAGAGCGGCCTGCCGAACTTGTGGTTGCCGCAAATTAGCTTAATGGACCAATTCCGAGGCGTGAACGAGGTGGACGCCCTGGGCTTCCGCCTGGGGCAAGAACTCGCTTAGAGCGCGAAGCGTTTCCAGATGGGGATGGCCGATGGCGATGGCCTCGCCCTTTTCCTGGGCGTCGCGCAGGGCGAGTTGCAGTTGCCTGCGAATGGCCGAGACCTCCTCCACATCATCCAGAAAAGGAACATTGCGGAAAGCGCAGGGAACGCGGGCGTTTTGCGCGGCGTCGTACGCGACCGTGGCGGCGGTGGTGCGGCTGTCGATGAAGAACAGGTTGTGCTCGCGCAGAATGGCCATGAGATCGGCCATCAGCGGGCCATCGGTGGTGGCCAGGGAACCCTGATGGTTGTTGACACCGACGACATAGGGGACGTTTTGCAGCATGCCGTCCACGACATCGGAAATCTGGGACGAGGACATTCCGGAGTGGAGTTGCTGCGATTCGGGCATTCCGTTGCCGAGGGATTGCATGGGCAGATGCAGCATGATCTGGTAGCCGCGGCGATGGGCTTCTTCCGCGATCTCGCGGGAATTGGCGTGATAGGGAAGGAAGGAAAGAGTGAGAGGGTAAGGAAGGGCGAAGACGGAGTCGGCAACAGAGCGATCGGTGCCGAAATCGTCGAGAATGATGGCGAGACGAGGAGCGCCGGCGCGGGTGGTGGATCGAGGATGCGGCGTGGCGCGTTCCTTGGCCGCATCGCGTGCTTTGGAACGGAGATTCCCGGCGGATTTGGGATTGTCACAAGCGGCGAGGCAAGCAAATAGAGCGAGCAGAAGAAGTGTTACGGAGAGTTGAGAGTGTTTCCGCGCGCCCGCAAAGAAGAAGGACACGAGAGGACTAAGCGGCTTTCTTCACCGGACTCTTCAGAAGTTCGAGGGCCCTGCGAAGAACGGGATCCTCGGAAGAAAGGGGACGCGGACCGATGGTGGAGTCCTTGGGCGTGCCGGGGGTAGTGATCACGTCTTCGCCATCGTCGGAATCGTCGGCGGAGGCGGCAGAGGCGCGCACGACCTCCGTGGGCGTGACACCTTCCTCGAGAATGGATTTGCCATCGGCGTTGTAATAATTGGCGACGGTGAGGAACAGCGCCGCGCCGTCATCCAAGGGGATGAGTTTTTGTTCCGAGGCGAGACCAAAGGTGCGGTCGCCAACCAAATCGCCTCGCTTGGTATTGGCGAGAGAGGCGGCGAGGACTTCGGCAGCGCCGGTTGTCGTGCCGTCCATCAGAATGGAAACGGGCCCTTTCCAGACGACCTTGCTGGCATCCGCGGAAAAGACCTGTGTGGGAATGGTCTGGCCGCGAAGAGCGAGGAGTTGGCCGGAAGAAACGAACAAGCGCGCGATGGCGATGGCTTCAGAGACGGGACCGCGGCCACATTCACGCAAGTCCAGGATGACTCGGCTGACGCCCTGCTTCTGCGCGTCGAGCAGGCGCGTACGAACCTCATCGGCACGACCGGCGTCCAGCGTAGGGAAACGCAAGGCAAGGGTTTCGCTGTCAACACGCTGCGCGATCAGCTTCGGGGTGGAGAGCTTCTCCCGGACAACCTCGACCTCTTCAGGATCGGTCTTTCCGCGGCGGATGACGCCGACTTTCACCCCAGTGCCCGGCTGACCCGCCAAGAGATTCTTGGCTTGGCCAACGGACATTTCGCGAGTGGTAAAGCCAGCGATGGATTCGAGGATGTCCCCGCTATGCAGGCCAGCCTTCTCGGTGGAGGTATCGGGGAGAACAGAAGTGACGATGATGTAGCCGAAGCGCTTGCTGAGGTTGAGACCGGTTTCGCCGATGGCGGTACTGGAGGATTTCTGCTGGTATTCGGTGTACTCGCGCGGGGTGAGGTAGCTGGATTCGGAATCGAGCGATTCGAGGAGGCCGTGGAGAGAACCCGCGGTGACGAGGTGCATGTTGGGCTCGTCGACATAATCCTGCTGGATCTTCTGCAGGACTTCGCTATAGACGATCAGCGATTTGTACGTATTATCGTTGGCGCTACGGCCAAGCACCTTCCCGAACCCCACCCAACCGATAATGAGGACGGAAACGGCGATAATAGCGTAACGCGTGAAGCGATTCATCCAGCACCACCTTGGGCGAAGATAAACTCTAAGTATAACATTGAGATGAGACACGAGGCCTGGAGAGTTGGATAGGCGGCAGTTCGAGTGGGAAGAAGGGAAAGGGTTGCGTCAAAGACACGCGGACAGTGGGGATTGTTGTATTCCTGACACACCGGATGAGACAGTTCTGCCTGTTTAAGCATCTAAATAGTTGATAGTAAAGCACAAAGAGGGGTGAAATTCGCCTGCAATGTGCTATCGTAACAGATTCCAGAATGTTTCAAACCACGATTCAGCGACCGGCCGAGACGCATGGCATTGGACTCCACACCGGGGTTCACGGAAGAGTACGGCTGGTGCCAGCGCCCGCGGATACCGGAATAGTGTTCCGGCGAGTGGATTTGGACCAGTTCCAAATTGAAGCACACGGGCGGAACGTGGCGCGGGTGAGCTACGCGACGAGTTTGATGAAGCAGGGCGTGCTGCTCTCGACCACCGAACATCTTCTGGCGGCCATCTATTCATGCGGAATCGACAACGTTTTTATTGATATTGATGCGATTGAGGTGCCGATTCTGGACGGGTCGGCGGAACCGTTCATGCGGCTGATCGATCAGGCGGGGATACGGCGGCTGCGGCGGAGGAGACGGTACTTGAAGGTGGTGAAGCCGGTCGAGGTGATTGAAGACGGGCGGCGAATCGGGATTTCTCCGGCGAACGAATTCCGGGTGCGGTGCTACGTGGATTTCCCGCACCCGCTGGTGGGGCAGCAGGAAGTGGACATGGTGGTGAACGCGGAGAGTTTCCGGCGAGTGCTATCGCGGGCGCGGACGTTCTGTTTTGAGAGCGACATCGAGCCGCTGCGGGCCATGGGGCTGATTCGCGGGGGTTCGCTGGAAAACGCGATCGTGCTGACAAAAGATAGTGTGTTGAACGGGCCGCTACGGTATCCCGACGAGTTTGGGAGGCACAAGGCCCTGGACCTGATCGGCGACCTGGCGCTGGTGGGGCTACCTTTGTTGGGGCGCGTGGAAGCGAGGAAGGCAGGCCACTCCTTGCATACCCGGTTGGTCAGCAGGTTGCTGGCTGACCCCTCTGCCTGGCAGGTGACCACGCGGCATTCGGAAGCCGCGCACATGGAAGAGAACGCGCAAGAAGCCGTGCCGGCCTCTGCCGCCGATTAAGCCAGCTAAAATCAAGATAAATCTCCGCATTGTCAAAAGTGGGCATTCCACGCGACAATGCTCACGCTATGGCCAACAACGATGCTGCAATCCTGATCCTGGCCGCGGGCAAAGGCACGCGGCTGAAATCCAGCCTGGCGAAGGTGCTGCACCACGCCGGGGGGCGCGCGCTGGTGGAGCACGTGGTGCGTTCGTGCGAGCCACTAGGCGCGAAAAAAACAATCGCGGTGATCGGCTACCAGGCGGAAAAGGTGGCGGAGGTTGTCGCGCCATACGAAGTGGAAACCGTGGTCCAGCAGCCGCAGAAGGGCACGGGCCACGCGCTCCTGGTGGCGAAACGGGCGATCGGCAACGCGAAGTACGTGGTGGTTCTGCCGGGAGATGCGCCGCTGGTGCGAACGGAGACGCTGCGCGCGCTGATCCACAAGCACAAGAAAGGAGAAGCGGCGGCGACGATACTGACGGCGGTGCTGGCCGATCCTTCGGGCTACGGGCGAATTCTGAGGAAATCCGGGGACACGGTGGCGGCGATTATTGAGGAGTCGCAATTGACCGCGGAGCAGCGCGAATTGAACGAAATCAATTCGAGCATCTATTGCTTCACGGTGGCGAAGCTGTGGCCGGCGCTGGCGCAGGTGAAGCCCAACAACAAACACCGGGAGATTTACCTGACCGATGCCATTGGCGTGTTGAACGCGAATGGGGAGACGGTGCTGGCGGAAATTGCGCCGGATGCGCGAGAGACGCTGGGTTGCAACACACGCGCAGAGCTGGCGGGAGTGGACCGGACGTTCCGCGAACGGAAGCGCGACGAAGTGATGAACAATGGCGCGACGATTCAATTGCCGGAAACGGTGCTGATCGATCCGGACGTGATCGCGGGTGAAGACACCGTGATTGAGCCGTGCGTGCAATTGCTGGGAAAAACGAAGCTTGGGGCGCGATGCACGATCAAAACGGGCAGCGTGCTGCTCGATGCCGTGCTCGGCGACGACGTGACGATTGAGCCGCACAGTGTGATAACGAAGAGCAGGGTCGATTCCGAAGTGATTGCAGGCCCTTTTGCGCGGCTGCGGCCGGAGAGCCATGTGAAGAGAGGCGCGCGGATCGGGAATTTCGTGGAGTTGAAGAAGAGCGTGATCGGCGAAGGCAGCAAGGTGCCGCACCTTTCCTACATTGGCGATACGAAGATCGGTGCGAAAACGAACATCGGCGCGGGAACGATCACGTGCAATTACGACGGCTTTGCGAAGTACCCGACAACGATCGGGAACCGCGTGTTCATCGGGAGCGACTCCGTGCTGATTGCGCCGGTGAGGATCGGGGACGGGGCCTACGTGGCGGCGAGCTCCGCGATTACGGACAATGTGCCGGCGGATGCGCTGGGGATAGCCCGCGGCAAGCAGGTGAACAAGCCGGGGTGGGCAAGCAAGAAGAGGCGGGAACTGGCCGCGGGAGAGAGCGGCAAAAAGCCGTCGAAACAGAGCCGCAAGAAGGCGCGCTCGCGCCGGTAGCAGCAAACCGAAAAGCGAAAAGCGAAAAGCGAAAAGCGAAAAGCGAAAAGCGAAAAGCGAAAAGCGAAAAGCGATCCTGCTGCCCGCGCGAGTGCGGGGCTCGGCACGGGTCACAAGTGCGGCTACGCGAATCACCCGATGTGCTAAAATTAGATTTTCCATTCATGCTACCCGGAGGAACATCGTGAAATTTGGAGTGGTGGTCTTTCCGGGATCCAATTGCGATCACGACGCGTTTCACGCCATCGGCCACGTGCTGCAGAAGCCGGTGGAATTCATCTGGCACCAATCCGAAGACCTGGTTGGCTGCGACGCGATCATTTTGCCCGGAGGATTTTCCTACGGCGATTATCTGAGGACGGGGGCGATCGCGCGTTTTTCTCCGGTGATGAATGCGGTGGAGAAGTTCGCGAAGAGCGGCGGGCTGGTGTTGGGCATCTGCAACGGCTTCCAGATTCTGTGCGAGGCGGGGCTGCTGCCAGGGGCGATGATGCGCAATGCAGGGCTGCGGTTCATCTGCCGGCACGTGCACATTCGCGTGGAGCAGACGGACAGCCCGTTCACATGCGCGGCGAAGCAAGGCCAGATCCTGAAGATTCCCATTGCGCATAGCGATGGGAATTACACTTGCGATGCGGCGACCCTGGCGGAACTGGAGAATAGCCGGCAGATTTTGTTTCGCTACATGACGCCGGACGGGCTTGATGACAAAGCGGGGAATCCGAACGGGTCGATGGCGAATATCGCGGGGATTTGCAACCGCGAGCGCAATGTGGCCGGGTTGATGCCGCATCCGGAGCGGGCGATGGAAGGCGCGCTCGATTCGGAAGATGGGATTGTGGTTTTCCAGTCGATGGTGGGAGCGCTTGTGGGCGCGGCAAAGGCAACAGCGTGAGGCGCGGCAAAGATTAGGGGCGTGGGGGCAACAGGCATCGTGCCCCCACGGTGTTCGACACACACAAAAGGCTACAAATGGCGACGGCACAGACGGAGATTAAGGTGACGCCGGAAATTGCGGCGGAACACGGTGTAACGCGCGAAGAATATGCGCGAATTCAGAAAATCCTGAGGCGCGACCCGAACATCACGGAGCTGGGGATTTTCAGCGTGATGTGGAGCGAGCACTGCTCGTACAAATCGAGCAAGGTGCATTTGAAGCGTTTGCCAACGCGCGGAAAGCTGGTGGTGCAGGGGCCGGGAGAGAACGCCGGCGTGGTGGATATCGGCGACGGGCTGGTGGCGGCGTTCAAGATCGAATCGCACAACCATCCGAGTTTCGTGGAACCGTTTCAGGGAGCGACGACGGGCGTCGGCGGAATCCTGCGCGACATTTTTACGATGGGAGCGCGGCCGATTGCGGTGATGGATTCGCTGCGGTTTGGGGAAATTACCGCTTCTCTCGCCTCAGGGGCTGAAGCCCCTACCACAAAGGGCTCCGGGAATGTCGCGGCTGAAGCCGCGACCCACAAAACCAACGAAGAAGAGGCGGCAAAGAACCGGCGGATTCTGGACGGGGTGATCCGCGGCGTGGGAAGTTACGGAAACTGCTTTGGCGTGCCGACGGTGGGCGGGGAAGTGGCGTTCGAGCCTTGCTATTCGCAGAACCCGCTGGTGAATGCGCTGGCGTTGGGAATTGCGCGGAAGGAAGACCTTTTCTTCGCGAAGGCCAAGGGCACGGGGAATCCCGTGATTTATGTGGGCGCGAAGACGGGGCGGGACGGCATTCACGGCGCTTCGCTGCTGGCGTCGGCGGAGTTTACGGAGGAGTCGCAGCAGAAGCGGCCCAATGTGCAGGTGGGCGACCCGTTCATGGAGAAGTTGCTGCTGGAAGCGTGCCTGGAAGCGATGAAGACAGGCGCGGTGGTGGCGATTCAGGACATGGGCGCGGCGGGTCTGACGTGCTCGACGTGCGAGATGGCGTCGCGCGGGGCGACGGGAATTGAGATCGATCTGGCGAAGGTGCCGCAGCGCGAGACGGGGATGAGCCCGTACGAGATCATGCTGAGCGAATCGCAGGAGCGCATGCTGCTGGTGGCGGAGCGCGGACGCGAGCAGGAAGTGCTGGCGGTATTCAAGAAGTGGGGCCTGGACGCGACGGTGGTTGGCGAAGTGAAAGATGGCGGGCTGCTGGTGGTGAAGAACCACGGCAAAGTAGTGGCGCAGATTCCGGCGCACCCGTTGGCGGAAGAAGGGCCGGTGTACAACCGGCCGATCGCGGAGCCGAAGGCGCGGAAAGAGAGCGAGCTGGACTGGTTCCATTTCGCCGCGGACGGGACGGAGCTGACGGAAAATTTCAAGAAATTGCTGGCATCGCCGACGATTGCTTCGAAGCGGTGGATCACCGAGCAGTACGACACGATGGTGCGGACGAATACGCTAGCGGGGCCGGGCGCGAGCGACGCGGCGGTGGTGCGAATCAAGGAGACGAAGCGGGCGCTAGCGCTGGCGACGGATGGCAATGGCCGCTGGAGCTTCCTGAATCCGAAGCTGGGCGCGATGCACGCTGTCGCCGAAGCGGCGCGGAATGTGGCGGCCAGCGGGGCGCGGCCGATTGCGGCGACGAATTGCTTGAACTTTGGGAGCCCGGAGAAGCCGGAAGTGATGTGGCAATTTTCGCAGGCCATTGACGGGCTGAGCGAGGCGTGCGTGGCGCTGGGCACGCCGATTACGGGCGGGAACGTGAGTTTTTATAACGAGACGCTGAGGAAATCGATTTATCCGACGCCGGTGATTGGGATGTTGGGGATTCTGGAGGATGCGTCGAAAGTTTTGAAGGTGGCGTTCCGGAATGAAGGGGATGTGATCGTGCTCCTCGACGGATCCACTTCTTCCAAAGCGTCGCACCAGGCTCCGCCGCGGGCCGGCAAACAGCGGGAGTTCTCTTCCTCTGAATACTCCAAGACGATTGGTGGGATTGTGGCCGGGGAACCGCCGGCGATCGAGCTTGCCGCGGAGAAATGGGTGATCGATTGTCTGGTGACCCTGGCCGAAGCAGGGACGCTGCAATCGGCGCATGACGTGAGCGACGGCGGGCTGGCGGTTACGCTGGCGGAATCGTGCTTCGCAGCAGCGGGGCTCGGAGCGAGTGTAGCTGTGCCGGAAGACGTATCCGCGGAGTACGCCCTGTTCGGCGAGCGCGGGGCGCGCGTGGTGGTTTCCGTTTCCCCGGAAAAGCTTACCGCTCTGCGGAATACTGCGAGACAATATGGTGTGGGCGCGCACGAAATCGGCAAAGTGACGGGTGACAACGCGCTGCGCATCGAATATAAGGGGCATGCCGTGGCGTCCAGTGCGGTGGATACGCTCAGGGACGCTTGGTCTAATTCGCTCCAGAAAACGTTAAAGGTCCAATGAAAGAGAAGCTCGCGTTCGCTGACGATCATTTTCATGACGAATGCGGTGTGTTTGGCGTGTTCGGCCACCCGGAAGCGGCGAACCTGACGTATCTGGGGTTGTACGCGCTGCAGCATCGCGGCCAGGAATCAGCGGGGATTGTGGCCAGTTCGGGCGGCGACCTGAACATGCACAGGGCCATGGGCGAAGTGGAAGAGATTTTTCAGCCGCGCGTGCTGGCGAAGCTGCCGGGCACGAGCGCGATCGGGCACACGCGGTATTCGACGGCGGGCGACAAGGGGCTCCTGAACGCGCAGCCGATCCTGGTGGATTGCAGCAAGGGCAAGATCGCGGTGGCGCACAACGGCAACCTGACGAACGCGGGCGAATGGCGGCGGAAGCTGGAGCACCGAGGATCGATTTTCCAGGCGAACAGCGACACGGAAGTGATCGTGCACCTGATCGCGCGTTCGCAGGCGCGGAATTTTTCCGGGGCGCTGGGCGATGCGCTGAACCAACTGGAGGGTGCGTATTCGCTGCTGGTGCTGACCCCGGACGAACTCTACGCCGTAAGAGATCCGCGGGGATTCCGGCCGCTGGTGCTGGGAAGGATTCCGTCCACGGAAAACGGGGACGCGTGGCTGGTGGCGTCGGAAACGTGCGCTTTCGATTTATTGAACGCGCAATACGTGCGGGAAATTCAACCGGGCGAGATGCTGCGGATTTCGCGATCGGGGTTGGAGTCCATCCACTTCAGCCCGCCGAAGCCGCACCAATACTGCATTTTCGAGCACGTCTATTTTTCCAGGCCGGACAGCATCATTTTCGGCCGGTCGGTGAACGAATCGCGCGAGATGCTGGGGCGATTGCTGGCGCGGGAATATCCGGTGGAAGCGGATATGATCGTGCCGATACCGGATTCGGGAGTGCCGGCGGCGATCGGGTTTGCGTTGGAATCGAAGATCCCCTTCCGCATGGGGCTGATCCGGAATCATTACATTGGGCGCACGTTTATCGAGCCTTCGCAGGCGATCCGGAATTTTGGGGTGAAGCTGAAGCTGAATCCGGTGCGCGAGTTGATTAAAGGGAAGCGCGTGGTGCTGGTGGACGATTCGATCGTGCGCGGCACAACCAGCAGAAAACTTGTGCGCATGGTGCGGGAAGCGGGCGCGACGGAAGTACACATGCGCATCAGTTGCCCGCCGACGATTTCACCGTGCTATTACGGCGTGGATACGCCCACGCGCGAGGAATTGATTGCTTCGGCCAATTCGCCGGAAGAGATCCGCAAGTACCTGGGCGCGGATTCGCTGGGATACCTGTCGATGCCGGGGCTGAAGCAGGCGGTGAATGACACCAAGGGAGACTTCTGCACTTCGTGCTACACGGGCGTCTATCCGACCGACCTGGTGCAACTGGAAGTGCGTGAAGGCGCGGGCGCAAACAAAGTGGCCGAAGAGGTGACGGTGCAACGTGAAAGCTGACGCAAGCAAGAGCAAGAAGAAAAGCGCGAAGGAAGCCCAAGTGCCGATGAGCGCGAAGGTGAAGAGCGAGATCATCGCCTGGTTCTGGGTGATCCTGGCGTTCATGCTGATCAATGGAACGCTGGGGCAGGCGCGCGTGATCCCGTCGGGCTCGATGGAAAACACATTGCTGATCGGGGATCACCTGATCATGAGCCGGCTGGGCTACGATGCCGGGGTGCCGTTTACGAATTGGCACGTGCCGTTGTGGCGGAATCCGCGGCGGCTGCAGATCGTGATTTTCAAGCCGCCCTTCGATCTGACGCAACCAGACTACGTGAAGCGCGTGATCGGGCTGCCCGGGGAAACCGTGGACGTACACGATGGGGCGGTGTGGATCAACGGAAGGAAGCTGGTAGAGAATTACACGGTGGGGCGAACAGAAGCTCCGACGAGGCTTCAGTTGACGGTGCCGTATGGCGGATTGCCGTATAAGGTTCCGGAGAATTGTTATTTTGTGATGGGCGACAACCGCGAGAATTCGCTGGACAGCCGGTTTTGGGGATGCGTGCCACGGAATGATATTCTGGGCACGCCGGTGATCATTTACATGTCGCTGGATGCGCCGCGGGATGCGTGGAACGGGGATATCGTGGCGAGATTTGAAGCGTATGCCAATGCGGTGATACATCCCGGCACAGTGCGGTGGCGCAGGCTGTTCCATCTGTTTTAAGCTGTAGGGGTCCGGCATCGCCAATGACCGGACCTGTTCCAGAAGTAGAAGCCGGATCTCCCACAGTGTGACTCATGACGGGTGACTCTTCCCTGGTGGCCGCCCCCCGCCCCGCAGGAAATGAGCCGGCAGACTTCACCGTCAGAGGTAGCGTCACCGACCAAAGGGTTAAGGCGGCAGACCATGAAATATGCCGACGCCGGAGTCAATCTAGCTGTTGCCGATGACGCGAAGCAGCGCATACGGCATCTAGCCAGCCGCACGTTTACGCCCGCAGTGCTGGGAGGTATCGGGGGATTCGGTGGGCTGTTTGCGCTGGACATCAAGAAATGGAAGGACCCGGTACTGGTGTCCAGCGCGGATGGAGTGGGCACGAAGCTGAAGATCGCCATGGCGATGGGCGTGCATTCGACGGTGGGCGGAGACCTTGTCAATCACTGCATCAACGACATCCTGGTTCAGGGAGCGGAGCCGCTGTTTTTCCTGGATTACCTGGCCATGGGGAAGCTGGATGCGAGCGTGGTGGAACAGCTTGTGGATGGCATGAGCCGTTGCTGCCGGAAAGCGGGCTGTGCGCTGATTGGCGGAGAGACAGCGGAGATGCCGGGTTTCTATCAGCCGGGAGAGTACGACCTGGCGGGATTCATCGTCGGTGTGGTGGAGCGGGAGAAAGTGCTTACCGGGAAAGCGGTGAAGCCGGGAGACACGCTGCTGGCGTTGCCGTCGACGGGATTGCACACGAACGGCTACTCGCTGGCGCGGAAACTGGTGTTTGAAATTGCCAAGCAGAAGCCGGACACGTATGTCGCGGCAGTGGGCAACAAGATTGGAGCGGAACTTCTGAGACCGCACGTTTGCTACGCGCCGGCACTGAAGACGATTCTGGCGCACGGGTGGGTCTCCGCTCTGGCACATATCACCGGCGGAGGGCTGCCGAGCAATCTTCCGCGCGTGCTTCCCAGCGGCGTGAAGGCCATCATTGATCTGGATGCGTGGCCGGTTCCTCCGATCTTTAAATACCTGGCGAAGCTCGGTGAAATCGAGACGGATGAATTGCTGCAAACGTTCAACATGGGCGTGGGGATGGTGGTTGTGGTGCCGCCCGCGCACGTCAAGGAAGTGGAAGCGGATCTGAAGCGGCGACGCGAGAAATTCTTTCGAATCGGGCGCATTGAGCGCGGGGACACCGGAAAGGCGCGGCTGGTGTATTCCGGGGCGTTAAGTTTGTAGACGCCGGAAAACCGAAGAAAATCGCTAGATTGATCGATTGTGCGGACATGGGGTCCAGCAGTGCTGGACCCCTACGAATTGGCCGCGGCTTTCCTTCGCCGGCTCCAATACCACCACTGGCATTTTTCCGCGGGTAGGCGCGGGTTGCGCGCCTGGGCCACGGCAGCTTCAAAAACATCCAGGACGCAGGGATCCTGGCGTTGGCCGGTGAGCCGTTCAAGGCGTGCGTACATTTTTTTGGGATCTTGTTTGGCAAGCTGAGGGACGGAGTGAATGCCGAGTTGTTCAAAGTCCCGCAGCATGGCGGGACCGACAGAGATGAGATCGAGAAGGCGACGGTTGGAAGTCATGGAAGTCCTTTCGATATTTCGCTTTACTTTCGCCATAAGCTAACGCAAAATGTACCGCATTTTCGTGGTTGCGCTCAAGAGGTTTTTGCAGGAGTGGCCGGTCAGATGACGAAGAACGAAGAGAAAAAGGGTTGTGGCGTCGGATCGTAAGAGCCCACCCTTCGCAAACTTCGCGAAGGATGGGGCACCCTCAAGTCCATAGGTGGGCGGCACAAGAAGGAAAACCCAAGAGCCTAAGTGCGAAGCCGGTACTTGGCGCACTCGAAGAGAGACGTAAACACGAGAGAAGAGCAGCCGCGGCGGAAAAGGAGAAGAAAGCCATGGTCAAGAAAGTTACACCCGTGCTTTTTGTGAAGGAGATCGAGCCGGTTTTGCCGTTCTGGGTCGAGGGGGTGGGGTTCACAAAAACCGCCGAAGTGCCCGAAGGAGACAAACTGGGGTTCGTGATTCTGGAGAAGGATGGCGTGGAGGTGATGTACCAGACGTACGCGAGCGTGGACAAGGACATGCCGGCGATTGGGGCGGACGTGCGGAAAGGGCCGACGTTTCTTTATGTGCAGGTGGACAATCTGGAGGATGTGAAGGCGGCGGTGAAGCGCGCGGAAGTGTACATGCCGGAGAGGAAGACGTTTTATGGATCGACGGAAATCGGCGTGAAAGACCCTGCGGGGCATTTCATTACGTTTGCGCAGTTTGCTCCGGCTCCGCAGAAGTGAGCGTAAACACCCGGCAACAGAGACAGGGGTAGTTGCCCCTTCGAGACCCCCAGATCAATAGACCAATTTCAGCGAGAACTGGATTTGCCGCGATGGTCCGGCGGTATGGCTGATAATCCCGAAGCCGCTGCCGCGAACGATATTAGAAGGCAGCCCAAAATTGACGATATTGAAAACGTTGAAAAATTCGGCGCGAAACTGGAGGATGCCGAGTTCACCATTTCCCCTGTGTCCAACGGGCGTATTTTTGATCAAAGAAACGTCGTATTGGTGAAAACCGGGCCCGCGAAATGTGTCGCGGCCCAGCGTACCGAAGCGGCCGAGATTGGGGCCGGTGCCTCCCGGCACGTTGATCGGTATGAAGAAAAACGAACTATTGTTTGAGCCGCGTCCGAAGTAGTCTTCACGCACGGCGCGGCTAGTGGAAAAATCGGGCATGGCCACAAGATCGGGGTGATCCGCTCCACCGGCGCCGGCGCCGGTTTGCTGAATGCCAGAGTAGACCGTGAAGGGCGGCCCGCTGGACAGAGAAGTAATGTTGAGGAACTGCCACCCGCCAGTCACATATTTTCCCAGAGGCTTCAGGAAAGCGACGCGATCCAACGGCAGGAGCTGGATCAGGCTCAATGAAAAACTGTGCGTCACATCAAAGCTGGATGGCCCTCTGTCTGCCGCAGGATTCTGAGGATTCTGCGGCAGGTATTGCGATGCCGAACTGGTGTCATCGATGGATTTGGAAAACGTATAACTGGCCTGAAAGCTCAAGCCGATTCGTGAAGCGTTCTCGGTGACGCTGGTCTGCAACGCGTTATAGCTGGAATGGGAACCCGTGGCCATCAGGTACTCCGGCCCAAAGCCTCCAATGGCTTTTCCCGCGGAATTGAATTGCGTGAAGGGAGCGAACGCCGGATCGGCGCCCGCATAACCGTTTGGTGCCAGCATACTCGCCAGATGTATGCCGGCAGTTCCAACGTATGCGGCACTCATCTTGACGCCTCCAAAATCATGGTCCAGGCCCAAAGTATAGGTTCCGATATAGCCGTTCCGAAAAGCGCGCGAAATCACCCCGGTGGACAACAGTTGAACCTCGTGGCCCGGAGTCAAATCCTCGAGATCGTTCTGAAATCTTTGCAGATCGATCTGTGTGTTGGCCGCCACGGTCGAACTGTCTCCGTTGGGGAAAAGAAGTTGTCCGCTGGTGGTGTAAGCCGGTGGAAGTGCCAGGGGCACAGCGGTGTTATGGAAGGGCACAGGGATTCCGGGCAGAGCCGTGTCCAGCGGCTGGACCACAAAGGGGATTCCTCCGGTCACGGAATTGTCCTGCCACAAGTTGGGAAGAAGCGTGGTAATCGCGCCGCCGGCATGGATGGTGGTGCGTTTGGTGACGGCGAAGTCGACGGAAACACGCGGGCCGAGCCCGCGCCAATCCAGGGGATAAATTGGTTGCGGATTGTACAAGAAAATCTCCGTTGCGCCGGGAGTGCCAAACGATACGGGCTGGCCATCCGGGCCAATGGGTTGGCCAATCGAAGTGCGGTGCTTGGCTTCCTTGATGCGGCTGTTCAGCTCATAGCGCAGGCCGTAATTCAGGATCCAACGCGGAGCAAACTTCCAGGAATCCTGAAAATAAAAATTGTAGGCCTCGCGGCGGACGGCAGCTTCGTCAAATTTGTCGCCCTGGGGGGTTACGCTGGACGCGGCAGTGATCGAATAAGAATACGGAGTCGCGGTCAGCAGGCCGGTGAGCGCGTCAGGAAGCGGGTCGCCAGGTTGGATATTGTGCAAGCCGCTTGCAGAGAGGATCTGCACGGGTGAATACGCGGTTCCCCCGCCGAAGACATAGACGCCATTGGGATTGGTGCCATAAATGGTGGAGTCCTTGTTTAGACGTATTTCGACACCCCACTTAAAACTGTGCGAGCCACGCGCGCAGGCCATGTCAAGTTTGACCTGGTATAGATTGCTATAGGAGCCTGTAATCGATCCATCCGCTGTATTAAAGCCCTCGAAAAGACCGTCGCCGTAAGTCAACGCGGGATCCGTGGGGTTCTGCGTGGGGAAAATGGGAGTGCTGCGGATATACCCAAAGGCGGCGGCAAAGTTGAGATGCGGCGAGATGGTGCGCGAGTAGCGCACGGCGGCATTGCGCTGGTGGTCAAAGAAATTCACGGCAAAGCTGGGGTCGATGGCGGTTTGATCGGGATTCGTGGTTGGACCATTCACCTGGTTGAGGCTGAATCGCGTAAACAGCGTGGCCTGGTCTGAAATCCGATGATCCACGCGCACGGAGAACTGGTCGGTGTTGGTGACAACCTTCGAAGAGGTGGCATAGGTTCGCGCACCGAACGGGCCATTAGGCTCATTCGGGAGGGGGTAGCGAGCCAGGAGCGGCGCAATGGCCGGGTTCACGGGAACCGTTAAAGTGTCGCCGGGAAAAGTGGTGGTATCGATGCCGTTATGTTCCGCAGCGGTGGGCACGGCGAAGACTTGCGTGGTGCCGAGGACTTGCCGGAAACCCTGATACTCCGCGAAGTAAAAGGTGTTGTCCCGGCCGTCGTAGATGCCGGGGATTACCACCGGGCCGCCGTTGGTAACGCCAAATTCGTTGCGCGCGAATGGAGGCAGGCGCCGCGGATCAACGTCGCTTGCGTGATCGAAATAATTCCGGGCGTCAAACGCCGCATTGCGCACAAACTCAAAAGCGCTACCGTGCATCTGGCTGGCGCCGGATTTGGTGATCACATTGGTGAACCCCGCGGCGCCGTGCCCGATCTCCGCAGGCATCACTCCCGAGCTCGATTGCACTTCCTGAATGGCGTCCACGTTGAAGTTGGCGAAGGTGGCGCCGCCCATTTCGGGGTCGCTGGTGTCCGCGCCATCCGTGGCAAAAACAGAGGTCACACCACGCTGTCCATTGGCGGTGAATTGTTGCGTGAAGTTAGCCGTGCCGTTCGTGTCCGTCATCGTGCCGGCGGCCAGAAGCAATAACTTGCTAAAGTCGCGCTCGTTCAGGGGGAGGCTGGAGACTTCACCGCTGGAAAGATGCGCGCCGCCACTGCCTTGTGGAGAAGCGGGGTTTGCCAGCGCAAGCACTACCAGCGTTTGATTATGCTCAGATAATTCGAGGTCCGCGGCGAGCGCGCCGCCATCTTTAATGACCAGTGGCGCGACGGCATTCCAGGTTTTGCCGTTAACCTTGACGGCGACCCTGTAGCTTTGCGCTGCAATGTCCGCAAAAAAGAATTCCCCACTGGCCGAGGTATTGGCGGAGTAGACGCGGCTTCCTGATGTTGCTTGCAGTGAAACCGTGGCCTCGCCAACGGCGTGGCCGGGCTTGTCGTGCACGATGCCTTTCCAGGAATTGGCGGAAAGAGTCCGAGCCGGCAAAACCAGTAAGAGGAGAACAGCAAAGCAGAGCTTGCGGCCTGAAACCAACGGGGCACCAGACATTTCGCATAATCATACAACACATTTTCAATCGTTTTGGGCCAACTGGGCACGGAGACCAATGCAGTTGGAGGGAGTTTTTCGCCCTTGTTGCCCAACTCCTCGTCAATTCTGATAATCGGAAACAGATCCGCTATGTAGCTGTCTGCAAACTTGACTGGGGAGGTGCAACTATCCAGACTGGGATAGAGACAGAGAATTGCCGAGGCGTGGAGCTTGCTCCGGCGGCTACGCGCGAGAAAAGCAGCAGCCGCGACTCGCTCCTACCCGTTTAGAAAAACATTGACTGTTGGATGAGAAGAGTTTCGCCGCGGCAAGTTGGCGCAAGGAAGAGCACGAATGGCGAATGAGAAGGGCTTGCTGATTGTTTACACGGGGCCGGGCAAGGGGAAGACGACGTGCGCCCTGGGCGCGGCATTTCGCGCGGTGGGGCAGGGACTGCGCGTGCTGATGGTGCAGTTCATCAAGGGTTCATGGCATTACGGCGAGTTGGACGCGGCAAAACTGCTGGGCGATGACAAATTCGAAATACGCCCGATGGGGCGGGGGTTCGTGAAGATCGGAAGCGCGGAGACCGATTCGGAAGATATTCGCCTGGCCGAAGAGTGCTGGGAGGCGGGGCGCGCGGCGATTTACAGCGGAAATTACGGCCTGGTGATCCTGGACGAGATCAACTACACAATCAGCTACAAGATGCTGGACGCGGAAAAGGTGGTGGAGGCGCTGAAGAAACGCCCGGAACAGGTCCACGTCATTTGCACAGGACGCAATGCCCACCCGCTGCTGGTGGAGGAAGCGGACCTGGTGACCGAGATGAAAGAAGTGAAACACCCTTACACGAAGGGTATACTGGCACAGCGAGGGATTGATTATTGAAGTTGTCAGTTCTCAGTCATCAGGTTTAAGTAATTCGTATCGCGAGTTGGCTACAGGTTTTTATTCAAATTTGCGGTGCTGCACTGGGCGACTTTTCTAGAATTGACGCTTGGAGGCGGAAGCGGCTTGACGGAATAGGGCGAATACCGGGCGAGGTTTTCTTTAGGGGCTAAAGCCCGTTCGTCTTGGGGCTTTACGCTGGGGCTTAAGCCCCGGCCTCCTAAAGCAAAGAGACCTTTCTCGCGGCCAGTTGATGGGTTTCTGAGCAAAGCCGAAGGAATCGGACCCTGACTCAGGGGGGCTCAGGGAGAATTGGCGAAGTTGACTTGGAACTGATAACTTAAAACTTAAGACTTAAGACTTAAGACTGAAAACTTTCCCATGTCATGGTTTAAGCGAGACAAAAAGGCAATCGATCAGGCCACCCCGCCGGAAGAGCGCCGCGTGCGCACAGAGGGATTGTGGATGAAGTGCGAGTCCTGCCGGGCCATCGTGTTCCGGAAGGACCTGGAAGAAAACCTGCTCGTCTGTCCGAAGTGCCAATTCCATTTCCGGATGAGTTCCAAGCAGCGGCTGGCCATGCTGCTGGACGGCAATTGGACGGAGCACGATGCGGGGATGGTCTCGACGGATCCGCTGAAGTTTGTGGACACGAAGCCGTACGCAAAACGCATCAAGGATGCGCAGAAAAAGCTGGGCATGAACGACGCCATCAGGACGGCCGAGGGCCAATTGAACGGCCGGCCAGTGGTGTGCTGCGCCATGGAGTTTGGATTCATCGGCGGATCGATGGGAGCGGTGGTTGGGGAGAAAGTGACGCGCGCGATTGAGCTGGCGATGGAAACGCGGCAGCCGCTGGTCATCGTGTCGTGTTCCGGCGGCGCACGCATGATGGAAGGCACGATCAGCCTGATGCAATTGGTGAAAGTGTCCGCGGCATTGGCGCGTCTGGACGAAGAAAAGCTGCCGTATATTTCGGTGCTGACGGACCCGACGACCGGCGGCGTCACGGCGAGCTTCGCGATGCTGGGCGACCTGAACATTGCGGAACCTGGCGCGTTGATCGGATTCGCTGGACCCCGCGTGATCGAGCAGACCATCCGGCAAAAACTGCCGGAGGGCTTCCAACGCTCGGAATTCCTGCTGGAGCATGGATTCCTGGATGCCGTGGTTCATCGCAAGGACATGAAGGCCTTCGTTTCCAACGCACTCGACCTACTGATCTCCTGAAATGAATTACGAAATCGCGGTCCGATATCTTCTATCTCTCGGCCGCGAATTGGCTGCGCCTACACAGGCTTCCGCCGCAAAATTCGATTTGCAAAACATAACCGTGCTGGCGGAGCGCCTGGGGTGGCCCGACCGCGCGTACCCAGTGGTGCACATTGCAGGCACAAACGGCAAAGGCTCGACGGCGGCGTTCCTCGAAGCCATCTTGCGGGATGCGGGTTTCCGGACAGGGCTGAACACTTCGCCGCATCTGGAACGCATCAATGAGCGCATACGGGTGGGCGGCGAAGAGGTCAGCGATGCGATGTTCGCGGAAACGTTCACAGGGATGCAAGCCGTAATCGAGGGATTGCTGGCAGAGGGAAAGTTGCGAGCGCATCCGACATATTTCGAGAGCGTGACCGCGCTGGCCTTCGAGATTTTTGCGCGGGAGCGCGTGGATTTTGGCGTGGTCGAAGTGGGGTTGGGTGGCCGGCTGGACGCGACAAATATCGTGACGCCGGTGGTTTCCATCATCACACGCATCGATTTCGATCATGAAAACTTCCTAGGACATTCGTTGCGGGAAATCGCCGGAGAAAAGGCGGGCATTCTGAAGCCTGTGGTGCCTGCGGTGATTGCCGCGCAACAACCGGAAGTGAGGGAAGTACTGCTGGCGCGGGCGCGGGAGCTGCGATGTGCCGTATCGGAGACGAGCGAGGCGTTTCGCGTGAAAAGTGAGCGCGTGGAAGAAGGTTGTGTGCGCGCGGCAGTGGAGGATGTTGCGACCGGCCGGATGTACGAGCTGGCGCCTCGCCTGCCCGGGCGATTCCAATTGCAGAATGCGCTGAATGCCGTGGCGGCGGCACGGTTGCTGCAGGAACGCGGCTACCGTATCAGCGATGAGAACATCGTTCGAGGCATTGCGGCAACAGAGTGGCCGGGGCGGATTGAACGATTTGGGACGCGGCCCGACGTGTACTTCGATGGAGCGCACAACCCGGGGGCGGCGAAGGAACTCGCGGCGTTTCTGGGAGAGAATTTTCGCGGCCGCAAGGTGTACATGGTGTTCGGAGCAATGCGCGATAAGGCAGTGGATGAAGTCACGGGCGCGCTTTTCCCGCATGCCTACGAAGTGCTGTTCACGGAGGCGCAGACCCCGCGCGCGATCAGCGCGACGCAGCTTGCCCGTATGGCGGGGCATCACGTGGAACGCTACACCGTTTATCCGGAAGCGGAGCGAGCGCTCGAAGCCGCGCTGGAAAAGGCAAAACCCGAGGATGCGGTGTTCGTCACCGGATCGTTGTACCTGGTGGGGCAGTTGCGGCAGGCGTGGAAGCAGCGCAGAAAAGTCGCATCGGGCTGGAAAAGTCCGTAGAATAAGGACCTATCGCGATCCTAAGCCGGCCAGATGGCCGGCCTTCTCTTTTTTGAGAGAGGGACTCATCAGGACGGAAACCGAGAGACATGAAAAACAATGCAAGCGGTGAAGCAGAAAAGCAACAGAAGGTTCTCGTGGGCGTGATCATGGGCTCCACGTCGGATTGGGAGACGATGGAGCACACCGCGAAAACACTGGAAGAGCTGGGGGTGCCGTTTGAGACGCGGGTTATCTCCGCACACCGCACGCCGGACTTGCTGTTCGAGTACGCGGCAGCGGCGGAGCAACGCGGGATGCAGGTGATTATCGCGGGCGCAGGCGGCGCGGCACACTTGCCGGGGGTTACCGCGGCCAAGACATTGCTGCCCGTTCTGGGCGTGCCGATCGAATCAAAGGCGCTGAAGGGGCTGGATTCGCTACTTTCCATGGTGCAGATGCCGGGAGGAATTCCCGTGGGAACGCTGGCGATCGGAAAAGCCGGAGCCATCAATGCGGCGCTGTTCGCGGCGGCGATTTTGGGAGTCAAGTACCCAGAGTATCGGGAAGCGGTGCGGAAATTCCGGGCGGCGCAAGCCGCGAAAGTGATGGCGAATCCGGATCCCTCAAAAGGAAGCCCCACGACCGCCGCAACGAGGAGTGCGGAGGGGAAGAAGCACGCATAGAACTTGGCAACTCGCTTTCACAGGCGCAAACTGGGGGTCATGAACTCCAAGTGGCTGTGCCTTTTCTTCTTTGTCTCCCTGACAATTTTTTCTTCCGCTGCGCCGGCGCAGCAGCATGCCGTGCCCGGAAGCTTCGCCGTACACGACGGCCAGTTTCTTCTCAATGGCAAACCCTTCCAGATCATTTCCGGTGAGATGCACTACGCGCGCATCCCGCGCGCCTACTGGCGTGACCGTTTTCGCATGGCCAAGGCCATGGGACTCAACACCGTCACCACCTATGTTTTCTGGAACGCGCATGAACCCCGCCCCGGCGATTACGATTTCTCCGGCAGCAACGACGTCGCCGAATTCATTCGCGAAGCGCAACAGGAAGGCCTGTACGTCATCTTGCGCCCCGGCCCCTATGCCTGCGCCGAGTGGGAGTTCGGCGGATATCCCGCCTGGCTTCTGAAAGATCATTCCATCGTCGTTCGCAGCCGCGATCCGAAATTCCTTGAGCCCACCGCCCGCTGGCTCAAGCGCCTCGGCGAGGAGCTCGCGCCGCTGCAGATCAACAAAGGCGGCCCCATCATTCTGGTCCAGGTGGAAAACGAATACGGCTCCTTCGGCGATGATCACGCCTACATGGAGCAAACCCGCCGCATGCTGGTGGATGCGGGGTTCACCCAATCCGTGTTTTATACGGCCGACGGACCGGAGGAGATTGCCGCGGGCTCTCTTCCCGACCTGCCCGTCGGAATCAACTTTGGCGGCTCCGATCCCGGGGCGGCACAGAGAAGTTTCGCCATTCTGAAAAAAATCCGCCCCAACGGCCCGTTCTTTAACAGCGAGTACTGGGACGGCTGGTTCGATCACTGGGGCGGCAAACACGGCAAGACCAACGCGGCCAACGAGGCCGCCAATCTGGACTGGATGTTGCGCCAGGGCTATTCCGTCAGCCTGTACATGTTTCACGGCGGCACCAGCTTCGGTTGGATGAATGGCGCCAACAGCGACGGCAAGAACTACGAGCCGGATGTCACCAGCTACGATTACGACGCCCCGCTCGACGAGAGTGGCCGCCCCACGCCGAAATACTTCACCTTCCGTGACGTCATCGCCAAGGCGACCGGAACCACGCCGCCTGCTGTGCCGCCTTCGCCAGCCGCAACGAAAATCCCGGAGTTCAAGCTGGAAGAAGCAGTCTCCCTCTGGAGTGTGCTCCCGTCTGCGGTCCACTCCGAACAGGTCCAGAGTATGGAAGACCTGGACCAAGCCTATGGCTACATTCTCTATCGCAAACATCTCGACGGAGCCACGGAGGGCAATCTCGTTCTCGACGAACTCCATGACTATGCGCAGGTGTTTCTCGATGGCAAGCTGGTGGGTGCGCTTGATCGTCGCTTGGAGCAGAACCACCTTCGGCTAAAAGTGCCGGCTGCCGGCGCGAGGCTGGACATACTCGTTGAAAATACCGGCCGGGTCAACTTTACCGTTGTGCTGCGCGGAGAACGCAAGGGCATCACGAAGCAAATCACACTCGCCGGCAAACCGCTGCTCGGCTGGGACATCTATCCTTTGCCTATGGCAGAACCTTCGAAGCTGGCCTTTGCGCGCACCTCGTGCGAGGGCGCCTGCTTCTACCGCGCCACCTTCCACGTCGATACGCCCGCGGACACGTTTCTCGATACCAGCGCCTTTGCAAAAGGCGCGGTCTGGCTGAATGACCAGCCCCTCGGCCGGATCTGGAGCATCGGTCCCCAGAAGACTCTGTACGTCCCAGGCCCCTGGCTGCGCGCAGGCGAAAATGAAGTCGTCGTTTTCGATCTCAACGGCCAGCCGGGTCGAACGCTCCTGGGAAGGGACCATCCCATCCTCGACGGCACCCCGGCGAACTGAGAACAGAACGATAATCGCCAGCCTTTACGCTTCCGCGCAAGGGTCAGTTTCGCTGGAACACTGACGCCATTCCCCTCCCAGGGAGCCCGGTTGCTGGCCTTTCCGCCGGATGTTACGATGCTGGATTCGATGGCGCCCAACGGCCCCAACCGAGCGAGGATTGGCATCCCCTGGCGGACTTCGCAGGAGGAGGCCGAGGGGAACTTGCCGAAAATCCGCTATTACATGGAAGCCGTGAGGAAGGCTGGCGGCGAGCCGATTCTCCTCTCCCTGGCTCATCCGGAGAGCTTGGAGGGGCAATTGCGGGGGCTGGATGGTTTTGTCCTGCCCGGAAGCCCAGCCGACGTTGAGCCGGGCGAATACGGCGCCGTGAATCACGGCAAATCCGCGCCGGCCGACCTGCCGCGGGAGCAGACGGATCGCGCCATCTTGAGCCATGCGTTAGAGTCGCGGAAACCGGTCTTGGCCATCTGCTACGGGTGCCAACTTTTGAATGTGTTTCTTGGCGGAACGCTGATCCAGGACCTGCGCAGCGAAACCGACACCAGCATCCCGCACCGCAAAAAGGACGTTGTACCCGAGTTGCCAAGAGATCCGCAGCACGAAGTCCGCTTTACCGCGGACAGTCAGTTGGCCAAGTTGGCGGGCGCGACCCACGCCGTGGTGAACAGCTCGCACCACCAGTCGATCGAGAAGCCCGGGCGCAATCTACGGGTCACGGGTCAGGCAGAGGACGGCATCGTGGAAAGCGTGGAATGGACCGGCGACGCGAATTGGGTGGTCGGGGTGCAATGGCACCCAGAACGCATGCCGGGAGATGCCCTGGCGAGCAAGCTTTTTGAAGAGTTTGTAGCGGCGGCACAGGCAGCGCGTGGCGTTGCGCCGGCGCGGTAGTCGTCGCAAACGGAACTTGAAGGCCAACCACGCACCGAATTTATGAATCTGAGAATGGGGGAATCATGATTTCACTGGCAGGAAAGGCGGCGTTGATAACGGGAGGATCGCGGGGAATCGGGGCGGCAGCCGTGAAGCTGTTTGCCCAGGCTGGAGCGGATGTGGTTTTCAGCTACAACTCCGCCAAAGAAGCCGCCAAGCTGTTGGAGCAGGAGACCGCGAAGCATGGCACGCGCGTGGAGGCGTTCAAGGCCGATGCCGGGAAGCACGCGGACAACAAGAAACTGGTGGAGCACGCGATCACCCGGCTGGGACGCCTGGACATTCTAGTGGCCAACGCGGGCGTGTGGAATGTGGAAGACTTGCCCATCGAAAAGATGACTGAAAAACAGTGGGACGACATGATCCGCATCAATCTGAAGAGCGTCTATTCGGTGATTCACTTTGCGGTGCCACAGATGATCAAACAGAAATCGGGGAAGATTATAACGATCAGTTCAACGGCGGGACAACGCGGCGAATCGCTCCACACGCATTATGGAGCGTCCAAGGGCGCGATCATCAGCCTGACGAAGGGGCTCTCCACGGAGCTGGCGTGCCACGGAATTGTGGTGAATAGCGTTGCGCCGGGCTGGGTGGCCACGGACATGTCGAACCCCGTGCTGGATACGAAGGCGGGACAAAAAATGGCGGCCAGCGTGATTCCCCTGGGGCGGCCGGGGACCGCGGAAGAAGTCGCGGGGCCGATCCTGTTTCTTGCTTCGGACCTCGCGAATTTCATGACCGGCGAAATATTGAATGTGAATGGAGGCTCGGTATTGTGCGGATGAAGTTGGCCAAAGCCTGCGTGGGGGTGGCCTTTGCCCTGGTGCTGCTCGCACCTGGCGTGAAGGCGCAGAACCCGGACATGTGGGATCCGGAGAAGAGCACAGCGAAGGCGAAGCAGCTTGTGCAGCAGGCAATTGAGGCTCTGGGGGGCGCCGCATTCCGGGATTACGAAGAACTGGAATGCGATGGGCGCCAGGCGCAAATTGACCATAGTGGCGGCCTGGGCGGATACGCGGGTTACCGGAGCTATTGGCATTTTCCCGACAAGAACCGCACTGAGTATGTGGTCAGCAGCACGAAGGGCGGCATGTTGGCCGTGCTGGTCGGAGTTCTTCCCATCAAGGGCGGCGTATTTATCCAGGTATTTTCCGGGAATGAAGGATGGACGATGGATAAGAGCGGGGTCAACGAAGCGGCGGCCAGCACCGTCTCCGATTTTCAAGCGGCGGCGAAGAACCATTTTCGCAACGTGTTGCTCCTGAAAGTGAATGAGCAGGATGTGTTCCTGCGCTACGCGGGGACCACAACCGCGGACTTGCGGCAGGTGGATTGGGTGGAGATTACGGACCGCGGAGAAGAAGGCTCCATCCGCCTGGCCTTCGATTATTCCACGCACCTTCCTGCGCGCACGGTGGTGACCAGCAAAGACGAGGTTACGGGCGAGATGGATGAGGACGTGACGATTTTCACGAACTACCAGCCGAATGACGGCATCCAGATACCGATGCAAGTAACCCGGCTGCACAATGACCGGCGAACCTACCAGTTGTTCTATGATTCGTGCAAAGCGAATCCCAAGCTACCTGCGGACTTCTTCACGAAAGCGGGACTGGAGAGGCGCTACAAAGAATCCAAGGGGAAAGTGACAGACAAGAAGTAGACTGCCAGTGGCTCGACGTTGCGGGTCCGGGGAAGCCGTGCCGCATTGCGCGGGGCCGCCCGCGTCGACAAGGGTGTAAATAGCTAAATAATATCCAGAAGGATAGCGGCTATCTAAGGCGCGAGAATCCTGCTAATTTAGGTGTCCCAGTCCAAAATAGAGCCGGAATTCGCACCGCAGGGCGATGCAAGGTATGGGAGTGCATGAAACGGCGTATGTGCGACGCACAATCCGCGTCGTGGAGAGAGTACGGGTTCAGCTTAACCGAGCTGGTGGTGACGCTGGCGGTGGCCCTGATTTTGATGGCCATCGGGCTGCCGTCGTTCCTCCGGGCGTACCACTCGTATTTGCTGACGAACTCGGCTTCGCAGATGGCGGATATCTTGCGGCTTACGAGGTACGACGCCATTCGCCTGAATAAGCAGGTGAACTGCCAGGTCCAGCAGACCTACGGCGGCGATCCGACGTTGACGCTGGTGTGGGCGGACTCGAACCAGAACGGTGTGCAGGACACCGGGGAGAAGATGATCCTGCTGGGGCCATCGGGGAATCTGGTGGATGGTAGCAGCATTCCGGGAACGTCCGCGATGTTGTCACAAGCGGTCAGCGGAGTGTCACCGGCAACTCCTTCGCCGACCGGCTCCGTGATCACGTTTGATGCGCGCGGGGCGGTTACACCCCAGAACGTGAACGTTTTCTACCTGGGCAGCGGTATTGCGCCGGAGGCGGGTTATCGAGCGGTGTTATTGATGCCGGCGGGTTCCATCCAGATCTGGACGGCAGATGCGTCCGGATACTGGCAGCAGGTGCGGTGAAACAGATTGACATGAAACGGCGATCCAATTCGAGGTATACCGAGCATGGGTTCACGCTGACGGAGATGCTCATCGCCACGGCCATAATCCTGGTGGGGCTGGTGGCGGTGGCGCAACTGGTGCCGGCTTCGGTGATGTTGAACTCGAATAATCGCAGCAACGCCACCGCCCTGGTGCTGGCGCAGCGGCAATTGGAAGCCATGCGGGAAGTTTCTCTGAACACCACTACGTTTAACGACCCGCTCGGGGTGTTGTGCCCTCTCTCGACGACCTGCTACCTGGGCGATCCCACCCAGCCGGGGCAGATCGTCGGGAGTCCTGTTGCTCTCGACAGCTACAACACGCCGGTGATCGATTTTTCGCAGTCACCCGTTGATGGCTACAGCTTCACTTACATTGACCCCAACGATCCCTTTGGCGCGACCAACGACGTTCGTTGGGCCGTCATCACGTTCACGAACCCGCTGACCAACGCCGCAACGGGACGGCGCATCATCCTTGGCGTATTCCGGCGGGGCATGCAAACCCCGACCCTGCCGGTCACGCTGGATGTATTGGTGTCGAAATGAAGGAATTGCCGCCAGCCGTGAATGCGCGTGGATTTTCGCTGGTGGAACTGATGGTGGCGATGGCGATTTTCCTGATTATTTGCGCGGCCATGTTCGAGCTGCTGCAGCTTTCGCAGCAGAGGTATGCGAGTGAGAACCAGCTTTCCGCTTCCTTCCAAGAAGCGCGGCTGGCCATGGATCAGATTGTGCGGGACGTCAATGTCTCCGGATATCCTTCGCTGGGTCTCTACTCGGTGATTCCTACCGACCCTTCGACCTATGCCGTCGGGCCGGTGGCCTGGAGTCCGAATTACTATCCGTTAGTTCCCTGCGCCATTGGCACCGCTGGCGGTGGAACGTGTACGTCCCCTGGAGATTATGACTTGATCGTGGAAACGCGCCTGGGTAGCGACCCGAATGTGAGCTGGGTACGCTATTACTTGAGCGGCACCACGCTTTACCGCGCGGTCGTGCCAAAGCCAACGACAGGCGGGGACCCGCTTTCGGCCCTATCGGCTCCTGGTGCGGCGGTGCCATTCCTGGTGAACGTGATGAATAATCCCGGAGGGGGGCAACTCGCGCAGATCACAGCCACCTATCCCACGATGTTTCCAGGTGCAGTGCCCCAGCCTATATTCCAATATATGTGTGACACTCCGGAGGGACCAACTAGCACTCCCCCACAACCAGTACCCTGCCCCACGGCGGGCTTAAGCGATCTACCCCAAAATATTCGAGATGTGGATGTGACACTGATTGTGGCTACGCCGCAGCGCGACATGCAAACGCAGATGTTGAAGCTGGTGGAGCTGAATGGCCGCGGCCATACCTTGAATTTGTCTCATTGATGGAAGGATGATGAGCCGGACGATGAATTGCCTTCACAAATACGGACATTGGCGAAACGAACGGGGAGCGGCCCTGCTGATCGCGATCTTTGCCCTGCTCTTGATCAGCGTAGTGGGCATCGCAATGATTGTTTCCACGGGCACGGACAGCGCTTTGACCGGAAACTACCGCACTTCGACCAGCGCCTACTACGCCGCACAGGCTGGGCTGGAAGAAGCGCGAGGGCGGCTGCTCTGGAAGAACTCGAACTACATCAACATTACCAATAGCTACTCGACGCTGCTGAATTCTTCAGGTCTTCCCACATGGGGGCTGACGCAGGTTCTATACATCGTGAATCCGGCAGGCGGCGAAATCGTGGACCCGACCAGCGCGAATCCCGCGAACTATCCGGATACGGAATATGCTCAGGAATTTTCTTGGGGCCTGTCCGGCTCCGCCGTGCAAGAGATTCCCTCCGAGTCAGCGGTAGCAGGACTTCCCTGGCCCAGCTATAAGTGGGTACGAATCAACCCGATCACAGAACAATCACTCAATCTGGACGTCAACGGCGATGGGGTCCTGGATGGATCAGGAGTTTTATTCTACGACCCTGCCCACGTGAATTCTTCTAATCCCACTCAACCTGCACCGGGCTTGGTCGTGTCCGCTCCATCTACACCGCCGACGCCCCCGACGCCCACTTCTGTCCAAGCGCTGGAGATTACCTCGCTTTCCGTGCTTCCGAGCGGGAGCCGGCGAATGCTGCAGTACATCGTTGCGCCGGTGGTGATTTCACCGAGCCCCACAAGCAACGCATTTCCCGCGGCATTGACGCTGGATGGGAACGGCGTAATTTTTCGGGACGCTGGGGCACTCGGCTATAAGATCGATGGCCGGGACGCTTGCAGCTCCACCACTCCGCAAGCCGCAGTCAACTCTATTGCGTACACGAATCCCAACGATTACTCTGTCTCTTCCACACCGATTTTCCCTCAAGTCTCACCGCCATCGAATCGGGGCCATTACCCCGGATACCCGATGGTGCCCTCCGGCCCGCCTCCGGGCAGCTATGTGCCAACGATCCCCAGCGTTTCGGCCGCGGCAACTCCTTTACGCCAAAGCTGGGAGACGCCGGCGAGTTTGGATGAGGTGGCACAAGACATCACCCGAAGCGCAGATGTGGTCATCAACGGGTCGGCGACTGGCACCACAATTTCGACAAAGGCCCCCACGATGTCCTCGTCAAACCCGATGACGATCGTTGTCAACGGCGATCTCAATCTGAACGGGTGGCATGGATTCGGATATGGATTGCTGCTGGTTACAGGGACGCTGATTTACGACCCCGACGCCAACTGGAATGGGCTAGTGCTCGTAATCGGACAGGGAATCTATTATTCCAACATGAATGGAAGTGGCGGGATTCAAGGCGCAGTTCTGGTGGCCAAGACGCGCGACGCCTCGGGTACCCTGCTATCGGGCACCTCCCTGGGGAACTCCTGCTTCGGCAGTCAATCCAGCTGTACTGGCTTTGGTGGCGGCTTTGGCAGCACCCCCGGTTTTGGAATCATCTACAACAGCTGTTCTGTCAGTAGCGCGCAGGGCCCGCTCACCTACAAGGTACTTTCTTTCCGCGAGATTCCCCTCGCAAATTAAAACAGTTCGAGAGTTTGGGCTAGCAGTAGTGGCCCTAACCCATTCTTGGCTGCTGCCATGACCGGAATCGGGCAACGCGGTATACTTACAGGATGAAACATGCCTCCGGGGAGCCGCAGACGCACGGCACGACGGTGCTGTGTGTGCGGAAAGATAACAAGGTGGTGCTCATTGCCGATGGTCAGGTGACCTTGGGCGATCACGTGTTGAAGCACACCGCGCGGAAGACGCGGCGGATGTTCAATGACAAGGTGATTGCCGGGTTTGCCGGATCAACCGCGGACGCGCTTTCGCTTTTCGAGCGTTTCGAGGGGAAGCTCCAGGAACATTCGGGGAATTTGCAGAAGGCGGCGGTGGAACTGGCGAAGGAGTGGCGCAAGGACCGCGCGCTGCGGCATCTGGAAGCACTGCTGATCGTGGCCGATGCCAAGTCCACGTTTGTGCTCTCGGGCAATGGCGACGTGATCGAGCCGGACGACGGGATATGCGCCATCGGCTCGGGCGGACCGTATGCGCTGGCCGCGGCGCGCGCCATGGTGAAGCACACGAAGCTGACGACGAAAGAGCTGGCGCTGGAAGCAATGCGCATCGCGAGCGAAATCTGCATCTATACGAATGAGAATTTCACGGTGGAGGAAATTTAGAACTTATCTCACAAATAGATTCAGTGGGGAGGAAAGATTTTCTTCAGGGGCTAAAGCCCGTTTTATCAGGCAATTTGATGTCGGAGCTGAAGCTCCGACCCCCTAAGAAGCATTCATGAGATGACTTCTGGCAAGGCGAAGACATTTCATTCGGCAAGAGATCATTCAGCGAGAGACTTGAAGGGCGCGCGGTGCTCGCATCGCCCCGAGCATGCAAGGACTTGAACGTATATGGCAATGAAGCCAGAAAAAGAAATAACCCTGCTCCCGGGCGGAAATGGCACGGGCCGGACGGAAGATCCGGCGTTGCTGCCGGCGCTGGACGACATGACGCCGCGGGAAATCGTGGTGGAATTGGACAAATACATCGTGGGGCAGGCAGCGGCGAAGAGAGCCGTGGCCGTGGCCCTGCGCAACCGCGTACGGCGACAGAAGTTGGAGCCGGAAATGGCCGAAGATGTCCTGCCAAAGAATATTCTGATGATCGGTCCAACCGGCGTGGGTAAAACGGAAATTGCGCGGCGCCTGGCGCGGTTGGCCGGATGCCCGTTCGTGAAGGTGGAAGCTTCCAAATACACCGAGGTTGGCTACGTGGGGCGCGACGTCGAATCCATGGTGCGCGACCTGGTGGAAACATCCATCGACATGGTTCGCGAGGAAAAGCTGGACGAAGTGGCGGATCGCGCGGAGCAGGCCGCGGAAGAGCGCGTGCTCGATTTGCTGCTGCCTCCGCTGCCGCCCGCCCCGGCGGGAACAAGCGAGAGCGAGCTGGCAGCGCAGCGGGAGCAAACGCAGCGCACGCGGGAAAAGCTGCGCGTGCAACTGCGCGAAGGCAAGCTGGACCAGCGCATGGTGGACCTGGAAGTACGCGAACGCGCGATGCCTTCCTTCGAGATAATCTCCAACCAGGGCATTGAGGAGATGGACCTCAACCTGAAGGACATGCTGAGCGGCTTCTTTGGCCAGCAGAAGAAGAAGCGCAAGATGTCCGTGGCGGACGCGTTCGAGTACCTGATTCAAGAAGAAGAAAACAAGCTGCTGGACATGGATCAACTTACCCGCGTAGCCGTCGAGCGCGCCGAGCAGATGGGCATCATCTTCATCGATGAAATCGACAAGGTGGCGGGGCGCGAGGCGGGGCACGGCCCGGATGTGTCGCGCGAAGGCGTGCAGCGGGATATTCTGCCGATCATCGAAGGCACGACGGTGAACACGCGCTACGGGATGATCCGCACGGACCACATCTTGTTCATCGCGGCAGGCGCGTTTCACGTGAGCAAGCCATCCGACTTGATCCCGGAACTCCAGGGGCGGCTGCCCATTCGCGTGGAGTTGCAATCCCTGAAGGAAGAAGATTTCGTGAGGATTCTGACCGAGCCCAAGAATGCGCTCATCAAGCAGTACATCGCGCTGCTGGATACGGAAGGTGTGAAGCTGCAGTTCACCGAAGATGCCGTTCAGGCGATCGCAAAATTCGCGACGAGCGTGAATGAACAGACGGAAAACATCGGCGCGCGGCGCTTGCACACGATTCTGGAAAAAGTGCTGGATGAGCTGTCGTTCGAAGCGCCGGACTTGAAGAAGAAAGCGGTGAAGGTGGATGCCGCTTACGTGAACAAGCAACTGGCGGACATCGTGAAGAACCAGGATCTGAGCCGGTATATCCTGTAACGGCAGACGATCGCAGATGCCAATCCCAAAGGTGGCGAGACGCGCAACACTCAAGAAGCCATCGCCATATTTTTCGATCCTTTTCCCTCTCGGGCTGGTTCTCTTCGCGGCAAGCGGGTGCGGCGCTCCGGGAGAGCCGCTGCCCCCCTCCCCACCGATTCCCCAGGCGATCAGCGACCTGACGGCGCAACAAGCGGGAGACGCCGTGCTGCTGACATTCACGATGCCCAAAAAGAGCGTGCGCGGGGAAAGTCTGAAAGAGGCACCGACGCTGGAAATTTTGCGGGGCAGCTTGAAAGCCGATGGCACAACGGACGCGAAATCCTTCCGCGTGGTGGACACGGTTCCGGGCTCGCTGATCGGCAACTACTTGCAACAGGGTAAGGTGGAATTTCATGACCCCGTGTCCGCGGGTGAAATCAAGGAGCATGCGGGCGAAACCGTGGTGTACCGGGTACGCACAAGAGTTTCCGATAAAAAAATGTCCGCGGATTCGAAGGAAGTCTCCTTACGCCTATATGCGGTGCCGGCGCGGATCGAGTCTCTTGACGTGCGCGTGACGGAAGGCGGAATCCAGTTGAAATGGGCGGTGCCGGACAAGACATCCGGGGGCGAGCCACTGGGTCAGATTCAGGAGTTCCACGTCTATCGCGGCGAACTGGATGCGGCGAGCGCGTCGGCGGCCTCCAAGGATGTAGAGCAAGCCGTGTGGAAGTCGCGGCCGCTGCAACTTGCGGCAACTACGGCACCGGAATTTCTGGATACGGGGTTCGACTACGGTAAGACTTACGCCTATCTAGTGAGGAGTGTTGTAGTTGCCGAGGGAGTCCAGCGGGAATCGAGGGACTCGCCGGCCGCTGTGGTGACGCTGCGGGACATTTTCCCTCCGGCAACACCGCAGGGAATCGTTGCCGCTGTAATTCCGGGGAGCGCAGCGGGCTCATTGGTGGTGGATCTGTCCTGGTCGATCAACGTGGAAGCGGATTTGGCCGGTTATCGGCTGTACCGGAGTGAACAGGAAGGCACGCCGGGCCAACTTCTCTCGCCGGATCTCTTGCCCACACCTGCTTATCGTGATAACAGTGTTTCGTCCGGGAAACGCTACTGGTACATGGTGACCGCTGTGGACCGCGCCGGGAATGAAAGTGCGCCGAGCGCCGCGGTGGTTGTGGATGTGACACAACCTTCTCCGTAGCCCCTGGTTCAAGAGAAGAGAGAGTATTTGGTAGGGGAGTCCAGCACCCATGCCAGAGTCCGTCCATCTACCTGGCTATCGTTGGCTGATGTTTTTGCGGAATGTGCCGGTGCGCGTGGGGATATACACCGGAATCTGCCTCTCACTTGTTTTTGCGATGTGGCTGGTGCTGGCCAATCGCGTGCCGCTTCTGGAGCGGCTGGCCTTGGGGCGAAATATCATCGCAGTAGTTGGCCTGGTGTTGTTTGCAAGCCTTCCGATACTGAGGTTTTACCGTAGCCCGGGAGATTTGATGGTATCGGGGCTGCTGGCGTGGACACTGTTGAGCATCACGTACCGCTTGCTGTGCATGGTTTTTGTTTTGCTGGACGAAAAATACAGCGCCTTCCACGTTTTCGTGCTGGGGGCGGTGGTTTACCTGATCTTCGCGACGCTTTCGTGGATTGGCATGATCATCTGGAAAGTACGGTCCGCGGATATTTCCCATCCCCATCACTGAACGAGCCTGCCGCGAATGAGATTCTGCCGCTTCCTACCTGCAACCAAACCGCAAGGAAATGACGAGGCTTCTTATGGCCTGCTGGAAGGAGACACCGTCCGCGAAATCGACGGGATGCCGTGGCGGAAGTGGACGGCGGGCAATCGGACGTGGCTGGCGAAGGAATGCCGTTTGCTGGCGCCGGTAGAGCCAACCAAGATTGTTTGCGTCGGACGGAATTACGCGGCGCACGCCGCTGAGTTTGGCAATGAGGTTCCCAAAGAGCCGCTCATCTTTTTGAAGCCACCTTCTTCCATCGTTGGCCCCGAGGAGCCCATCGTCCTGACGCGCTACTCGAATCGCATTGAACATGAGGGCGAGTTGGGCGTGGTGATCGGCAAGGAATGCGCGCATCTGGGCGATGACGACGATCCGCTTTCTTATGTGCTGGGCTACACCTGCGTGAACGATGTCACCGCGCGGGATCTGCAGAAGAGCGATGTACAGTTCACGCGCGCCAAGGGATTCGACACTTTTTGCCCGGTTGGAGCGCACATCGAAACGCAACTGGATCCGCGGAATGTCCTGGTCGAGACGTATGTGAATGGCGCTCGCCGGCAGTCTGGCAGCACATCACTCATGGTGTATCCCGTGGCCTTCCTGGTGCGCTGGATATCGCGGATGATGACGTTGTTCCCCGGCGATCTGATTGCCAGCGGGACGCCGGCGGGAGTGGGGCCGCTCGTCGCAGGAGATACGGTGGAAGTCTCGGTGGCGGGTGTTGGCGTGTTGCGCAATCCGGTGCATCCTCCGCGCGCATAACTTCGCAGAATCGCGCACCTTTCTGTAAGATAAGAGATCGTGGGGAACAAGCAGGTCTTGCACACTCCAGGGTGCGTTGCTGCAAGGCGTGCCTTCCTGTTCGACTTCAGTCCCGAATCTTTAATCTGTAAGGGGTAGAGCGTTGAAAGAACTGCTCGCCGATTGGAAAATGCTGCTCGCGTTGGCGGGCGGATGCGCGGCGGCAATTGCGTTGATTGTGTATGCGTTCGTGCGTCCCGCTGTGGATCCAGAGGCGGAGGAACGCAAGCGGCGGCTGCACTTGAACCTCATCGGGAGAATCGCCGAGGGCCAGGTGGTGGAGCTCGCGGAACACCCTGCGCCGGTGGTGGAAGCGCGGCGTAGACTGCTGAGGTCGCGGCCACGCCCGCTGGCGAACAATGGACCACGCCATCTGGTGTCCTATAGCTACTCGATATCGGGCGTGACGTATGAAACCGCGCAGGACATTACCGGGCTGGAAAGCCAGGTGCGCTTCGAGCGGCTGGTCGCGGGACAGCCGGCGAGCGTGAAGTATGATCCTTCAAATCCCAGCGATTCGATTCTGGTTGCGGACGATTGGTCCGGCTTGCGCTGAACTGCCCGCCTTCCGGCCGCTTTTTACCCAATCCTTCTCAGCAGTTTCCGTGAACACCGAACAGCGCGGCTATGCTGTCCTAGGGCGCGTTCAGATTTTCGGGCGAATGCGCTATGCTTTGGCTGCCGTTTTGCCGGGCTCGCCCGGCGCTTATGAAACAGGTGCTCGCCTCCATTCTGACGACGTTGATGATCGTGGCCATGACGCTGAGCGCCATGGTGATTCTGGAACGCGCCACGGTCTACGTGACGTCGATCGCTTCGCCCTTGCCGCGCGCGGGCGCGATTGCCGCGGAAATCCTGCTGGGAGTGATACTTCTTCTGGGTACCGTGTGGCTTGCCACTCATCTGGCCGTGCTGATCTTCGCTCCAAAACACAACCCGCCCGAGGGAGGAACGCTTGGCTGAGAAAAATCATGTGACCTGGGACTCGACCGTGAATGCGGAGCGCCTGGAGCAGCTTCGCAAGATGTCCGCAGAGGCGGAAGCGGGCGGCGGAGCGGAACGCCGCGAACGCGAACACAAAGCGGGCAAACTCTCGGCGCGGGAGCGCATACACCTTTTGCTGGATGAGGGCACATTTGAAGAGCTGGACAAATTTGTACGCCACCGCTGCGTGGATTTTGGCTCGCCAGAGACGCGACCCATGGGCGACGGATTTGTGACCGGATTTGGCCGCATCGACGGGCGGTTGGTGTACGTCTTCGCGCAGGATTTCACCGTGTTTGGCGGCTCGCTTTCCGAAACCAACGCGCAAAAAATCTGCAAGATCATGGACCTGGCCATGCGCAACGGCGCGCCGGTCATCGGCCTGAACGACTCCGGTGGCGCGCGCATTCAGGAAGGCGTGGCATCGCTGGCAGGATACGCGGACATTTTCTTGCGTAATACGCTAGCCAGCGGCGTGATACCGCAGCTCAGCGCGGTCATGGGGCCGTGCGCGGGGGGCGCTGTTTATTCGCCGGCGATCACGGACTTCATTTTCATGACGCGCGACACCTCCTATATGTTCGTCACAGGCCCGGACGTGATCAAGAACGTGACGCACGAGGAGGTTACGAAACAAGAGTTGGGCGGCGCGATGACCCACAATGCCACCAGCGGCGTGGCTCATTTTGTCGCGCGGGACGATGCCGATTGCTGCGCCATGCTGCGCGAACTGATGGGTTTTCTCCCCTCCAACAATCTGGAGGATCCGCCGCGCCGCAACACCCCTGACCCGTGGGACCGTCGCGAGGAGCTATTGAATTCGATTGTTCCGGAAGACCCGCTGAAGCCATACGACATCAAGGATGTCCTTCACGCGGTGGTGGATGATCATTACTTCTTCGAGGTACACGAGCACTTCGCGAAAAACATCGTGGTGGGATTTGCGCGGCTGGACGGCCGGCCCGTCGGGGTGGTCGCGAATCAGCCTGCGTTTCTCGCCGGCACTCTGGACATCAATGCTTCGGTGAAAGGCGCGCGCTTCGTGCGTTTTTGCGACGCGTTCAACATTCCGCTGATTACTTTCGAGGATGTTCCGGGTTTCCTTCCCGGCACGCAGCAGGAGTTCGGGGGCATCATCAAGCACGGCGCGAAGCTATTGTTTGCGTTTGCGGAAGCGACGGTGCCGAAAATTACCGTGATCGCGCGCAAGGCTTACGGCGGCGCTTACTGCGTCATGGCGTCCAAGCACATCCGCACGGATGCGAACTTTGCGTGGCCCAGCGCGGAAATTGCTGTGATGGGGCCGGAAGGCGCGGTGGATATCGTCTACAAACGGGAACTGAGTAATGCTCCCGAGGCGGAGCGCAGCAAACTTCGCCAGGAAAAGATCGCGGAATTTCGCGGCCGGTTTGCCAATCCGTTCGTTGCGGCGGAGCGTGGCTATCTGGACGCCGTGATCGAACCGGCGGAGACTCGCCCCCGCATCATCACCGCGCTGCGGGCCCTGGAAAACAAACGCGACACCAATCCTAAGAAGAAGCACTCCAACATTCCGCTGTAGCTCCTGAATCCGATATTCGTTAGAGACGGCTCACGGCCTGCCACCTTGAGGAAGGGCTAGTCCGGGCGAGAGCATCAACAGAGATGCGCTCACAAATTGACAACGATGGGTTCTCGCCGGGCCTCGCGGGTACGTCCCCTGGCAGCCAGCTCACGATTGGCCTCGATGACCATGGCCAAGGCCTCTTTGAGGTTGCGGCGCGCTTCGGCCAGCGTACGCCCCTGTGTGTTTACACCGGGGATTTCTTCCACGTAAGCCACGTACCACTTGCCACGCTTCTCGATCACCGAAGTGAATTGATGCTTCATGGAGCAATTCTACCAGACTCAACAAACTCTTGAAGAAAGTATAATACAACGTCAATGCATGGCACCTTTGGGAGTTCAGAGATCCGGGTACAAGAAGCTAGCGCTTGCTTGATGAGCTGCGTCAAAGGTAAAAGGGTAGCCGATGAAGAGGCGCGAACTAATTCGACATCTGACCGGGCATGGCTGCAAGTTACTGAGGGACGGTGGAAAGCATTCAATCTACTTTAACCCTTCTACAGGCGCTACTTCGAGCGTGCCTCGCCACACGGAAATCAATAATTTCCTTGCCCGAAAGATTTGCCGCGACCTGGGGATTCCGTCGCCGCAATAGAACTCAGACTCCCGTCAACTAAGATCCCTGGAGAAACTGAGCTTCGTCATAAGACAGCGTTGAGCCACGCCTCGTGCACCGCGAACGATACGACACGCAAGCCTTAGCTAATCGTTGGCCGCCACGGCCCGCATGCTACACTCGCGCAAGTTACAGACGCCGCTATGTTCAAGAAAATCCTCATCGCCAATCGCGGAGAGATTGCCGTGCGAATTCTGCGCGCGTGCCGCGAACTGGGCATAAAGAACGTCGCCGTATTCAGCGAAGTCGATCGCACGGCGCCGCATGTGCGTCTTGCCGACGAAGCCTATTGCATCGGCCCGGCGGCTTCCCGGGAGAGTTACTTGCGGATCGATAAGTTGATGGACGTAGCGCGCCGAACGGGTTGCGATGCCCTGCACCCGGGCTATGGTTTCCTGGCGGAGAATCCCGCGTTGCCCCGCGCGTGCAGCGATGTGGGCATGACTTTCATCGGGCCGTCCGCGGAAGCAATGGAAATGATGGGCGCGAAGACTTCGGGGAAGCAACTGGCGCGCCGCGCCGAAGTGCCCACGGTGCCCGGCATAGACGAAGCCATCGAAAACCCGGAAGAAGCGCAATCCCTGGCACGCAGCATGGGCTACCCCATATTGCTGAAGGCCATTGCGGGTGGCGGCGGAAAAGGGATGCGTGTGGTGCCGACCGACGCCGAATTTGCCGGGGCCTGGCGCGATGCGGCCTCCGAGGCGCTCAATGCTTTCGGCGATCCGCGCGTATTTCTGGAGAAGTATTTGATCGGGCCGCGCCACATTGAGGTTCAGATTTTCGCGGATGCGCACGGGCGCGTGGTGTCGCTGGGCGAGCGCGAGTGCTCCATCCAGCGGCGTCATCAGAAAGTGGTCGAAGAAGCACCTTCGCCGGTGGTGACGCCGGAATTGCGCAAGAAGATGGGAGACGCGGCGGTGCGGCTGGCGCGCGCGGGCGGCTATACCAACGCCGGCACGGTGGAATTCCTGGTGGACGGCGACCTGAATTTCTATTTTCTCGAAGTGAATACGCGCTTGCAGGTCGAGCATCCGGTGACGGAGCAAGTCACGGGCCTGGACCTGGTGAAGCTGCAGATTGCCATTGCCGCGGGCCACCGTTTGCCTTTTGCGTGGGAGACGATCACGCCGCGTGGCAACGCCATGGAAGTTCGCTTGTACGCGGAAGATCCCGACAACAACTTTTTCCCCTCTCCGGGGAAGATATTGTCGCGGCATGCGCCGACGGGCCCGGGGATTCGCCTGGATGAGGGCGTGTATGAAGGTTATACCGTGCCGCTAGAATACGATCCGCTGCTGAGCAAACTGATCGCCTGGGGCAACAGCCGGGAAGAGACCATTGCGAGGCTGCGGCGCGCGCTGGACGAGTACACCATCACCGGCATCCGCACGAACGTGAGCCTGTTCCGGAGGATCCTGGCGGAGCCGGAGTTTCTGCGCGGCGAATTTCACACGAAATGGCTGGATGAATTGCTCGCGCGGCCCAGCCCGCCGGTCACACCTCCCCGCCCGGGAACCGAGGAAGCTTCGGTGATCGCGGCAGCGCTTTGGCACACCGCCAGAGCAAACAGCGCTGCGAACGCCAACCGGACTAGTTCCGCCGAACCTTCACGCTGGAAATCGCAAGGGCGCCGCCAACAATTGGACCGCACGCCATGAAACTGGAAGTCCATCTCGAGGGTGTATCGGGATCAAAAACGCGCGTGGTGGAGTTGCAGCGCGAAGGCGAGCGTTTCCAAATCGCTCTCGACGGTCAGCCCGTGAACGCCGATGCCATCGAAATCGCTCCCAACACGATTTCCGTGATTCTGGATGGACAGTCATTCGTCATCCATGCGACACCTTCGCTGGATGGCAGGCTCAAATTGCAGTGCGGCCCGCACGAGTTCTCCGCGGAGATCGTGGATCCGCGCGTCTGGAGAGGACGCAAGCAGGGGGCACTGGAAGCCGAAGGGCGGCAGCAGATTGTTGCGCCCATGCCCGGAAAAGTGATCCGGCTGCTGGTGGCGGTGGGGGACAGCGTGGAAGCCGGGCAGGGACTGCTCGTAGTCGAAGCGATGAAGATGCAGAACGAGATCAAGTCACCGAAGAATGGGAAAGTGGAACGCCTGCTGGCGAAAGAAGGGCAGAGCGTGAATGCGGGGGATGTTCTCGCCTGGGTCGAGTGATTGAATCCATCCGAAAGGTACGGAAACTCGAGTATTCCTTTTTCTCTACCTAAAGCGTGTCTTCTGCGTAGGGGGAGCCTAGAGTTCTATTGCGTGGACGTGGCGGGAGCAGGAGTCGTGGATTTCGCGGCGTCGGGCAGCTTGCCGGCGGCTTCGACAACTTGCTGCGCGAGGTAGTTGGTGACATGGGCCTGGTCACGGCCTACGGCAAGATAAGCAGAGCGCAGCAACTGCTCCTTGCGATTGCGCAGGGTGTCGCGAACGGTCTGCTGAACTTGCGGATCATTGACGCCGCGGAGCCCAGCGGCCTCCCGCGCGACGAGTTTCAGGATGCGGGTGCTGTCCTTCAAGACGATTGGCTGGCTGACCTGCCCGGGTTTCAACGCGAGCACGGTCTTCTTCAGCGTGGGGTCCGACTGATTCAGAGCTGATTCCGGAATGTAGCCCAGGTCACCGCCGTTTGCCGCGGTGTTCATATCCTCGGAATAATCCATGGCCAACTGGGCAAAGTCCGCGCCGCTATCCAGCTTGTCCATGAGCATTTTGGCCTTGCGTTGCGCTTCCGCCTCATTGGTGGCGTCGTCGTTCTTGCGGTTGCGGATCTGCGCATCCTTGTGGGGCGTGATGACGATCTGCGAAATGCGGTACTGCGGCTCGGCGACATTAAACTGGTTGCGGTTGGCGTTGTAAAAATCCTGAACGTCCTGATCGGTGATGGTGACCTTGGCGGCCACTTCACGGTTGAGCAACTTCTGGATGGATAGCTGACGGCGGAGGTCGCGCTTCAGGTCATCCACGCCCATGCCGCGCTGTTTCAGTTGCCGCTGGAATTCTTCTTCGGTGAAGGGGCTCTTCAGCTCGGTGAACTTGTCCTCGACCTCGCCGTCACTCGCTTCGAGGTTCAGTTTCTTGGCGCGCTCGAGGAGAATTTCGTTGTTGATGAGCTGTTCGAGGACATTCAGCTTGAGCGAGAGCGCTTCTTCCTGCGAAGGTTCCTGGGCTTCCGGATTGACCTGAGACTTGTAGTATTTCTCGACCTCATCGCGCTTGATCTCGGTGCCATTCACTACCGCCCAAACGTCCGCGGAATGGTGTTCCGGAGCGTTGCAGCCGGCGAGGACACCGAGAAGCATGCCCGCCAGAGGCAACAACGCACCAGCGTGGCGGAGCCCACGGTTTGTTCGTTCGCAGAATGGGTGAGTCGGAGGAAAGCTCAAGATATTAGCTCAGGCTGCTTTTTTCACACGGCCCAAACGGATGCAGCCGGTGCAGACGCGCACCTGCTTGCGAACTCCGTCCACCACCGCGCGTACCCGCTTCAAATTCGGGTTCCAGCGCCGCCGCCGTGTGTTATTGGCGTGGCTAACCACGTTTCCAAAGTGCGGCGCCTTGCCGCAGATTGTGCACTTCAATGCCATGACTTCACACTTCCTGCTCTTCAAAGGATAGAAAACACAACGGTTAATCATAGCAGATAAGCCGAGAAACACAAAACCGGCAGTACGGCATTTCCAGCGTGAATTTGCAGGAGGAGCAGCAATCCCTGACACCGGGTAATAGGACGTGAATTTCGCCGAATTTGAAGGATTGGAAACGTTTTAAACGGGTGTTGCGAGGTCTCTTTCCGGGTCCTTTGCTATACTGGAAAGGTTCCAACAGGGTACGTTACGCCGTGAATTCGCTCCGAATCTCCATCGTTCAATATCTGAATACCGCCCCGCTCGTCCGAGGCTTCACGCACGGAGCTTTGCGGGAGAAGTACCAACTGTCGTTCACCGTTCCCTCGCAATGTGCCGATGCTCTCCGGTCGAATGCGGCGGACATCGCCATCATCCCGGCGATCGAGTACCCGCGAATACAAAACCTGGTCGTTCTTCCGGGATTGTCGATCGCATCGAAACGCGCGGTTCGCAGCTTGCTGCTGGTTTCCACGAAGGCGGTGCGGGAAGTCACCCGCATCGCGCTGGACCGCAGTTCCCGAAGCACGCAGGCCCTTGTGCGCATCCTTTGCCAGAAATGGTGGGGAATCGCGCCTGAATTGATTGAAGCGGAACCCGATCTGCCCGCGATGCTGCGGAAATCCGATGCCGCGCTGTTGATCGGCGACCCCGCGCTGCGCCTGGCGCTCAATGTCGAACGCCACGCGGAACGCGATTGCGGCGGCGTGCTGCGTTGTTCCGGCAAATCCGTTGGCTTTCCAGGAATCGCAACGCTGTATTTGTATGACATTGTCGAGGAATGGCGCGCCCTGAGCGGACTGCCGGCGGTCCTGGCGGTCTGGGCGGCGCGGCCGGAGGTGGCTACGCCGGAGGTGGTCCACGACTTTCAGGAGTCGCTGGCGTATGGAATGCTCCAGCTCGATGCGATCAGCGCCGAAGCTTCGCGAGAGATGGGGCTGCCTGCAGCGGATTTGCGGCGCTACCTCTCCGAAAATATCGACTACGGCCTGGACGAAGAAAATTTGCAGGGACTTCACCACTTTTTCAATCTCGCAGGGGAACTTGGATTGATTCCGGGTGTACCGGAAATTGTGATGGCCCGGGTGGCCGGAGTCTCAGAGCGCCACTCTGAACTTGCGGGCGGGCGGCGCCGTTGATCCTGGCACGGGGGGAACTCTGACGTGGCCATCGGCAAACAAGAAGCGCTGGAACTGCTCCAGTCCGACGACCTGGTGGGCATCGGCATGGCCGCGCATCAGTTGCGCCTGAAGAAGAACGACCCGCGCGTGGCCACCTACCAGATCGATCGCAACATCAATTACACGAATTTCTGCACGGAATACTGCTCTTTCTGCGCTTTCTATCGCCCTCTTGGCGCCAAGGACGGCTATATCCTTTCGTTTGAAACCATCTACCAGAAGATCGACGAGATGCTCGAACTCGGCGGCACCGGGATCCTTTTGCAGGGCGGGCTGCATCCGGACCTGCAAATCGGCTACTACGAGAATCTGCTGCGCTCGTTGAAATCGCGTTACCCGCAAGTTCATCTGCATTGCTTTTCGGCGCCGGAGATTCTATGCATCGCGGAAGTCAGCGAACTTAGCTTACGCGACACCATCCAGCGGCTGAAGGATGCGGGCCTGGATTCCATCCCCGGCGGCGGCGCGGAAATTCTGGACGACGAAATACGCGGCAAGATCGCCCGTTTGAAGTGCACCAGCGACGAATGGGAGGAGGTACACCGCATCGCCCACGCGCTGGGACTGCGCACCACGGCCACGATGATGTTTGGCTGCGGCGAGGAACTGCGCCACCGCGTCAATCATCTTGACCGCATTCGCCGCATCCAGGAAGACACCGGTGGCTTCACCGCATTTATTCCTTGGATTTTCGCGGCAGAGAATACGGCGCTTGGCAAAAAGGTGCAGGAAACCACGGCGGTGGATTACTTGAAGACGCTGGCGGTGAGCCGGCTGTACCTCGACAATGTGGAGCACATCCAGTCAAGCTGGCTGACGCCGGGGATCAAGGTTTGCCAGATTGGCTTGCAATTCGGGGCCGATGACGTGGGCAGCATTCTGATTGAGGAAAATGTGGTCTTTGCGGCGGGCGTGAAGCGCCGCACCAACGAGGCCGAATTACAGCGCATCATCACCGATGCCGGCTTCATTCCCGCCCAGCGCGATACGCTTTACCGCACGCGCACGCTGAAGCCACTGCCCGAACTTCAGGCTACCGCCTGAGGAACGTGAACCGCTAGAAGGTCAGCGTTCACAACACGCATAATCCTACTTCCGCAAGCGCAGCATAATTTCCACGTGGGCGCCATCTGGCAGGTCCAGCGGCTCTTGTGGTTGCAGCACTCCATCCTTGTACCGGGCGAAGCAGCGGATCGTGGCAGGTTTGGGCGGCGCATTATCAGTGGTATCCTTCTCACCGCCAGCGGGCTTCGACGTTTCGTCTAACGCCTGATTCGCCAGCGCGTCGGCTTCGCGATTTTGTTCGCGATAAACGTGATCAATGCGGAAGGATTCGAGGCCTTGTGCCATCTTCCTGGCGCGTTCAAACAGAGGCCGCAGGTCCGTGCTTTTCACTTTGTACTGCCCGCGCATCTGCTTCACCAGGAGCTCGGAATCGCTTTCGATACGGAGCGCGCGAATCCCGTGCGTTTGCGCGTAGTCCAGCGCCGCAATCAGGCCGTAATATTCCGCGACATTGTTGGTGTTCTGACCGATGTATTTCTTCAGGTGCGCCACGACTTCGCCCCGCGCGTCCCGCACAACTACGCCATAAGCCGCCGGGCCGGGATTTCCCCGTGAGCCGCCGTCAATGTTTGCTTGATAGGCAGGCGTGGGTTTGCGTTCCGGCGCATGATCGCCGAACAAGCCGGCGCCTTTTGGTAGTGTGGGACGCTTGTTCATTCGGAGTGAGTCGTCTCGTCGGCGGGCGCAGCGGCCGCATCCGCAGCCGGCGCCGCGTGGGGAATAGGTTCCAGAGTGTAGAGAATGCACCCACAGGTTTCGCAGCGAAAAACCTCGTCGTTGGTCTCCGTTCGAAGAACCTGAACGACGTGCGGCAGCACGCGCATGCCGCAGCCGCGGCACTGGTCGTCGCGGACCTCCGCCATCACCGCACCCGGGTGTCTGCGTGAGATCCGGCTGTACAATTCCAACAAGTCTTCCGGCACCTTTGCGGCGAGCTGTGAGCGTTCCGCGGTGGCCGTTTCCAGCTTCTTTTTCTTTTCGTTATATTGCACTTCGATCTGTTTTTTCTCAGCCCCAACGGCGCTTTCCGTTTCTTTCAAATCCGCTTCCGCATGCTTCACCCGGTGCTCGACGTCTTCGGCGGCCATCATTTGTTCCAGAACCAGGTCTTCTAGTTTTGCCGCCTCGCGCTCCGCATTGGCAATTTCGTGTTGCAGGGCCTTATACGCTTCATTCGTTTTTACGGAACTGCTCTGGGCGCGATATTTCTTCGCGCGCTCTTTCCACTGCTCCACATCCAGCTCAAGTTTCTTTCGCTGCGTGAGGGCCTGTGTGTGGGCTTCCTTGGCGGAGGCCACGGCAGCCTTCGCGCCATTCAGCTTGGCATCCGCCTCGCGAAAACGTTTGGGAAGGCTGTCGAATTCCGCACGAAGCACGGCGATCCGCTGATCAAGCTGGTGGAGATCCACAAGATGAGGGATTGCAGGATGCATGCCGAGTGATTCTAACACACGGACAAGGCACTCCCTTCCAACGCTATTCCGACGGAAGCGGAAGTGCTCGTCATAGATCAGAAGAGGTCATCCTGAAGCCGGCGGGGATCCTTGCTGGGGTGAGAAAAAAGCGCGGCTTGCCGCTCGGGCACGGGGTCGTGGGAACCTCGCCGCGCGAAAGGTTCCCCGGCAGAATCTTCAGGAGGCTTTCAGGTCGCGGTGAATCATCGCCGCATCCAGGAAGTATCCGATTCCGACGGCCAATGGCAGGATGCCGAAAGCCGCCGCAACCAGAGTCTCCGGCTCGCCCACAACACGGGCAATCACCGCAAACATGGTCATGAATCCCACGCCGCCGGTGACCAGCAAAATCCCGGCACGCCGTGACTTGGCATACTGGGAAAGTTCCGGCTCCATGGGAATCGTCGCGCCGCGAGCCAGCGCCGCCAGTCGCTCTTCGGTCCGCAGTTTACGGACGCGGTAAAAGGCATAGATTACTGCCAGGGGAATACCGCAGGTCAAAACCACCGCTACGAGGCCGATCAGATTGCCATCCATAGTCCACTCCTTCTCGCAAACGCCTTCGTTCTTCGCGTGCTGCGCTCTCACCTGAAGTTACGCATACGCAGGGGGAATTGTTCCCGCGAAAAAGGGCAGGTTTAGGAAGATGAAACCCCAGCTTACTGAATTTCCCGGATTTCCATCGTGGAATCGATGGCCAGGGTAGGGTAGCGTATCGCCACGCCCGCGAGAGGGGGAGCCGCGTGCCGGGCGACAACACGGAAATCCGACCCGGAACACTCCACTTCATAGGTGTAGCCGTCGCGCTCGCGCCGGGCCATGTTCATCGTTCCTGAAGTAGCCATTTCGTCCAGCGAAGCACACCGGCTATTCAGGGCGATGTTCCCGCGCTCTGCCTGAGCGATGGACAGCAAATCGCTGCGCACACCGGTCAGGCTGATGGCCTGGGTGGGCGCGGTACCCGCATCGCTACTGGGCATTTGTTTTAAATAAAGATAGTAGATCCCGATGGCCAAGACGGCGGTAACAAGGAGTCCAGCTAAGGCTTTCATAGTTCTATTGTTTCCCCACGCTCCAAGTGGTTCAAGCATTTCCGTGTCCCCGAGTGCAATTGATAACACCCCCTGGAGGTTTTGGCTGGGCCATACCCACCGTGTGCTACGCTCAAATTGACGCCGCCCCTCTCCCGGTGAATTCTCCCCTCCGGATAAAACCATGTCTGTTCTCACTCAGCCAGTCGAACTTCATTCGATCGAGAAGTTGCGCGAGCAGGAGCTCGAGGAAGCTCGTGCCATCCAGGGCGTCATGCTGCCTGGGCAGCCATTACGCACCGATTGCGTGACGATTTCCCATGAGTTCCAGCCTGCCGCGGAGGTAGGTGGGGATTTCCTGGACTACTTCCTCCTTCCTGACGGCATGATCGGCCTGTACCTTGGCGACGTATCCGGGAAAGGCCTTCCGGCGGCGCTCTACGCCGCGCTGGCGGTTGGCACACTGCGCGGCGTGCATAAGACCGGCCAGCCCCCCGCACGGGTCCTCTCCGTCCTGAACGAGAGGCTGCTCCTCCGGGGCATCCCGGGACGCCACAGCGCGATTCAGTACGCCATTATTGACTCGTTTCGCGCGCAGATGCGCATCGTGAGCGCCGGCATGCCCGGCCCCCTGCTCATCCGGGGTGAAGAATGCAGCGCCCTGCAGCTTGCGGGGATCCCACCAGGCCTCTTCAGTGGGGTAATTTACGACGAATTCACGCTGGACCTCGAGCCGGGCGATTCCATACTGTTTTGTACCGATGGACTGACCGATGCGCGGAATGTCCACGGGCAGGATTTTGAGCTGGAGGGGCTCAAGGATATCTGCCGCAGACATGCGGGCGAAGCCCCGATTGATTTGCTGAACCATGTCTTCTCGGCGATCCAGGAATTTTCCAAGCACTGTTGCCAGTGGGACGATATGACTGCTGCGGTGCTCCATTACGCTCCCTCCCCGGCAGGTTGCGGGCCAGTTTCCAGTTAGTTCGCAATCCGTCGCCAGCAGAATCCTCACTCTTGTTCAGCTCAGCGACCACCCAAACAGTGTGAGCGTAAGAAACAAAGTGAGCGCACCGAGGCTGACGAGGGCGAGGGTTTTCCCCTTGCCAAGAAGGGAGTCGCGTGTCTCGGCCTTGACACAAAGAACCACTGCAACGATGAGCACGCCGCCCCAGGAAATGGCGCACGGCAAGCCGGGATACTGCGAAAGTGCGGCCAGCGTCTTGTCCGATGGCTGATTGGCGGGAATCCACCAGGGAAGGATCGGCGCAAAACCTGCCGCGAGTACGAACGCGAGGATCTTACGGCTGACCCACCCTTTGATTTTGGTTACAGGTTTCGCCTTGCGAATCTTGCGCCAAACAAAAAATTCCCAAAACAGCAGCGCGGCGGCCAGGGGCATCCATCCGTACAGCGAACTTTCCCGGTCGGCCCACAGCCAGCCGCGAAAAAAAAGAACCGCCGGGTGCGTGGCAGACAATTTCGGCAGCAGAAACATGCCGGCAACCGAATTGCCGATCGTCGCCAGGAGGAGCACGGCCAGGCTGAACAGTTGAATCCACTCGTGCAGCGGCGCTCGGCCACAGCGAGTGCATACAGGCCGCTCGGGGAAGATCTTTAGTCCGCAATGCTCGCAATACACGGCCACCTCGCTTCGTTCCCCAGTGACGACACCCCGCAAGCCCACAAAGCCTATTCCAAAGCAACAGCGCAGCCTACTGGTCCGAAGTGCAGGACGTTGCAGGCGGAAAGGTCAAAGGTCAATGGACAATGGGAGGGGTACGTTTTTCGAATGGTTTGATCACTTTGCTACGGTCAAAGGCGTCGTCTATTATCAGAAGCCGGGCACCCACATGTACTTTCTCTTGCCAGGAGAAGAAAACCTTATGTCTTCCAAGCGCTTCCGTGCAGCCACTCTTTTTCTCACGTCCCTGCTGGTGCTCTTCTTTGCAGCCTTCTCCGCGATGGCTCAGGTGCAACGGCCTCCGCTGACCGCGGAATGGATCTTTGGCAAAGAAGGCTCGAGTGTGGCGGAAGTCCCAGAGTTCAAGTGGTTGGCCGACAATTCCGCCATTCTTTGCGATACTCGCCAGCCCGAAGCGCAGCGCACATTTGAGCGGCTCGATCCCATCACTCGCGAACGTCACCCGGCTCTAGACATGCCCAAAGCGGTCGCTTCCCTCACGTCCCTGGATCCTTCCTCGGAAATCAAGCAAGCGCTTCCGTGGCCAGACTCGTTTGACGCCAATGGCCGGCAGGCCCTGTACATCTTTCATGGCGACATTTTTCTTCTCGATTTCCCCTCTTCTTCCTTCACGCGCGTCACCAATACCCCCGCGGAGGAAAAAGACGCCGAATTCTCTCCGGACGGGCGCCTCCTTTCCTTTGTGCGTTCCAATGACCTGTATGTCTACGACATTGCCGCGAAAAAGGAGATGCGTCTCACCTCCGACGGCTCGGACACGCTTCTGAATGGCACTCTTACCTGGGTCTACTGGGAAGAGATTTTCGGCCGCCGCGATATCGGCTACTGGTGGTCGCCCGACTCCCGTGCCATCGCCTTTCTACAGACGGACGTAACCGAAGTTGCCGACAGTACCTTTGTCGATTTTCAGCCCGTCGATGAACGCATCATTCATCAGCGTTATCCGAAACCCGGCGAAAAAAATCCCCGTGTCCGCGTCGGCGTTACCGATGTCTTCAACCCGCAAACCCGCTGGGTCAATCTTGGCGCGGAACCATTCGAGTGGATTCAGCGCGTAAAGTGGCTGCCGGATTCCGAACGCCTCAGTATCCAGACCATGCCCCGCTCACAGAAGGAGAATCGCCTGGACTTCATTAATGTCAAGACTGGCGAACGCAAGCACATCCTCACGGAAACCGATCCCGCCTGGGTGAACGTTACCGACGACCTCCACTTCCTTCCCGGCGGCCGTTACTTTCTATGGGCTTCCGAGCGCGACGGCTTCATGCATCTCTACCGCTTCACCATGGACGGCACCCTTGTCAACCAAATCACCAATGGCAACTGGGCCATGGCCTCCTCGGGCGGCGTTTTCTGGGTCCGCCAGGCGGTTGCCGGCATTGATTCCGAAAATGATTGGATCTACTTTACCGCGCTCAAAGATTCCTCCATCGAGCGCAACCTCTACCGCGTGAAAAGCGACGGCTCCGGCCTCACGCGTCTTTCCGCCGAGTCCGGCGCCCATGCCATTTCGATGTCTCCCAACGCGAAATTCTATTTCGACAGTTTCTCCAACAACCGCACCCTGCCTTCCCTGCAGCTTCATGCCGCCGAGGGTAAGCTTCTGCAAACTCTTGCGGCACCTCGCCCGGAGCTGCTTCCCGAAGGAATCCAGTACTCCGAATTTCTCACCGTTCCCGCCGCCGACGGTTTTCCCATGCCCACGGAAATCTGGAAGCCAAGGAATTTTGACCCCGCCCGCAAATACCCCGTGATCCTGTATGTTTACGGCGGTCCTTCGGCTCCCAATGTCGTGAACGAGTGGAGCGCCGAGATGAGCCTCTACAACCAGCTCCTTCTCCAGGATGGTTTTGTCGTGATGTATATCGACAATCGCGCCGCCACCGGCATCAGCAAAAAACTCGAAAACACCATCGCTGCCAACCCCGCCGCCTCGGAAAGCGACGACCTTCTCGCCGGGGTTCGTTGGTTCAAGTCTCAGCCCTGGGTGGATGCCTCACGCTTCGGTGTTTGGGGCTGGAGCGGCGGCGGCACCATGACGCTGAATCTGATGACGCGTTCCAAGGAATTCAAGGCGGGGATCTCTGTCGCGCCGGTGACCGATTGGCACTACTACGATTCCAAATGGGCCGAATCCCTGATGGGCCTTCCTTCCCAGAATGCCGAGGCTTACGACCGCACGTCGCTGGTCAAGCATGCCGGCGATCTCTCCGGCCAACTGATGGTCGCTTTCGGCACCTACGACGACAACGTACATCCACAGAATGAGCAGGCCTTCCTTAATGAGCTCATCGCGAAAGATATTCTCTATGAAGTGATGATCTATCCCATGCGCAAACACGGCATCACCGATCCGCCCGCCACCATCCATCTCTTCCGCACCATGCGCGAATTCTGGCGCCGGAATCTCTAGCGCGCGGCAATATGCCGCAGCTCTCTTTTCTGCTTGCCGGCCGCGTCGGGCGAGATGTGAAAACGGATGAGGTGTCCCTGGTTAAGCACACGCGCTCTTGAATTGGAGAAGGTTGACGAGGATTCCTTTTCACTGCGCTCCATTGTATTTGCCAAAATGAATGCACATCGAAATTGCCGATGGGCGTGCGAACGGCGCGTCAAAATGTAATACGATACGGGCATGAAAGAAACATGGCGATGGTTCGGCCCTCAAGACTTGATTTCACTCGATCAAATCAAGCAAGCGGGCGCGACGGGCATCGTCTCCGCCCTGCATCACATCTACCGCGGCGAGACTTGGCCTCTCGACGAAGTCCTCAAGCGCAAAGCGGAAATCGAGTCCGCGGGCCTCGTCTGGTCCGTCGTCGAAAGCATCCCGGTTCACAATTCCATCAAGCTCCGCTCAGGGCCGTATTGCCAGTACATCGCTGCCTGGAAAGATTCTCTCGCCGCCATCGCCAAGGCAGGCGTACCGGTCGTTTGCTATAACTTCATGCCGCTCGTCGACTGGACGCGGACGAATTTGAAGTGGCGCCTGCCCAGCACGGGCTACGCGCTGCGATTTGATGCCGTAGATTTCGCGGCCTACGACCTGTTCCTCCTCGAGCGCACGGGTGCCGAACTCGATTACACGCCCGAGCGCCTCGCTGCCGCCCGTGCCCGCTTCGACTCGATGTCTGAGGCGCAGCAAGACGAACTCGAGCACGCCATCCTCGCGGGACTTCCCGGCGCGGAATCGTCCTACAACCGGCAGTTATTTCGCGAATCGCGCGCGGAGTGGGAAGGAGCCACGCCCGGCGATCTCCGTTCCGCCCTCCTCGCCTTTCTGCAGGAAGTCGTGCCCGTGGCGGAAGAGCTCGGACTCCGGCTCGCGATTCACCCGGACGACCCGCCGTGGCCGCTCTTCGGCCTGCCTCGCGTTGTTTCGACGGCCGGCGATGCGCGATCAATCCTTGCAGGCGTTGGCAGCCCTGCTAACGGCCTCACATTTTGCGTGGGCTCTTATGGCGCCCGCGCGGACAATGATTTGCTTGCGATGGCCGGCGAATTCGCTTCGCGCATTCATTTCGCGCATCTTCGTCAGGTCGTTCGCGAAACGGATGGCTCATTCCATGAAGCCGAGCATCTTCACGGCAGTTCGGATATGGTAGGCGTAATCCGCGCATTGCTTGGTGAGGAATCGCGCCGGCGGCGCGCCAGCCGAGAGGATCATGAAATTCCCATGCGGCCCGATCATGGACATCTGCTCGCCGACGACATCAACAAGAAAACCAACCCGGGCTACTCCTATGTCGGCCGCTTGAAGGGGCTCGCCGAATTGCGTGGCATGGTGGAAGGCTTGAGGTACGCTAACCCAGAATTTGCCGACTGAGCTTTCAAGCATGTCTCTTGCCATTCGAATCCCGCATAGATCCGAGGAAACTGGCCGTTTCCCTATCGCAACAGGAGGAGTAAACTCCTCACGGCTTTTCGCTGCCTCCTTGAGGACAATGGTGGGAATAGGATTCTTTCGCAACCGGTTGAAATCGCATCCAAGAAAAGATAAAGAGAGCATTCATCCATGAAGGAATTTGAACATAAGGTTGCCATCGTCACTGGCACCACCGGGATTGGCCGGGCCATCGCGATGAGGCTTGCCTCGGGCGGCGCGAGCGTCATGGCCTGTGGCATAGACGCAGCCGCGAACCGCGAACTTCAACAGGAATCCGATGCGAAGGGCTATGCGCTCCGCGTTGAGCAGTGCGATGTGAGCCTGCCGGAGCAGGTGCAAGCGGTGGTTGCCAAAGCCGCCGCGCAATTTGGCGGGCTCGATTTCATCGCAAATTCCGCCGCCATTCATCCATTTGGGAATACCGTGGAAACGGAGTCGGAAACATGGAACCGTTGCATGGCGGTGAATCTTGGAGGCGTGTATCTCCTCTCGCATTTCGGTATTCCGGAAATGATAAAACGCGGCGGCGGCTCGATCGTGGTTGTCGCGTCCGTGCAAGGGCACGCTTGCCAGCGCGGGGTTGCCGCCTACACGGCTTCGAAGGGCGGTCTTCTTAGCCTGACGCGCTCTCTCGCCCTGGACCACGCGGGCGATCGCATTCGTGTCAATTCCATCAGCCCGGGATCCATTCGCACACCCATGCTCGAACGCTCCGCCGCGCATTTTTCGCCGGACCTGCCCGTCGATGCGGTCGTCGAGAGGTTCGGGGCGGCACATCCGCTCGGTCGCGTTGGCACCGTCGAGGAAGTCGCCGAGCTGGCGGCGTTTCTTCTGTCCGATCGATCCACATTCTGCACGGGCGGAGACTACCTGGTCGACGGCGGATTGCTCGCAGGGATCGGAGTGCAATGATCGGGGAACCAGTTTGTGTTGCGCCCACGGGCGACGTCTGCGGCGAAGGCGCCGTCTGGCACGCCGCGCACAACGCTGTCTATTGGACCGACATCAATCGCTTCCTGATTCATCGCCTGAATCTGGCGGACTCCTCGGTCCGCACCTGGTTGTTCGTGCGGGCTCAGACGGTCGA
>PMES01000081.1 GCA_003154775.1 Acidobacteriota bacterium | reverse complement strand
GCTTGCGCCAGTTTCATCGCTAAACGCAGCGACATAAGTAATTGCGTATGTCGAGAGATTATGTTTTCATGGGGGCAGGAAAGCACTTCGTGTTGCCGACTCCGCAACTGTGGTTCTCGGGCTGCACGACGAGATTCGACGATGCGGAGAATCACGCTACGATCACCGCTTGCATGGTGTGCTCTTGGTTGCTCAAGGCTTAACCTGCCCGGAAGTCGCTGGTTTGCTGGGCGATGCTCCCCGCTCGGTCGAATACTGGGTGCGGCGTTTCGAAGAGGAGGGGTTGGCGGGTCTGCAGGAGGGTGAACGCCCTGGTCGTCCACGTCGGCTGAGCCCGAAGCAATTGGGGAAGGTCGATGCCGTTCTTCGGAAGACGCCGAGCGAGGTAGGCATGGGCGGCAATTTATGGGACGGCAAGACCTTGGCCGCATGGATCGAACGACAGTATGGAGCGCGCTTGGGAGTGCGCCAGTGCCAAAGACTATTTCGACAATTGGGATTCCGTTTGCGCAAGCCGCGTCCTCTGGTGGCGCAGGCGAACCCGGAACGACAGAAGGCGCATAAAAAAAACTCCAGGCCCTAATGGCAGATCCGAACGTAGACCTGTGGGCGACCGACGAGGTGCATTTTCAGCAACATGGTTCGCGCTGTCAGATGTGGATTCCGCCGGAGACAAAGGACCCGATTTTGCTACATCATCCCACTCGCCGCGGCGTAGGCTACTTTGGTGCCGTACGGCTTCGCGACGGCAAGTTCTTCTTCCATCGCGAGACGGACAAGTTCAACGGCGCCACCTTCTTTGTCTTCCTGAAAGCCCTCTACCGCACCAGCACCACTGGACCGCGACGGGTCGTCGTGATCACCGACAATGCCCGGTATCACCATGCCCGGCTTCATCGAAACTGGCGGGAGGAACACGCGGACAGATTCGTCCTCGACTATCTGCCGCCGTACAGCCCAGATCTCAACCCGATCGAACGGGTTTGCAAGCTTACCCGGCGAAAATGCTTACACAACCGATACTTCCCGGTACTCAGCGAGGTCGTCAATTCCGTCGAGGCCCAATTCACGCAGTGGGTACGCGGCAACATTACCTTGCGTCGCTTATGCGCAATTACTTAGGACGCCGTGTTTAGCCTCGGTCGGACTTCCACCGACTGGTTGATGTGCCCTTGGCTGGACACGCCGATTTTCCAGCGACGGCAGTAGCGGCGCAGTTCACGGCCGTCCTGGGTGCTCTTACGGCGGCGATTGTATTTGTGCGGCGCGATGAGCTGGATGCGGTGTTTTTGCCGGAGGCGCTGGTCCAACGGATCGCAGTCGTAGGCACGGTCGCCGATCATTCGTTTTGGTTTGGCTCGCGTGAAGCGCTGCTCGACGGTGGCTTCGACGAGTTTCGTTTCATGCGGCGAAGCGCTGGCGATGCTGCAGGCAGTAGGAAGACCATGGCGGTCTGCAATCGCCATGATTTTACTGCCTTTTCCTCGGCGAGTCGGGCCGCCAGCAGCGCCCCCTTTTTCGCCGAACTGAAGCTGGCGTCGATGAAGGTCTCCGACAGATCCAGCTTGCCGCGCGCTCGCAGGTCTTCGGCCAGCGCGTGCAACAGCCGAGTCAGCGTGCCGTCGCGCTGCCACTGTTGGAAGCGGCGATGGCAGGTTTGATAGGGTGGATAGCGGTCGGGCAGATCGTGCCAAGGAGCGCCGGTGCGCAAAACCCAAAGAATCCCGTTCAGCACGGCTCGCGTATCGCGCCAAGGCCGACCTCGACCGTCGGGACGTCGTTTCGGAGCAAGTTGGGGTTTGAGCTTCTCCCACTGCGCCTCGGTTAGGTCCATGCTCCTGATTTACGCTAGTTTGCATAACCCACGAGCACTAAATGACTTCAAAGTGTTTATGAGATAACTTCTAGCCGCCTGATCCTCTGATGGGGCGCCATCTTGAACGTTTGCGTGGTTAGCAGGCGTGCCCCTCGATCCGTTCGAAATTGCCGAAACTCCTTAGCTTGCGTTCGCTCTCCCTGTTTCTTTCCACCCCTGCACTTGTTTATGATCTCAGCGTGAGTACGGGGCAGGGCGCTTGGCGCACCAGCTCGTAGGCGGTCGCCGAAGGCAGTTGCCCCGCAACTTTTGGACTGCCCCGCAAGCCTAATACGAGCAGATCTGCGTCTTGCTCCATTGCCGTTCGCAACATTTCGTGTGCCGCTTCACCAAACCGCACCAGAAACTTCGGCTCGCAGCTATTCTTGCAGGCCGCTGGCATTACCTTTTTCAGCCGGTTGACCAGGAAATCTCGCACAATTTCGTGCCCCCCTTGCGAGGGATCGCCTTTTTCCTCCACCGCGTGCAGCACCGTCAGCTTTGCCTGGTATGGGCGCTCCAGTGCGTCGCTGTCCAGGCGGCTTCCCGTAATTTGCGGCTCGTTGACGAAACACTGGAGGAGCAACTCCCGCAGGTGCGGGGCGACGAAATCCGTTTTCGCCAGGTGCTGCTGAACCTGCTCTTCAATGCCGTGAAATTCACTCCCAGCGGAGGAGTAACGATTCGTGCCTCCGCCGACCACGCGCAAGGCTTCCTGCGCATCGAAATTGAAGACACCGGCATTGGCGTTCCGATGGAAAGGCGCGGTTCCATCTTCGAAAAATTCGTGCGCCAAGATCCCGCGTCGTTGCGCGGAATTCCCGGGTCCGGCCTCGGCTTGGCCATTGCCAAACGCCTAGTCGAAATGATGCACGGCAAAATCGGTTTGGAAGGCGGCTCCAACGGCCATGGCTCCATCGCCTGGTTCACGCTTCCGCTGGCCTCGCATGGGCAACCGTCGGAGGCCCAGCCCGCATGATTCAGCCCGCCCCGCAGAGAGGAAAGCAGCGCATCATCATCATCGAGGATAACGCCCTGGTCGCCAAGTTTTTCCAGGTGGCGCTGGAACGTGCCGGCGGTTTTTCCTGTCTCGTTACCGAAGATGTGCCCAGCATCCTTGGCGAAGTCGCCGCAGGCGGAGTTGACCTCGTCCTGCTCGATGTCTCTCTGACCAATGCTGAATGGGATGGCCGTAACGTCAACGGGGTCGAACTCTGCCGCATTCTCAAGGAAAAATCCCCCCGCCGACTCCCCATCCTTCTCGCCACCGCTCATGCGATGAGCGGCGACCGCGATCGCCTCCTCGAATCTTCTGGCGCCGATGGCTACCTCGAAAAGCCCGTGTACGATTCCGCACAACTCGTCGCCAAAGTCCGCGAGCTGATGGCCTGAGCCGGATCAACACCCAGCGCCCCTCCGCCTTTTCAGGGCCACAGCACTTCTAACCCGAACCTCAATGGGACTGCGTCCCCTCTCGGCGGGGTCTCAACGTCCAGTCAGTTTTTTCTGATATTTACTGCGCGTATTTCAGTGCGGCGGATCACGATAACGTTGCGTTCAGAACTTCCCGCAGCAATTCCTGTTTCTGCGGCGCGAGCTTCTTCCCTTGTCCGGTAAGATAAAACACGTCAATCGCCTTCTGGCCTTCCGTATCGATCAGCGCCACTTCAATGTTGCAGCCCAGCCGCGACAATGCCGACCCAATGCCATACAACAGCCCCGGCCGGTCCTGCGTCACGATTTCCATCAGCGTGCACTGATCCGACGATGCATCGTCGAAAATCAGGGTCGTTGGCACAGCGACCTTCGGCGGACGCGCCAGCGCCGCCGCCAATCTTCCCTTCAACAGCGGCTCCAGCGCCTGTTTCCCGTTGACGATGTCCGCGATGCTCTGTTGGAACCGCGCAATTTCCCCAGGATTCAGCTCCAGCGTGCGGTGCAGGTCCACGAAGTTGAACGTATCCAGCACAACCCCGGCGGCGTTCGCAAAGGCGTCGGCCTTCACGATGTTCATGCCCCACGCCGCCAGCACCCCCGCAATCGCCGCGAACAGCGCCGGCCGGTCCGCCGATAGCAGCGTCAGTGTATACGCGTGGTGCGTCGCCTTGACATCCGTCTGCACGGGTTCCGCGCCCAGTTTCCGGTACAACGCAAAGTGCGCCGCAATTTCCACCGGCGAGTGCATCGCCAGGTAGCGCCGCGGGAATCCTTCGAGGAACCGCTCTATATCCGCCTTTGAGGCACCCAGCGCCAGTTGCCGCACTTGTTCCAGCAGGATCGCTTCGTCGGAAGCGTGCAGCCGGTCGCGGTCCAGCGTCCGGCTGAAGAAATTTGAGGTCGAAACGAACAGGCGCCACAGCATTTCCGCTTTCCAGGGCGTGAGCGCTTCCGGGTTCACCGCGTGGATGTCCGCGTAGGTCAAGAGGCACAAGCGCTGCAACCGTTCATGCGTGACCACATTCGTGGCAAACGCCGAAACCGTGGCGGGATCGAAAATGTCGCGGCGCTGCACCGTCGCGGACATGTCCAGATGGTGCTCAATCAGAAAGTGAACTTCCGCTTTCTCTTCCGGCTCGAGTCTCAGCCGGTCGGCGGCGATTTCCAGCGCCTGCAGACTACCCACAACGTGATTTTCCACCGGCATGCCTTTGCCTACGTCATGCAGCAGCAGGGAAAGAATCAAGAGGTCGCGGCGGTCCACCGTGCGCCACAGCTGCGTGAAGTGCGCGCCGCGCGAATCCGGCGGCTCCGCCAGCTCCTGCAGGTGCTCGATCGTGCGCAGCGAATGTTCGTCCACCGTGTAGCGGTGATAAAAGTCGCGCACCACCAACGAATCGATGGTGCGGAATTCCGGCAGCACTTCAATCAGCATTCCCAGCCGGTGCATGGGCCGCAACGCCATCCCCGGGTAATCCGCGCCCAGAATCTCGCTCAGCACCGGCCAAGCAATCCGCGAATTCCGCTGCGGCAATTCGGGATGCGTCATGATGTAGGCGATGCTGCGCTCGGCCTCGCGGCTTACCGGTATTCCCGTTCGCGACGCCTCGGTCAACAGTGCATAAGTCACGTTGCGATCGGCATACGCCTGCTCATTCGTCAGTTCCAGCAATCCATCGCGCACCATGAAGGGCTTTCCATTCGTGCCTTCCTGCCGCGCTCCCAGCGTTGCATTCACCAGCCGTTGCCGCAGCGTCATCGTGGTTTGCGGCCGCTGCTCCATGTAGCGCAGCAATTGCCGGTTCAGCGTGCGCGCGTGCCGGAAATACAGGCGCATCCATTCGGCTGCATTGCGTCGCAGATTGTCGTCAATGCCCAGCGAGCGCTCCGCCGCCCCCGCCTGCAATTCGTACGTCAGTGTGTTGTCGTTTCGCGCGTTGCTGTAATGCAGAAAGCAACGGATGGCGCTCAGAAACTCCACCGCATTGCGCGTCAGTTCGTCCTCGTTCACGGGGCTGATGCGCGGATCGCGGCGGTCGCCCGCAAGTTGCCGCATCCACAGTGTGGCGTGGTAGTCGCGCAGGCCACCTGGCGCCTCCTTGACATTCGGCTCCAGGTGAAAAATGGTGTTTCCGTAACGGTTCAGCCGGTCTCGCGTCAGCCGCTGCAATTCGGTCAGCAGAAACGGCCGCGCCTGCTTTTCCGGGCCAGACATCACTTTCGCGTCCAGTTTTTCAAAGAGCGAAGCGTTGCCATCCAGGAAGCGCCGGTCCAGCATGGCCAGGTGGAATTCCGCGTTGTCTTCTTCGATCCGCCGGCACTCGTCCAGCGTGCGCCCCGCCGAACTCACGCGAAATCCCAAGTCCCACAGCGTCCGCGAAAACTCCGCGATCAGCGGCCTAAACTCTTCCTCCGATTTATCGTTCCCAAAGAGAAACAGCAGGTCGAGGTCCGAGTAGGGAAACAGCATCTCGCGGCCGTAGCCGCCAAGCGCCAGCAGGCAGAACCCCTGCACCGGCGTTTGGCGAACCCGCAAGAGTTCCGTAAAAACCTGCTGGATCGTGCCGTCCGCCAGTTCACACAACTGCCGCAGCGTGTCTTGCGCGCTGGCACCGTTATCAAACAGCTTGCGAATCCGCTCACGCTGGGCGTCGCACTGCGGCCCCAGCACTGAGAACGAGCTTACCGGGTCTGTCATTTTCTTGTTCGGCCGAAAGCCGGCTTCTAGACCTGAGCGGGGGAAGGCCATCGTCATGCCTAGAGCACGCCCTCGCCGCGTTCCTCATTCCGAATCCGGATCGCTTCCTCGATCCTCGATAGGAATATTTTACCGTCTCCGATTTTGCCTGTCTTCGCACTTTTCAGAATTGCTTCCACCGCGCGATTCACCAGCCCATCCGCCATCACCATCTCCAACTTGATCTTCGGCAGTAGATCCACCGTGTATTCCCGGCCGCGGTACACCTCCGTGTGGCCCTTTTGGCGGCCGTGGCCCCGCACCTCGGTCACCGTGATCCCCTCGATGCCGATTTCCAGCAAGGCCTCTTTCACCGATTCCAACCGCGACGGCTGAATGATCGCTTCAATTTTCATCATACGAGTTTCCGCTCCCGCCACGTCTCAGGAAGGCTTTCGGCCTCCCCTTCAGCTTTCCAGGTTATATCCTTCTTCGCCGTGCAGCGAGATGTCTAGACCGGCAATCTCGTGCTCTTCATGGACGCGCAGGCCCGTCAGCAGATCCACCAGCTTCAACAATACAATCGTGCCGACTGCCGCGATCGTCCACGCAATTAATACGCCCACCAACTGGTTGCACACCTGTGCCCACCGCCCATCCAAACCGCCCACAGGTTTCCCTGCGCCGAAAATCGGGTTGAAAGCTGCTTGCGCGAACACGCCCGTCAGCAACGCGCCGATTGTTCCTCCCGCGCCGTGCACCCCAAACGCATCCAGCGCGTCATCATAGCGGAACATCGCCTTGAACCGCGTCACCATCCAGAAGCAGAACACCCCGGCAATAAATCCAATCGCCAGCGCCGGCATGGGTCCGACAAATCCCGCCGCGGGCGTAATCGCCACCAGCCCCGCCACCGCTCCGGAAATCGCTCCCAGCGCGCTGGCTCTTCCATTCTTCAGCCATTCCGCCAGGCTCCATCCCAGCGCCGCTGCAGCCGCTCCGAACTGCGTGGCCACGAACGCGCTTGACGCCAAACCGTTCGAAGCCAGCGCGCTGCCCGCATTGAATCCGAACCATCCAACCCACAACATACACGCACCAACAAAGCTCAACACCAGGCTGTGCGGCGGCATCGGCTGTTTCGGGTAGCCTACGCGCTTTCCCAGATACAGCGCACAAACCAGCGCGGAAACCCCCGACGTGACATGCACCACCGTGCCGCCTGCAAAATCCAGCGTCGGGAATCGTCCCCCCACGGCGTTCAACATCCCGCCCTTGCCCCACACCATGTGCGCCATCGGCGCGTACACCACCAGAAACCACAGCGTCATGAACAGCACCGTGCCGGAAAATTTCATGCGTTCCGCGGTCGCTCCCGTAATCAGCGCCGGCGTGATGATCGCAAACATCAACTGGTAAATCATGAAGGTCGTCTGCGGGATCGTGCCGGCATAATCCGCGTTCGGCGTTACTCCGACGCCCCGCAGAAACGCATGCTCGAAATTGCCGATCACCGGCCCGCTGCCGCCGAAGCACAAGCTGTAGCCCACAAGCGCCCACAGCACCGTGATCAACGCCATCAACGCAAAACTTTGCATCATGATCGCCAGCACGTTCTTCTGCCGCACCAACCCGCCGTAAAACAGCGCTAGCCCCGGCCCGGTCATCAGCAACACCAGCGCCGCGCTCACCAGCATCCACGCGTTGTCCGCCGACGACTGCGCCGCCGCCACCTTATGCTCCAATTGATTCAACCGTTCGGCGACGGCTTTGGGAACTTCCGAGGTGGCGGCGATTGCGGTGGGGGCGGGGGGCGTTGCGGGGACTTGCGATTGCTGGGCCAGAAGAGGAAACGCGGTCAGCAGCAGGGTCATCAGGCAACAACACACTACGCCCTTCCACTTCATCGAACTCTCCGCTGCGAAAAGATTGAGGACTGGCTGCTCAGGGTCGCTCACTTCTTGTCTTGGGGACTTACCAGGATATAGCGCCGATTATACCCACCCGGCCACCGCTAGGGCGTGCGAAATTTTGCTGGTCCCAATTCGTTTTTCTCATACATGCTCCCGCAAGAACCTTTGTTTTCTTTCGCTGGCGAACGCATCCGCCTCGCGTGTAGGCCTCGGGATACGCACACCGTCCGCAACCTGCAACGTCAATCGGACGGCCGTCTCCAGGCTGACCCGGTGGCCCTGCGACACATAAATCGGCCGCACTCCCTTTCGCGTCCGCACCACGGCTCCAATTCTCTCTCCCTTTGCCCTCCCGTCCACTATTGGCGCCCAGCTACCCGCCTTTTCTCCCAGCTCTCCGTGCGTACCCACCAGCAGGCTCTTGGCGCAGCCGATCGTCGGCCGGTCCAGCAGCACTCCCAAATGGCATGCCAGCCCAAATCGCCGCGGGTGCGCGTATCCCTGCCCGTCGCAAAACAACAGATCCGGCAGTTTCCGGAGCTTTCGCAAAGCCGCCAGCAGCGCCGGAATCTCACGGAAACTCAGCAGCCCGGGAATATACGGAAATTGCAATGGCACCACCGCGCTCGCCCGCTCAACCTCTTCCATTTCCGGAAAGCGGTACATCACCACGCAGCCTATCGCCCGGTTGGCCTCCCGCAACGCATTCCATCGGCCCCTGCGATTCTTCAGCGCCTGCGAGCCTCTGAGCACAAACGCCGCGTCAAGTCCCGCAACCGTCCGAAGCTCCGGCAAGCGGTCTGCCCCTTCCCACTCTTTTCGCAACTCCTCCTGGATCGCCCGGGCCTGTTCCGGCGCAACTCTCCAGGCATGCCTCTTGGCCCACTCCCGCGACTTGTACTCCATGCCTATCATCGTATAATGCAACAGCCACTATTGCTGTCACTGCCTTGCGGCGAGCCAGCGTCTCTTGGAATTCGCTGAGGGGAACATCGCATGACCCTGCATCCACCCTTGGAAGTCTCCGTGCGTGAAGCCGCCGGAATCCACTACGTCGGCGTGCATGGCCGCCTCACCATCGGCGATCCCAGCGAGCGTTTGCTCGAATTCGTGCAGAATCTGGTCCAGCAGGGTGCCCGCAAAATCGTCGTCAACCTCGACGACATTCCCCAGATTGACAGCTCCGGCATCTCCGTCCTGGTGAAACTCTCCATCTCCCTGGCGCGCCTCGGCGGCGGTTTGCACCTCGTGATAGGCCAGGGCCGCGTCCGCGACGCCCTCACGGTCACGCGCCTCGTCGAAGCCATTCCCACCTTTGAATCCGAAGACCAGGCGCAAACTTTTTAACCCGCTTAGGGCAAGAGAGAACTCGTACCTTCCCGAAAAGAATTGGCGGCAACATCGCGTTCTGTTATACGTACGACGAGAAGTTCCTGCCCGCGGCACACCTTCCAAAACGCCCCAATGCGCGCCCGGGTTCGCTCCAGAACGGAGGCATCCATGGAAATGAGCGTGGAACACCTGGGCTCGGTGCAATTCGAGATCAAGACGCGAGGCCACGCGATCGTGAGCGACCAGCCACTGGAAAGCGGCGGCTTCGACGAAGGCATGACGCCACCGGAATTGCTGCTGGCGTCGCTGGGCTCGTGCGCCGGTTATTATGCGGCGCAATATCTGCGCAAGAACAAGCTGGCAACGGAGGGAACGCGCGTCCGGGTGACCTGCGAAAAAGTGAAGGACCCGGTGGCGCGAATGACCAATTTCGTGATCGAAGTGGACGCGCCGGTCGAGTTGACGAAGAAACATCGCCAAGGACTGGAAGAGGCGGTGGAGCACTGCCTGGTGCACAACACGCTGTTGCATCCGCCCAAAATTACGCTGAAGGTGGAAGGGGCGGTAGCGGCGCGAAAGTGAAGTACACCCGGCGAGCATCTTGCGGAGCAATTCCCTCAGAATTTTCGCGGCGACCTTGGCGGCCGGATGCGCGGATTCATGGACGCGTGATGAGGATGTCGCCGAGTACGAGTGCGTCCATCTGAGTTCGCACGAAACAATCCAGGGCTTCTTCGGGGCGGCAGACGATGGGCTCGTTGTCGTTGAACGAGGTGTTTAAAACCACGGGCACGCCGGTTTGGCGCGCGAATTCGCTGATGAGGGCGTGATAGCGCGGATTTGCTTCGCGGGTCACGGTTTGCAGGCGCCCCGTGCCGTCAACGTGAGTAGGCGCAGGGATTTTGTCGCGTTTGTCGGCATGCACCGGATAGGCCAGATTCATGAACGGGGAAGGGTGGGACTTGGTGAACCACTCGCCGGTTTTTTCCGCAAGGATGGAGGGAGCGAAGGGGCGGAAGATTTCGCGGTGCTTGATCCGGCGATTCAGAGTTTCCTTCATTTCCGGGCGGCGAGGATCGGCGACAATGCTGCGGTTGCCGAGCGCCCGCGGGCCCCATTCCGCGCGCCCTTGATACCAGCCGAGAATTTTTCCTTCCGCGATGATGGCGGCCGTGCGGCGCAAGAGCTCCGGCTCAGGTAGTTCCGAGATCGTGTAGCCGCCTTGAGAAACCAGACTGCCCTGAATGGCGGCGCGGATTTCCGCGGGCGTGTAGTCCGGGCCCCAATAGGCATGATCCATTACGAACGAGCGAGGTTTACCGAGGAGTTGGTGCCAGACGAAGTAGGCTGCGCCCACCGCGAGCCCGGCATCGCCCGCGGCGGGATGAACGTAGACCTGCTCGAAAGGTGTCGTGTCAAAGATCTTCCCGTTGGCAACGCAGTTGAACGCCACGCCGCCCGCGAGGCACACGGCCTTCGCGCCCGTTTGCGCCGCCAGCTTTTTCAGCATGCCCAGATAGACTTCTTCAAGGCGCGCCTGCAGCGAGGCCGCGAGATCGCGGTGGCGCTGCTCCAGAGGTTGTTCCGGAAGGCGGGCGGCTCCGCCAAGCTTCCTGGACATGGCGTCAGAGAACATTTTGCCGAGGACCGGCGTTTTGTCCGATTCGGCCCAGGACATTTCCGGGCCGGTCTTGTGATGGGTGAAATAGTCGAGGCCCAGGTGGAACCCGAACTCGCCGCCGTTGGAGTTGAAGCGCACGATATCGCGAAAAGCGTCGAGATATTGCGGCTGGCCGTAAGCTGCGAGACCCATCACTTTGTATTCGTCGCCGAATTTCAAGAAGCCGAGATATTGCGTGACGGCGCTGTAGTACAGGCCGAGGGAGTGGGGAAAAGCGATGGCGCCGGCGATGTGCATGCGATTGCCGCGGCCAGTGCCCCACATGGAACTGGCGAAATCACCGAGGCCGTCGACGGAAAGCAGCGCCGCATGCTCAAACGGAGAGACGAAGTAAGTGCTGGCGAGGTGAGCCTGGTGGTGCTCGACGCGATGAAAAGTGGCTTTTATTTTCGCGGGGTCACTGTCAAAGGCCCAAGCGAGCGCCGCGGGAATGCCCGTGAATTTCGAGATGACCCTGATGCGCTCGCGGGCAAAGGAAGGCATGCGCAGGGCATAGAAGAGCTTGGTGGCTAGCCGCGCATAAGGATTTCGCGGGACGGCCACATGATCGAGATCCGCGAGGGTTAGGCCGGCTTCCTTTAGGCAATAGCGAATCGCCGCCACGGGGAATCCCGCCGCATATTTAACGCGATTGAAGCGTTCTTCTTCGACGGCGGCAATGAGCCGGCCGTCACAAACCAACGCCGCGGAGGCGTTGCTGTGGTACGCATTGATTCCGAGAATGTTCATGAGCCGAGTTGTCAGTTTACCTCGATTGGCGGCGTGTTTCCGAGGGCGGAGCCGGGGAGCAGAAGTCCACGGCTAGCACAAATGCCGGCGGCACCATTCATTCAGCACATAAAGCGACCACGGGCGGGACCACGTTGTCTGGCCGTGCAGAAAATTATCCCATACCATGCGGACGCCTGCCGTATGCAAATGAGGCGCGAGAGCGGGCGCCAGGTTCGCGAAACTCGCTTCGATGCGCGGCCGTAGAGCGCCGCGCAGCCATTCTTCCCACGGCAGGGTGAAGGTGCGTTTCTTCTGTTGCAGGATGTCCTGCGGGAGGAGGTCCTGCACGGCGGCGACGAGCAGCGCTTTGTGGCGGCCGGGCTGCACACGCGCTACGTCGGGAAGGGCGCACATGAATTCGACGAGGGCGGTATCCAGCAAGGGCACACGCACTTCCAGCGAGCGGTCCATGCTGACGGAATCGGTGTCGCGCAGAAGAGTGTTGGTCATGTAGGTGCGCAATTCGAGCCAGGAGATGCCGGCAATGGGTTCGAGGAGATGAGCCTGGTCCGCTACGCGTTCGAGCCAAGCGAGCCAGGTGGGGTCGAGGGTAACGCCATCGGCGGAAACGGTGCTGCTGCGGAAGAGGGGATCGGTGAGCCGCGCCAATTCGGAGGGGGGAAACAGGAGCCGCGTGAAGAAATAAGGATGAGGAAGCGCGTCCGGCATGAGCCAGGCGTTGGTGGCCTTTCGAACGGCATCGGCCGAACCGCGGTGTCCCAGGAATGTGCCGACCAGAGGAGAGCTGACACGACGGAAAGCGCCCGGAACAAACCGAGCGATGGCGTCCATGCGCACGAGCTTGGGAGTGTCTGCAAAGCTCTGATAACCGGCAAACAGTTCGTCGCCACCGAGGCCGGAGAGGGCCACTTTCAGGCCCACTTGACGCGCCGCCCAGGAAACGAAATAGGTGTTGATGCCGTCCATGGTGGGCTGATCGAGGGCCGCAACGGCTTCCTCCAGGCGGACCAGCATGTCGGTGCCGTGCATAGGCACATCGGTGTGCTGCGTGCCTGTGTGCTTGGCCACTGCCCAGGCAAGCAGCCCTTCATCGTACGCTGTATCGGGAAAAGAGAGCGTGAAGCTGCGAATGCCGGGCTGCTGACGCGCGGCGATGGCAGCGATGGCGCTGGAGTCCAAGCCGCTGGATAGAAAAAGTCCTACGGGGACATCGGCAAGGAGATGCCCGCGGATGGATTCTTCCAAAAGCGCGCGCACCCGGGGAACGGCAGAAGAGAAATCACGCGGGCGCTTGGGGTCGCGTGCCGCGGAACTCCGGAGAGAATCCCACCAGGGCCGCGTCCGGGGAACTTTGCGGCGGTCCGGGAGATGAAGAAGCAGGCGATGGCCCGGCGGGAGCGAGAAGGCGTTTTCGATCAGGGTGACGGGTTCGGAGACACTTCCGAATAAAAGATAAGAGGTGAGGGCATCGGGGGAAATCTGGCGCGGCAGGGTGCCGGCCGCCAGCAGAGCGCGCAATTCCGAGGCGAACACAAATCCTTCGGAAGTTTGTGCGTAATAGAGCGGCTTGATGCCCAGCGGGTCGCGAGCCAGGAAGAGGACCGGGACGGTGGCGTAGTGCTTGCGCAAATCGAGAAGAGCAAATGCGAACATGCCGCGCAGCTCGCCGAGGAGGTCTTCGCCCCACTCTTCCCAGCCGTGAACGAGAATTTCCGTGTCGGATTGCGTCGCGAAATGATGCCCGGCGAGGAGCAGGCGTTCGCGCAATTCGCGGTAGTTGTACAACTCGCCGTTGAAGACGACGGCTAAGTTGGCGGATTCGTTCCAAACGGGCTGGTGACCACCGGCAATGTCGATGATGCTGAGGCGGCGCATGCCGAGGGCGAGGCCCGGAGCGCGCGGGTCGTTGACAAGGAAACCGTCATCATCGGGACCACGATGGCGCATGGCCGCAGCCATGCTTCGCACGCGAGACTCGGCTTCTTTGCTGTTGGAAGCGTAGGTGAATCCGCAGATTCCGCACACGCGGCTATTTTATCTCCGGACTGGTGAAAAATGCGGCCGTTGCGCGGGTGAGGTTCGCACGCAGGTGGAAACGCGGCACCCGCAGGCGAATATCGGCCAGCCAGGCGAGAAACACCCGCAGGAGCAGGAGAAAGATAAAGGCGTTGACGGAGAGAAACAAATACATGAAAGAGCGGCGCTCCAGCAGAAGGCTCCAGTCCACGTACTCGTCCCAAGCCGGGAAGACACGGTCGAGAACCCAGCGGATGTGAAATCCATGAAGCGGCAGCGCCGCCAGTCGCACATGCGCATAGCTTTCGTAAGAGTAATCGGGGATGTAGCGTGGGATCAGGCCGGTGGCCTCGCGAAAAATTGCGGGATTCTGGAGGTTCCGGCGCGTAAGCAAATTGCCGTGAGCATCCTTGATAAACGTGCGGTAGGTTGCGTCAACAATGACCCAGCGTCCATCGATATAGACTTCGGCGACCACGTGTTTCGCGGTGCGCTGTGGGGTAAGCAGCAGGAGGCGGCGCGATTCGACGCCCGCGCTCCGGGTAAGATTGAGGAAGGCGTTCGTGGCACTACCACACACTTCCAGGAGCTGGCGATAGTTGAGGGTGTCTTCCGGACCGCGGGGCGAAAGCTGCGCGGCCGGGGTGGCTTCCAGGCGCGGCGGGCCGTTTAGCATCCAAGTGAGAATGGCTTGCGCTTTCTCTTGAGGGGAAGTGGCTTCCGGGATGATCGCGTCGGAGAAGCCTTTCAAGTATTGACGGACGGAGTATTCCCACACCCCGGTCCAAAGGGTGGCAAGGATTGCTGCGGCGAGCAATAAATTGCACATCCACCAGCACGAGCGAAAGATTCGGTGGCGGTTCACTCGTCGTCCCTCTGGCTAAGGGGGGAATTGTCCTACGAGTGGGAGTGTCCTGCAATAGCCGCATAAACATTGACCATTTGTTCAATTGGCTGATTCCACTCCAGGGCGTCGAGGACCGTTGGACAGCCCGCCTGCAGTCTGGCGTAGAGAGTCTCATCGTGAAGGAGTTCTTGAAGGGCATTCGTAAGAGCGATCTCGTCGTGCTTCACGACGAGTCCGGCAATGCCGGCAAGTACAGGCGCGATTCCGCATTGATCGGTGACAATCACGGGCGTCCCTGCGGCTACCGCTTCGGCCGCGGTATTGCCGAAATTTTCGTTTTGTGAAGGCAGCACGAAAATGTCTGCGTCACGATAGGCCTGCCATTTCGAGGTGTCGGCGAGTGCCGGGGAAAAGTGGACGCGACCTGCAGGGGCGATGGAGGCCGCCATCTTTTTCAGCTTGGCGAGCATGCCGGCTTCATCCGGCCCGACAAAGGCAAGATGCACGGGAGGTTGCCCGTGAGTTTCCGAGGCGACGATCTTCGCAAAAGCTTGCAAGAGGAGATAGGGGCTTTTCTTTTCCGAGAGGCGACCGAGAAAAAGAAGAAGTTTTGCTTCCGGCGGGATGCCCATGGCTTCACGAAAGCGGCCGCGTTCGGGCAGGACGGGTGGGCCTTCGACACCATTGCGCCGCAGAACAATTTTCTCCTTGGGAATGCCACCGGCGATTAGTTCGGACTTTTCCTGTTCGGCGGTGGCGACAATCGCGCTTGCCCCGGCGAGCATTTCGCGCCCGAGGAAGCGGTGGTACATGCGCTTCAGCCAGAGGTTGCGCACACGCGGCACAAACATGCCGATGGGCTCGACGACATAGGGGATTTTCTTTTCGCGGCAGGCGGTGGCGGCGCCAAGGCCGAGCATATCGTACAGCCCAAATATGTGGACGACTTCAAATTCCTGCAATCGCGCGCGCAGGAAGCGGGGCAGGGCGGGATTCCAACTTGCCGCGCGATAGTGCAGCCAGTTGCCCAGATAGATCGCCGTGACGCCGGCGGTTTTGAGCTCACGGCCAAAGGGATCGTGCTCGGCGTGCGGTTCGTTCGGTAATTGCTGGAGCCGCCGGTCCAGCCCCCAGTCCGCGGTGAGGACGGTTATGGCATGTCCACGAGCGGCGAGCCCTTCAGCGAGCGCGCGCACCTTTACGGGTGGACCGCCAAATTCGAAGAACGGCGCATAACTCTGGGTGACATTCAGGATTCGCATAGTTCGCGGAGAATCTTCTTGAAGGCTTTGGCGAAAACGCTAAAGCGGAATTCGTTGTGAACGCGTTCGCGGCCCCGCGCGCCCATCTCCCGCGCCATTTCGGGATTGGAAAGCAGGGCGTCGATCGAGGTGGCCAATTGCACGGGATCGCCGTGCGGCACGACGTAGCCCGTGACACCATCCTGGATGACTTCGGGAGCGCCGCCATGCGCGCCGCCGATGACCGGCTTGCCGCGGGCCATGGCCTCCAGATAGACGAAGCCGAAACCTTCGCCACGGCTCGGCAAAGCAAAGATTTCGCAGGCGCCATAGCAGGCGGAGAGTTCTCCGTAGGTCAAGCCGGTGAGGAAATGGACGTGCCGGCCCACGCCGCTGTCCCGCGCGATGTTTTCCAGCCACGGGCGATCATCGCCCGCGCCGATGAACACCAGTTGAAGTTCCGGCCAGCGCAGCAACAAACGCGGCAGGGCGGTCATCAAGGTGTCCATGCCCTTGTAGCGCTCGGTCGCCAGCCATCTCCCCACGGTCAGCACCACGCGGCCCGAGGGGAATTCCGCTGGTAGCGTGGCGGCGGGCTCGCCGATGATTTTCGATTCAAAGTCCGGATCAAGCCCCCAGGGAAGGACGCGGACGCGCTCACGTGCCACGCCCTGGAGAGACACGACATAGTCCGCGGTGGCGCGGCTGGGAGCGAGGACCAAAGTGGCGTGGCGCAAGGCGCGGCGGCGAAGCGGAGGGAGCGGATCCCAGACTTCGATGCCGTGGGTGCAGACGATGCTCTTCATGCGCGGCGCGGCCAACTGCATGGCGCGCACAATCGGCGCCAGATTCACATGAGCCGCCAGCACGAGCTTTGGATGCCGTCTGGTCGCGCGCAGCGCGGTTGCGGCAAATCGCGCCTTTCCGCGCGCCGCTCCCGTGAAGACAAATTCGCGATCGCCAACGCGCATGCGGTGCAGTTCCTGCGTGTCGTTCAAGCTGAGCATGCGGTATTCCATCTGCCGGGAGGCGGCAAATTCGCTAAGAACGAACGCCATGTGGCACCCCGCTCGTTGGATACCGCCGGGCGCGTCGAGTTCAGGAAACAGTCCGATGAGCACGCGGTGAGTCTGACAAACCCGCGTGGGCGAAAGCAAGGGCTCTGGTGAAGAAAAGTCCGCGCGGGAATTTCAGGCGCGGCGATTGCGGGTCAAGCCAGCCAGATCGGTGAGGGTGTCGAGATAGAGGTCGGCGGGATGCGCGGCGCGGTCGTGGACACCGAATCCGTAGTTGACGGCCACGGCAAGCGTGCCGGCATTGCGGGCGGTCTGCGTGTCCACTTCGGAATCGCCAACCAGGGCGGCTTGAGCGGGGGATACGCCAAGCTCTTGAAGAATTTTGAGAGCGCCGGTGGGATCGGGCTTCTTTTTCTCGAAGCTGTCTCCGCCATAGATGGAGCGGAAGTATTTGGCGAGGCCAAGCCCCTGCAGGATGTCAACGCTCATGTTCGTGGGCTTGTTGGTCAAGACTGACATAGGATACGCGGCGAGTGCATCGAGGGCTTCCACGACGCCGGGATACGGCCGCGTGGCATCCAGCTTGTGCAGTTGATAGTGCGCGAGAAACAGGGAGAGTCCAGTGCGCTGTTGGTCGTCGGTGGCCCCGGGGCCAAGTGCGCTGGCGATCAGTTGAGGCGCACCGTGGCCGATGTAAGTCGCCACGATTTCCGCAGGGAGTTCCGCGCGGCCCATCTGGCACAGCATGGCGTTGACGGAGGTCACCAGGTCCAGCTTCGAGTCGATCAGCGTGCCGTCCAGATCGAACAGGAATGCGCGAAGCAAAGGAAAAGTTTGCCTCATGGGCGAGCATTTATTGTAATACGAGGGCAACGCTCCTCTCATCCTGTAGGAAGGATCGATAGTGGCCCAGTTTCCGATTAGCCAGGTGGTCTCAATGGGTCGACGC
>PMES01000098.1 GCA_003154775.1 Acidobacteriota bacterium | reverse complement strand
GAAATGCTGGACAGTGCCTGAAATGCGCTGGTTTTGCGTTCCCGCGGAATTGCCGTATAATTACGGATTGTCTCGTGACCTAGCGACGCGGCTGTAACCCCGCACTTCCCGGTTCCCGCGCAGACCGGCCACGATAGATTGGAGAATTCATGAAACCCGGGATCCACCCCGATTACCACGCCGTTACCGTCCATTGCGCTTGCGGGCATACCTTCCAGACGCGTTCGACCGTCAAGGGCAACATGCTGCGCGTCGAGATCTGCTCCAGTTGCCACCCCTTCTTCACCGGCAAGCAGAAACTCGTGGACATCGCTGGCCGCGTCGAGCGCTTCCAGAAAAAGTACGCCAACGCCGCCGCCAACGCCGCCGCCAAAAAGCAGCCGGCTCAAGCTTAAATCTCCTTGCATCGTCGCGGACCGGTCCTTGGCCGGTCCGCCTCCTTCTCTACTCCGCGCCAAAAATCGCCCTGACCATTTTCCTCCAACTCGCCTTTCTCACTCCGTGTAAAATCAATCCTCAGCGTGGCCACGCAATCTCGCATGTTCGATGGTGTTCCTGCCTCCGACTCCGTGGAGACAGCGCCCCCTCGCATCACCCTCCGCAACGCCTTCTCTCATCCCTTCGATTCCGCCATTGCCGCCGCCCGCACCTGCTACTCTTCTCGCCTCATCACTCCCGAAGAGATCACCGACAAGCAGCGCCTCAACATCGCCGCAGCCACTTTTTATAGCGGCCACCACACCGTCTACCAGCACGCCCACTTCGAGTTCGGCCTCGAAAACGTCAGCCGTCAATTCGTCTGGTCCTTCCTCCACGCCCACCCCTTCTATAATTCCGAACAGCAAAGCCAGCGCTACGTCCGTCTCGATCGCGCCCAAGCCTACATTCCCGCCGTCTCGCTCTTCTTCGATGAAGGCTCCCGCCAGATTTACGAAGCCGCCATCGTCCGCGCGTGGGCCTACTATCGCGAGCTTTCCTTGCTCCTGGTTTCCGACGCGCGCACCATTCTGAACGATATCTGGCATATCGGCTCGATGTCTCATCCCAAGCGCCTTCAAAAAATCGAGCGCGCCGCCGAAAAACGCGCCATCGAAATCGCGCGTTACGTCCTCCCCGTCGCCGCCTTCACCACCATGGTTCACACCCTCTCCGGCATCGTCCTCCATCGTCTCTGGCGCATGTGCTCGGCTTCGGACACGCCCAGCGAGGCCCGCGCCGTCATCGGCGAAATGGTGGCCCAGGTCCGTCAACTCGATCCGCAATTCTTCGATCGCTTCGGCACCACGCCTCTCGAGGAACTTCCTGAATGGAAAGACGCCATCCCCACAAAATCGCAGGCGGATGAGTTTGCCCGCGAATTCGACGCCCGGCTCAACGGCAAAACTTCCCGCCTCCTCGACTACTCCCATAACGCCGCCCGGGTCATGGCCGAATCCTATCGCGCCGTCGTCGGCCTCACCGAAGCCGCCTGCCCCGATGCGGAAGCCATCGATCGCCTTCTCAATCCCGCGCGCAATCTCTATCGCCTCGAAACCATCAATATCGGCGTGCACGCGCCCATGATGCGCGCGCTCCAGCACGCCACTTACACCTTTGCCAAGAAAATCAGCCACACCGCGGACAGCCAGGATCAGCGTCACCGCATGGTCCCCGGCTCGCGCCCGCTTCTCACTCTCGCCGATACCCGCGATCCGGACTACATCACCCCGAAGCTTCTCGCGGATAATCCGCGCGCCAGGGAAGTCTACGATCGCGCCATGCACGATGCCTGGACCGCCAAGAATCAGCTCCTCGACCGCGGCGTGCCCCCCGAAATCGCTCTTTATCTCCTCCCCAACGCCAAGTCCATTCGCCTCGTCGAGACCGGCTCGCTTCTCCACCTGCTCCACAAATGGACCATGCGCACCTGCTTCAACGCCCAGGAAGAGATCTACAACGCATCCATGGACGAAATCGCGGAGCTTCGCGCCGTTCAGCCCGAACTCGCCCGCTACATCGGCCCGCCTTGCCACCTTCGCGCCGACATCGCCACGCCCATCTGCACCGAAGGCTCGCACTTCTGCGGCATAAAAGTCTGGCTCGACTTCCCCAACACGCCCCGCCGTATCTGAAACCTCCAGGACAGCAGGAAACGTCTAAACAGTGAGAGGCTTACCATGGCGCCTACCCTGCTCCGCTCCATTTCTTGCCTTCTCGCTATTTCCTCGGTCTTGGCGCTCCCATGCGTGGCGCTCGATACGCCGCTCTCGGACACCGCCGTCCGGCAAGCCTATTTCATGGGCCAGCGGCACGATGAGTCTCTCGCTCGTTTCCTGGACCACTACACGAAACACCTCGCCCCGCCCAAGACCGGGCCATACATCTTTTCCGTCTCGTTCTTGACCCCGTATGCCTTGCTCACCCAACTATCCGACCGGCATGCCTACGGCTACAGTGCCCAGCAGGCCGAACTCAATCACCGCAGCCTTGTGGAAACCGTGAAAATTGTCATTGAGATTCAGTTGACGGACAGCTACTCGAATGTCATGCGCAATCCCGCCGCTCGCACCACTGGCACTCCAATGGAGTATCTCCTGCGGCCTTCCGATTTCTGGCGGGATTTCCGGGTCCAGATCTTCAACGGCGATGATTCTCTCGCGCCTTTCCTCTACTCTGGCCATCCCATCTACTTCTGTGGGGATAGCGGATGCACGCTCGTCGGCGCAACCATTCAACTCGAGTTCCTTGCCGAGTCCCTCACTTCTGACTCCGCCCGCGTGTCCATTGATCCTCCCGAGGGAGATCCCGTCGCAGCCGAGTTCGATCTCGCGTCTCTGCGCTGAGTGCCGCATGCAATCTTCCGCTGCATTGTTGATCTACTTTCGGTGCTTCGGCTTGTTCTTCTATGGCCGCTCCGCTTTTCCACGTTCTATACTCCCTGTGAGGCTCTAGCCATGTTTCGCTTCTCGCGTCTGTTGCCGCTCCTCCTGCTTGCCTTCGTTCTCGCTCTCCCTCCGCTCCTTGCTTACGACACCGACCTCTCCGACACCGCCGTGCGCGAAGCCTACTTCCTCGGCCAGCGCAATGATGAAAAGACCCGCGCCTTCTTCGAGCCCTACACCAGGCATCTCCCTCTTCCCAAATCCGGCCCCTATGTCTCCGAGATCCACGTGCTCACGCCGTTGGCGCAAATCGTCAAAGTTTCCAGCCGTACCACCAACGGCTATAGCGCTCAGCAAGCCCGGTTCGATTATCAAAGCCGCGGTGATTCGCTCCTGCTCGAAGTCCACATCGAATTCACGCCCACCTACAATCAGATTGATGCTGTCCGCCCTTCCAGCAAAAGCGGCGCTGAAAAAGGGATCGTTTTGCGCAGCGAGGATTTTTGGCAGACTTTTCGTTACGGCGTCAAGCAGAAGCAAGACTGGATCGACCCCCGCTCCATGCGCGGCGAGCCCGAGTACGGCAGCTCCGATAGCTATGGCAGCACCATGCTCATCGGTGCCTGGGTCTATCTCGACTACGACGCCCGCAACATCCCTTCGGACGCCACCGAAGTCCACGTCTTCACTCCCGACGGCCAGGACGTCTCCGTCACCTTCGACCTCTTCAAACTTCATTAGAATCGGAAATGCACTGGGCGTGAGTACGCCAGCGCCGGGGAGCCTTTTGCTCTTGTTAACCATATGCCCCCTCGCAAAAGGCCCTGTCTCTAGTGGCCTCTGCAAGTTGCCCAGGAAATCGCACCCACTCACCTTAGGGGGCGACACTTTTGTTCGGGCCAACGAGAAGCTCCCGAAGTCTTAGACACCGAGTTCGTCCGGCGCAGCTGCTCCCCACGTGAATGCTGGCGCCGTCAGGAGGGTGAAAACGCAGATCGCGAACATTTCCCGTCATCTTAAAGTGGCGGCGACCGCAAGAATCTGTTTTTCGATGGAGGCACGCATTTCTTTGGGGAGCAGGTCCGCCTGTTCGAGCGTTTTCCACGCTGCGACGGTGCGCTCTGCGGTCTCGACTGCAATCTGCCAGAGCGGGCTTGCCGGAATTCTTGCCGTGTCGGCAAAGTTGCGCATCTGGTCGGGTGTGATTTCGGCAAGACTGCGGCTGCCGCCGAAGTTCAGGGCGAGTGTGTCGCCGGGAATGTACGGGAGCGTTGCCACAAAATCGTAGGCCGGCGACAGGACGGGCGTACGCCGGTCGCCCAGTTTTGTCGCTGCGCTT
>PMES01000137.1 GCA_003154775.1 Acidobacteriota bacterium | reverse complement strand
CAGTGTTGGTGACGAACTTCGGTTAGCGGTGGATTGTTTGGGCGATGGGGTGAAACCGTAAAAGCGGAGGCAAGACGCGGTGGTGGTGCGGACATGGGGCGCAGGCGTCCTGCGGCCCTACAGAAGCGAGGACAAACCCAAGAGCACAGTCAGGAGTGACTGTGCCACATGTGGAAATCTTCGGTGGGGGATTAGGAGTGGGATTGGAGGAATTTGCCGAGGAGGGCGGCGGCGTGTTCGCAGAGTATGCGATCGCCGGGGCCAAAGGCGGCGAGGAAGTGGGAATCGATGTCGAGTTCGCCGACGACTTTGCCATGGACGAAGATGGGGACGACGATTTCGGATTTGGTTTCGAGAGAGCAGGCGAGATAGCGGGGATCGCTGGCGACGTCGTTAATGATGATGGTCATGCCGCTGCTGGCAGCGGCGCCGCAAATGCCCTGGTTGAGAGGGATGCGGATGTGGGGCGTCATGGTGCCCTTGAAGGGGCCGAGGACGAGGATGTCGCCGCCGGGTTCGTGCTCGAGCATGTAGAAGCCAACCCAATTGTATTTGGTGAGCTTCTGGTGGAGCAGCGTGGCGATGTCTTTCATCAAGGCTTCGCCGGAAGCGGCTGTGACGGCCAGGCCATTCAGCTCGAGGATGAAGGCGGAAGATTTCGGATGAGTGGTGGCCATGGACTTCAGTCGAACATAAGCGTGGGGCAGCGCGCAAACGAGAATTGGCGGCGGTGGCGGAAAAGTAAAGGAAAGCGGGGTTGGGGGCGGAGACGGCGGTTTTTTTCGCGAGGCACGGCGGGGTGAATTGACACACTGAGAAGCGGCCTCTAAACTATTTGAGTTGCGTGCCGGGGTAGCTCACTGGTAGAGCGCCGCCCTGAAAAGGCGGGCGTAGCCAGTTCGATTCTGGCCCCCGGCACCACTGCAAGTTCTCAGTTGTAAGTTCCCAGTTTTCAGTTTCCTGCAGAAGATGGGAAGCCCAGGTGGCATGGGGCCGCAGTCGAGGTGTGTTTGGAGGGGTAGCGCGACCGTTGGGATGCGGATGCAAAGGCAGTGGGGGCACGCGGGACAAAGAGGAAGGAAGAGGCACAAGACGCGGTGATTAGGAGTGGGCGGGGGAGGGATTACGGTTAGTCGGCAGGGTAGGCTTCTGTAAAAGCGGCGGCCCTTCGAAACTCCCCTCGAAGATCGGGGCAAGCAGGGTGAACAAATCGCCCTTCGAAGGAACTCAGGGCAAGCCGCACTGCAAAGTGGGCAAGACGCGGAGATCTTGCCGTTGTAGGGGCGCAGCAATGCTGCGCCCCTACAACGGCAAGAGAAAGCCAAGAAACGGCGTGAGACCTAAAGGCCTGGGCTGGAACTAGAGTTCGAGGGGCTTGAGGTGGGGCTGGGCGCTGCGGTAGGTGCGATAGGCGAGCCAGGCGATGGTGGCGAGCATGCCGAGCCAACCGAGGAAGCGAAAGGTGTGGCCGATTTTCTGGTCGTAGAGGAGAAGGTTCCACTGGCCGAAGAGGAGCAGCCAATCGCTGGTCTCGGAACCAACGAGGGGCAAGGAGTCCATGCGAGCGTCGGCCATGTAGGTGCCGATGTAGAGGAAATTCTCGAAGAACCAGAAGTAAGAGAAGGCGACGCCGTAGGGCTGGCGTTGAAAGAAGAAATAGATGGCGCAGGCGGCGGGAACGATAAGTTCGAGGAGCGTGCCGCCGAGAAGCATGAGGGTGTTGCCGAAGAAGCTGAAGAGGGGATGGCCGGCTTCGTGAATCATGAGATTGACGAAATCGGGGATGAGGAAATTGGGGGCGTTGGCGTAGGCGTAGAAGAGAAAGAGGACGTAGAGAACGAGCCAGGCGCCGGCGCCGAGGCGGGAGATGGGTTTCCATTCACCGAGGTTTTCGATGAACCAGTCCATGGGTAAAGAGTAGCAGCGGTGATTGAGAACGAGCGGGCGGTGTTGGATGGAGTTGCGTGAGAGGAACGAGCGGGGGAAGAAAGTTTTAAGTTATAAGTTTTCAGTTTTAAGTAAGGCGGGGAGAGTGTTTGAAGTGGGAGCGGAAGAGGAGAAAGAAGAGGGACGGTAATACCCCGACGGGATCGGGGCAGGCGGCGGTCACAGAGGCCGGGACACAGAGGGCACAGAGAAGAACAAAGAGAAAGAGGGATTCCTCGCTCCGCAGACTCCGTTCGGAATGACGATTTTTCTACACCTTGCCGAGATGGGGTCGAGTGGCGCTCGACCCTACAAAAACAAAATCGGGGGAGAAAGCAGATCCCTCGCTCCGCTCGGGATGACAATGAATCAGGATTTGGGAGAGCGAAGAATCACCGTCTGGGATGGAGGGTTGCTGCGGGGAGGGGCAGAGTTGGTAGTATGGATGGGGCGAAGAAGAAGGTGGATGGGGGAAGGGGGAGAGATGGCTGGGGGGATGGTGGAGCAAGAGGAGTTGGAGAGGAAGACGCTGCGGCTGTTGTGCTCGGTGCTGCTGAAGCCGGTGACACGGGTGGAATTGGCGGGATTGCTGGATGCGGAGCTGTTTACGGAGGCGCTGCACCGGACGGTGTTTGAGGAGATCACGGCGATCGGAGCGGTGCCTTCGGCGAAGCTGCGGGAATTGCTGCCGGCGCGAATCACGAATCGCGGATTTCCGGACTTTGATTTGAAGGAGTTTCTGGCGCCGGAGCTGGCGTCGGAGGCGGAGATTGAGAAACTGTTTGAAAGTGTACTGAAGATGATCGAAATGCGGCACGGCGAAGCCGAATCCGCGGTGGAGAATTGAGCGTGAGTTGGGGCGCGCGGCGGGTTTCCTGCCTGATTGAAGCGTTGGGATTCGTCGCGTATGTGGGATGGTACATCTGGCGGGGGCAGGCGATGATGCCTGCGACTTGGTGGGTGTTTCTGGTGTGGCTGGTAGCGAGTTTCTTGTTGCGGCGGGACACGCCGAAGACAATGGGATGGCGTGGGGATAATCTTTGGACGGCGACGCGAAGAGCGGTGGTGTTTTTTGCGGCGGCGAGCGCGGCGGTTTGCGGCGCGGGATTGTTTTTGGGGATGCTGCAGCGATTGCCGACGCACTTGAGCGAGCCGCGGAAGTTTGTGGGGTATTTGGCGTTTTGCGTGTTGCAGCAGGTGGGGCTGAATTCGTTTTTGACGAATCGCTTGCTGGCGGCATTTGAGAAGCCGGTGCCGGCGGCGCTGATGGCGGGAGTTTTGTTTGCGGCGCTGCATTGGCCGAATCCGGTGCTGGTGCCGCTGACGTTTGTGGGCGGGACGGCGATGGCGTGGCTGTTTGCGCACGAACGGAATATTTTGCCGCTGGCGCTGGGGCAGGCGATTTTGGGGGCGCTGGTGTGGTGGGCGTTTCCTTTGGCGTGGCACCATTCGATGCGGGTGGGGCCGGGATATTTGACGTTTGGGAGGTAGGAGGGAGTGCGCCTCGGGGACGGCGGGTGCTGGTGAATTACGTTTTGGTTGCGGGACCTTTAGCTATAAAAGCGGCGGCGAGCCGCCGCACTCCAAATTTGGTAAGACACAGAGATTGTGCGGACGTGGGGCGCCCGCCTTCGGCGGGTGCTTCGCCCCTACGAAGACAAGAACGGAGTCTTCAGGGGCTGAAGCCCAATTGGAGCCTGGCACATGATGTCGGAGCTGAAGCTCCGACCCCCTGAAGAAAACGCGAACCCGAGCGCGGACCACCGCACTCCTGCAGCGGGGAGTGGCGAGGGAGGGCGAGTGTTAAGGGAGGGACTTGTGTTGCTCGGTGCCGGAGTAGTCGAGAAGCGCATCAGGGTTGCCGGTGGGAGATTCGCCGGTACCATGATCGGCTCGCACTAAAACGATGTGGAAGGTGTGCTTTTGGGGCATGCCAGGGAAAGTTCCCTCTCGCGGCTTAAGAGTGAGGGTGCGGCCGCGGTCATCCCAGTGAATAGGAATCACGGCGTGAGCGCCCTTCTCATAGTTGTAATTGTCGCCTTCATCTTCATAGAGGAGGAAATCGCCGTCAGCTCCAGCGTAGATGCGGAGTTCGATGGGGTCGGAGCTTTCGTCGGCATACTCGATCTCCGGGCCCAAAGGCAAAATGGAGCCGCCGCGGACATAGAGCGGAATACGATCGAGCGGCGCCTCGGCCTGGACGTCGCGCCCTCCAAGTACTCGTGTGCCAGACCAGAAGTCATACCAAGCGGGAGAAGGGGGCAGGTAGACGGAGCGTTGCGTGGCACCTTCCTTGAGCACAGGACTGACCAAGATCGCTGGGCCGAACATGAATTCATCGCCGATGTTCCAGGTGTTCTGATCGCCACGCCAATCCATGACGAGCGGGCGTTGTATGGTGTAGTCCCGGCTGGTGACCTGCCAGGCGAGGGAGTAGATGTAGGGCATCAGGCGGTAGCGCAACTTGTCGAAGTTGATGAGGATTGGCGCGACCGCCTCGTAGGTCCATAGTTCATTGCGGGCGCGGTGGCCGTGCGTGCGGAAGATGGGACAGAAGACGCCGAACTGAAACCAGCGCGTGTAGAGTTCCTGGTAAGCCGGATCATTGGGCGGGCGATCGAAGGGCTGCCAGTAGCCACCAATGTCCGTGGTCCAATAGGGATTACCCGAGAGAGCGAAATTGAGACCAGCAGCGACTTGGTGCTGCAAGCCCCAGTAGGTGCTGTAGACATCGCCGGACCAGACGGTGGCGCCATTGCGTTGCTGACCAAGAAAAGCGGAGCGCGTGAGAAGAAAGACGCGTTTCTGATCGCTGGCCTGCTTCCAATGGTCATGGATTCCGCCGGTGTGGAGGAGCGGGAAGATGTTGGTGTAGCGGGCCCCGCTGCCGATGGAGAGCTGTTTGTCGCGAAGGATGGCGTCACCCATATGCGGCCAAAACTCTTCAGGTTCCGCGCTGTCCAACCAGAAGGCGTCCCAACCCTGTGCGAAGAGAGGGCCGGCGAGATTGTTCCAATAGAAGTCACGTGCGGCAGGATTGGTGGCGTCGTAAACGTGTGCATTCGGCACATCGAAGTGCTTCGCGGTCATCTCCTGGAAGTTCTTCGAAGCCGGGTCAAATAATCCCCAAACAGAAAGCATGGCATGCACGTGCTCGTCATGCAGCGTCTTCAGTTCTCCAGGGATGTCCGAGAAGTTGGAGTTGAATTCGGGATCCCCTTCCGTCTTCCACCAGAACCAATCCTGAACGATCGCATCCAGGGGGATGTGCCGGGCGCGGTACTCGTGCGCAATACCGAGAATTTCGTCCTGAGAGATGTAGCGATCTTTGGATTGGAAGAAGCCGTAGGCCCACTTTGGGAACAAAGGAGCGTGGCCGGTCATGGTGCGGTAGTGGTGAATGATCTGGTCCATCTCCGGGCCGTAGAGAAAGTAATAATCAACGGCATCGCCTGCGAGAGATGTGAAGTGGAATTCAAGGGGGAATCGATTGTCCGCATACGTAAGAGAGGCCGAGTTCCAGAGGATTGCGTAGCCTTTGCTAGAGACCAAGAGCGGAATGGCCACATCGGTATTGTTTTGGCCAAGCTCGACGGTGCTGCCGCGGTAATTGAACATGCCGCTCTGGTGCTGGCCCAGGCCGTAAAAGGCCTCGATGGCATCTGGCGAGAAGCGATCGGTCACATGGTAAGTTTTTTCTCCGTTGACCTCGGCAGATTCATAGGTGCGTGGCACGGCATTGCCTTCGCGGAGCAGAACAACGTGCTGAGAGTCGCGGTAGGTCAAATTGCCCCACTTCAGAGAGAAATCCAGTTGGAGCGTGGCGGTCGTTAATGTCACGGTGTCGGCGGTCTGAGCGAACTGAAAAGGAGCGCCTGGACAGGATTGAGCGGGCTCCAAGAGCCAGGGCTGAACTGGCGAGCTCGCGGCGGGCGAATGAGGGCTGGCCGTTACATGGATGACAGAGTCTCCACAAACTGAAACGTGCAGGGTCTCGTCGCCGATGGTCGCCTGGAAACCATCGGGAGCCTTGCTCGCCGAGATATGAGGGAGCGGAGGCGATTGCCCAGGCATTTGTGCTGACAGAGCGGGAGAGGAGTGGACTAAGGATAGAAGTCCAAACAAGAGGAATTGCGAGAGAAGGCGGAGCGAGAGGACGACGCGAGTGGACATTTGTTGTCCTGTGCGCAGGAGGATGGTTGTGCAGGAGTATTATGCACGAGTTGCGGCTACTCCGCACAAGACGTTCTGGACGTGATCCTCCCGAGGCTTGGCGGGCGGGCGACCACAGTGTACTCAAGTCGAGGAGGCCAGCATTGTCACGGAATCAAGAGAAAGCCGCGCCTGCCCGCCAGAAAACGGCGGGNNAAAGCGGCGGCGAGCCGCCGCACTCCAAAATAACCAAGACGCGGAGATTGGGCGGATGTGAGGCGCAGGAGTCCTGCGTCCCTACAACAGCGAGAGAAAGCCAAGAAAAACACTGGGGATTGGGTCTGAGGTACGGTTCGGAAGGGCCTCAAGGCTGAAGGTCTGAGGTACGGTTTGGGAAAACCTCAGGCCTGAAGGCCTGAGTTACAGGGTGAGTTACAGGGACCAGATGCCGGGGATGGGGGTGTGGCAGTGGGGGCAGTTCCCTGCCCTGAGGTGGTTGGTGAGGACATCGTGCCAGGAGCGGCGGATGAGGAGGGCGTTGCAGGAGGGGCAATAGGTGTTGGCGGCTTCGGAGAAGATGTTGCCTTCGTAGACGAAGTGGAGGCCGACTTCGCGGGTGATTTCGCGGGCGCGGTGGAGGGTGCGTGGAGGAGTGGGCGGCTTGTCGCGGAGCTTGAAATCGGGATGGAAGGCGGTGAAGTGGAGGGGGACGTCGGGGCCAAGATGGGCGAGGATCCATTCGGCGAGCTTGCGGGTTTCGGCGGGATCGTCGTTGAGGGTGGGAATGATGAGATTGGTGATCTCGAACCAGACACGGGTTTCGTTTTTGAGCCAGGTGAGCATGTCGAGGACGGGCTGGAGATGGGTGAGAGTGATTTTGCCGTAGAAATTTTCGGTGAAGGCTTTGAGGTCGACGTTGGCGGCGTCAATCTGGTCGTAGATGTCGTGGAAGGCTTCGCGGGTAATGTAGCCGTTGGTGACCATGACGGTTTTTAGGCCGTGAAGCTTGGCGGCTTTGCAGATGTCAATGATGTATTCGCCCCAGATGGTGGGTTCGTTGTAGGTGAAAGCGATGGAATCGCAGCCGTGTTGCAGGGCAAGGAGAGGAACTTGTTCGGGGGGAAGGTGCTTGGAGTTGACCTGATCTTGATGGGATTTGGAGATGTCCCAATTCTGGCAGAAGAAGCAGCCCATGTTGCATCCGGCGGTGCCTATGCTGAAGACTTTCGTGCCGGGAAGGAAGTGGCTGAGAGGCTTTTTTTCGATGGGATCAACCTGGAGAGCGGCGGGAGAAGCATAGCCGAGGCTGAAGAGTTTGCCGCCCTGGTTGACGCGGATGAAACAGAAGCCGGATTGGCCGGGGCCGATGTGGCAGTGGCGAGGACAGAGGTAGCAGTGGATGCGGCCGTCGGGATCGGGAGCCCACCAGAGCGCTTCGTGGAGGGAGGGGGACTTTTGGAGGATGTGGAGGTCGGACATGGGTGCGGGGTCCTGAGTTAAGTATACGCTTGGGGAGGAAGAGAAAAGCTTAACGCAGAGAGAACGGAGGAACCGCCCCGACCGGGTCGGGGTAAACGCCGGTAACGGAGAGGAGGTTGAAGAGTTGAAAGTCTAAGAGTGTAAGAGTGTAAAACCCAGAGTGCTCTAGTCCGTTGAGACTGTGCCACGATCCCTCCACTACGCGGCCCGACGCGCCGAAAGGCGGCGCGGAAGAGAAAGATCGGGCCGCTTCGGTCGGGATGACAGTGTGGGAGAGATAGCAGACAACGGCGGCACTTCGGTCGGGATGACAAATGAGCTGGGGGTGAGGAGAGATCGAAGAGGGATTCATCGCACAAAAGAGGTGCGATGGGAAGGCGTACCCCGCTCCGCGGACTTCGCTCGGGATGACGAGTTGGTTGAGGCTGGGGATGAAGCTACGAGGGAGGGAGATCAGGCGCGGCGGCGCATTAGGCGACGGCGGGTGGCAGCCCAGTCGACGAAGCTGGCGAGTTTGTCGCGGTACTTCCAGGAGAGATGGAGAAATTTTTTGGCGTCGAGATGGGCGGCTTCTTGGCCCAGGAAGGTTTCGAAACGCCATTGGAGATAGGGACTGTTCCAGGGCTGGAGGCGATAGCCCCTGGCGGCAATCCAGTAGTAGCGGAGCGTCTTCCACATGGAGGGATTGTACACGGGGGAAGGTAAGCGTGCGTGAAAAACGTGTAAAAGCTGAGGAAGAAGCGGATATGAGGTGGATTTGCGCTTGTCGGCGTCGGAAGCGGGCGCTGCAGAGAAAAGCAGGAGAGAAAAGGCTTACACAGAGGTCGCAGAGAACACAGCGATCACAGAGAAGAGAAAGACCCTAAATGCATGGATCGTGCGGACATGGGGCGCAGGAGTCCTGCGCCCCTACAAAGGCGGGAGAAACCCAAGAGCACAGTCAGGAGTGACTGTGCCACAGCAAAGAGGAGAATCGGTGCGGCGAGATGTGCGGGTAAAGAAATGTTAAGTGAGGGGGACGGAGAGATGTTCGTGAACGAGAAGCCAGGTGGCGCCGCGTTTTTCCCAGATACCGGTGTAGCAGAGCTGGAGATCGAGATCCTTGCCGTCCCTGGTTTTTTCGGCGAGGTGCATGGGGACGGTCATCCAAGCGATGTTGCCGTGGCGGGTGACCTTTAATTCTGCCTCGTCCGGGGAATCTGTG
>PMES01000032.1 GCA_003154775.1 Acidobacteriota bacterium | reverse complement strand
ACTCTTCCACTCTTCCACTCTTAAACTCTTAAACTCTTAAACTCTTTCACTCTCTCTCTTCTCTTCGCTCAACCCACCGTCCTCACCCCGCCCCCGCCTTCTCCGCCTCTTCCCTCTTCCTCTTCCTCCGCACCACCGCCGCGGACACCGCCATCCCCACAAAATACAATCCCACCATCGGCAACATGAAAATCAGCATGGTCCCCGCATCCGGCGTTGGCGTAATCACCGCCGCCACAATTGCGATAACCAGGATCGCGTAACGAAAATTCTTCCACAGAAAACTCGGCGTCACGATCCCGAAAAGCGACAAAAAGAAAATCAAAATGGGCAGCTCAAACACCAGCCCCAGCCCCAGCAGGATCATCAATATCAAATCAAAGTACTCGTTGATGCTGATCATCGGCACCACGGGTCCTTTGAAGCTCACCAAAAACCGCAGCACATACGGCAGGGTCACGTAATACCCGAACGCTATCCCCGTCAGGAACAGCAGCACCGTCGAAAACAAAAACCCCGTCACCGCGCTCCGTTCGTGCTTGTACAAAGCCGGCGCCACGAACAACCAGATCTGGTACAACACGATCGGCGACGCCATCACAATCCCCAGGTACACCCCCAGCGTGATTATCATGTTCAAGTAGCCCGCCGGATGCGTGTAGATGAGCTTTTGTTCCAGCCCCGCTGCTTTCAACGCCTCCAGCATCGGCTGGGTGATGAATCCGATGAACCGCTGCGCCAGGTAAAACCCGACCATCGCTCCAATTCCGACGGCATACACCGAATTAATAATTCTCTTTCGGAGTTCCGACAGGTGTTCGAAAAACGTCATCTGTCCGCCGGGCTCTTGTCCCCGGTTCATGATGGACGTCGCTTTTTTCTCAGGCAGGCTGCTGTTGGTCATGAGAGGGCGTGGATTCCGTCGGCCTTGCGTTATCCTTCGTCACATTACCGTTATTACCGCCATCGTTCGTAGCGCTTTCGCTCGTCGCCGCTTCGCTGCTTCCTGCTTCATTGCTTCCTGCTTCATTGCTTCCTACTTCGCTGGCAGCGCTTTCGTTCCCTCCAGCGTCTGTACGGGGGACGGCCTCGGCCACCGGCGTAATCACCGGCCCCTCCGTCACTGGTTTCTCGGCGGAAAAAGGCTCGGGCAGCGCCTCAACCCCGGTCGTTGGGGCCACTATCGCCTCCGGAGGATTCTTGGCATTCTGCGCCGCCGTCTCGGCAATCGTCGCCGCCGTCACTGCTTCCGCGGCCTGTTTCCGCAATTCCGCCAGCCGCGCCTGCCGTTCCAGGTCCCGCATCTCTTCTTCAAACGCGCTCCTGAAGTCCGTCGAAGCCTTCCGGAACTCCGCCATCAGCTTGCCCAGGCTACGCGCCAGCTCCGGCAGCTTCTGGGGTCCAAAGACCACCAGCACCACCAGGAATACCACGATCATGTGCGGAACACTCAACATAGTCTCTTGGGTCCGCCTCTTGAGGTGGACGCCTTTGGTCCTTGTGGCACAGTCACTCCTGACTGTGCTCTTGGGTTTCTCTTGCTTTTGTAGGGCCCGTCCTTCTGAGGCGTGGTGTTTGCGCCCCGGATGTTGTTGCGGGGCGGGCCGCTCTTGGGTTTCTCTTGCTTTTGTAGGGGCGCAGCACGCTGCGCCCCTACTCGGCAAGATCCCTGATTTGCCTAGTCCGCTCTTGGCTTTGCTCTTTCTCGGGGATGCGTCGCGACGCGCCCTCTTTGCATCATAGAAAGGGTAGCCAGCGGTGTCAAACAACACTTGCCACCGCCCATGTTATACTGGACTTTCATTGCCCGATTTCGGGCCTTTCTCGGGCTTGTAGCGGTCGCTTGGCGTTTACCCCGACCCGGTCGGGGAGGCGGGCGCCTTTGGTTCTTGTGGCACAGTCACTCCTGACTGTGCTCTTGGGTTTGTTCTTTTTTCAGGGGGTCGGAGCTTTAGGTTTACCCTGAGTTTCGAAGGGCCCGACATTAAGCCCGTCTTTCAATGGGCGTTAGCCCCTGAAGCAAGGTTTTAGTGCAGCACCAATTCGAGCACCGTCGTCCAGATCTCTAGTTCGCCGAACCAGTGAGGGTACTCATGAATCTTGAACGTCGCGGCCTGGTCATAGTCGTCGTAGTGCTCGTCATCTCCGCTGTCCTTGGCGGCATCTACGGCCCCTCCGTCCGTGCCACCACCTCCAACGCAGACGACTACCAGACCGCCGTCCGCGACTTCACCACGGTTCTCGACATCGTCCAGTCCAACTACGCCGAGCCCGTGGACACCGACAAGGTCGTCTACCAGGGCGCCATCCCCGGTATGCTCCGTATGCTCGACCCGCACTCCAATTTCTTCGATGCCCGTCAATTCGCCCTGCTCAAGGAAGATCAGCATGGCAAGTATTATGGCGTCGGCATGGTCGTCGCTCCCCGCGAAAATCACACGGTTGTGATCTCCCCCTACGTCGGCGCGCCCGCCTACAACGCCGGCCTCCGCCCCGGCGATGTCATCATCCAGGTGGACAACAAGTCCACCGACGGCCTCACCACCAGTGAAGTCGCCGACATGCTCAAGGGCCCCAAGGGCACCATCGTCAAGATTGTCGTCACCCGCGAGGGCTACGTCGATCCCCTCGTCTTCACCGTCACTCGCGACGAAATCCCCCGCCACTCCGTGGACATCTCTTTCCTCGTCAAGCCCGGCATCGGCTACATTCGCCTCTCGCAATTCAACGACACCACCGACCGCGAACTCGCCGACGCCCTCAAGCAGCTTGGCGCCAATTCCCTCGATGGCCTCATCCTCGACATGCGCGGCAATCCCGGCGGCCTCCTCAATGAAGCCGTCGCCGTCGGCGACATGTTCCTCGAAAAGAATCAGCTCATCGTCTCCTATCACGGACGCAGCGCCCCGGAGCGCCGCTTCTACGCCGTTCGCGGCAATCAGGGCATGAACGTTCCCCTCGTCATCCTCGTCAACAACAACTCCGCCTCCGCCGCCGAAATCGTCGCCGGCGCCGTTCAGGATCACGACCGCGGCCTTGTCGTCGGCGAAACCACTTTCGGCAAGGGCCTCGTCCAGACGGTGCAGAACCTCGCCGAAAACACCGGCCTCGCTCTCACCACCGCGCGCTATTACACCCCCAGCGGTCGCCTCATCCAACGCGATTACAAATCCGTCTCGCTCTACGCCTACCATTACGAACGCAAGGTTCCCGATCACCCCACGGAAGTTCGCCAGACCGACAGCGGTCGCCCGGTCACCGGTGGCGGCGGCATCACGCCCGACATCGTCGTTGAAACTCCCAAGCTCACCAAGTTCCAGGAAGCCATGTATCGCGCCGACGTCTTCTATCCCGTCGAACAGGGCGTCGGCAGCTTCACCCGCTATTACCTCGGCACCAAGCCCATCATCACCCACAATTTTGAAGTGGATGATCGCATCATGAAGGAATTCCGCGATTACCTCACGCGCGCCAACATCCGTTACACCGAACCCGACATGGCTGAAAATCTCGATTGGATCAAGCGCAAGATCAAGCAGGAAGTCTTCATGTCCACCTATGGCACCCAGGAGGGCTTCAAGATCCTTCTCGAAGCCGATCCCCAGATGCAAAAGGCCATCGAAGCCATTCCGCAAGCCCGCGCCCTCTACGAAAACGCCCGCAAAATCGTGGCCCAGCGCACCGGCGCCTCCCCCGACCAACCCTAACCCCCACACATCGCGCCTCGCAATCTCTGTGTCTTGGCTCCTCGCCTAATTTGGAGTGCGGCGGCTCGCCGCCGCTTTTACACCTGCCCGCCCCGCCACCAAACGGTATTTTATTCCCCGCCCGCCGTCCCCCTCTCCGGTTTGCCTTTGCTTTTGTAGTGGCCGACCTTCAGGTCGGTTCGCCGGGTGCCCCACACGCCGGGTTTGCGTGTGGGTCTTGGGTTCCTCTTCCAATGCCACCCAACACTTGAACTTGAGGGTGCCTCATCCTTTGCGTCTTTTGCGAAGGGTGGGCTCTTACGATCGGTCACCTCCGTCCCTCTTCTCTTCCGGTCTTCTTCGCCGGGTTTTTTCTGGTTTACCACGCCCAACCCACGTACTTGAGGGTGCCCCATCCTTCGCGTCTTTTGCGAAGGGCGGGCTCTTACGATCGGTCACCTCCGTCCTCTTCTCTTCTTTCCTCTTGTTTTCTTTTCTCTGCGAGTCTCTGCGTCCTCCGCGCCGGCGTTTACCCCGCTCCGCCCCGAGCATCTCGGGGACCCGGTCGGGGCGTCATCCGTTCTCTTTCCTTTTCTTCTCTTCTCTCCCTTCTTCATCTTTCCGAAACTGAAAACTGACAACTTAAAACTCTAATCCCCTTTGTCCTCCCGCTTTCCCTCTGCTAAAATCCTAAAAGTTGCTACTCCGTGGGCGAGTAGCTCAGCTGGGAGAGCGCCTCGTTCGCAACGAGGAGGTCGGGGGTTCGAATCCCCTCTCGTCCACCAAACCACCTCTCTCTTCATCCACCATCCCAAACTAGTCATTCCGACCGGAGCGGCCCGATTTTCTCTTCCGCGCCGTATTGTGGCGCGTCGGGCCGCGTAGTGGAGGAATCCCCTCTCGTCCACCATTCCTTCCTCCTTCCCGCAACTCCCCCCGCTTCACTCCTTTTCTTGCCCCAAAATCCCGCGTAAACTATTCCCATCGTTCTCGCTCCCGTTCGTATCAGTCACCAGCAGCAACGCGAAAATAACCTGGCTGCAACATTCCTGAAACCTGGGTCAAGCCACACTCGACCCAGCCAGAGGTCCACTGTGAAGACATTAACGGCCGCCCCCGTTCTTGCCGAAACCTCCCTCTTCCGTGTCTCTCTCGCGCAGACCACTCGGGATTTGGAGGAGTGCCAGCGCCTCCGCTATCTCGTCTTCAATCTCGAACTTGGCGAAGGCCTCTCCACCTCCGAACGCTCCGGTCTGGACATCGATCCCTTCGATTCCTTCTGTGACCACCTCATGGTCCGCGACCTCGAAACCTCCAAGCTCGTCGGCACTTATCGCCTGCAAACCGGGGAAACCGCCGCGGCCAACCTCGGCTACTACGGCAACCAGCTCTTCGATTTCACACCCTACGATCCCGTCCGCAGAGAAGTCCTCGAGCTCGGCCGCGCCTGCGTTCATGCGGATTTCCGCAACACCCTGGTCCTGCACAGCCTCTGGAAGGGCCTGGCCATCTACGCCACCCACGTCGAAGCGCGCTATCTCCTCGGCTGCAATTCCATCTCTTCGCAGGACGAAAACTTCGGCGTCGCCATGTACGACTTCCTGAAGACCAAACACCTCGTCGAACCTCGCCTCCGCACCGTGCCGCAGCCCGGTTGCTGCTGCACTCCCACGGGCGCGCTCGTCGAAATCACGCGTCCCCCGCGACTCTTCCGCGCCTATCTTGATATTTCCGCCCGCGTTTGCGGCCCGCCCGCCATCGACCGCGAATTCAAGACCATCGATTTCCTAACCCTAATCGACCTGGCCCATCTCCCCGACCGCGTCCGCACCCGCTTCTTCTAACCCCACACCTCTACGCGCTCCTAAGTCCGTCATCCCGAGCGGAGCCGACCCGATTTTCTCTTCCACGCCGCATTCTGGCGCGTCGGGTCGCGCAGCGCGATTTGTGCGCTCCGTGCGCTTCGCCGGGGTCAAGGGATCCCTCCGTCTCCCCTCTCTTCTCTGCCGGGTGCCCCAGGCACGGAGTGAAGCTGTGAAGACCCCCCCCTGAATTTTAATCTTGCA
>PMES01000141.1 GCA_003154775.1 Acidobacteriota bacterium | reverse complement strand
AAACGCAAATCTGCTCGAGGCGCGCCACGTCTTTCTCGCCATACGCACGGTAGTTCGACGAAGTCCGCAACGGGGGCTTGAGCACGCGCACCGATTCGTAATAGAGCACCGTGCTCCGGCTGAGACCGCAGCGTCGCGCGAGTTGGGTAACGGTGATCATCATTGCCTTCTTACGTTGAACCCTGAAGCGGTAGACAGGTCAATAGGGAGGTCGAGATTTCGCATAGGGTAGATTTCGTGGCGGACGCTCGTGGTCGGGCCTTGCACAGGCAAACCCAAGAACCGACCTGAAGGTCGGCCACTACAAATGTTAGCCCACGAACCGATCCCGCAAAGCGGGATCGGCCGGTACAAGTGCTAGGGCGCTACGGTTTGGGTTTCTCGGTGGATGGGTTTGGCGTGTCAGGCTTATCAGATGGTTTAGCGGCCGGATTGGCTGCTGGCTTGTCACCGGGATTGGCTGCTGGCTGGGCCGCCGGCTTCTCGGCGGGCTTTTCCGGCGGCTTGATGGAGACCAGTTCCACTTCAAAGATGAGCGTCGAATTAGGAGTAATGTCCGGGCCAGCGCTGCGCTCGCCATAGGCCAGGTCGGGCGGCAGGAAGAGCTGCCATTTGGAGCCGACGGGCATGAGCTGCAGCGCCTCCGTCCAGCCCTTGATCACCTGTCCCATGGGAAAGGTGGCCGGCTGGCCGCGCTTGTAGGAACTGTCGAACTCTTTGCCGCCGAGCAGCGTGCCGCGATAATTGCATACCACGACGTCCTTCGCGGTGGGCTTGGGGCCGGTGCCCGGCTGCAGGATCTTGTACTGCAAGCCGCTGGGCAGCGTCACGACGCCTTCCTTGGTCTTGTTTGCCGCGAGGAACGCGTCACCCAGCTTTTTGTTCAGTTCGCCCTGGGCTTTGGCAATTTCTTCCTGCTGCTTCTTCATTTCTGCCTGCAAAGCGACGAGTGCGGCTTGCGCTTCTTCGTCGGTCATCAGCGTCTTGCCGCCGGCCAGCCCGTCCTTCAAGCCGCGCATGAGAATGGCGGGATCCACGTCCACGGATTGCTTGTGCATGCCCTTGCCGATGTTCATGCCGATGGCGTAGCTGGCCTTGTCTTTCGGCGTCGTCAGGGTGAGGGGCACGGGCGTCTTGGCGGCGGGAGTCGTCGCGGGCTTCTTCGCCGCGGGAGAGGTCTGCGTCTTCGCCGCCGGAGTTGGAGACGCGGCGGGAGATTGTTGTGTAGTGGACGCCGGGGTCTGCTGGGCCGCGGTGTGGCCGGTGAGGAAGATGCCGGCCGCGAGGAGAGACAGTGCTGAAAAATGTGATTTTGGCATGGAGGTATTGTCACATTGCTTTGGCCTCTCGCGCAAATGACCGGTTTGCAAAAATAGTGGGGCGCCCGCGACTTTTCCCTTCGTCCGATCAAATTAAAAAAGATGCTAGCCGTGCGGTCCAGAAGACTCGAGTTGCTCGGGGGGATTCGATGGCGGAAGAGTTTTTGCGCGCTCGCCGGGGCCGTGGTAGTGTGAGCGTTTGGGCGGCTACCGGAGAGTTTTCCAGGAGGAATGAAGTGGCGTATCGCGATTTGCGGGAATTTGTGCGGAAACTGGAGAGCGAAGGCGAACTGCGCCGCGTGAAGGCGGAAGTGGATCCGGTGCTGGAGATTGCGGAAGTGGTGCAGCGCCTGCGCCGCGAGGCCTTGCGCGGAGAGGATGCTCCGGAGAAAAAAAACAAGGATAAAGCTGTAGCCGGGGCCGCTCATGAGGGGCCAAGCCCTGCGGGGCTCGGGCCTGCGCTCCTTTTTGAAAGGCCGAAAGGATCGCGGTATCCGCTGCTGATCAACGCCTTCGGCAGTGTCCGCCGGATGGAGTTGGCGCTTGAAGTGGAAGATCTGCAGGACGTGGCTGCGCGCATCCGCGGCTTCCTGGACATGCAGACGCCGCAGGGACTGTTCGACAAATTGAAGATGTTGCCGAAGCTCGCGGAGCTGGGCTCGTTTTTTCCGAGGAGCGTGAAGGACGGCGCGTGCAAAGAAGTAGTGCGCAAGGGCAATAACGTCAACTTGCTGGATTTTCCGATCCTGAAATGCTGGCCGCAGGATGGCGGGCGCTTCATCACGTTTCCGCTGGTGTTCACGAAGAATCCGGAAACGGGGAAGCGCAACGTGGGGATGTACCGCATGCAGGTTTACGACGAGCGCACCACCGGGATGCACTGGCAGACGCAAAAACACGGCGCGGAACATTTCCGGCGGGCGCGCGCGAAAAATCCCGAAGGGCGCATGCCCGTGAGCGTCGCGATTGGCGTCGATCCCGCCACCACGTTGGGCGGGATTCTGCCGATTCCGCCGGATCTGGACGAGATGATGTTCAGCGGCTTCCTGAAAAGGGAACCGGTGGAACTGGTGCCGTGCGAAACGAATGAACTGGAAGTTCCGGCCAACGCGGAGATCGTTTTGGAGGGCTACGTCAACCTGAGCGAGATGCGCACGGAGGGACCATTCGGCGATCACACGGGATTTTATTCATTGGAAGGGGAGTACCCCGTTTTCCACGTGGAGTGCGTGACGCACCGCAAAGACCCGATTTATCTGACGACCGTGGTGGGGCCGCCGCCGCAGGAAGACTTCTTCATGGGCTATGCGATCGAGCGGGTTTTCCTGCCGCTAATGAAAATGACGCACCCGGAAATTGTGGACGTGTCGTTGCCCGCGGAAGGAATTGTGCACAACCTGATGATCGTGGCCATCCGCAAGTCGTTTCCCGGGCACGCGCGCAAAGTGATGAACGCGATCTGGTCGCTGGGGCAGGCGATGTTCACCAAGGTTATCGTGGTGGTGGATGACGATGTGAACGTACACGACTATCGCGAGGTGGTGTGGAAGGCGCTGTGCGCGATTGATCCGGAGCGGGATGTGCAGTTCATGCTGGGGCCCATGGACACGCTGGACCACGCCGCGCGCATGCAGGATTTCGGGTCGAAGATGGGCATCGACGCAACGCGCAAGTGGGCCAGCGAGGGATTTGCGCGGCCGTGGCCGGACGAAATTTTGATGGATGAGAAAACGAAGGCGCGGGTTGAGGGGCTGTGGAAGAGCCTGGGGATTTAGCCTGCCACGCGCGCGCAAGAGTCGTTTAGTTTGTGGAGGCGAGGAAGCCCAGGCCGTCCACCCAGGGTGTCAGCTTCAGGGGTTCTTGCAATTTCCAAGTGTGCAGATTGAGGATTTCCACCGTGCCCGCTTGAGGGCAACTGATGCAAACGCGCGCGCGCGGAGCACGGGCGCTCTTTTCTTTGGGAAAGCCGAAGCGCGCGGGGCAAGCCCGCGAAAGGCCTATGAAACGGGGTGTTTGCCGGTTGATTGCATGCAAAGGATAACCGTCCCGCGGGACAGGGTGGGAAGCGAGGTGAAATACAATCTGTTGTGGTACTGATAGCTATGCAGCACTACATTTTGGAGGACCTGCCTGCAATACCAGGTCAACTGCCTATGATTCCCGACATTGTTAGGACAACTGCAGGCGAGAAACGCTTGACGGCTGATGGGTCTCAATGACATAAAAGTTCACACGGGCCGCACCGGCGGGATTATTATTGTTCGATCTAAGGGGTGCGGCGCACGCCAGCTTCCGGAGCGTGATAGAAACAGGGTGGACGTTCCTCGTGAGCGAATCGCGCGAAGTGATGAACGTACGGCAGGCTTCCCAGTATTTGGGGATTAGTCCTGATACTCTGTACCGGTACATCACAGAGGGCGAAATACCTGCGTTTAAACTAGGCAATCGTTGGAAACTAAGGAAGACGATCCTGGACCGCTGGATGGAACGCAAGATGAGCCAAGTGGTGGCAAGGCGTCGCTAGGCTCGCTCAGGCGTGAGGGAAAGAGGCTGCGATATGTGGTTACTCGGGGGTAGGAAAGCGAAGCAGCTCGTGGGACTGGATATCGGCTCCAGTTCGATCAAGGCCGTGGAGTTGAAGGCGACCAAGGCCGGGTACGAGCTTGTGAGTTTCGGGATGGAAGCGCTGGCGCAGGACACCGTGGTGGACGGAGCGATCATGGATGCGCCGCAGGTGGCCAACGCGATCACAAAAATCTTCGACACCGAACACATCAAGACCAAGAACGTGGCGACTTCGGTTTCCGGACATTCGGTGATCGTGAAGAGGGTTCCCCTGCCGCTGATGACCGAAGAAGAGTTGTACGACCGCATCCCCTCCGAAGCCAGCCAGCACATTCCTTTCGACATCGCCGACGTGAATTTGAGCTATCAGCTACTGGAAGCCATGGACTCCCAGATGGACGTGCTGCTGGTAGCGGTAAAGAAAGACAAGATTCTGAACCACACCAACGTTCTGGCGCAGGCAGGCAAGACGCCGGTGGTCGTGGATATCGACGCGTTCGGCCTGCAGAACTGCTTCGAAGTGAATTACGAGCCGGATGCGGGGCAGACGGTAGCGCTGTTGAACATCGGGGCCAGCGTGATGAACATCAATATCGTTCGCGGCGGAGTGCCGTTGTTTACGCGCGACGTCAGCGTTGGCGGCAACCAGTACACGGACGCCCTGCAGAAGGAACTGGACCTGAGCTTCGATGACGCGGAACGCCTGAAGAAGGGCGACACGCTGCCCAGCGTGACCGATGAGCAGAAGAGCCAGATACTGCGCAGCGTCTCTGACATTCTGACGCTGGAGATTCAGAAGACCTTTGACTTCTTCCGGGCCACCGCAAGCGGCGAAAATATACAGCGCATAATGGTCGCGGGCGGGACGGCGCGGGTACCGGGTTTGGTGGACCTGTTAAGAGAAGAATTTGCCATGCCGGTGGAGGAGTTGAATCCATTCCGGAAAGTGCTGATCAATCCAGGGAAGCACAGTGAGGATCAGATCCGGGAATTGGCGCCAAAGTTGGTTGTCGCGGTGGGACTGGCATTGAGGAGCTTCGACTAGCCATGATCCGCATAAACTTATTGGGACAAACGCGGCCGAAAGGCGCACGGCGGCCGGTAGACACCGGGGCGGCTCTGCCGCTGGTGTTCATCGGCGCAGGCGTGCTGCTGGGCGGCCTCTTCTTGTTTTACTTCTACCACTCCTGGCAGACGCAGTTGAATGATGAGAACAACCGCATCAAGCAACTGCGATCCCAGAAGACGGAGCTGGAACAGATCAAGCTGCAAGTGGAGTCATTCGAAAAACAGAAGACGGTGCTGCAGCAGCGCGTCGCCACCATCGAGCAATTGCAGCGCGACCGCACCGGCGGGCAGGAATTGCTGGACGAGGTAGCCAACACGGTTTCGCGCGCGGAGAACCTCTGGCTCGTGTCCATGACAAAGAAAGGCACCACGATAAACCTGGAAGGGGCGGCGGCTTCGATCAATTCCGTAGCGAACTTCATCACCGCACTGAAGCGTTCCGGCTACTTCCAGAAGGTCGAGATTAAGGAATCGAAGCAGGACGAGAAGAACACCGCTTTCCAGACCTATTCTTTCTCGATTAGCGCAGAGATCGCGCCCAACGGGCCCGCGGGCAGCGCGCCGCTGGCAAAGCCAGCGAGCGCGCCTGGGCAGAGTGCGCCAAATAGCGCACCGGCGAAGAAAGGATAAGGGAAGATCATGGCGAATCCTTTCCGAGACATGTCGGTGATCATGCAAGGGCTGGTGGCCCTGGCCATCGCGGTGATTCTGGTTCTGGCGGGTTTGTATGTGCCGGGTTCTCCGGTGGCACAGGAGCGCGCCGATTACGACCAGGCGGTGCAGGCGCGGCAGAAGCTGAACCAGGAAGTCACGCAACTCCAGGTTTACAAGCAGCGATATGGCGAACTGAAGCAGCAGATGGACGCGCTCAGCAAGCAACTGGACACGTTGAAGACGATCGTGCCGGAAGAGAAGGAAGTGGACGAATTCATCCGCCTGTTGCAAGGTGCGGCGAGCGCCTCGAACGTGCAATTGCGGCGGCTAACGTCGCAGGCGATCGTGGCGCGGGATTTCCACTACGAAATGCCGTTTGATGTGCAGGTCGATGGGCCGTACTTTAATCTCCTGGATTTCTTTGGGCGGCTGAGCCGGTTGTCGCGGATTATCAATGTCGGGGACCTGCAATTCGATGATGCCGCGGGGTCGCATGGCGTGAAGTACCCCATACGCCCGGGCACAACGGTAAGCGGAACTTTTATCGTAACAACGTATTTCACGAAGCCGGCTGATACGGCTCCGGGAGCGGGTGGAGCGAAGGGATCAACTCCGCCCGTGAAAAAACCGTGAGCAGGAATGAGCGAGCCATGCGTCGAGCGATCATACTAGTTATCGGGATGCTGATGGCGGCGGGCGGAAACGGCCTGTTCGCCCAGACCAAACCGGCGCCAGCCGCAAAAGCGGCGGCCAAACCGGCCAGCAAGCCTGCTGCCTCGAAGCCTGCCGCGAAGTCTGCTCCTAAGGCGCAGAAGGCCAGCGTCAAGAAGCCGACGGCAGCCCCTGCCGAAGGCGCGGCGCCAGCCGAAGAGAAAGTGGCGCGGCGCGATCCGTTCGAATCCCTGGTGGGCCGCGATAAAGCGGCAGCCGACGCGGCGAAGAATCTGCCTCCGGGCAAAGCGGGATTGCAGGTTTCCTCGCTGCGGCTCGATGGAATCGTGCGTGCACCAAACGGGATGATCGCAGTGGTCACCAATCCGCAGGCACGCACCTACTTCTTGCGGGAAGGGGACCAGTTGTACGACGGACGGGTGGAAAAGATAGCCATGGATAGCGTGTCGTTCCACGAAATGGGGAAAGACGCATTTGGGAAGCCCGTGGAGCGGCAAGTGAATAAGAGAATTTACTCCAGTGCAGGAGATCAGCAATGAAGACGAATTGGCCGGCCTTTCGGTGTGGCTGCCTGATACTCGCGACCGTGGCGCTGGGCGCAAGCTCGGCTACGCTTCGCGGACAGGATGCCACTGCTGCGCCCACAAGCGCCGCAGTGATTTCAAGCGTGGCGATTACACAGGACACGCAGCGCGCGGCCGTTCGCGTCGAAGGAGCAGGACGCCTCGATGTCCATGCGGCGCGGATGCAGAACCCGGAGCGATTGGTGTTGGACTTCGCCGGGGCGCGCATGGGCGTGCAGAAGAGTTCCATACCCGGGGTGGCGGCGCCGGTGCGTGACGTGCGGATGGGACAATTCCGTCCGGACGTGGCGCGCATCGTGATTGACCTGACGGCCTCAGCGCCCTACCAGATCGCGCATGAAGGCGCGGCGATCGTGATTTATTTCCAGGCCCAGAATGCGCCCCCGGAAGGGAATCTGGTTGCGCCGGTGACGTCCACGTTGGTGGAGAAGACGCCGCAAAAGATATCGTATGCGCCGAGCGCGCCGCTTTCGAGCGCGCACCACGGCAAGGCTTTGAAAGAACAGGCTCCTCGCTTTGGCTTGCCAAACGAACTGACCCAGCCCTCTATCGTTCTGGCATCGCTGAAGGAGAAGTCCGAGCCGGCGCCCCCGGCAGGAAACACGCAACAGGCCGCCCAGCAGGCGGTGCAGCAGGCGAGCAACGCCGCCACCACCGTGGCGTCTTCGCAGACGACGGCGTCGCCCAGCGCGGCACCGGCGGCACATTACACGGGAGAACCGATTTCGGTGAACCTGAAGGACGTGGACCTGAAGGACTTCTTCCGGTTGATCCACGAGATCAGCGGCTTGAACGTGGTGTTGGATCCCAACGTGAAGGGCACACTGACGATCGTATTGGACGAAGTACCGTGGGATCAGGCGTTGGACCTGGTGTTGCAGAACAACGGTCTGGACAAGCAACTCAACGGAAACGTTCTGCGCGTGGCTACCCGCGCAACATTGAAGAACGAAGCCGAAACGCAGCGCGACCTGGAAAAAGCGCAGGCGGAAGCCGTTGCGCCCGTGACCGTCACGCGCGTGCTCAGCTACGCCAAGGCGACGACGATGGTGGCTACGCTGAAGAAATTCCTCTCGAGCCGCGGCGACATTTTTGCCGATGACCGCTCCAACCAACTGATCATCCGGGACATTCCGTCCGTTATCCCGACCATCGACAACCTGATTCGCCAGTTGGACCGCAAGTCCCAACAGGTCGAAATCGAAGCGCGCGTCGTTGAGGCTTCCCGCTCCTTTTCCCAGGATATCGGCGTGCAGTGGGGCATGGCCGGAACCACCACCAGCGGGCGCACCATCTTCGGCGGACCGGCTAGCGTGGGTGTCAGTCCGGTGACAACGGGCACGGGCATACCACAGCCGCCGCTAATCGGCACACCAAACAGCAGCAGCGGCGGCAGCACTACTCCCGGTCTTCCTCTTAACGTAAACCTCCCCGCGGGCGTTCCGACCAGCGGCTTTTACTTTGGCCACCGGTCCCCGAATTTCGCGGTGGACTTCTACATCACGGCGGCGGAAGCCAAGGGCGTGGGCAAATTGCTCTCCAAGCCGAAAGTAATCACGCAGAACAACGAAAAGGCGACGGTGAAGCAAGGTACCAAGATTCCAATTCAAACGACCATCAACAACACCATTTCGGTGCAGTACATTGACGCGGTGCTGAAGCTCGAAGTTACGCCGCAGATTACCGCCGAAGGCACGGTGTTCATGGACGTGTTGGTGGAAAACACGCAGGTCGACAACGGTATCCCGCGCATTGAGGGAATCCCGGCTCTCGATACGCAGTCCGCGGAGACCAAGGTGCTTGTGGCAGACGGCGGCACGGTGGTCATAGGCGGCATCATCGTCACACAGCAGCAGACGAACATCACTCAGGTGCCGGTCCTGGGCAGCTTGCCCTTGATTGGGCACCTTTTCAGGGAAACCAGCGTCAGCGTTACGTCGCAGGAACTGCTGTTCTTCCTGACGCCGCGAATCATCCCTGGGTAGTTTCCAGGAAGAGCCGCAGGCGAAACCGGTCAGGCAATCAAGAATTCGAGTACACTGGAATCGAGGAGGCGCGAGTCTCCTCGATTCTTTTTTATGAGCGCAAATCATTCCCAAAGACGGCGAGAGGTGGGCAGCGCGCTGCGCCAGCGAGGCTTGGATAGCCTGATCGTCACGCATCCCGCCAACTGGTTCTACCTGACGGGATTTACTGGCGAATCCGGCGCCCTAGTTGTTGAACGAGATCGGGCCACGCTCGTTACCGACGGCCGCTTCACGGTGCAGGCCAAGGAAGAAGCCCGGGGAATCCGGGTGGTGTTACAGAAGGGCGGGTTGTACCCGGCGCTGGGGGAATGGCTGCGGCAGCGCGGGCTGCGACGCGCCGGCTTTGACCCTTTCCAAATGTCGCTGGGGCAATGGAATGCGGTGCGGAAGGCCGCGGGAGCGAAATGCCGCACGATTGAAGCTGGAGGCATCCCGGAGGCCTGCGCACGCGCAAAGACGCGCAAGAACTGGCGCAAATGCGAAAGGCGGCCGCTCTGGTGGGCGAAGTCTTCGAGAGCGTGCTCGGACTGGTGCGCCCGGGCGTGCGCGAAAGCGAGCTCGCGGCGGAACTGGAGTACCAGATGCGCAAGCGCGGGGCGAGCGGACCGTCGTTCGAGACGATTGTGGCGTCCGGGAAGCGCTCCGCCCTCCCCCACGCGCGGCCAACGGCCAAGAAACTGAGGAAAAATGAGTTGGTGGTGCTCGACCTGGGTGTTATACTCGGCCACTATTGCAGCGATATGACGCGTACGGTGTATCTTGGCCGGGCGCCCAGACGCATCCGCGAGTGGTACCAGGCGGTGCGCGAAGCGCAAGCGGCCGGCGTGGCTGCAGTGGAAGCAGGAATTACCTGCGGTGAAGTGGATTCCGCCGCGCGGGAAGTCCTGAAAACGGCCGGGCTGGAAGAGCATTTTGTGCACAGCACGGGCCACGGCCTGGGCTTGGAAGTGCACGAGGAACCACGCGTCGCCCGGGGCCAGCAGGTTCGACTCCAAGCCGGAAATGTGATTACCATAGAGCCGGGCGTGTATGTCGAAGGAGTCGGGGGCATACGCATCGAAGATGACGTTGTGGTACGCGCGACAGGGAACGAAGTACTAACCCGCGTAAAGCGGGATCTCATCGAAATCTGAAAAAGGCATGAAACGGGAAAAGCCGTCGAAAGCGAGTGGTAGTCCGTCGTTTGCAAATCCTGAAATCGGGCAGATTGAACAATTGCTCCGGTTCATGAGCGAGCACAACCTCGAGGAATTCGAATACTCCAGGGGGGATCTGCGCATACGGCTGAGGAAGCCCAGCGCGAACATGGCGCCTGCTCCTCCAAGGCCGGCCGCGGAGATCATTGTGCCCTCCGCCTTGGCCCCGGCCGAAGAAGCCGGACCGGCCGGCGGAATCGATGCGGAAGTACAAGGTGGCGAGGAATTGCACCTGGTGAAGTCGCCGATCGTGGGCACGTTTTATGGATCGCCCAGCCCCGGGTCGGAGCCGTTCGTGGAAATCGGCAACCACGTGGATTCCGGGCAGACTCTTTGCATCGTTGAAGCGATGAAGCTGATGAACGAAATTGAGTCTGAAGTGAGCGGGGAAGTGCTGCGAATCTTTGCGGAAAACGGGCAGCCCGTGGAATACGGGCAGCCGCTGTTCGGGATTCGACCCAGCCGGAAACGGTAGCCGGCCCACGCGCCTATGTTCCAGAAAATTCTTGTCGCCAACCGCGGGGAAATCGCCCTGCGGGTCATCTGCGCCTGCAAGGAGCTGGGGATTGCGACCGTGGCGGTGTATTCGGAGGCCGACCGCAACGCGCTGCACGTGCGATTCGCGGACGAAGCCGTGTGCATCGGCCCGGCGCGCAGCAGCGAAAGCTATCTGAACATCCCCCAGGTCATCAGCGCCGCCGAAATCACCAACGTTGACGCCATTCATCCGGGCTACGGTTTTCTCTCCGAAAACGCCAATTTTGCCAAGGTGTGCGAGGCTTCGGAAATTACCTTCATCGGCCCGAAGCCCGAAGTCATCGAGATGATGGGAGAGAAGGACCGCGCGCGCCGCGAAATGAAGGCCGCGGGACTGGCTACCATTCCCGGCAGTGATGGTGTTGTCGAGGGCGAAGAGCAACTTGGCAAGGAAGCGCAGCGCATCGGCTTCCCGCTGATCCTGAAAGCGGCGGCGGGGGGTGGCGGGCGCGGCATGCGCATGGTCCGCACGAAGGAGGAGTTGCTTGCGGCTTACCAGACGGCCCGGAGCGAAGCGCAGCAAGCCTTTGGCACTCCCGACGTGTACATGGAAAAGTATCTGCGGCACCCGCGCCATATCGAATTCCAGGTGCTCGGGGACCAGCATGGCAAGGTGATTCATCTGGGCGAGCGGGAATGCACCATTCAGCGGCGTCACCAGAAGCTGATCGAAGAAACGCCTTCGCCGGCGATGGACGCGAAGCGCAGGAAGGAAATCGGCGCCAAAGTGGTGAAGGCGCTCGAGCTCATCGGCTACACCAATGCGGGCACGATCGAGTTTCTGATGGACGATGATGGCGCCATGTACTTCATCGAAATGAACACGCGCATCCAGGTGGAACATCCGGTCACGGAAATTGTCAGCGGGGTGGACCTGGTGAAAGCGCAGATTCGCCTGGCGGCGGGCGAAAAAATCGAGGAAGCCGCCGGTGAAATGCAGTTTACCGGACATGCGATCGAATGCCGCATCAATGCGGAAGACCCGGATACGTTTGTGCCGTCCGCCGGGCGCATCACGACGTTTCAGGCGCCCGGGGGAACCGGTGTGCGCGTGGATTCCGCGGCGTATTCGGACGCGGTGATTCCGCCTTATTACGATTCGCTGGTGGCCAAGCTCATCGTCAAGGGCCGCGACCGCGGCGAAGCCCTCGCGCGCATGAGGCGCGCCCTGGAGATGTTCGTCATCGAGGGGATCAAGACCTCCATCCCGATGCACCTGCGCATCCTTGGCGATGCGGACTTTGCCGCGGGCAAGTTCGACACCCATTTCATCGAGAGATATCTGAACTCCAACGGAAAATAGTAAGCCATGCGCCTTGTGATGCCCCGGCTCGATGTGATATTAGACGCTGGAATCATGACGGAATCCGCGGGGAACAAGGCACAAGGATTGACCGATTCGGGAGTGCGGCCGCTGCCATGCGGCAAGAGGAAGACGGCGGCGGCGTGCCACTGAGGAATGCAAGGCATGGCTGATTCCACGACCGCGTCTCCCCGGCAAACCGCCCAAGCTGAGCACGGATTCGTACGCGCCATCGGCCTGTTCGATGGAACGATGATCGTAGTCGGGTCCATGATCGGTTCCGGCATCTTTATCGTTGCCGCGGAAATCTCGCGTGTGACCGGCTCCGCGGGCGGACTGCTGCTCACCTGGATCCTCACAGGGCTGCTGACGATTGCCGCCGCGCTTTCCTATGGCGAATTGGCCGCGCTGTTCCCGCACGCGGGCGGACAATACGTTTACTTGCGAGAGGCCTACTCGCCTCTGTGGGGCTTCCTCTACGGCTGGACGCTCTTCCTGGTGATTCAGACGGGCACGATTGCCGCTGTGGCCATCGCCTTTGCCCGCTATCTCGCCGTTTTCCTTCCCGCCATCTCTCCGCAGTCCTGGGTGATTCGGCCGATTAATCTGGGTTCGTCGTTCGCCGTCAGCCTTTCCGTGCAGCAGTTGGTGGCCGCGCTGATGATTATCTTCCTGACGTTTCTGAATACGCGCGGGGTGAAGCTGGGCAAGTGGATTCAGAATGTGTTCACCTCGGCGAAGATGCTGTCGCTGCTGGGGTTGATCGTTTTGTGCGTATTTGTTGCTCGCAACGCCGGAGCGATTGCAAACAACTTTTCGCATCTCTGGGCGGTTCGCGGGGCGCAACCCATCGAGCCGGGCGCCAACTTCCTGCGCTCGCTGGTGCCGACGGTCACGGCTGCCAGCGGTTGGTACGGACTGCTTCTTGCCTTGGCCGTCGCCCAAGTAGGCTCGCTCTTTTCCGCGGATGCCTGGAACAACATCGGGTTCACGGCCGCCGAGGTGAAAAACCCCAAGCGTGACGTGGCCCTCTCCATGGCCATCGGCACGGTCATCGTGATGACGCTGTATCTCCTCTCCAATCTCGCGTATCTCTGCGCACTGCCGCTGGAGCAGATTCAGACGGCGCGCGATGATCGCGTGGCCACCGCGGCGCTCTCCGCCATTTTCGGCGCGAAAGGCGCCTGGATGATGGCCGTAGCCATTATCGTTTCCACCTTTGGTTGCAACAACGGTTTGATCCTGGCGGGCTCGCGCGTGGCCTACGCCATGGCCAAGGATGGCCTGTTTTTCCGCGCCACCGGAAAGCTCAACGATAAGGGCGTTCCGGGAACGGCGTTGGTGTTTCAGGGAATCTGGATCGTGATCCTGATTCTGCTGCGCACCCGGAAAGCGGACGGCAGCTACGGCAATCTTTACAGCAATCTTCTCGATTACGTTGTTTTTGCCGCGTTGCTCTTCTACGTTCTCACCATCGGCGGGATTTTCCTGCTGCGCTGGAAGCGCCCGGACGCGGAACGCCCTTACAAAGCATTTGGGTATCCCGTGCTGCCGCTGTTGTATATTGTGGCGGCCACGGGGATCATGGTGGTTCTCCTGCTGTATCAGACACAAACCGCGGGGCTGGGCATGGCGATTGTGCTGCTGGGCGTGCCGGTGTACTGGCTGTGGTCGCGGCGGCAAGCGTAGTCAGGCGGAAGATTCGAACGGACAAACAGAAGGAGGAGTTGCATGGGCAACCCCCTATTTGCAAGAAAACCGCTGAGCATGTTGCTCTCGGAATCAAAGGAAACCGGCGAGCATAGCCTGAAGCGCACGCTCGGACCGTTTCAATTGACGGCGCTGGGCGTTGGCGCCATCATCGGCGCCGGCATTTTCGTGCTCTCCGGCCTCGGGGCCCACTATGCCGGGCCCGGCCTAATGCTGTCGTTTGTTCTTTCGGGGCTCGGCTGCGCCTTTGCTGGATTGTGCTACGCGGAGTTCGCCGCCATGATTCCGCTGGCGGGCAGCGCGTACACCTACGCCTATGCCACGCTCGGTGAACTCTTCGCCTGGATCATCGGCTGGGACCTGACGCTGGAATACGCCATGGGCGCCAGTACGGTTTCCTCCGGCTGGTCCAATCACTTCATCGAGTTGCTCAACATCTTCCGCATCCGCATGCCGCTGTGGCTGGCCTATGACCACTGGACGGGCTTGGCCACCGCCCAGAAGATCGTTGCGCGGGACATGGCCAAGGTGGCTGATCCCAGCCTGGCACCGGGCACGCAAGCCTTCCTCGATAAGGTCAGCGCCATTCTTTCGGCGCGTTCCCCGGAACTGGTGCAGCGCGCGCATGACCTTGTCAACGCGCCAAAGATTTTTGGCGTGGAGATCGGCTTCAATCTTCCGGCTTTTCTGATCGCCCTGGTGATCACCGCAATTCTGGTAATCGGCATCAGAGAGAGCGCGCGCTTCAACGCCACCATCGTGGTCATCAAAGTGGCAGTGGTGCTTTTCGTGATTGCGCTGGGCATCCGTTACGTTAATTTCGCGAACTGGGGCAGCGACTGGCACTCCTTCGCGCCCATGGGGTTCAGTGGGATCGGGGCCGGCGCGGCGTACATATTTTTTGCGTACATCGGATTCGACGCGGTAACCACCACCGCGCAGGAAGCCAAGAATCCGCAGCGGGACTTGCCCATCGGCATCATCGTCTCGTTGTTGGTCTGCACGACCTTGTACATCCTGGTCGCCGGTGTCTTGACCGGCATGGTGCGCTGGCAGGACGTGAACATCGAAGCGCCCATTGCTCGCGCGTTCCTGGATCGCGGCCTATTGACGGCCTCGCACATCATTACGCTCGGCGCTCTGGCAGGCTTGACCAGCGTGATGCTGGTGATGCTGCTCGGGCAAACCCGCGTCCTTTATTCCATGGCCAACGATGGACTCCTGCCGCGCAAATTTTTTGCCGCCGTGCATCCAAAGTTCCGCACACCCTGGAAGAACACTATCGTGGTGGGATTGCTGGCAGCGATTGTAGGCAGCGTAACGCCGATCGACGATATCGGTAAGATGGTGAACATCGGGACACTGCTGGCGTTCGTCATTGTCTGCATCGCGGTGATGATATTGCGGAATACCAACCCGGATCAGCCGCGGCCCTTTCGCACGCCGCTGGTGCCGTTCGTTCCGATTCTTGGCATCGGGTTCAACGGATACATGATGTACAAGCTGGGCTGGATCAACTGGGCGCGCTTGATCATCTGGCTGATTATCGGCCTGGTCGTCTACTTCACCTATGGGCGTCACCACAGCCGGGTCAACCATCCGGAGCTGCGCGGGAAATAACCCGGCGGAGCCAGCGGGCAGGTCTTACGAAGACGGACGCGCTTTCCGACCGCTGCAAAACTCCCGGCTCCCCCACTTGTTGGGATTCAAGTACAGTAGAGTGTGATTGCGAACTCGTCGCACATGAACGTTACACCAAAGCAACGGACGCCTTTCTGGAAGAGCCTCTCGAAGCTCGATTGGACCGCTCTGGCTGTGGTGCTTCTGGGGATTTGGGCCGGCTGGTCCGGCAACCCTTTGCAGGGCCAATCGGGAATGCGTTTCTTGCGGTTCCTTGCGTTGCTGGCGTTGTTTTATCTTGCCTATCGTTTCTGGAGCCGCTGGCGAGCGGAACTCCTCTGGAGCCTGCGCAATCGCTTAATCGTCGCCTACGTTTTCATCGCCGTCGTGCCCATTCTCCTTCTCGTCATCCTGGCCGGTCGCGCGCGGGAGATTATCTACGCGCAGCTTGGTTCCTATATCCTTCACGAAGAAATTCACCGGCGCGTGGACTTGCTGGCCAATTCCGCCGCGCACATCGCCGCCGCCGAGGAGACCTTGCCTGCTTCCATCGACCAGAAGACTCTGGAGCAATCCCTCGCCGCGCAACTCGAAGTCGCGGAAGGCAAGACCCTGCCGGGTTTGGTCGTGAACTTTCATGTACCCGAAGACTATTTCCGAAAATTCGCCGGGCCAAAGGCGCGTTCGTACGCAGGCCTGGTACAGACCGAGAATCAATTGCGGCTGGCGGGCATGAGGGAAGTGGAATCACCGCGCGGCAAGCAGATTCTGGAGCTAAGCGTGCCGGTGACCGCTGAATTTCTGGAGAGCGTTGCCACCGACCTTGGCCCTTTCAACATGCTGCTGCTGCACCGCGTGAACGACGGCAGCACCGGGAGCGACGTCACCATCGGCACCGAGAAGTACCGCGTGATCGGCCGCGTCACGACGCACAAGCGCTTTCTCCCGCCCGCCACTTCCTGGACGGATCCCGTGGTGGACGACCTGTCCATCCTGGAGGTCAGCCATATCTCCGCCGACGGCGTTGTAGTGCGTGCTCACCCTGTGTTCGCTTCCTACGAAGCGCGCATTTCGCAGTTGAATCACCGCATTTTCGGGTTGGTGGGCGAATTCAGCTTCTCCAAGGTGACCACGCTCATCCTGATATCCATCGGCTTCCTCCTTCTGGAACTCGCGGCATTGATCATCGGCATCGTTCTTACGCGGGCCATCACGCGAACGATTTCGGAACTCTATCGCGCCACGCAGTTCGTCCAGGAAGGCAACTTCAGCTATCGCGTCAGTGTCGAACGCAAGGACCAGCTCGGCGCGCTGGGCGATTCGTTCAACTCCATGACCAGTTCCATCACCAACCTGATTAACGAGCAGAAGCAACTGCAGCGCCTGGAAAACGAAATCTCCATCGCCCGGGAAGTGCAGGACCAACTTTTCCCGCGCAACGTGCCGCACGTCGCAGGCGTCGAAATCGAGGCCATCTGCCGGGCCGCGCGCAGCGTCAGCGGCGACTATTACGACTTCATCCAACTGAGTCCCACGCACGTGGCCATTGCCATCGCCGATATTTCGGGGAAGGGAATTTCCGCGGCTCTTCTGATGGCCAGCTTGCAAGCGGCGCTGCGCAGCCAGTTGCTGGTGCCGGGCAGCGAAACGCTGAGTACCGCGGAACTTGTGGCGCGGCTCAACAAACATCTCGTACGCAACACCGGGGATGACCGGTTCGCCACCTTTCTCGTCGCCGTGTTTGATACCGCCACGCGCACGCTGCGCTACACCAATGCGGGACACCTGCCCGGCTTCTGCCTCTCCGACGGCAAATCCATACACCTGGATAAGGGCGGAATCGTGCTTGGGATCGTGGAGGATTACACCTACGTGGAAGGCATTGTGCAAGTGCCGCCGGACAGCGTTGTGATTGGCTACAGTGACGGCCTCGTTGAGCCGGAGAATGCGTATGGCGAGGAATTCGGGGTCTCGCGTTTGGAGGCGGCGGCGCAACGTGTACGCCATGCCTCTCCGCGGCGCATCGCGGAATCGCTGATGACCACCGCGGAAGAATGGTCAGGAAGTCCCGAGCAGGCCGACGATATGACGGTGATCGTGGCGCGTTTGGGTAGCTAATCAAGGAGGGCCAGTGAAGAATCGGCTGGGGTCTCGCAGCAACTTGGAAAGCAAGGTTTCGCGGCGCAAGTTCCTGGGGCAAAGTGCGGCAGCGGCAATTGGATTTTCGATCGTGCCGCGCCGGGTGTTGGGCGGCGCAGGGTATGTTCCACCGAGCGACAAGGTGAATATCGCATTCATCGGCGTGGGTTCGCAGGGTTTGCGCGTCATGCTTCAGTTCTTGCGGGAACCGGACGTGCAGGGTGTGGCAGTGTGCGACCCGAATAGAGCGAGCGCGAACTACCCGCAATGGGACACACATGAGTTCTGCAATTCCGTGCGCAAATTGCTCGGGGTTGACAGCGGCTGGGATTGGCTCAGCCCCGACCAACCCATCGAGTTGACCCATTCGCTGCGCGTTACGAGCGGCGTGGCAGGCCGCGAACCTTGCCAAAAAATCGTGGACGCGTATTACGGCACGCAGAAACGCTCCGGCGAGTATCGTGGCTGTTCGGCGTACAGCGACTTTCGCGAGCTGCTTGAGAAGCAGAGGGACCTGGACGCCGTTGTTGTGTGTACCACGGACAACCTGCATGCGGCGGTGTCTGCCGCGGCGATGAAGAAGCGCAAACATGTCTTTTGCCAGAAGCCTTTGACGCACACCATTTATGAGGCAAGGCGCCTTGCCGAAATCGCAAAGGAAACTGGCGTGGCGACTCAGATTGCCGTTGCTAACCAGGCATCGGAATACACCCGCGTGCTATGTGAATGGATATGGGACGGCGCCATCGGGCCGGTGCGGGAGGTCATGAACTGGTCGAGCCGTCCTTACTGGCCGCAAGGCCTCGAACGTCCAAAGGAAGTCGAAGCCGTGCCCGAGGGCTTGGATTGGGACTTGTGGCTCGGGCCGGCGCCGAAACGTTCTTTCAACCGCGCTTACTTGCCGTTTGTGTGGCGCGGGTGGTACGACTTCGGTTGTGGCTCCTTGGGCGACATGGGTTCCTATAGCTTCGACACCATTTTTCGCGTCCTGAAGCTGGAGGCGCCCGTAAGCGTGGAAGCGAGTTCCACGGAGCGCTATGAAGAGACTTACCCGCAGGCCTCGATCGTGCGCTACAACTTTCCTGCTCGTGGCGAGATGCCACCCGTGAAATTCACCTGGTATGACGGGGGTCTGAAGCCGGCGCGGCCGGAGGAACTGGAAGAAGAGCGTCCCCTGAAGGGGGACGGCGAAGAAGAAGACGAAGGGCTCTTGTTTGTCGGAGACCGCGGCAAGATTCTCTGCGCATTCAATGGTGGCCGTCCAAAGCTGATTCCCGATGCGAAGATGAATGGCTACAAACAGCCACCAAAAACATTGCCGAGATCGCCTGGCAACGAGCGGGAATGGCTGGATGCCTGCAAGGGGAGCAAAGATAAGCCGGGTGGGAATTTTGAGTTTTCGGGCCTGGTTACCGAGACCTTGCTGCTGGGAAATGTTGCGACTCGCTTGGGGCAGAAACTGAATTGGGATCGCGCCAACCTGAAGGTCGTTAACTCGGATTCCGCGCAGAAGTTCGTGCTCCCGGAACGCCGAAGCGGGTGGGAACTCTAGCGAAACTCGGAGCGCGGCGCAGCGGCAGGAGAGCGAACGAGACTATAATGCGAACGCCCACTGGAGCGAAGATGATTCTGTTCGCGAAGGCGGGCAAGGAGGCGTCAATGTTTGCGATTTCGAGAAGAGAATTTTTGAAAAATGCGGCGACGCAGGCGGCCGCGGCCAGCTTACTTGGCGCGGGCGCACTGGAGCTTCGCGGCAATCCGCTGGGCCTGCCCATTGGATGTCAAACGTGGCCAGTGAGGGAAATGATCGCCAAGGACTTTCCCGGCACGATCAAGCAGCTTGCCGCGGCGGGATTTCAGACGATTGAGCTGTGCTCGCCGGTGGGTTACGCCGATTCGGGCTTTGCCGGCCTGGCCAAATACACTGGGGCGGAGCTCAGGAGAATTCTAGGCGATGCAGGTGTCACCTGTGTGAGTTCACACTTCGGCATCCAGGAACTCAGGAAGAATCAGGAGGGCCGAATTGCCTGGGCGAAAGATGTCGGGCTAACGCAAATGATCGTGCCAAGCCTCGAAGGGCCGGAGAAGCCGACGCTGGACGATGTGAAGCGAGCGGCCGAGGAATACAACAAAATGGGCGAGCAATCGGCCAAGGCGGGAATTCAGCAGGGTCTTCACAATGAGGATTTTGAGCTCACGACGGTTAACGGCAAGCGGACGTATGACCTATTGCTGGAGCTTCTCGATGCGAAACTGGTCAAGTTTCAGTTTCAGGTCTCCACAATCAGCCAGGGTTACGACGCCGCGGAGTATTTCATGAAGTATCCTGGGCGCTTCTTTTCCATGCACGTACAAGGCTGGTCGGCAAAAACCAAGAAAGAGATGCCGGTGGGGCAGGACACTTTGGATTGGAAGAGAATCTTTACCGCAGCGAAAACGGGCGGCGTGAAGAATTACTTTGTCGAGATGGACCTGGAACTGATGAAAGCCAGCGTGCCGTACCTGCGCGATCTGCAGGTCTGATGAACTTGCCGGGCTACCCGCGGCGCATCGCCGAAGCGCCGATGATCCTCGCGGAAGAGTGGTCGGGGAGTCCCGAGCAGGCCGACGATATCACGGTGATCGTTGCGCGGTTGGGTTAGCGGCTCGGTGTCTGCTTGACGAGCCTGCCAGTTGCTCGGCTTATTGGGACAGAGTTTCAAGAAGCGGCCACTTTTGTAGATTCAATGATGGTCATGTTTTGCTACTGGCAAACCACATCAATGTGAGTAATGTTCCAAGTCTTGCCGCTCTTCTGCCAAAGGGTAAAGATCACAAAGATATCGCCGTCCGGGCTCAGTTCGGGGAACACTGCCCAGTAGGCGCTGCCGCCCTTCTGGATTTCGCTTTGAAGAAATACGTGATAATCCGAACGGGCAAAGACGCCGCTGAAGATGCGAGCGAGAGAGTCTGAGTCCAGCCTAGCGATGAGGAAATGATCCGCAGCGACGTCGTTTGCCGCTGCACTGACCCACGGCGGAGGCAGGTGGTCCCAGGCCTTGAAAACAGCCGACGGCGGAGTATTCTTCGGGAAGGCGGAAGGGACTCCCATCAAATTCTGCGCGACAGTCTGCGCCGCTCGCTGAGGAGACTCGCCCTTTTGATACCAGCCGTCGCAGTAGGTTCCTATGAGTGGCGGGGCAGCATAGGCTGCAGGATCAAGAAACGCAAGCGTCTTAATCTGGTCTCGATCGGCGAGCCAGGCCGCAAGGAACTCAGCGATGCGCGCTTGAAAGTCCGTAGCGATTGGATTCGGCGGGCTGCTAGGAGCGGCTGGGCCGGGCGGCGCAGAAAGGGCGACAGGCCGAGGCGTGAAAATTTTCACGGTATCCATCCCCGCGACAAGGTGCTTCCATTCGGCTTCCGAATAACCCACGAGGCTCCACATCACAACGTATTTGTTCGCCTGCGCCGCGTAGAAGCTCGCCCTAAGTTCAACTTTTCCCTGGGTCGGTGAGTTCAACTCGGCTTGGGAGTCAGCCCGTTCGTAACTATATCCGTTGATGGTCTCTTGGCGCAGAGAGGAAGGCTGAGTGCCGAGTTCCTGTCCCATACCCTCGACGATTTTTTCAAGAGCGTGCGGGCCCTCCGATTGGACAGCCGAAACGGGGGTGGCGATCATCATTACTTGGCCTCCTTCGTTGGCAGCGCCACAAAGCATCGCTATTGTTTTTGACTCGCTGTGTCCATAGAGGAAGTACCTCGCCTCGGGTCCGAGGACGCTCCCGGCGCGTGCGACCTCCCGCATGGCCGCCGCATCTTCCGGTTTCATCCCTTCCGGGAGTTGCCACGAGATTCCAATTGTTGGATTCGAGCAGACCCCATCTGAAATCATTGTGCCACTTTCGACGGTGCGGCTGTCGAATGCCGGCGGCGTGACCTGAGCTGAAGTGAATTCAAACGGGAATATGGCTAAGCAGAGAGCAAGACCGAGATCACCCATGAATTGCATGTTTGGCATCCTCTGTCACATCAATATACCCGGAATTCCCGTTATGAGGTTCCGCTTCTTAGGGAACTTAACCGCCCGCTCACACGCGGCAACCACAAGTGGAGCGATTTCCCTGCGGACTAGCGGGGACGCTTCAGGAGTAGAATTCCGCCAACAAAGGAGAGGATTCCCGCGCAGGCAGTGGGCACAACCATTGCCCAAAAGTGAAGACTGCGATACGCCTCATGAGGCGAGTGAACAATGTGGTGGTGAATGATATGCCAGAAGGCCAGCGTCGTGAATAGCACGGAAATTCCGCACAGGATGTTCAGCGCTCTCATTGTTGGCTCCTTCTCCCCTCGATATCAGTCCTGAAGTCTTGCACAAAACCTCTGTACTCGCTAAGAAATTTTCCAACGGGCCCCGCTTGAGATAAAGTGGAGGAGCACAACGGAGTCATATATACTGGCACGTTTTGCGGGGAGAAGAATGTCGCTAAGGAACCGGGTCGCAGTGGTCACAGGTGGTAGCCGTGGAATCGGACGGGGCATCGCGATGCGTTTGGCGCAGGACGGCGCGCGGATCGCCATTGCGTATCGCGCCAACAAAACTGCCGCGCAACTGGCGCTGCGTCAACTGCAAGCGGTGGGGGCGGATTGCGTTGCGGTGGAGACGGACATCAGCCAATCGGGCCGCGCCGATCAACTGATCAGCACTGTCGTCGAGCGCTTTGGGCGCGTGGATATCCTGGTCAACAACGTGGGTGATTTTCGCTGGGGCACGCTGGTGGAATCTTCGGCCGGCGAGTGGCGCACCGTCATCGAATCGAATGTGATGACGGTGTTCTACATGTGCCGCGCGGCTGTGCCCGCGATGCGCAAAGGGCGCTGGGGCCGCATCGTGAATCTTGGCGCGGTGGGCGCGGAGCGGGCCTTTGGCCAGGCCAAGATATCGGCGTATGCGGCGGCCAAGGCGGCGGTGGTGGCGCTTTCGCGTTCGCTGGCGCTGGAAGAGGCGAAAAACGGAATTACCGTGAACGTGGTGAATCCCTCGAACATTGACGAAAAAGATTTGACCCTTGAAGAAGCGCGCAAATTGCGCGATGCCCGCTATCCGATCGGACGACCGCCGACGGTTGAAGACGTTGCCGCCAGCGTCGCGTTCTTCGCTTCCGAGGAAGCCGAATATGTAACGGGGCAGGTGGTGAACGTCAGCGGCGGGTGGATGTTGTAGGGGCACGGCCTGGAAAAAACTCGGCCCCGGCGTAGAGCACGCAGAGAGAATGGGCGTCAGCCCTGGAAACTCCGATGAAAGCATTGAACGCAGCGGAAATGCGCGAGGTTGACCGTCTTACGACGGAGCGCTTTGATGTATCTGGCCTGGCGCTGATGGAGACCGCCGGCAAAAGTGTCGCGGAAGTTTTCCTGGAACAATATACGCATAAGAGCACCGAGCCGCCCGGTCGCGTCTGCGTGCTTTGCGGAAAGGGCAACAACGGCGGAGACGGCTTCGTGGTGGCGCGGCATCTGCGCGAGGAAGCCGAACACGTGGATGTCTATCTATTCGCGCAACCGGAAGAGCTGAGAGGCGATGCAGCAAAGAATTTCGAGCGCTGGCGGGATCAGGGTGGCAGGGTCACGCAGATTCAGAACGCGGCGGAGTGGGAGCAGGCCTGGCCACAGATCGCCGCGGCAGAGGTTATATTTGACGCCCTGCTCGGCACGGGCATTCGCGGGGCGGCGAGCGGCCTGCTTGCCCAGGCGATCGAGGATCTGAACCGGCTCTCGCAGAATGCGACCGCGGCGCATCCCGCGTGGATTGTCGCTGTGGACACGCCTTCCGGCCTGCCCTCCGATGGTGAAGCCGCCGCTGGCCCCGTTGTTCGCGCGCACCTCACGGTGACGTTCACAGCGCCAAAAATCGGACAACTGATTTCGGCGGACGCGGGGTGTTGCGGGCAGCTTGTGGTGCGCTCGATTGGCTCGCCCGCGGCACTGATCGAGGAAATCGGGAAGTCGCGTGTGCGCTGGGCCGGGCCAGACGAGTTTGCTGGTTTGCCGCTGGTGCGGACTGCGGAGGCTCACAAAGGGTCTTATGGCCACGTGCTGCTGGTCGCTGGATCGGTGGGCAAAACCGGCGCGGCAGTGCTGGCGGGGCAAGCAGCCTTGCGAGGCGGCGCAGGCCTTGTGACGCTGGCGACGCCGGAGCCGGCGCTTGCCACCATTGCCGCAGCGCAGGCGGAGTACATGACCGAGCCGCTGCCATCCACTGCCTCAGGCACCATCGCAGCCGAAGCCATCCGTTCGGGGCGCTTCGCCGCGGCCTTGCAGGGCAAAACCGTCCTGGCAATTGGACCGGGTGTCAGCACGCATCCGGAAACGCAGGAGTTTGTGCGCAGCGCTGTCGCTCACACCGATCTGCCCGTCGTGCTGGACGCCGACGGCCTGAACGCGTTCGCGGGCCATGTGGAGTTGCTGCCGAAGCGCAAGAGCGCGCATCTCGTCTTAACGCCGCATCCCGGCGAAATGGCTCGCCTGCTCGGTGTATCCAGCGCCCAGGTCCAGGAGAACCGCGTGCAAACGGCCCTGGAAGCCGCGCGCCAGTGGAACGCCCATGTGGTGCTCAAAGGCTTTCACACCGTGCTGGCGTCGCCGACAGGCGAAATCTTCATCAACACCACGGGGAATGCCGCCCTGGCCAAGGGGGGTTCTGGCGATGTATTGACGGGGCTGCTGGCGGCGGTCGTTGGGCAATTTGGCACCCGCGATTTCTTGCGCGTTCTCGCCCTGGGCGTGTATCTGCACGGCCTTGCCGCGGAGCTTCTCTCGCAGCAGAGTGACGCCTCCGGCATACTGGCGGGCGAAGTGGCCCACGCCATCCCGTTTGCCCGACGCAAACTTCTCCAGGAGTTGCAGGAGCGTGCCTGAAGAGGTCATCACCCACTCGGCGGAGGAAACCATCGCCTGGGGACGCCGGTTTGCGGCTCGCCTAGGCGCTCCGGTGCTCATACTGCTCTCGGGCGAACTGGGCAGCGGCAAGACCACGCTCACCAAAGGCATCGTGGCGGGCCTGGGTGCTGCGCCCGAAGACGAAGTCACCAGCCCCACGTTCACCCTCCTGCATGAGTACGGCAGCGGGAAGCGGGTCTTCCATGGCGACCTTTACCGCATCGAGAACTTCCACGATTTTGAGACGCTGGGCCTGGAGGACGTGTTCGCCGAGCCCGCTATACTGATCCTGGAGTGGTCAGAGAAATTCCCGCTGAAGGCCGGCTGGCCGGTCGTACGGCTGCGGCTGGAGCATCTTGGCGGCGACTCCCGGCGCATCGTCGAGTTCTGAGCCTGGCTGGCACCGCCGCTTTTACGGCATCTGCCCCGCCACCAAACCACAATTCCCGCACCCGCAGCCCCTCCAGCCATGCCCCCCAATTGCGTTTCTCGCCTGCGCCCAGCTACCCGTTGCTTTCTCGCTACCCCTGTCCCTTGGTTTCCTTGCCCGGTGTAACGGCCACTGTTACGTTGGAGGGTAGCGTATCCAGGCGGGCCTGATGCCATCGGAACTCTCGATTAATGTGACGGATAGACAGAGCGGCGAGCTTAAGAGCTACCGCGTGACGCTGCCGATGGGGACGCTCTCGATTGGCGTGGACAACATCCACCACGACGTCTTCCTCAGCCCCAAATTCGTTCAGGTGGCGCGCGATTACCTGTTCGACCTGATTCGTCAGAACACCAGCAGCACCTACCTTTCCGGCATCGAGTTCCGCCACACCAGGCCGGTGGACTCGACGACCTTTCGCAAGTTCCTGACGGAGCTGCTGCAAAGCTCGCTGACCAACGCCAAACACCAGAAAAACATCGAAATCGACCTGCTCTTCCGCCTGGCCATCCTGAAGTTCATCACCGGCGAGCTACAGAACCAGTTCGCCAACGTGATCCTGGATTGCAAGGAATACATCCGCAAGCGCGGCGAGTATTTTGAGCGCAGCCAGGCGGCGCACGTCATCAAGGCGCGGCTGACGGAGATGCAGTCGGCGCGGCGCGATGTGCTGCGGCTGATCGGGCAACTGGTGGCGCAGATCCTCATTGATATCGAGGAAAACGTCATCGGCAAGACGCGGCGGGCCCTGTTTGGCGAGGAGTTCGCGCCCTACTACGAGATTCTGAAGAACCGCCTGGTCTTGCTCGATGGCGGCAAGGACGACTTCTTCTTCCTGGAGCATTACGTTCTGCTGGGCAACTATGCGCGCGATCCGGACCGCCAGGAGGCCATGGACGCGCTCTTCCACGAATTCCTGAAGGAGGCTGGGGCGAACATTCCGCACGAGCAACCCACCGCGCCTGCCGCGGACAGCTACAAGGCCCTGTTTGCCGAAGCCGAGCATCGCCGCGCCGAAGTTGCTTCTCTGGAAGAGCAGCGCGATGGGCTGCGGAAGAGGCTCGAACGCGGCGACGGCCTGCTGAACAAATTCCTCAGCTCGACTGATCCCGGTGAAATGCGCGCCTCCGTCAGCGAAATCGAGACGCGGCTCAGGGTGCATCACGCGCGGCTGGAAGAATTGGCGCCGCAACTCGATCGCGCCAAGCAGCAAGTGGATTTCGTTAACAAGGATTATCAGGCGAAGATCGACGATTATCTGAACGAACCGGAAAACGCCCGGCGGCTCTTCGATGCGTCCTTCGGCGAAGAAGGAGATCGCACCGCGCGCGCCCATCTGCTGGCGCAGTTGGTCAGCCGCCTGGAGGAGCGCGAGCTGATCGTGCACATCCTGGCCAGCTATGAGATTCGGCCCATCGCCAGCGACTACTGCCCGCCCGTGCACTTGCAGCAACTGCGCAAAGCGCTGGTGTCGCGGGAAGAAGCGAAGCGCGTGGAGGAGATGCTCAAGCAGGTTCCCGCCAAACGCCTGACCATGAAGCCACTGGAGGAACTCACGCGTCGCATGCGCCGGTATTCCCGGGACGAGCTGCAGTCCGTCGTGCTGCGTTTCGCCATCGACTTTTTCCGTATGCGCCACGATTTGCGCGATGCCGAGCACCTTTCCGCCTGCATGGAACGCGTCAACCTTGTGACCGCGGAGAAGTTCCGCGAGCTCTCGCGCATCAACAACCGCTTGTACGAGTGCCTGCTGCAGGAAGAGGCCAGGCCGGAGCAGGATCAGGTGGTGTCTCACGTCATCATCAAGGCGGACGTGCGCGGCTCGACCAAGATGACGCAGGACCTGCTGGCGCGCGGCCTCAGCCCCGCTTCCCACTTCAGCCTGAATCTCCACGAGCCCGTGAAGCGGCTGCTGGACCGCTTCAACGCCAAGAAAGTTTTCATCGAGGGCGATGCGATCGTGCTGGCCATTTTTGAGACCGAGAGCACCGTCGCCTACGCTCGCGCCGTGGCCAAGGCCTGCGTGCTATCGCGACAAATCCTGGCGGTTTGCAATTCCTACAACGACACGGCTGCTTCCTCGCAGCTTCCGGCGCTTGAAATCGGCATTGGCGTGGCGTTTCAAGGCTCCGCACCAACGTATTGGACCGACGGAGAATCGCGCATCATGATTTCCAAAGCGCTCAATCTTTCCGATCGCCTGTCCGGTTGCGCCAAGCTCGCCAAACGCATGCTCTCGAAGCAGAAGAGCCAATTTGCGGTCTATCACTTCCTCACCGCCATGGAAGGCGCCTCCGCCGAAGAGCTCGACGAATTCCTGGTGCGCTACAACATGAATGGCATCGAATTGAACGAGGAAGGTTTCCAGAAGCTGGCCGAGGAGATTTCGCTGGAAACGCTCACGACCAAGCTCGATCTGCCCTGGGGCAAGGGCGAGGTTTGCCTCTACTATGGCGAAGTGCCCATGGGGGAATCCGTCGAGTTGCTGGTGCTGCGCAAAGGCCGCGCACGCGAATTGCTGCCCGACGGAAAGATCGGCAAGCCTTCGGACCACAATTACTACGAGGTGTGCACCAGCCAGGCGCTCTACGACCTCGTCGCGGCCCTCAAACGCACGCAAAACGTCGGGCTGGAAGCCACCCGCGCCTGAGCTCTCTCGGCTTGCCGGACATCCGCCGTACCATTACCCACTTCTCCGATTAGGGCGTTTGAACGAAGCCGCCCGGCGGCGGACGCTTCGCGTGGGATGAACGGAGCGGTGGTTGCCTCAGAGCTAAGATAAGTTTGGGTCACAGGAGGTCCCCGTGACCCATCTACGTAAACTAATGCTGGAAGAACTCCAGCGTCGTAATTACTCTGAACATACCATACGTTATTACATCCGCACCGTCGAAGATTTTGCTCGACGATTCAACTGTTCCCCCGATCGCTTAGGTCCTCGACACATTCGTGAATATCAAGCTGAGCTTTTTCAAAAACGGAAGTTGTCATCGGGCACGGTTACGATCCGTCTGGCGGCCCTGCGGTTCTTCTACACCAAGATGCTAAGAAGGGCTTGGAGCGTCGCCGACACTCCTTATCCAAAAAGGACGCATCGCCTGCCGGCGATCCTCAGCCAGGAAGAAGTTGCTCAGCTCATCGATGCGGCCTGCCCTTCTTTCCATCGGACGCTACTGATGACGCTCTACGCCACCGGCGCGCGTTGTGCCGAGCTGACGCATTTGAAGGTCAGCGATGTCGACGACCAGCGCATGGTGATTCACATCCAGGGCGGCAAGGGCCGCAAAGATCGCGACGTCATGCTCAGTCCAATGCTACTCGAAGAACTCCAAGCACATTGGCACCGCTTGCGGGGAAAACCCAGTGTGTGGCTCTTTCCCGGCAACCGCCACCACAGCGGGGATCGGCCAATCGATACGAAAACGGTTTGGCATGCGTGTCACAACGCCGCCAAGAGAGCGAGCATCGACAAAGGCGTCCATCCTCACACGCTTCGTCACTGCTTTGCCACGCATCTACTCGAGGCTGGTGCCGATCTCCGAACCATTCAGATTCTGTTAGGCCATGGAGATCTGAAAGAGACCACCCGCTACCTGCACCTCTCCCAACGTCACTTGAAGGCAACCGCCAGCCCGTTGGACTTACTGAAGCTCAAAGACAGGTCACCGCAGGAGGAGTAGATGAGCCGGCCGCCTCTGGAGGTGGCCGATCTCATCCGCGCTGCGGGAGAAGCATTCATCGAACGAAACCGACATTGGATGCGCTGGAAGCACGTCAAAGTGCTGCGGGCCATCGCGCGGTGTCGTACCGCCGCTCTCGGCGGACATCTCGATGAATGCACCCGCTGTGGACATCGTGCCATCTCGTTCAACAGCTGTCGTGACCGCCATTGCCCGAAGTGTCAGATCGCTGCCCGGGAACGCTGGATCGCCGCGCGTCAGCGAGAACTTCTTCCGACACGCTACGCGCACGTGGTCTTCACCCTCCCCCGCCGGTTGGCGCCACTGGTACTGCAGAACAAGAAGCTCCTCTACGATCTCTTGTTCCGTAGCAGTGCGGAAACTCTTCTGGAAGTTGCCCGCAACCCGCTACGCCTGGGCGCTGAAATTGGATTCTTCAGTGTGTTGCACACCTGGAGCCAAAAACTCAGCCTTCACCCGCATGTCCATTGTGTCGTTCCCGCCGGCGGCCTTTCGCTCGATCACACCCACTGGGTTCGCTCACGAAAAAACTACTTTCTTCCCAAGGAGGTGCTGCGGGAAGTCTTCCGCGGAAAGTTCGTCGACGCTCTCGAGCAGGCCTTCCGTGATGGCCGGCTCAATCTCCAAGGAGACTTGGCACTCCTCGCTCAGCCCAAGATCTTCGCCGCCTGGCTACGGCCTCTGTTCCGACAAGACTGGGTGGTGTACTTGAAACGCCCCTTCGGTGGCCCCGAATATGTACTGCAATATCTGGGCCGCTACACCCATCGCGTGGCTATCTCCAATCATCGTCTGGTCTCCTTTGCCGATGGCCAGGTCACCTTTCGCTGGCGCGATTCGGCCCACAACAACGAACAGAGACTCATGGCCCTATCGCTCGACAAGTTCTTGCGCCGCTTCCTACTGCATATCCTTCCGCAAGGCTTCGTGCGCATCCGCAACTTCGGCTTCCTGGCCAACCGGCGGCGTGCCACTCTCCTACCGCTTTGCTTTCAACTTCTTGGCTCGGAACAACAGCCGCAAGCTGAACAAAACGTCTCCTCCACCAAAGACTCGTCCGATCTCTGGCACTGCCCCAAGTGTGCTGGCCCGATGAAAGTCATCGAGCGACTTACGGCTGCCGAAATCCAACTTCGCTCTCCGCCAGTGGTCACTGCTGCAGCATGAAACCACTCTCTCTAATTCGTATTCTTCGCGTGCCTCGGCACGGTCCGCACTTCTCCGCCTTGCCGTCGGATAGCTCTCTTCTTTCAACTTCTTCAACCACCTTCTTCATCATACTTTTCACCCTAACCAGCTTCCGCACGCCCGGTGTCACGTGCTGCACCCTCGCGCTCGGCCGTGGCACACCTCGACGCCGCTCCTTCCCACCATTGAATTTGCATAACACCCGCGCCCGCCGCAAACCGGGCGGCCACGTTCTAACGGCTTTATCGAACGCGCGCGGAACACCCTGCCCAATTCTGCGCCTCAGTGAAAACGCGCGTCCGATAAAGCACTAGCGTTTACCAGTCATATGACCCAGCGCCTGCCCTGTGGAAGAAACAGAGCCGGAGGGGAAGTGCATCCACGCAAGAACGCGCCGGAGAGACCCGCTCCCCGGCGCGCCCGTGATTCAGGATTGATTACTGGTCCGCTTCGACCTTCTTCAGTGTTGGTTTCGGCACCTGCCAGATAATCTGGGAGTCGTCGGCATTGTGCGGGTAGAACTGGGGCGACTTCTTCCCCGAGGGCAGAAGCACGATATCCACACGGCGGTTGTATGCCAGCCAATCGCCCTCGACGTTCTTGAGACGCGCCTTGGGCGGCGGGTTCGGGTTCGTGGCCTCGAGTTCCTTTACGGCCTGCTTATCGATTGGACGATCTTTCCCGTAAGCTGCGGCCTGAACTTTGTTAGCCGCGATGCCTTGCTCGACGAGATACTGCTTGAGGCGCTCGACGCGCCGCTCGCTCAGCTCCTGGTTAAAGGCCGACGAGCCGCGTGCATCCGCGTGCGCTTCCACCGACAATTTTGCGTCCGGATCGTACTCGAGATACTTCTTGAACCCAGCCGAAAGCGTTGCGAGGTCCAGTTGCTGGCTCTTGACCAACCCGACCTGCGGGTGCTTCTCGTCTGGATAGTCTGTGGGATAAAAGACGCTCTGCAGCACGACTTCCGGAATCGGTTCAATCGAACCGGTAATGTGAATCGCCGCTGTTTGCGTAGCCGAGCCGCCGCAGACGTTCGTTGCGGCCAGCGTGTACGTCGTTGATTCGTCCACCGGGCCAATGTCAGTCTTCTTTGGCTCACCCTTGACTGTCTGACTGCCACTAGGATCGACTTTGCCCACGGGGTCGAGGTTAATCGAATCAGCATTCGATGTGGACCAGCTCAGGGTCGAAGATTCCTGCGTAATGACCTTGTCGCCGATCTTCCGGTAATGGAGTTCAGCCGGATTGGCGGAGAGGCTCGCGTCCACCTTCGTATTGACGTTGACCGTCCCGCTTCCCTTGACCATTCCGCCCGGACCCGCCGCGTTGAAGTCGTACGTCGTGGTCGCGTGCGGTGTCACGGACTGGCTGCCGCTTGTTGGCACGGTGCCAATCCCGCTGATGGTCGCGTCCACCGTTTCGGCCGTCTGCCAGGTGAGAGTCGAGGATTGGCTGCAGTTGATGCTGGTGGGTGCAAGGCTGAAATTACCGGTCACACCCGCGACAGCGATGGTGTCGCTTATCCACCCGCCCTTATAGCGCGGCTCGCTCGTCAACTTCGCGAGGTTCTTCTTGTCCTTGGCCGTCTGCGCGCCGCTCTTGGTCAGGTCGATGGAGACCTTCTGGTTCGCAGCGACAGTGACATCGCCTGTCCAGACGTCGCTCCCATTCTTAGTCACATCCACGTGATAGGTTCCTGGCGGCACGAGCAGATTTCTGTGCCACCACCAATCGTGGTTCGTCGCACCTACGTGCCCGACAAAATAGGAGGGAGTCTTGCCGTTCAACAAGACCGCTGCGTGGCTGTCTCCTCCCTTGAGCTCGATCTGGCCGTAGGGACCATTCACAGCACCGCCATTGGCCTCGAGCGTAACATTCAGGTCTGTCGTTTTACCCGAATCGATGTTGACGTCTTGCGTCGAGATTTTGTAGCCGTAATTCAAGACAACGACAACGTGCTTCCCCGTGCTGAGAGAGATTGTTTCGCTGCCGTCGCGAATGGCTTTACCGTCCACAAACACATACGCATGCTTCGGAATCACCTTGATTTTCAACTTTCCGTCTTGCGCGAAGCCCGCGGTGGCGCAGAACATCATGGCCACCACAAGGGTTAATAGGTATCCAAGTCGTCGCATCTGCGTGTCTCCTGAGCCAGGATTTCCTCCAGGCAGCCGGCATTGTACACCGGCGTTCCTTCAGTCCTTTTACTGCATCTCAACTTTAGACTTTGCCAATGCTTATATCTGTTCACTTTTATACAGCCTTACGGAGATCTTCCCGGCAGGCGGGAGTATTTCCCGGTAAGTTGGGTGGTCTCAATGGGTCGACG
>PMES01000016.1:232-5201 GCA_003154775.1 Acidobacteriota bacterium | reverse complement strand
GGTTGTATTTCTGCCGAGATGGACCACGCTGGGAACCCGCTACCGCATGATGATGATTGACAATGGATTTTGCTTTAATGGGGTCAACTGGAATTTCCCGAATTCTCCGATCCTCGGTCTCTACCACGACAGGACCGTCTACAGGAATATTGAGGGAATCAAGTCCTTTGAAGCCTCGCTAGGTCAGTTGGAACTGAAAGCAACCTACGAAGAACTGATGAAGATCGCCGAGGGTATCCCAGCAGATTGGTTGGCCGGAGAAGCTTCCAGTCTTTCAAGATTGCTTGAGTGCTTATTCAGACGGAAGAAAATCGTTCCGGAATTACTTCAACAAATCCTTGCGATGGGCAAGGGGTTTTCTTCCTAGGTCTACTTTCGCTGCGGGATTCGTGCTGACTCATTCACGGCATTACATCTCATGAAGTGGGGCTGATTTTTTCGAGACTTGAGACCCCGTGCGCGAGGGTCTTTTGGGGGGCCATGGACATCCCGAGGAGCCAACGTGCTTGATCTGTTCATCGATAATCCCGGCTGATACCTTGTCACCCAAATGGGAAGTCGCTTCCTTTTTGGTACGCACAGTAAAGGCAGTGTTCATCTCGACTGCGGCGGTCAGGCAAAATCGGCCTTCTTGAACCTAGAATTCTCAGGTGAATCGAATTCCGTCTGCCCAAAACGCTGAATTTGCTCGCCTAGAAGCCATCTCCGAAATGGTTAAAGCCATTTCTAGCAGAGGTGTTACCGATCGTTGGCGATGAAAAGCTCTACGTTAAGGCTCCCATTGCCTCGTCGCGCCTTGCTCGACTCCAGGGGAGTGGAAGATTCAGTGATTTGCTGCAAGGCTTTTCGCCAATTCCGGGATTGGCATTCAAGCTGCACGTGACTTTCTGGTTGCTCCCTTCCGGAGAACGGACCTTTCTCCTCTCACGACCCTCGCTAGTCATACCCTCCCGCTGACGGCGCCAAAAGAATAAACCCTCGGAGTGTGCAATGAGAATTCAATACCAGATCCTGCTTTTGACCTTTTTGGCGTTGAGCGCAAGCATTGCGACCAACGCCCAGGAATTGACCGAAGACGCCCCGCCAGTAAAGAAGAAACCTGCGTTGCGGGTTCCAAAGGGACTGTGGCTGTCCTTGAGCGCAGCCACCTACACTGCGGCTGCACTTGACATGCGTGCGACCGCTGACGCTGAGGAGTGGTTTGAGAAACATCCTCACGTTCATTTGGGACCTACCGAAACAGATCCGCTCGCGCGGCCCTTCGTTAGATTGCCGCGGCCAGCCTATTACGCCTGTGGCTTTGCCTTGGCAACAGGGGTCAATTGGCTTGGTTATAGAATGTCCCACTCTCGCAAATTGCGGAAAGTTTGGTGGCTGCCTCAGTCTATTTCTATAAGCGCAAATAGCTGGGGATACAAAACTCGACGGTTCAACTAGGGAAAAGACCCAAGGAACCCCTGGGGGCTACGGATGACACCGAGTGCCATCTAGCCTCGAATAAGTTTATGAGTTATATCGATGTTGCTTGAGCTATAAGCAATCGGCGAATTCTGCGCGGGAGAATCGATTGTGCCGCTCATGGTTCGTATCGGCACCCTTGTCCCGCAATGGGTTGGTTTATCTGATTCGTTTTGGTTCAAACCTCAGTAAATCCTTTGTGCTCAGTGCTCACTCTGTGGAGAAGCGCATGCAAAACATCAGAACTGACTCGTCCAGAGTCTCGGTGATGTCTGATGATTTTGCGCCAAGTCATTGCGATCTTGATTGTATGTTCGTGTCTATCCCCATCGGCACCGGCTCAGGAAGTCTTCCCTAATCCATTGCCATTGGCGTTACCTTCCACGGTTGTACATGCGCAGGACTTCAACAAGACCGTCGTCCCTATCACTGAGTTGAAGTTGATTGGCCTCGGCATAGCAGGCAAATTCGGCACGGGCTTCTGCTTGGACCCGGAGTGTCGTTTCATCGGAACCAATTATCACGTCGCCATGATGGCGCGGCCACGCAAAATCAAGGGAGAAAAAGTCATCCAGCGGTACCTTGCTACCGGGCCGGATGATGAAGGCGCTACCGTGAACGACGGCCCCTCCGTGGGTCCCATGAAGTACACCCTTAGTCGGGACCTTGCCATCTTCGAACTACGCCACTCGCTGCCTCACCATCACGGTGTTGCTTTCAGTCTAGACGACCTGCAAGTTGGGCAGGAGATAGACATTTATGCTTATCCTAAAGAGTCCATCAATCCCATCCGCAGCCTCCTACAGTTTCACGGTACGTTCAAGGGCCAGACGACAACAGGCCTCCTGGCCTTTGACTACAGCTTGTCCGCTGATAAGGCAATTCTTCCCGGCGCGAGCGGCGGTATAGTCGTTGACAGCAAAACTCAGCAGATTGTGGGCATTCTAAACGCGATAGGAAGGAACGGTGAAGCGATTGCGCTGGCTGTGCCGGTCCAGTCCTTGGCTGATTTTGTGGGCAAGGTGCAACCCTGCCTGGCGCAGAGCATATTCCCATCCGCCAAGGGAATCTCCCCAGTTTCGGCAGACCTCTATCCGAAATTCATGCCGCCGCCTCCCACCGACGTACTACAGCACCGGCCCGAAGAACCCGCCGAAGTCACGGTGCTACGGAGCAAAGCTCAACTTCTGGCCGATAGCATGCGCAACTTTATCGCGGTGCAGACTTTTGCCTGGGGATCGGGAGACAAGTCGCCCGCTGCTGTGTCGGCGTATGAAGTCCGGGTCCTGGACGGCTACCAACGATTCCGCAAGTATCCCAATGGCAAGAAAGAGTTACAGGACGTACCTTTGCCTCCCTTGAACACTGTGATGGCCTCCGGTGGCGAGTGGTCCGAACTACCTCAGATGGTAGGAACAGAACTCCGGTTGAAAATTCATCAAGCCGCCGACGTTGTTGTCAACGAGCGGCGGATGAAGGTCTTTCAGTATCGGGCCGACCCCGAGGATGGCTTGTGTAGATGGAAATCCATCTTCGACTTTGTATTCTTCGCGGTCAACAAGATTGTCACCGTCGCTTGTTACGGCGAAGTCTGGACTGACGAGGATACCAACATCCTCCGTATGTCGGAGCATTACGAACTTCCCGGCAAGTGGAAAGACTTCCAGGGTGTGGTGACCTACGGTTGGCTGCAGCGAGCGACTGAGACTCCTCGGCTCGTCCCTCTCACCATCTCCACACAGGCTGAGTACAACAAGAAGGTCTATTGGTGTCGCGGCCGATTTATGGACTACCAGGTATTCAGCAGTCGAGTGAAGATGGCGGCGAATTAACCGGTCCTGGATTCCGAGAGTAGTTCCGGGGCCAGCCTCAGGCCTCAGGCGACGGAGTCGACTGATAACTTGTGATCAAACTGGGAAGCCGCTCCCTTTTTGGTACGCTTGCTGAAGACAAAGTTCATCTCGCATGCGGCATTCACGCTAATCGCCTTTCTTGAACTTATATTTCTGAGGTGCATTGATTCCCACGTCTGCCGAGAGCGCTGAATTTTGTCTATAAGCTACGTTTCAAATGGATGTTACCGATCGTTGACGAGGAAAGGCTTCACTTTAAGCCTCCTTTTGTCCCGTCGCGTTTTGCTCGATTCCACCGGGTGGAAGAGTCAAGTATTTGAGAGAAGGCTTCTCGCTGATTCCCAGATGGCATTCAAGCTGCACATGACCCTCTGGTCGCAACCTTCCGGGGAACAGACTGTTCTCCCCTCGCGACCCTGCCAGTCAAACCTTCCCTCTGACGGCTCCAAGAGTATTAGCCCACGGAGTGCGTGATGAGAATCCGATTCGAGATTTGTCTTCTCACTTTTTTGGCGGTGAACACGAGTATTAAGGCAAACGCCCAAGCATTAGTTGAAGACCCAGCGCCGGCAAAGAATCAGGCTATGCTGCGGGTTTCAATGCCTAAAGTTAGTCCTAAGAGTGGTGAAATCACTTCTTTGCCGAAACCGGTATTCCGTGAACCATGGTGGAAGCTGGACAAGGACGTCACTGCGTTGGGAATTATTCATGGCGCTGCGTCGCTGATGGATGGCATTACCACCCGTACGAACATTACCCATGGATCCACCGAAGTGGACCCTCTAGACCGTCTCTTTCTTGGCGCAAAGCCAACGTGGTCCCGAATGCTTCCGCTCGGAAGCTTGGAAGTCTACGGAACCGCGTTGCTTGCTCAACACATGAAGCACAGTAAGTGCAAGGTAATGCGCAAACTCTACCTCGTACCTCAGATTGGCTTTATCGTACACCACACATACGAAGGGGGCAATAATGTCAAATCGCGGAATACTTTTCTCACGCAGGGTTACTAGCTGCGAAAGTAGGACGCTACTGCGTCCTTCCCCGCGGATCTGCATTAGCGACAGGGATCAATTGGCTTGGTTTTAGGAATGTCTCGCTCTCGCAACTGGCGGCAAGTGTGGTGGCTGCCCCAGTCCATCTCTCCCGGCGCAAATAACCATGGGTACTACACCTCAGCTAGGTAAATGATTCGGGGAAGCCTGAGAATTCCGTGCCTTCCTCCTGTGATAACATCCGCGTATGCCTAGAGGCCAAGGGAAACAGCCGTGCCGGTGCGGCCACGCCAAGGGCATTCACCACGCCCGGCGCAGCCTGATTAAGAACAAGACTAGGTTCCGCAGTCCTTGCAACTTCCCCGGCTGTGAGTGCCGCGACTACCGGTTGGCAACGAAGACCTGACGACACCGCCCCGTCGGCTATGGGACAGGTCATTACCTCGTACTGGCAGAGCAATTTGACCGTCTCCGGCCCCAACATGCCTGCTTATTAACCCAATAAATTCTTGGCCCAAACCTTGCCTCACAGGCGAACTCATTATGCACAGGTTCAAGCTGATCGTCATAGTGTGCTGGCTCAACCTGAAATGGAGAAGAGGCGCTTCCCGTTAGTGAAGATTCCGCCCCTGCGGGGCGGGGAGTTTCAAGGCATGGGAGTCTATC
>PMES01000016.1:0-137 GCA_003154775.1 Acidobacteriota bacterium | reverse complement strand
TGACGCGCTTCTTCGAGCTTGCCATCGCGTGCCGCATGAATTTCGGCTTGCCGGCCGGCGAGCATATCTTGCGGCGTCACATAGCCGATGGCGCTGTGCAAGCGCACGGTGTTGCAGTGCTCCACGTAGGTTTGCAT
>PMES01000071.1 GCA_003154775.1 Acidobacteriota bacterium | reverse complement strand
CAGCCAGGCCAAACTCGCCGCTGTTTATGCCTCAGCCTTTGTCCGGAACGCAGAAGCTGGCTATGATAATCTTGCAATTGATTTTGCGGCGCAATTGTATGGACATGACAATCTTGCGGACTTGGCGATGGAACTTGCTCCTGTTGGTGATCTTACTCTCGGGAAGTTCCCTGTTGTGGCAGGCTTCGGGGCAAAGCGCTGGCTCCAAGAGCACATCCACAGGAGACTCGCTAGAACTGCATCTGGGCAATGGGTATGAAGCGTTAAGGCAAGAGAGATATGAGGAGGCCGAAAGAGAGTTTCGCGCAGCGCTGGTGATCGACCCAGGGTTAGCTATGCGGGCGCGATTTCCCCTGGCGGTTGCGCTCTTCGAGCAACATAAATCCAACGAGTCGCGTCACGAGTTTGAAACTGTACGCCAAGCGGTCGGTGAACGACCGGGGATCTTGTATTATCTGGGAAGACTTGATTTCGAGGGGCAAAATTACAAAGGCGCGGTTGAAAACCTGAACAAAGCCAGTTCCCATCCGCCCTTTCTGGACACGGCCTTCTATCTAGGACTTGCCTATTTGAAGCTAGGTTCAAACCAAGACGCGGAAAAGTGGTTAAAGAAAGCGATCGAGCTGAATCCGGAGGACTCGCGCGCGGAATACGAACTGGCGACTTTATATCGGAAGGAGGGCCGTCAGGAGGAGGCAAACCAAGCCTTTCTGCGATCGAAGGAAAATAGGGCACAGAGTTACAAGCAAAGCCAATTGAAGTGGGAATGTGCTCAGGAATTGGACCGTGGCCCAAGCGAAAACACAGCCTCAATCTGTGAGCAACTCTACGATCCAAACGATGCGAAAGCGCTGACGGCTCTGGGAATTCTCTATGGCCAGCATGGTGATTTTGAAAAGGCGTTGAAACCGCTCCAAAGAGCAGCGGAGTTGGCTCCACAATCCCCGCAGATGCAGTACAACCTGGCGTTGACCTACTTTCAACTGAAGCGATTCGAAGACGCTCGTGGGCCTCTGGAGATAGCCGTCCAGCGATGGCCCGATCTTTTTCCTTTGAACGCGCTCTATGGGGCGGTTTTGTGGAACCTTGGTTCGGTGCTTCCCGCCTATCAAGCTCTTCGCCACGCTCACCAACTTAACTCCCAGGACAAGAGCACCACGGCTCTGCTTTATCAGTCCACACTTGAATTGGCCAAGCGGTCGGAGGAAGCTGCGGCAGACTCCGAGGCGCTTCGCTACTTACAGGAAGCCGCCTCACTCGCCCCGACTGCGCCGGAGCCGCACCAGCGTATGGCCATGATTTACAAGCGCACAGGCCGTCCCGAACAAGCGAACAAAGAAGAGCAGAAAGCGGAAAAAATAGTCAAATCGTCAAGTAATTAGCTGTCGCTTGAGATTTCCCCAGATCGATTCTACCCTCATCCTGCACGTAGCCGAGAGAACATCAACTTACAAAAATAGAAAGGCCGCCTAGAAAACTCGGGGGCCCATTCTCTTAAATTGCCCGCCTCAGAAGTTAAAATGCACTGCCAATTGCGGGAATCTTGAGCTACCGATTTTATGTCGAATCTGGTCCACGCCGGCACCGATCGGCGCCAGCCTGTCGGCGGCCGACTACACGAGCGGAAAGGTGGCGCCGGGTCCGGCGACGTCCTGGTTGATGATGACCTTAATACATGATGGTCTTAGTAAGGTGGTGAGGCCAAGTGGTGGTGTGGTAATGCGTCCAGAGGCGCGCATCGATTTGCGGGATGATCACTTGCGCGTCCGGCGCGCGGAGTTTGTTCACTTCCTCGCGCAGCAGCGCCGTGGCATAGATGCAGTGCGCGCGAATCTCGATTTCCCAGCGCGAATCCCGCGGGATCAACTGGTAGGAGTTGATGGCGTGCTCCAGTTCCTTGGAGTAGCTGGTGATTCCCATGAGGCGCAGGGCAACAGGCACGATGTAGTCGGCGAAGGCGGTCATCTTCTCCGGGTCGTCGAGGCGGAACTTGCCGGAGGGATGCATGGTTGCGTAGAGCATCCAGATGCCGAGTTGCGGGAGCTTGTAGAACTTGATTTCGTGGCCATCGAGGAGGCTGACATCGTTGAAGCGGGGAAATTCCTTTACGAGACGGTCAATGAGGCCATTGCCGTTGTCGTAGAGCTTTGGCGAACAGGAGCGCACAAAGTTGTGGAAGTGGCCGTCGTATTTGTCCGCCAGGACTTCGCCGACCTGGTGGAGGACGGCGAGCTTTTCATCGAGCATGGGCATCTCGATGTTGGCCTGGAAGATCTTGTTTAGTTCGTCGCGGGTGACCTTGGCGAGATAGTTGCCGTCGAGGATGGGAACGCCCTGATCCATGGCGCGCTTGAGGCAGGCAAATTCGGCGTCGGAGTCGGACCAATGCTGTCCGGCGTAGTCCACCTGGAATTTGACGTGGGTGTCAAAGTTGGTGAAGGCGGTATCGATGGAATCGGAGACCAAAATGAGATCGATGGCATCGTTGGGATCGCCCTGGCTAATGCCGAAGGGAAGGGCGAATTCCGGCATGGGCAATTCTTCGTAGGCCATCCACGAGGCGACTTCGACGATCTTGTCGTAATGCGTGTGGACGTCGCGGGAAGATTCAATGGCGTATGGCAAGCTCTCGAGTACAGGACTTCCGATGGGTTTTGGCCAGTGCATGGTCTCCGATGGAAAAGGCCATGCTGGAGCGCCCAGGGCAGCCCCGAAAAAGTTGGAATGGAAGGCTGGGGATACGGCGAGGGTTCCTCCAAGCGCCTGGAGGAAACGCCGCCGCCCTTTGGCCGATGGTTTCACTCGAAATGGAAGCGCATAGCAAACTGCGCCCCCTCACTTTCCTTGCATGCGAGAAACAAACAGCTCCAAAAACTTTTCCGCGTTCACGTCGGTGCAAACCTTGGCGTTGGGCTCGACCTTTTCGAGGCCCTCGATGACATAGCGGTCGCCACCAGGAAAGTGGTGAAGGACATTTTTCTCGAATTCGTTGCGGCGGTTGGCAACGGTTTGGCCACGCGTGAATTCCCCGCGCGTTTCGACGTCCACATGCATGAGAGGCGCTTTGACGATGCTGGGATCGATGGCAACACCGACGGCGAGGGGGTCATACATCGGAGTGCCCGAATCGCCGAATTGTTCTCCGAGCTTAATGAGGAACTCGGCGACATTGTAGATGAAATCATTCACGGGGCCGTGAGTCTTGCCGAGTTGAGCGAGATACTTGCGGGAAAGGAGAGTTTTGTCGCCGACGTCGAGGCCAACCATGGTGAGCGGCCAGCCAGCCTGGAAGACAATTTGCGCGGCTTCGGGATCGCCGTAGATATTGGCTTCGGCGGCGGCGGTGGCGTTGCCGCCGGAAATTGAGCCGCCCATGAGAATGACTTCCTTGACGAGGGGAACGATGGAAGGGTCTTTTTGGATGGCGAGGGCGATGTTGGTGAGCGGACCGACGGGAACGAGAGTGATTTCATGAGGCGAGGCGTGCACCAGTTCGATGATGAGGTCGGGGCCCCAGCGGGCGTCGACTTTGCATTTGCTGGGAGGGAGGTCGATATTGGCGAGGCCGTTCCTGCCGTGCCAGAACTCGGCGGTGATCAGCTTTTGAAAGAGAGGATGCTGAGCGCCGGCGGCGACGGGGATGTCACAGCGATTGGCCAGGGAGATCATGCGCAAGGCGTTATCGAGACCTTGCTCGGCAGTGACGTTTCCGGGGACGACGGTGATCGCGCGGACGTCGAGTTCGGGGGAATTGAGGGCGAGCATGATGGCCATGGCATCGTCGGTGCCAGGGTCGGTGTCGATGATGATCTTGCGGGGAGCGGCGATTGAGCATGGAAGGAAGAGCCCGAGCAACAGCAGAAGGCCAAAGATGGACCGGCACAAAGAGTGCACAAAGAGCAGGGGGAAACGATAAAGGGAAGTTGGGGCGACAAGAGCCGGAAGCACGGGCTGTTGTTCGTCATTTGGAAATAAAATCGGCACCATGGTTAGATGCAAGCGCACCCCAATCCAGAATGGAGAGAAGCGTAGTCTCCTACGAGCAGAAGTGTCAAGGCAAAAGTCGTTCCGGAACAGCGGCCGAAGCCAAGCGGAAAAGGTCTTCGGTTGAGCGACCAGTTGCAGGTCTCCATGGAAATTGAGCTGGCCATCCTGGAAGGCGCGCTTGAGTGCCTCGTGGAACTTGCCGCGAAAGACGCGACCGAGCACCTCGACGGGAAGAAAGAAGACGTAGCGTGGCTTGCTCCAACGCGTGCGATCGGCAGACAGCCCACCGGCCGGCACCACGCAATGCACATGCAGGTGAAGTTCGAGTTTTTGACTCCAGGTGCGTAGCACGCTGAAGAAGCCGATTTTTGCACCGAGGTGCTGGGGATCGCGCGCCACTTCGAGAAGGGTTTCCGCACTGGTGCGAAACAGGAGGTCGTAGATGACCTTCTTGTTCTGCAAGACCAACGGGGCCAAATGACGGGGAAGCGTGAAGACCACATGGACGTAGCGCGTCGGGAGAAGCTCCTGGCGACGCGCGGCGAGCCAAGGATCGCGATCGCCCGACTGACACTTCGGGCAGTGCCGATTTCTACATGAGTTGTAGGAGATGGCGCGATGTCCGCAGCGAGTGCACTCATCGAGATGCCCGCCGAGCGCGGCGGTGCGACACCGCGCAATGGCCAGCAGCACTTTCACGTGCTTCCAACAGATCCACTTAAGGCTTCGTTCGATGAAAGCGCCTCCCGCAGCGCGGACCAGATCGGCCACCTCGAGCGGTGGCCGGTCCATCTACTCGTCCTGTGGTGAACTGTCTTTCAGCTTCAGCGAGTCCGGAGGACTAACGGTCGCGTTCAGGTAACGTTGCGAGAGATGCAGATAGAGGGTGATCTCTTCGAGATCACTATGGCCTAACAGCGTCTGAATGGTGCCCACAGTGTGCCCGATATCCGAGCACAGTTAAGAGCGCGAACATCCGTGACATCTCTTTACAAAGCGCCAGTGTTTCGCAATTAAGACATTTGCTGATTTGATAGGTGTAGTGCATGCAGAAACCCTCCAGGATGCTATTCAATCCGGTTTAGTCAACGACGACATCCGTCTGGAGGAAGGTGGCCTTGGGGCGCGTGCTTACGCCGATTCGGTTGCTGCTGTTCTTGGTCTTTGTGTCGGGGAAATGGCCCAAAGCAATAATATTCTGGTCTGTTGGTTCATCGATCCCAGAAACGGTAGTGGCAAAGCGGCGCCAGCATTCGACCGTCACGCCATGCCGATGGTATGGGATTTTTCGAGACCAATCCATTCGGTGGGTCGGTTGGTGACTGGACAGGTCCCGTTCTTGAGACAGCACTGAGGGCTTTTGACCTCTGCGTTCCAAATGTGGGGCCCACCACAGTCGTTCAGCAGGACGCGCATAAAGTCGCAGCCGACCTCCCTGTGAGCGTATTGATCGCTACTGATCCACCCTATTACTCAAACACTGGCTACACTGATTTGTTCGACTTCTTCTACGTCTGGCTCAGGAAATCCCTTCGATCGGTTTTCCCCGCGCTTCTGAGTACGGTCGCAACTCCGAAAGATGACGAATTGATCGCGACCCCGTACCGCCATGAAGGAAGCATCGACCGCGCGAACCAGTATTTCCGGGCAGGATTTGACAGTGTTTTTGGTAGTTTGGCACAAAATGCAGATCCGCGTTGCCCGGTGCTCATAGTTTACGCAATCAAACAGGCGGAAGAGATAGGCGAGACGGTCGGATCAACAGGTTGGGAAGTGTTCCTGGGTGGACTAGTTGACGCAGGATTGATGATCGTTGCGATATGGTCCGTGCGGACTACCACGGATACTCGAATGATTGGCATCGGCAACAATGCGCTGGCGTTCGCAATTTTCGTCGTTGGGCGCCGATGAGATTTACTGGACTTAACCGGGGGTACAGCAGGAAGGTCGGCTTTCGCCGGAGCCTTTAATCTGGAGGGTTTTACCCTGAGGTGGGGGCGAACTCACCCCGAAAATGATGCAACGGTAGAGTACCAGGCGAGGTCAGCTTTGTCAATTACTCTTGTGATGAACAGCCTAGCGATTTCGGAACGATTGAGGACACCAGGGAAAGAACCCTGGATTGAGGGAGGATTTTTTGCTCCATTGCCGGGTGCCGCAGTAGGGGCCTATTTTCCGGCAGATCTCTTCCTTCGAGGTTGCAGCCCCGGCAGACTTTTGGCGTTGCAGGGTGGTCTGATGCGCAGAATGGGAACATACAGTTCTTCTATCGTGCTTCAGCTCCTGTCGGCATTACACGGGCGGGAAAGACTGAGCCACAGGTGGAGCAGCAGCTGGGCACTGCTGGGCATCGGAAGTTTGCCACGGTGGAGGTAACGTAGTCGGTAGAGTCGTTCGATGGTCAAGGCCAGCATGGCGAGGAGCCAGCCGATCAGCAGACTGTTGGCATAATGAGGACAGATATGCTCGAGGCCGTGACGGCTCTTGGCTTCGTTGAAGCCTTGGTTCTCGTTCTTCCAGCGGCTCGGCGCCCTTGGGATGCTCCCGCGAAGATCTTTCGAGGATCCGTTTCGCCTCTTCGAACTTCGGCACGCCTCGATACGCCTGGGCCAGGCCGATCTCCGCAGGCATGTTTTGAGGTGCGATCCGAAGTGCCTCTTGGTACATCACGATCGCGTCCGGAAGCCGGCCGAGTTTGGTCAGAAGCATTCCCAATTTCACGCGCAGTTTCGCGGTCTTCGGCGCGAGCTGGATCGCTTTCTCATAGCTCGCCGCGGCCACCTCCCAATGTTCGGCGGCAATCGCCGCTCGAGCCTGCCGGTTGAGTTTCGCAACTCCATCTGCGAAAGCCTGCGACGCAAGTGACGGTATCTGGATCACGCAGATGACGAGAACAGTGCCAAGAAGAAATCGCGGCCAGGCAAATGGATTTCTAACGACATTCCGCAACGCAATAGCGCACGGATGATGATTGCTCTCATGCGTCCGCGAAATCATAGCATCCGCAATTGACGAGGCTCGTCTGCCAGCCAGCAACCCATCCCGAAGATGCGATTTTCGCTTGACTTGTCACTGCCCGCCAAGTATAAGGGAGAGTTTGTTTAGGTTAATTGTTCTGTACCGTTGCCCGCGGCTGAGGCTGGCGTTTTCTTTCAAGTTAGGCCTGCGGACCCGAAAGAAGTCTTAGAAAAATGAGTTTAAAAGCGATTCTCCTTGCCTTGACACTAGTTTGTTGTGCGCTACCCGCGTTGGCGCAAGCGAAACGCAAAGTGATCATCGATCAGGACGCGCGCGGCCCCGCCACCACTGACCAGCAGTCCATTCTCGTTTTCGTCCAGTCGCCTGAAGTTGAGACGCTAGGTATCACCGTGGTCAGCGGCGATATGTGGCGAGACGAGGAAATCGCGCACACGCTGCGCATGCTGGAAATCATCGGCCGCACGGACATCCCCGTTGTCCCCGGAGCCGTCTATCCGCTGATCAACCGGATGGAGCTGGTCGAACGCTGGGAGGGTTTATACGGCAAAGTCGAATACCAGGGTGCGTGGAACAGGAGGCCGACTGGTGACGGCCAGCGAGGTGTCTTTCACGGTCCCTACGAAGTCCCTCCGCTCAAAGAGGGCAATCCCACTACCAAGCCCGCCGACGAAGACGCAGCCCATTTCATCGTCCGCATGGTCCACAAGTATCCGCATGAAGTGACCATCTACGCTGCAGGCCCGCTTACCGACATCGCACAAGCCATCAGTATCGACCCGCAGGTGCCCGATCTTGCGCAAGAGCTCGTCATTATGGGCGGAGCAATTGCCCCCGAGGTGCCCTACCCCTGGGCCACGGAGAACCGCCGAGAGTTCAATTTCTGGTGGGATCCCGAGGCAGTGCACATGACCCTCAGCGCTCCCGGGTGGCACAAGATTACGGTCACCACGGTCGATATCTCGATCAAGACGCGCATGGGCAAGGACATGATCGCCGAGATCGCCAAATCCCAGAATCCGGCTGCACAGTACCTCGCCCAGTATGCGGACGAAGAATATCGGTGGGACGAGCTCGCCGCAGCCGCATGGCTCGATCCAAGCATCATCACCAAACAGACTCAGCTCTATATGGATATGGACTATTCACACGGTGCTGGTTATGGCAACACCATTGTATGGGTGCCCGGTACCCAGCCCGGCCTTGGCGAACAACTTGTCAACGTGCCGCAGGATCTCGATCTTGCAAAATTCGACAGGATGTTCATCGACTTGATGACGCGTCCGACTCCCGGCGCTCATTCTGCTGCCGGCGCAAAGTGAAAATCACGCGAACGAGGGATTTTATTTGTCAGTGATGACAAACTCAAAGGAGCACTTCAGACCCTTGCGCGAAGCCGGCCGAGAAACGCATGGAGCACCAGAGCCTGGCCGAGGTCATGAAAACGAATGTGGAGAAAATTCTGTCGACCGGATGCCTGATCAAAGACCTGGACATAGGACTGCTCGATTTTCCCGCCATCGTAAACAACGAAGAAGTCTATCTGTGCTGGAAGCTTGGTGAAGACCGCATCCGTTATTACCACCGGCAGGACGAAGGCTACTCAGGCCGAAAGCCGCTGGATCCGCGCGACCTAGGGCCGGCGACAAAGTTCAATAACACCCCATTTCGAGTTCGCCGGTGAGGCAGGAAATCGGCAGTCTTCTCGTCACGCCTGAACGGGAGCCGGGCACAAATGAGTGAAAACCGACTGAAGGATTCGGCCAGTCCCTATCTGCGCTCGGTGGCACACCAGCCGATCGACTGGTATGAGTGGGGCGAGAGCGCGTTTTCATGCGCCAAGAGCGAGGATAAGCCGGTGCTGCTGGACATCGGGGCGGTGTGGTGCCACTGGTGCCACGTGATTGACCGTGAGAGCTACGAAAATCCGGAAGTCGCCAAGATCATCAATGACCATTTTGTGCCCGTAAAAGTGGACCGCGACGAGCATCCCGATGTGGGCGCGCGCTACCAATCCGCAATCAGCGCCATCAGCGGGTAGGGCGGCTGGCCGCTCACGGGATTCTTGATGTCCGATGGCTGGCCCTTCTTCGGCGGCACTTATTTCCCGCCGGAGGATCAGCAGGGGCGGCCCAGCTTTCGGCGCGTGCTCCTGGCCGTGGCGGATGCTTACAAGCACAAACGCGATGAGCTCTCGAAGACGGCGGAAGCGCTTGCCGAAGCCGTGGCCAAGACGGAAATTTTCAATAAGTAAGAAGGGTTGGTAACGGCACGCTGGCAGCTTCCGCCAGCCTCTCCCAATCTTACTCAGCCGGCAAAAGCGAGAGCACTCCTCCATAATCGCACACGACGGCACGTAACTGCGGCGATGGCTGCATAATTGGAATCTCCCAGGACCGGTGATCTGTCCACGAGCGGATCAGGCACCGCGGCAGCACGCGATGCATCGTCAGCTTGATCTCTTTGCCGCACATCTGATCGCTCATCTGGTCCATACAACACGAACAGCTGTGATGCTGGTCACCGACGAAGTGACGGTGGGAGCACAGTTTTGCAGTAGTTGATCGATTTATTCCCGTTCGAGAAAAGGCGACTTACACGCTGAATTTACTGACCCGACAGCGAACCATAAGAACCCGAATTGTCGATCTATTGATCGCCAGAGAACGGTCGAGACCCGCCGTCGTGCCCATCAGTGCAGACTCGACCTTTGGACAGTAAGAAGAATACGGAAGGAGTTTGTACATATGGCTGTTCTAGGTATCGAAACGCTAGCTTCCGTGATTGATGCTTCGATTGGCGGAGCACCAGCGGCCACAGAAGAAGAGGTGCTTAGCTTTTTTGGAAGCATACAGCTTGACAAGCACAAATTTGCCGCGGTGAGGGTCGAGCCGAGCTATGTAAAGTTCGCGGCAAATTATCTGCACGATCGAGGGCAGAGACTCGTAACCGTCATCTCCTACCCACTGGGCGCCATGACCACCGTGGCTAAAGTGATTCAGGCTGAACAGGCTCTTGCCGACGGCGCAGATGAACTCGATGTCGCGATGGATCTATCGGCATTCCGCTCGGGAGATTACCAACAAGTGGTGGATGACCTGCGCATTGTCCGCCGGACTGCGGGTGATCGCGTTGTGAAGGCGATTTACTACTCGGCCGTACTGACTGACCAAGAATCGATCAAGGCTGCCGGGCTGATCTTAGATGCGGGTATCACGTTCCTCAAAACCAATCCTGGATATGGGAACGTGACCACCCCGCACCATATTGCTGTAATCAAGAAACATTTCAAGGATGACCTGAAGGTTATGGCTTCCGGGGGCGTAAGAACTTACGACGATGCGGTGGCAATGATAGATCAGGGCGCCGATCGCATCGCGACGAGTTCAGTGTCTTCGATCCTGGACAGGAGTAGCAAACGATGACTACCACAACAACCTATGACCTGAAGCAAGTAATCGACAACACAAACTTGACCATGGGAGCGACCCGAAAAGAGGTAGGAGAATTTGTAACTGCTTCAGTGAAGCGCGGATTCTATTCCGTATGCGTGTTTCCCAACATGATCCCGACAGCCAGGCGGATGACCGCGGGCACCAAGACGAAGGTGGCCGCAGTGGTGAGCTTTCCGTTGGGCGCCGACACTCCGGAGGTGAAGCGGTACGAAGCCTTGAACTGTATCGAGCTGGGTGCTGACGAGATCGACCTAGTAATCAACGTCGCAGAGGCTCGCATGGGGCATTTCGATGCAATTACTGCCGAAGTCCGGACAGTAAAAAATGCCCTAGGCCGCGATCACATTCTGAAGACGATAATCGAAGTCCCACTTCTCACCAAAGACCAGGTAATCGGGGCTGCCGTAGCCGCTGAAAAAGGTGGAGCAGACATTGTCAAAACGTCCACCGGGTTCAAGGGACTCCAGCTCCGTGCGACCACACCGGAGGATGTCCAGCTACTGCGGTCTATTTTGAAGCCACAGACCGGCATTAAGGCTTCCGGAGGAGTTTCCACCCTGGAAAAAACTCTAGCCGTGCTGAATGTGGGCGCCACGCGAATCGGCACTAGCAGTGGAATTGCAATTCTCGATGCAGCCAAGTAGCTGCGATGGAGGTTTGAAATCGCCATAGTCGAAAACGATCGCAAGGTCATCGTTGTTACAGGTGGGGACAAGGAATTGGACGGGCAATCTGCTTACATTTTGCGGCTCGGGATTTCAACGTCGCGGTGGTGGATAAGAACAAGGACACGGCGGAGGAAACGGCAAAACTCGGCAAGCTGCGGGGAAGCGATGCTCGCGCCTTTCCTTGTGATGTGAGCGACCGGGCCGAAGTTCGTAAAACTTCCCGTGAAATCGATGAGGCATTCCGAAGGATCGACATCCTAGTCAACAACGCAGAGGTATTTATCCACGAACCCCGGGAACAATCGACAGATGAGGTCGTCGATCTCCTCATCGGCGTCAATCTCAAGGGGCTACTCGATTGCACGCGGGCGGCAGTCCCGATCATGAAGCGCCGGAAACGAGGAATTATTGTCAATGCCTGCTCCATCTTAGGCGCATTCCCCGACGTTGGTCTCGGAGTCTACGGAGCGACCAAGAGTGCAGTTGCCCTGCTGACCCGAGTTATGGCCAGTGAATTTGCCCCCTACGGCATTCGAGTCAATGCATATCAACCGGCGGTGACGGATACGCCCATGGTACATCACGTCATCGTCGAGCGGCCTGAGTCCTGTGACAATTCCACGACGTTGTCGCAGGTCTTCAATCGCTCGACAGCCATGCGGCGGAATTCTTTCGGGTATCTTCCCACTCGTCTCTTTGCCACTTGCAGTTCCTTTCCCTGCAAAGTGTGCCTTATCCGAGTGTCTCAAGTTAGGGGTTCAGTCCAACAATTTGCCCGTCGATGAGATGCTTACTCGTCCCGGGCCTCGGAGGCGCGATGTGACAGCATCCGTCCGCACGATTCCCGCGGCCGAAAGCGGTTCTTGAGGACCTCAAATTTCGGGCGCTTATGCTTGCCGAGTATGCGGCTGAAGAGGAGCTCGGCACTTCGGTAGCCGAGCATATACTTTGGCTGCTCGACACAAGTGAGCTTCGGCAGAAAGACCTCGTTCCGTATGCCATCGTCATAACTGACCACTGCGATGTCATTTGGGCAGCGTAATCCTTTGTTCCCGAGCGCCTTCATGAATCCGATGGTCATCAAGTCATTCGCAACGAACACCGCTGTAGGATTCTGTTCTAGCAACCGCAGGCTCGCCTTGAATCCCGATTGGATCGCATAATCGCCATGCGCAACCAACGCAGGATCATATCTTACTCCTTTCGACTCAAGCGCCTTTCGATAGCCTTGGGTCCGACCGACCGTTGTGCTCGCGCCGGGTATGCCTGCGAGTAGGCCGATGCGCCGATGTCCCAATTTGATCAAGTGGAGCACTGCCGCATACGCGCCGCCGCAATCGTCGCCTACTACTGTGTCAGCTTGAAGGTGAGGATACTCCCGGCCCATCAGAACAATCGGAGGGCCGGCGTATCGGATTTTCTCGCAGAGTGCCGCGCTCATTTCGCCAACCGCTTTGACGAGAACAATGCCGTCCACACGTTTTGAAAGAAAGAGGTTGAGATAGACCTCTTCTTTGGCGAGCTGATTATCTGAACTCCCCAGGATCATGGTGTAATGGACCTCTGTGGCTTTGTCTTCGACACCACGGACAACCTCTGGATAAAACGGGTTCGCGATATCGGGAATCAGCACGCCAATGGTGTGGGACTTGTTGAGCGCTAGGCTTCGAGCGAGCAGATTCGGAGAGTAATGCAGCTCGCTCATAGCGCTTTTGACCTTTTCGCACAGCGCCGGGCTCACGTACGACGAGTTGTTAACGACGGCAGAAACGGTGGCGCCCGACACGCGCGCCCGTTTCGCGACGTCGTAAATGTTGGCCATGGAAGGGTCTCGGTCGATGACTTGGTCGCAATAATTGTTTATCACAAAAGATTTTGCTTGACAACTGCGAAAACTCTGCTATATGTGAAAACAACTATGCGCTTAGCTAAGCGCTTAGCTAAGCGCATAGATCATACGAGCTGAACAGGGGGCGGGCAAATGAGTAGGGCTATTGT
>PMES01000102.1 GCA_003154775.1 Acidobacteriota bacterium | reverse complement strand
ACTTTCGACCGCGGAAGTCAGGCTAACCCACCTTCCGCAGTTCTGAGTAGCTTGAAGTTTTTTTGAGCACATTCCTGCTTTTGGCAGCGGGGAAGTGCTTTTGTTTGTGTGCGAATGTAAACGCCGGAGCGAAAATAGACCGCGTCACGCCGTGAGAGCGGGTGATGCGGCGGAGGAAAAGTAGACCGCCGGATCTTGGTTTCACGAATGGTTGTGGAGAGAGCCAAGTTCGTGGGACACCGGAGGGATNNTGCGCAAGATGCTGCGGTATTCCGTGCCGCCGGGCTACCGGCGGGAGCGGCTGGTAAAGCGGCCCAAGTTGGGGCCGTGGATCGGCGTGATCAACGCCATTCTGGAGAATGGCGTTCCCGGCGGGAAACCATGAACGAAGCCGAAACCACAGTCGACAGTTGAAAGTAAACGCGGAATCAGAATCTGCGTTTTGCCGAATTGCGGTGGTTCTTTCCCGAAACGAAATTGTCGGCGCGCCGACAATTTCACTTGACGACGTAGTTAACATGTACCCCCACCCCCCCCCTGTTTTTGCGGATGTACGGGAATAATTGGACTTACGGGCGCATTTCGTGGATGTACGGGAATACTTGGACTTAGCCAGCGAAAGAGCGAAGGGAAGGCAAAGGACGATACCCCTACCCCCCTGTTTTTGCGTAAGTAGGGGAAAGAAAGGACTTACAGGAGAATTTCGTGTAAGTAGGGGAAACAAAGGAGTTACGGGGATCTTTTTAGACGGCGAGGGTGTGGGGCACGCCGTTTGTGTCCCGGATGGAGTGCCGGGACGTTCCGAAATGGCACAACAGCCGCGTCCACGCTGTTTGTGTCCCGGATGATGTTGCGGGACCCTCAGCATAACAGGTGAAGTATAGCACACTGTTTACCAGTTGTCAATTATTATTTATAGGGTACTAGTTTCGAAACTGGTACGAGGGGACCGGCGGCGAAAGTCAAACTCCCCCCTCCAGAAAACGGGAGGTGCAGAAGGCGCGCACCCTGGAAAGTCACAAGGGTGCGGTACCCCAAAGCCGTTTCCGAAGCTAAGGCTGTCCTGTCTGCTCTCAATTGACTGACAGGTATAGACTCCCTACTGAACTTGGCTCAGAATCAAGACACCGACTAGGAGAATCAAATGAGCAATCGACCGGTTGGGTCAATCTGGGGAAAGTGGGATCTCCATTTTCACACCCCATCTTCGTATGACTACCGAAACGGGGCGGTCACCGATCAAATGATTGTCGATGGGCTCAAGGCTAACGGCATAGTCGCTGTCGCGGTTACCGACCACCACAAGATCGATGTTGATCGCATAGTTCGCTTGCAGAAACTTGCGGCCCCGGACCTCACTATCTTCCCGGGTATCGAACTCCGCTCCGAATTGGGCGGGAAGGAACCGGTGCATCTGATTGGGATATTTTCCGAGCGGCAAGACGCCACTTTTGTTTGGAGCAAACTACAAGGTTCGCTAGGGCTGACGCCCCAGGAAGTGTCATCAAAGGGAAATGATCGAGTTTACGTGAAGTTTGAACAGGCAGCCGAACTAATCCATGATCTCGGCGGAATTGTGTCTGTTCACGCTGGGCGAAAAAGTAATTCCTTGGAAAACATCGGGAATAAATACCCCTACAAACAAGAATTCAAGACTGACCTGGTCAAATCCCACATTGATCTCTTCGACATAGGCAACCTGGAGGACGCCAACGATTACCACGGCATCGTTTTTCCATCAATCGGCTTTGAAAGACCAATCGTCATTTGCTCAGACAACCACGACGTCACAAATTACAAGCTTAAATCCCCCTGCTGGATAAAGGCTGATCCTGTTTTTGAGGCATTCCAGCAGATCAAGAGCGATCCCCGAGAGCGCGTGTACCTTGGTGAGATTCCATCATCGATGGACCGTGTCAATAAAAACCCTACGAAGTACTTCAAATCAATCTCGTTCAGAAAGTTGCCTTCTTCAGCGCTCAGCGAGGATTGGTTCTCCGGCTCAGTACCCTTAAATCCAGGTCTAATAGCCATTATCGGTAATAAGGGCATGGGCAAGACTGCGTTGGCAGAGAGCATAGGGCTGCTTGGGAATACGGCCCAACATGGAGCTTTCAGTTTTCTTAATACTTCAAAGTTCAAACTACCGAAGGGAAACAAAGCCAGCCATTTTGAAGCGTCTCTGAGTTGGCTTGACGGCAAGTCTTTTACCAAGAACTTATCTGACGACATTTCCGGCGACGCCGTCGAAACCGTTTCGTACATCCCTCAGCACTACATCGAGAAAATCTGCAATGAGCTCCAGGTAGCGAACAGCAGCTTTGAGAAAGAATTAAAAGCAGTCATCTTTTCTCATGTGGCTGACGCGGAGCGCCTCGGGGCGGAATCGCTCGATAGCTTAATCGAATATCTGACAGAGCAAACCTACTCTAGGATGGAGCAGATTAGAGCGGAACTGAGAGAAATCAACAAACAGATCGTTGAGCTGCAACGGCTCGGATCAATTGACACTAAGCAAACCCTTGAAAATCTTTTTACTGAGAAGACGAGGGAACTTGAGGCGCACGATAAAGCCAAACCCCCTGAGGTCAAAGAGCCGGTCAAGGACCCTCAAACACAGGTGGAAATGCAGGCGCTTAGCGCCGAAATCGAAACGCAGAGTATACTTATCTCGACCCTCACAAGCCAGATAAACCAAACGGAACAGGAAAACCGCGCAGCGCAGCTCCGTCGAGCAGTTGCGGATCGTGTCTTGGGCCGACTGCGCAATTTCAAACTTTTGTACGACAAATTTCTGACCGAGTCTGAAGCTGACTGTAGCCAGCTGGGGCTTAACGCTGCCGATCTGGTCGGGGTCACAATCGATACGACCACTCCAACGAGGATCAGAGATGATGCGCAGATCGTCACGCAAAATGCGGACGCGAAAAAGTTAAGGCTTACAGGTGAGGTAGAAGCGGCAAATAAGATGTCGGAAACTCTGACTTCTAAACTAGACGCGCCCAACGCGCAATATCAAGCCTACCTCAAGGGTCTTCAGGAATGGAAAGAGCGGAGAAACTCGATACTTGGCGACAACGAAAAAGCTGGCAGTATCAACTACTTGCAGGCCCAAATTGCCAGCCTCGCTAATGTTCCCCTTCAGCTCAAGGCTAGACTCAAGGAACGTGAAGGTAAGGTTCGCGAAACCTATGGAGAATTGCAACAGTTAGTAGAGACGTACCGGTCGCTTTACAACCCCGTAAAGCTGTTCATCGAAAGGCACGCGTTGCTTTCCGGAAAATTCGGTTTTGAGTTTGAAGCATTCATCGCAAATTCTAACTTGGGTGAGCGCCTTTTCCAGCACATTAGCCAGAATCGAAGGGGTAGTTTCAACGGAACCGAGGAAGGGAGAAAGCAGCTGAATCGGCTCCTAGATACAGCGGACTTCGATACGGAGGACGGGGCAGTTTCATTCCTGAACACTCTTCTTGACTCACTGATGCGGGATAAACGCGAATCTCCGAGTCCGCCGGTGTCCCTGGCGGATCAATTGAAGAGGGGTAGCAGTGAGCTTGATGTGTTAAACGCCGTCTTTTGCCAGGAGTGGCACTAAATAATAGTAGACAACTGATAAAGCCAAGCGACCAGCGACTGGCAACCAGCGATCAGCGACCAGGGACCAGCGACTGGCGAGCGGCGACCAGCAACCAGCGATCAGGAGGCAAGAAGAAAGCAGATCCCTCGACTGCGCGACCCGACGCGCCGGAATTCAGCGCGAAGGAGGAAATCGGGTCGCTCCGCTCGGGATGACAAATCAGCGAAAGGTCAAGGGCAGCGTGTCCCGCAGGTTCATCCGGGACGCAAACCGCGTGCCCCACACCCTCATCCAGACTAGTTGAAATCACCCTTCCAAGATGGAGGCAAGCCGGATGAAGAGGGAGTTTTGGGAGATTTTGTTTTTTGGGGTGCCAGTCATGTCGGACCCTTCGAGGCTCAGGGCAAGCGTAAATGTCCGACCCCCTAAGTTGCGGGGTGTTCAGTAGGCCCAGTAGGGGCCTTGGCCACCGGGCGTATTCTGTCCCTCAATTGCGGTGTACACGTTGCGGCCGAAGAAGAAAGGGAGGCCCCAGTCGAACATTCCGGAGTTTGGCCCGGCTAGTCCGTTGACTGCGGCGTCGTTCAGATTGGCGGTAAGAGTATCGGCGTTGCCCACGGAGAAATTGACCGAACCGGTCGCCCCATTCGTCCCTTTGTTGGTTGCAGAAAGATTCTGCGTCGAGGACGGGCAATACCAGAAAGTGGCGTCGCGACAAACCGGTATTCCGGTGGTGTTTGAGTCCAGGAAATAGAAGCCATTCGAGCCGCTGTCAAGAAAACTAGCGTCCCCGTAAGTGACGCCATCGAATATCGTGGTGAAATTTCCAGTCGAGGGATCGACGGTATAAACCGTCGCGCTTCCCAGCGCGTTATTTGATTGCGTGCCGATACCAAAGATGAGAGAGCCGGTGACGCTCGTCTCTACACCCGAAACCGCGGGCAATTCAATGATGACGCCATTATTGTCCGTAGCAAACAATGTCACCGGATTCTGCACCTGGTTAGAGATACTTTCTGCCGTTATTTCGCAACCCGAAGACGGACATATGTAGTACAACCCAGGGTTGGATGCACCACTCTGCGTGCAAGCTGTGCCACAGTCCTGCGCAAAATTCCCTATCCCGAGAATGCCGTTGGCGCCCAGACTCGCAAGATCATCTTCCGCCGGACCATAACTTGTACAGCTCTTCGGTACCGTGGAGAAACTTGAACTGCCTATGACCTGAATGGGCAGCGACTTCGCCTGCTCCCCTGCGATGGTCATATCTGCCGTCTGGACCGGGCCCCAAGTAACGCCGTCGACAAAGGGAAAACACTCGACAACGGGACTCCCATTAGAGCCGGTCTCTTGGGGAAGCGAAAGCGTCAGGGCCGAGGACAAAATCCTGAGTCCTGTAGACCCGGTATCGACCAAGATGCCGCTAATCGTCTGACAATTTGTCGCGCTGCCAGGAACGCAGACGGTCACGCTCGTGAATGCGCCATCAACATAGGGGTCGTTATACGGAGGACCCGCAGTCGGACCGGTATTGACCGTAATGGCCTGCACGTTCGATGTCGGGGATCCTGAGCCAGTGCCGCCGCCACCACCACCGCTGTTGCTGCTGCCGCCTCCTCCGCCACACCCTACCGCTAGCGCCAGGGCCCCTGCCAAACTCAAGGAAAGGAATCCATGCAGATGCACGCGTTTCATCGTATGTCCTCTGCGTGGACGCCTGCCGGCAACATCTGAGGAAGGTACACTTTTCCCATAAATGACCTCATATGCCCCGCTGTTTGGACCACCAATCCGGGCTGCTGGATTAGCAACGGACCGTGGCCCCGGTGATGGGCTCGCTGTGCCTGAACAGCTTGCGCATACTGGTCAAAATACGTGCCCAGAAGTTGGCGCAAGTCGGGATGGAAGGGTCCTTGCCAGGTAACGGCAAAGACCTTTCCGGCGGGGGAGACATATTCCTTTACGGCTACGCCGGTCGATGCTTGAATCTCATGTACGGTGTAAGAATCGCGGCTGGTGGTCTGCAGGGTGCCTTGCATCTTTGCCTGATCTGCCTGCACCGATGTAAAGTCACCGCCCAAAGAGGCTGACAGAGGAAAGGGAAGAGCAAGAATCACGAATATGCCGTGTATTATTCTCGGCTTCATAGTGTGAGCTCTATTTTGCTACAAGCTGTTGCACAAACCAGTTTCGTCCCAATGGAATCAATCCGGAATTTCCGAACACTATTTCGGTTTACAGCTCGTCTATGCCGCATGTGGTGGGAGGGCCGGGATCCTTCGTAGCATGCTTCCCGAAAGCTGCCGCGTGGGGTGTCTCACCGCACTTAGACTTGCATAAATACTGATGAAGAATACCACCTGATGGTTGCTTGGGGAGAGTTCATCCACAAAGGCGGGTGGCGCAGGCTTAACGCGCTGAGGCAAGTTCGGGTGGCCTACGCTTTCGGGTCTTGAAAGCGTGGGTCGCTGTTCTCTCTTTTCCGCCCCTCCCCGCCTCGTACCAGTTTCGAAGCTAGTACCCACTAAATAATAGTAGACAACTGATAAATAATGTGCTATGATGCCTAAGTTATGCTGAGGGGGACGCTGCTTTTGTGCCGTTTCGGGTCGTCCCACATCCTCGGCCAGCCCGAAAAACCCGCTAAGTCCTTTGTTTCCCCTACATCCACGAAATGCGCCTGTAACCCCTTTGTTTCCCCTACATACGCAAAAACGGGGGAGGTACCTTTGAACTTTCAACTTTTAACTCTGAACTGCCTTTCTCCCCTAGCTCCAATCATTCCCGTACATACGCAAAAACAGGGGGGTGGGGGGTAGACGCCCTTCCTAACCAAATGCCGTTCACAACCGATCCTCTCCATCTTTCCAGTCCCGGAGGTTCCAACCGGTTGGAGAATTCCGCCCCGATCTGTCGACTGTCGGCCGCGAACTGTAAACCCGCTTTTCTAAGGCCTTCGTTTACTACAACATCAATTGATATTGTCGGCGCGCCGACATTTTTGAGCCTTGCACCGCCTCTCTCTTTCTTCCGCATTTTCTTAAACTTAAAACTGCCAACGGATAACTTAAAACAGCCTAACCCCAATCATTCCCGTACATCCGAGACATTCGCCCGTAAGTCCAATTATTCCCGTACATTCGCAAAAACAGGGGGGGGGTCTTATCTGCATGGTAACGTATCTACAATATGTCGGCGCGCCGACAATTTCTCCACTCTTCACTGGCAGAAACGTAGTTTCCTCCAGCGGCCCTGCTACGACAGCTGCCGTGACCGCCACTGTCCAAAATGCCAATCGCTCGCTCGTGCGCGCATCCAACTCGCTCGCTCCAAAAACTCGTGGCTGTCGAGTTCCAGGAGTGGTGTTGTCCTACCGCATTCAAAACCCTTTGCGGTCAGCCAAGCACCCTGCAGTTTGCCCTGGCCGAGCCCGCCGCAGACCCCACAGTACAGCGCATCATGCTCGTTTCCATCATTACCTACGGCCCGTCCTCTTGACGTCGACTCCCACTCACCAATCAAAACCCATAGCACACGCACCTTGCAGCGGTTCAGTCCAATACATTTTTAGCTCACCGGCGCGGCTCCCATCACGTTTCCTCTCTGCTTACGCCTATTGTCGCCGCGCCACCGAGCTAAAAATGCTCTGCAATAAATGCTCTGCATTAGCAGAGTTGTGGCGCTCGAAAGTGCTTCGCACCAGTGCACCCAGGTGCTGCTGGCGCGATGCGACCCCAGGCGCATAGTGTCTCTCGGTGATCGCAACACGCCTTGCTGACTTTGAAACTCCCGCGGGTTTTATGCAAGCCTCCTCCTGCAATCCCAACTACACTTCCCTTGGACCCCTGACTTTTCGCTCGAATACCCAGCTTGATTTACGTGGAGACTATGGAAGCGCGCGGCACGGAAGCTCCGGATCAAGACATCTCCCCGCAGGAGGCACCCCACGCCGCCGCGGGAGCGACTGGGCCCAAGAACACAGGACTTTCCCGCCACTGGATTACCGCGATCCTGTTCCTAGGCGTATTTGCTTTTTGCGTCCCCACAATTCCTTCCGTCGACACGTGGTGGCACCTCGCCACGGGACGCTACATTCTGCAATCCCACGCGATTCCTCACGCGGACCCTTTTTCCTCAACGGTCGCGGGAAAGCCCTGGATCGCGCATGAGTGGCTCTCCGCGGTTGTCTTTTACCTAGGTTTTGCCCCGATCGGTTCGGCGGGGCTGCTCCTCCTGACCGCGTTAGTTCTCGCGCTGTCTTTCTTGCTGGCCTACCAACGCTCCGGCGGGCCCTTGCCTGCAAGAATTCTTGCGCTGGCTCTCGGTGTATGGGCTACCACCCCGATATTTTGCGTCCGGCCACAAATCTTCACCTATCTGCTCGCGTCCTTGTTTATCGCGGTGCTCACACGTTTCTTCCAGAAGGGCTCCTACCTGCCCCTCATTCTTTTGCCGTTCCTGACAATTCTCTGGGTGAACCTTCACGGCGCATATATCCTTGGTCCTACGTTCATTCTTCTGTTTGCGGCGGGTGCCGTCTGCGATTGGGTTGCAGGTCAGGCGGAGTCGGCGGTAACGAAGAGGCGCGTCGTCTTACTCCTGATCACCTGTGCGATATGCCTGGCTGTCGTGCCCCTGAATCCGAACGGCGTCGCCATGTTGTCGTATCCCTTCGCGACCTTGAACTCTTCGGGGATCCAGACTGGCATCATGGAGTGGCGGTCTCCCGACTTTCACTTGGCGATCTTTCGGCCCTTTGCCGCGCTGCTGTTTATAACGGTGGGTGTGCTTGCGCTTTCTCCCAAGCGGCCCAGGCCCAGCCAAGTCCTGCTCTTCGTCTTTTTCTCGCTTACGGCACTCTACGCCATGCGCAACTTGCCGCTCTTTGTGCTCGTGGCATTTCCGCTGGCCGCAGAGTACGCCTACTGGCCCAATTGGAAGCTGCCTTCCTGGAGTTTTGGCCTGCAGAAACCTTTGCAAGCCGCCACGTTGCTCCTGGTCGCCATAGTCGCCGCCAAAATTGCCAGCGACCACATCGGCAGGGAATTGGACCTGGAACAGACCCGCTTCCCGGTGCGCGCCACTTCGTTCCTGGAAGCGCAGAAGCTGCCTGGTCCGTTGTTCAATTCCTACGAGTTTGGCGGGTATCTGATCTGGCGGCTTTATCCGCGCTATCGTGTCTATGTCGACGGCCGAACCGATCTCTATGGGGACGCGTTCCTCGAGAATTTCATCCAGGTCTACGAAGTCAACGTGGATCCTCGGGTTACCCTGAATCGCGATGGTATCCATACGATCATGGTGGAACCGCGCTCGAATCTAGCCGCGTTTCTTCGGACGCAGACAGAGTGGAAACGCTTGTACGAGGATCCTGTCGCGGTCATCTTTTCACGCTGAATTCTTCAACCAGTTGCGCCATTCGAGTTTGCGGGCGACCACGCGCAGGCGGCGTTTTAGCCTGAAATCCGAAGTCGAAGAGGGATTTCATCGCACAAAAAACGTGCGATGGAGAACCATATCTCCGCTCCGGGACGGCCACCCTTCGGGGCGCCCTTCGCGGCTCAGGGCGAGCAGGGCAAGAAAGCGCCGTCCCTCCGGTCCCTTCGACTTCGCTCAGGGCAGGCGAAATGACAGGTTTTGGGCGGTGGATGACGTGGGCGCATCCAACTTCGGCGAAGTTGGGTCATCACAGGATAATCATTTGAAACAAAACGAGATGCGCTCGCCTGCAATTGGTCAACTTCGGATGTCAAGTTTAGATAAGGGCGTCGTAACAAAACAAAAGGCGGTGCTGTTCAGCTGGGGGGAGGAAGCAGCACCGCCTTATTGCTGGGATGCGGATCCCGGTGAAGGGATTCCGCTCCCTTTGAGGAAACTCAACCGCGAACCGTCAGTACCGGGCAAGGCGCCTTGATCACTACGTTGTAGGCAATCGTCAGGGGCACATGGCCCGCCAAGCTCTTCCGCGGCTTGGCGCCCATGACGATCAGGTCCGTCTTCGATTCCCTGGTCGCCAGCAGAATCTCTTCCACGGCGGCGCCAAAGGTGACCCGGAACTCCGGTTTGCACCAGTTCTCGGTGCCTGCGGGCATGAGTTGCTTCATGCGCACCACATTGATCTCCCGCTGCCGGGCCACGCTCTCTTCCGTGTAGGCCGCGGCGCTTTCGATCACATGCAGCAGCGTCAGATGCGCGCCATGCTCTTGGGCGAGGGAGAAAGCGTAAGCGGCAGCCTTCTCCGCACCTGGCCCAAAGTCGGTCGCGAACAAAATGTTCTTCAGCTCCACTCCCTTTTTCTCGGTGTCCCTCACCAAAGGACCCACCGTCAGAACCGGACTGTCAGACTGCCGGAAAATCTCCTCGGCGACGGAGCCGATCAGGATCTTCTGGACCTTGCCGCGGCCGTGCGTACCGGCCACCACCAGGTCGATCTCATGCTCGGCGATCAGCTTTTCCAGCGTCGGCCAGACGTTGCCCTCTTCCATCAGCACTTCGTGGGGCACGCCGCGCAGCTTCCCGGAGATCAAAATGTCAGTAATTCCTTCTTCGGCGGCCTGGCGCACCTTCTCGTAGGTGGCCTGCGCCAGTTGTGGCTCGGCGAACTGGAAAGGATCCGGGGTAATGACGTGGGTAAGGTAAATCCGGGCGTCGTAGCGCTTGGCCATCGCTATGGCGTAGTCCAGCGCGTGGTCGGAGACTTCCGAGAAATCGGTGGTCACAAGAATCTTGGTGAGGGAAACCCTCTTGTTCTGATCTGTCTTGGCCTTCTCCTTGGGCTCCATTACTTGCGGCATGACCTCCTCCTCAACTTCCCCTCTGTGGCCCAGACTGATGGCAGGGATACCTCAAACCTACAGGTGTGCACGTTCCGTTCCACAGCGCGCCGTTCTTAGTTGCTGGAAAGAAAGAGCTTGCATCACTTTTGCAGTTTACTGGAGTGTTACTGAGCCAACTGCCGCAGATTTGTGCGCCGAATCACCTAAGCCTGTGGGGAATGAGCAGCGGGAAGAAACTGGCCGCGAGGCCCACAACTTAGCTCCAAAAAAAGAGCAGCGGCCAGCTAATGGATGAGCCCGTCATGCGGGCGTTCGCGGTCGACTATACGACGCTTCGTTGTAGTCGTGCTGGCCGCTGCAAAGTCATTTTGTGGGCGCCCCTTTCTACGACGTTTCCGTTTCAGCCTTGCCCACGAACGCAAACGCCCTGAAAGGAACGCCCACTGCGCAGCTATCCGACAATCGCTCCATTGCCTAATTGCTGCGCGCTGTTCTATCTTGCATCTAGGGTTCCTTTGTGGCGCTTCCTGCTTACTCTAGGATCTTGCTGTAAATACGGCTGTTAGAGTCGGTGCCACCGAGGGATGAACCCGGGGCCTGTCCCTCCATGGGGCATTTCACTCTACCCGGTGTTTTCTCACCCACCGGCTCAGGCCTCAACCGCAGCGCAGTCGAAGCAGGCACGGAGTGGAGGCCGGGGCGACCACTCGGCCCCCAGCCCAGGGTCTTTCGCTCCTCTTGACCCTTTACTCTTTGATTTGGAAACGCGGACCTGGAAGGGGCCGGCGCTCAGGAATTCGCCGGTGCCGCGGGTTCTTCCTCTTCGCTATGCGACAACCCAAACTTCTTCATCTTGTAGCGCAACGCGTCCCGGCTGATGCTCAAGAGCTTCGCCGCCTTGATCTGGTTGCCATGCGATTGCTGCAGCGCCAGCTCCACGAGCGCATGCTCCACATCCTCAAGTGAAGTCCCGCCCTCGGGAATCGATAGCGCAGGCAAGCGCCGTTTCCCCGGAGCTGGTTGTGCTTCTATCGGAGCGCCCAGCTTATTCTCCCCTGGCACAGCGCCGCCCTTGCCGCTGGCCACGGAGAACGGCAGGTCGTCCGGACGCAACTGGTTGCCCTCCTCGAGAATCATGGCGCGCTCCAGCGCGTTCTTTAGCTCGCGGACATTTCCCGGCCAGTCATAATTCAGCATCAGCCTTCGCGTCTCCTCGCTCAGGCCCAGCACGGCCTTGCGGAACTTCTTGTTGTAGTGCGCCAGGAAAAACTCCACCAGCGGCACGATGTCTTCCTTTCGTTCCCGCAACGCCGGCAAATAAATGGCGATGATCGCCAGCCGGTAGTAGAGATCCTGGCGGAAGCGGCCTTCCCGCACCTCTTTCTCGAGATCCCGATTGGACGCGGCGATGACTCGCACATCCACCTGGATATCGCGGACGCCGCCCACTCGCCGGACCATCTGGTCTTCCAGCACACGCAGGAGCTTTGCCTGCAAGAGCGGCGATAGCTCACCAATCTCGTCCAGGAACAGCGTGCCGCCGTCGGCAATCTCGAATAGGCCCTTCTTCATGGCCTTGGCGTCCGTGAAGGCGCCCTTTTCATGGCCGAAGAGTTCCGCCTCGATCAGCGTTTCGGGGATTGCGGAACAGTTGATGGCCACGAAGGGACGTTCCGCGCGGGAACTGCGGTAATGAATCGCCTTGGCCACCAGGTCCTTGCCCGTGCCGCTCTCGCCCTGGATCAGAATGGTGCCGGCTTCACTGGCAGCGACTTTGTACACGAACTTCATCAATTCCGTGATCTTCCGCGATACGCCTATGACCTCGTGGTAGCCCGCGCGGCGCCGCACCTCTCCGCGCAGGGACTCCACCTCGGTCCGCAGCGAGCCCGCTTCCAGCCCGTTCTGCAGCGTCACCCCCAACTCTTCAAAATTGATGGGTTTGCCGACGAAGTCGTAGGCGCCCATTCGCAATGCCGCTTTCACGTCGTCGAGCTGCGGGTCCGCGGTCATCATGATGATGCTGCGCGTCTCTCCCGCCTGCTTTAGCTTTTCCAGGACTTCCAGCCCGCTCATGTCTGGCAGGTGCACATCCAGGAGAACGGCGTCCACACTTTCGCCCTGCAAACTCCGCAAAGCCTCTTCTCCGGACCCGGCCTCGACGCTTTGGTAGCCGTATTCGATACACTTCTGCGTCAGCGCCCAGCGGACGAGCTTTTCGTCGTCAACTATAAGGATTCGCTTTTGGGGCATGCCCTTATTTTATCACCATGCCCAGCCTACGGCCGGTCCTTCTTTGGGCGCTCCAACGGCAACTCGATCCGGAACCGCGAGCCCTTTCCCGGCGCACTGCTCACTTCGATCCTGCCTCCATGCGACTGCACGATACCGTTCGCCAGCGATAATCCCAGCCCCGTGCCTTCGCTGCGTGTAGTGAAAAACGGCTTGAAGATTTTGGGGAGCGCGTCGGCAAGTATCCCTTTCCCCGTGTCGGCCACTTCCACAATCGCCTGATCCTGCTCGCGGGCGGTGGTCACCTCCACTTTGCCTGTCCCGGGAATGGCCTGAATGCCGTTCAGCAGGAGATTCAGCACCACCTGTTGTATTAACGCGGGATCGTGGTCCACCAGCGGCAGAGAAGAATTTGCTGTGAACAGGATCTGCACAGGCTTGTTGCGGACCTGCTGACGCGCCAGCATCACCGCTTGCTCAATCGTGGCGTTCAGATCGCTGGGGCGGAAAACTGGCGGCCGGGGCCGCGCGTAGAAGAGCAGGTCGTTCAGAATGTCCTGGATATGCCGGATCTCCTTCTGGACGTCTCCCATCACCGCGCGGCTGGGGCTGTTGGCAGGCAAGTCTTTGCTCATCACGTCCACAACACCTGCAATTCCGGCGAGCGGATTGCGAATCTCGTGCGCCAGACCTGCGGCCAGTTCGCCGAGTGTTGCCAGGTGTTCCGCGCGCGCCATTTCACGCTGGTGAAATTCCTCGAGTTTTCGCCGGCTCTCGTTCAACTGCTCGACCATTTCATTGAACTGGCGTCCCAGGCGGCCGATGTCGTCGTCGCGCTTGGCAAATTCCACACGCGTGGAGAGGTCGCCGTGGCGGACGCGTTCAATGGTATCCATCAGTTCTTCCAGCGGGCGTTCTACTAACACGAGCAGCACGGACAGCAGCACGAAACAGAGCAGGATGGCAAATCCCAGCGCCGCCAGCAGAATCCACTGTGCGTTTTGAATTTCCAGCGATCGCAGAACCGCCGTCACGACGGCCAGGCTCAGCGCCAGCACCCCGATGATCGGGATGAATACCTTCCATTGCCAGCGGATTCCTGTCGCCCAGCGCACGGTTTGAGGCAGCTTCATGCCCGTATCTCACCAGAAAAACAGCACTTCGCGCAAGTCGGCATCGTGACTCCAGAGGCAAGGCCTTGCCGGGCGACACAATTCGGCACACCGCCCCGACAATTTCGCCCCACCCTACGCGCCTTCCTCTACAATCACACTCCTCCCGAGAACCAATTAGCTCCAGGGGCTCTCCGCCCTCGATAGCCGCTCATTTTTTTCGACGAGCCCGAAGGCGCTGTTGTAGAGTCATTCCATGTTTTCACTGCGCCTCTTCTGCCCAATTCTTTTTCTCTGTGGTCTGGCCGCCGTTCCTACTCTTGCCCCGCAAAATGTTAAGGCTCCAAGCCCGGCTACGTACCTGGGTTTTGACTGCAATGAGTACCCCGGCGATGACGCTCTGCCATCCCTTCGCAAAACATTCTATTTCACGAGTTACTGGCTCAGCCCGCCGCCCGGCGAAAAGCGCAGCACCTGGTTCGGCAAGCGCGCGCTCCTGCAATCGCAGGGGTTTGGCTTTGCTGTGCTCTTCAATGGCCGCGAGAGCCGCACACTGCGCAATTCCGCCGATGCGCGCCAGAAGGCGACGCTGGACGCACAGTCTGCGGTGAAATTTGCCGAGGAGGAAGGCTTTGCGAAAGGCACAGTGATTTTCCTGGATATCGAGGAAGGTGGCCGCCTGCCAGCTCCTTATTACGAGTATCTCCAGGCCTGGAGCAACACCCTCGCGAAAGCCGGCTACCGCGCCGGCGTCTATTGCTCCGCGATTCCGGTGGACGAGGGTCAGGGCGTGCACATTACCACCGCGCAAGACATCCAGGCGCACGTCACTTCGCCGGGCCTCGACTATTGGGTTTACAACGATGCTTGCCCGCCCGCTCCCGGATGCGCTTTCACGGAGAATCTGCTACCACCCGCGCAAAGTGGTTTTTCCGCCGCCAGCATTTGGCAGTATGCGCAGTCTCCGCGCCGCAAGGAATTCACCGTGCGTTGTGCCGCCAGCTATGCGGCCGATGGCAATTGCTATGCGCCCGGCGACGCGCAGCATCGCTGGTTCCTCGACGCCAACGTCGCCACCACGCCGGACCCCTCCTCCAGCCATTAAAATCTGCAATTAACCTGAAACCCGAAGTTGACCAATCACAGGCGAGTGCATCTTCTTTTGTTTCAACCGATTCTCGCGGGAAGATTCAACTTCGCCGGAGTTGGGTTTTTCCACGTCATCCACCACCCAAAATTTGTCATTCCGACCGGAGGGACGGCGGTTTTGGCCGTCCCGGAGCGGAGGAATCCCTCTTCAACTTCGGATTCCAGGATTAATTCGTGGGGTTTCGCGGAAACTTTTGGTAGGGCAGCCGCACGCCGTTAATCAAAATCTGATCGGCGCGAATCGGTGTGGGCGCTTCAAACCCCGCCGTGCTTAACGCAGGAACGACGGGCGGCGGAGTCGCGCTGCCACCACTGGCGGAGGTTACACTGCCGCACCCAATCAGAACGAAGGCAAGTGCCAACGCCAGCGACAGGGCCAGGATCATGCCAAAAACAAGCGTTTTCCGCCGCTGCTCGTAAGCATGGCGCGATTCCACAGGTTTTCGCAGGACGTGTTCCATCGAGGGTTCCTATCGTTGGTAACACAACGCGCGAGAGCCCAACAACGTGCATTCCCCGCCGATGATGCCAAATGCTAACGGTCCCCCGGCCGCGCGGGTCCTTATCGTCTATTCGCAGGCATCGCGGAAAAGGGTTGCCGGGCGCGGCTGAATCCTGTTTAGTTATCAGGTATTGCAAACTGCCACTCGGCTCAACCGATCGAAGAGCATGCGCGTTGCCTTTTCGCTCAATTCGCGTACGTCCCGGCTGCGCCCCGCAATCGTGTTTACTTTTTGCCTCGCCGCTCCCATCTTCGCTGCTGCGCAAGAATCCAATACCACTCCACCTTCCGCGAACGTGGCGCAGGAGGCCGGTCCGCCGAAACGCATCCCCCGGCAACAGGCGCTCACCTCATCGGCCATCGATGGGGTGGTTCGCGAGCAAGTCTCCGAAGGCGTTTATCGTCCCGTGGCTGGCGCGTGCTTCGGCAAGCTGG
>PMES01000142.1 GCA_003154775.1 Acidobacteriota bacterium | reverse complement strand
CACCATGGACTTCCTCTCTCCCAGTGCTACTTTCCCGTCTAGAAGCACGCCAATCGCGACCGAGGTTCGCATGCCCCTCTCCAATCAAGCCCGCCTGCTCCTCCTCTCTCGCTCCCTGTGGGGATTGTCCATTGTTTTGCTGATGACCCGGATCATTATTTTCCGCACGATGTCCATGTGGGCGCAGTTGCCCTACGACCCCGCTCATCCCACTCCCGTGGACGACCGATCGATCACCTACCACGCCGCTCCCTTCATTGGCTGGTGCCTGAATCACGGTTACCTATTCTTTCTCTTCTTCTTCGCCACCCTTATCTTCATGACCATTGTCGAAACAAAATCTCGCGCACCGCGTCCCAGACGTCCCGCGAACCTATCGTGATACGATTTATCTGTCCTCTGCGTAACTCTTTTTCTGTCGCCCGGCACGCGCTCAACGCCCCTGTTCATCTGGCCCAACCACCCGTTTGTATGTCCTTGCGCCCTATGTCAAAATAAAAGAGCATCGCAGAGGCACACATGGCCACCACCCTCGGCAAAAGCGTCACCCTCACCAAGCCCGACGATTTCGGCAAACTCCTCCAGGACGAAGGCATCATCTTCGCCCAGTTCGATAAAGCCGTGAACTGGGCGCGCAAAAGCTCCATCTGGCCCCTGGGTTTCGGCCTCGCCTGCTGCGCCATCGAGATGATGTCCATGGCCGCCTCACGCTTCGACCTCGCCCGCTTCGGCGCTGAAGTCTTTCGTCCCTCGCCCCGCCAGGCCGATCTCATGATCGTTGCCGGACGCCTCTCCCAGAAGATGGCTCCCGTCATTCGCCAGCTTTACGATCAAATGCCCGAGCCCAAGTGGGTCATCTCCATGGGAGCCTGCGCCACTTCCGGCGGCGTCTTCAACAATTACGCCATCGTGCAGGGCTGCAATCAGGTCATCCCCGTGGACGTTTACGTCCCCGGCTGTCCCCCGCGCCCCGAAGCCGTGCTCTACGCCATTCTCCAGCTCCAGAAAAAAATCGACGCCGAAAAGGGCTCCTTCAAACGCGCCCTGAATCTCTCTTAAGTTTTTTTGGAGTGCGGCGCCTTGGCGTTCGGAGGCGGGCGCCTTTCCACCATTTCAACCCATCGAATACCGAAATCTCGCGGAGGGTGCCCCAGGCACGGAGTGTGTACCTGGGTCTTGGGTCTCTCCCGGGTTTCGCTGAAGTCTCATGCAGGCGCAACCACCCTTCAACGACCGGAACCCGAAGAAACACGGAGGGTGCCCCAGGCACGGAGTGTGTGCCTGGGTCTTGGGTTCTGCTGGGGTTGCATCTTGTGCTCGCGGCAGCCCTGCAAGAAATCTTTTCTTCCCACGGAGAAGCTGGTAGGTTTACTCCCTTATGATTCCTCCAGCCACCAGCGCTCGTGACCTCCTGCGCCACACTCTCGCCACCATCGCCTATCGCGGCGCGAAAGTCCTCCGCGGCGCTCCGGACTCCTTCGCCAATTTCCGTTCCGCCGAAACCACCCGCACCCCCGTGCAAATCCTTGCGCACCTCGGCGATCTTTTCGATTGGGCGCTCTCCATGGCCAAAGGCCAGCCCGCTTGGCATGACTCCAAGCCCCTGCCATGGCACGACGAAACTCAGCGCTTCTTCGCCTCTCTCCAAGAGTTCGACGACTATCTCGCCGGCGTCGCCTCTCTCCACGCCTCGCCCGAAAAACTCTTCCAGGGTCCCGTCGCCGACGCCTTGCACCACATCGGCCAACTCGCCATGCTTCGCCGCATGGCCGGCACTCCCATCAAGGGCGAAAACTACTTCCAGGCCGATATCTCTTCCGGCCGCGTCGGCCAGGACCAGCCCAAGCCCAAGCGCGAATTCGACTAGCTGCCCCATAAATGATTCGCGAAAGCGCCCGAGTTTTTCTCCGAAGTTAGGGCTTTGGAGCGGCGCCTGTCCCGACCTGGTCGGGAGCTCCGACATTCAGTGCTTGGCTTTCGATGGACTTTCGCCCGCCGCAGGCGGGGCCGCCGATTTCGGGCGGAATCCCCTGAGGGAATGCCTTAAGTCCTTTATGAGATAGTTTTAATTCTCCCCTAGACTTGGCCCTCACCTGTCACTAGACTATTCAGACCCGGTTGGCCTTCTTATGCTCGCCCCAGACCAACGCAAATACCCACGTGTCCGTCCGCCGAAATCCTTCGTCGTCGCCTGGCAATCCGGCATGACCCGCGACGTCTCCTACATGGACAGCCTCGCTCTTGGCGGCCTCTTCATTTGCACCAGGCTCCCCGTGCCCCTTCGCAGTGGCGTGCAACTCTTATTGGATACCCCCGCGGGACAGATTCGCGGACGCGCCATCGTCCGCCGCGTTCATCCAAACGCCGGCATGGCCCTCCAGATCATCGCCATGGACCCCGGCGACCGCGCCCTCCTCCACCGAGAACTCCGCGACCTCTTCGCCTCCTAGCCCTCCCTCCCTTCGCCGCCGCTGTGGCACAGTCACTCCTGACTGTGCTCTTGGGGTTTCCCCGCTACGCCACACAACGATGTACTTGAGGGTGCCCCATCCTTCGCGTCTTGTGCGAAGGGTGGGCTCTTACGATCTAGCAGGCCGACCTCACTTTTTTCCTTTCCCGTTTCTCCCTCTTCACGCCAACTCGCAAAGCCCCGTCATTCCGAACGGAGTCTGCGGAGCACCGGTTTTGCGCCCCGTACGCTTCGTCGGGGTGAGGTACGCTTTTGCATCGCACGCTTTTTGTGCGATGAATCTCTCTTCTCCGCTCTTCTCTGTGAACTCTGTGTTCTATGTACCTCTGTGTTAATTCTTTTCTTTGGCCGTTCTCCTGCTTCCTGATCACTGATCACTGATAACTTCCTTAAATCACCGTCGCCGTCCCCCCCGCCACCTCCATCTTCGTCCCCACGCCCGCCTTCTCCCTCCGCACATACCCCATCCCAATCCACGCGTTCATCCCCGGCGAGAATCCCGTCCGGGTCACAATTCCCACCTCTTTCCCCTCCGCCAACAAAGGTGTGTTCGCCGCAACATTCTCCGCAGCATCAAACTGCAACGACACCCGCGCGCGGTTCACCTGCCCACGCGACCTTACGCGCTCCACAATCTCCTGTCCCGTATAGCAGCCCTTCGTATAGCTGATGTGCGAATCCTGCAAGCCGGCTTCATGCGGTATCTGCTTCTCTCCAAAATCGTATCCAAACCACGGTATCCTCTGTTCCAGCCGCACCACATTCAACGCCGCATATCCCGCCGGCCCCCCGCCGTGCCTACGCGCTGCCTCCACCGCCGTCTTCCACAGCGCCTCAATGTCCCCGCGCTTCGCCAGAAATTCCGCCCCGCCCACTCCACCCGGCGATCTCCGAATCATCCGGCAGGGAGCTCCCCCCACCAAAACTTCCCGCGTCTCCAACTCCGCCATCCCGCCCAAATCCACTCCCGTCAACTCCGCCGTCACCGCCGCTGCCTTCGGTCCTTCCACGGCCAGCGTCCCATACTCCTCCGTCTGGTCGGACAACGTCACATCGTCCATGATGATGTACTTCTCCAATCCCTCGATCAGCCTCTCGCGAATCATCGCATACGAAATGCAAAACAACTCTTCGCCGAGCGCATACGTCTCGATCTCCGCCTGAATATGCCCCTGCGGATTCAGAAACAGCGACACCGTCCCGCGGTTCTCCGCCAGCTCCTTAATATTGTTCGTCAATATCGCGTTCAGGTACCGCACCCGGTCCGGCCCCGCAAAGCTCAAGTACGCCCGGTAATTCTTGTCCACCACCCCCACGCTCTCCCGCAAATACCCATACTCCACCCGCCAATCCAAAAACCGGTCCGGCAGCGCGCACCCAAACCACGTCCCCAGCGTCGCCCCATTCGCCAGGTGCATCGCCTCCAGTGCCGTCCTCAATTCTTCGCTCTTCTCTTCCAACGTTTCCCCCTCTCCCGCCAGTCTACCAAACCCGCCTCTCCCACCCCGGCTGTTCAACTCTTAAACTCTTACACTCTTACACTCTTCAACCTCTTCTCTGATGTGTTCTTTCCTCCGTGATCGGCGCCTGTCCCGTTCCGCCCCGAGTTTCTCGGGGACCCGGTCGGGGCGCCTCCTTGCCCCGATCTTCGGGGGGACTGAAGTGCCGCGTTTTGTGCGCCCCCACCCAATCTGTCATCCCGACCGAAGTGCCGCGCACTTTGCGGCACGTAGCGGAGGGATCGCGGCAACTTCCCGACCAACTCTGGCACCCTGGGTCTGAAGCTCTTTAACTCCTAAACTCTTGAACTCTTGAACTCTTCAACTCTTCAACTTTCAACTTCACAACCTCTCGCTGATATCCCTCATCCATCACCCCACATTTCCAATGCTATACTTCTCCCAATGAACGCCGCACCCGACGCCCTGCGTCTCCCCGACGCCGCCAACCCGGAGATGATCTACATCAAGCTGCCTGTCGGCATGCTCCAGTGCAACTGTCTGATCATCGGCGATCCCAAATCCCGCGAAGCCATCGTCATCGATCCCGGCGATGAGGTCGAGCGCATCCTCGGCCTTCTTGGCCGCTACAAGCTCACCGTCAAAGTCATCGTCAGCACCCACGCCCACATTGATCACGTCGGCGGCCTTGCCAAGCTCCATCAATACACCGGCGCGCCCGTCATGATGCACAACGACGATCTCCCTCTCTATCACGGCATGGAAGTCCAAGCCGAGTTCCTCGGTATCGAAGCGCCCGAACTCGTCGACGTCGATCATCTTCTCAAGGAAGGCGACGCTCTCAGTTGGGGCGGTTTCCAAGCCAATGTCATTCACACTCCCGGCCACTCGCCCGGCAGCGTCTGCCTCTATCTCCCCAAGGATTCCGGCCAAATCAAGCTCACCCATCCGCAGCTCTTCGCGGGAGACACGCTCTTCGCCGGCAGCATCGGTCGCACCGATCTCTGGGGCGGCTCTCTCGATCAAATCATGGATTCCCTGAAGTCCAAACTCCTCCAACTCCCCGACGACACCGTCGTCCACCCCGGCCACGGCCCCACCACCTCCATCGGCCGCGAGCGCCATTCCAACCCCTTCCTCCTCCCCTGACCCACGCCCCGCCGCCTCTCACACCTCCAATCGTTCCGTCATCTCAATCCACAACTTATTCCACCACCCGTCATTCCGAGCGGAGCGACCCGACTTTCTCTTTCGCGCCGTCTTGTGGCGCGTCGGGTCGCGTAGACAGGAATCCCTCTTCGATTCATACCTGCCATCAAGTAAATCCTCATCCCAGCCGAACTGCCGCGCCGTTTGCGGCCTCGCCCAAACTGTCATCCCGACCGGAGTGCCGCGCCGTTTGCGGCACGCAGCGCGTCGTTTGCGTCCCGTGCGCTTCGCCGGGATGGAGGGATCGTGGCAACTTCCCATCCAACTTTAGCTCCCTCCACGTTCAACTCTTGCACTCTTAAACTCTTAAACTTTTGAACTTTCAACTTTCAACCGTTCAACCTCTTCTCTGTGACCGGCGTTTACCCCGACCCGGTCGGGGCGTCCTCTGCGTAAATCCTTTCCTTAGTCCCTCCTCTCCTGCGCGTAGCGCTCCCGACTCTTGTTGTCAACTGTGAACTGCAAACTGTCAACTGTTAACTCTTCCTCTTCATCTCCTCCATCACCGCCTGCGCCAACTCTTTCGCATGCGTCAATTCCTGCGCGATCATCCGCAAATCCATCGCCGGCACCGTCGGATTCCTCTGGCTTGTGCAATACACCCCGTGCTGCCCCACCAGCACCAGCGCATTCGTGATCCGGTCCAACGAGACCGCCAGCCTCCCGCGTTCCTTCCCAAACATCTGCTCGTACTTCTCCAACTCTTCCTGGTGTTCCTCGAACGCATTCATCGCCGGTTTCCTCTCCCCAGCCCATTACTCGGACGTACCATTTCGGGCACAGCCCTGCGCCGCCAAACTTTACCCTGCCCCCACGCCAGAACATAATCCAACAAGCCGCCAGAAAGCGCAGCAGCAAGACCATGAGCCAGTCACATCAGTCTGTTTGGGATTATGTGCCTTTTGGCGAGCCGCCAAAGGCCAATTGGGAGCATCAAATCATGCGACGTTCGGATCTTGTGCAATACAAAGAAAAGGAAAATGGCCGCATTGGGCGCACCTCGCAGATCGTCTTCGGCGAACGCCAACACCTTCTTCGCGTCCTGGATTCCCTCGAAGGCACGCATCTCCCCATCGCCCGCATGCAGCAGGAGCGCCGCATCCTCGAGGAACTCATCCACGAGCGCACCCGCGAGCTCAACCACATCAACACCGCCTGGGATGAAAAGATCGGCCTCGTTCTCAGCGCCGAAGCCAAACCCGAAATGCTCGAAAAGCTCGCCAAGCAGGCGCCCCAGGAAGATTTCTACCTCCTCCGCCTCATCAGCGAACATCCGCGCGCCAATGCCAAGACTCTCAGCCGTCTCTCGCGTCATCCCTACGGCGCCATCCGCGAAAATGTCGCTCGTCATCCCAACGCCGACTCCACCACCCTCAGCTATCTCAGCAAAGACAAAACCCAGCCCCTCTGGTATCTAGTCGCTTTTAACCCGAACACGCCAAGCCCGCTCCAGCGCCGTCTCCGCGACCGCCTCAAGCGCCTCGGCGACGCCCAATCCGGCCGCTAACAGCACCTGTAGCTCACCCCTTTGAGGGGTGAGGCCTTCCATCACCCATCCACACATCTCTTTCTCTCTCCTCTTTTCTTCTTCCTCTTTCTTACCTCTGTGCCGGGTGCCCCAGGCACGGAGTGTGTGCCTGGGTCTTGGGGTTCCTCTTCCCTCTGCGAACCTCCGCGCCCTCCGCGCCTCCTTGCCCCAAGCTTCGAGGAGTGCGTTATCTTTTCTCTTCTCTCTTTTCTCTTCTCTCCCTTTTCTTTTCTCGCCACCCCACTCCCGCATTTCCATCCCACCCGAGCTATACTCTCCCCATTCCGATGAAACTCCGCCCCATCCTCCTCTCCGCCCTCCTCCTCATCCCCGTCTTCTGGCACCCCCACATCGAAGCCGGTGATCTCGGCAGCCACGTCTACAACGCCTGGCTTGCCCAACTCGTCCAGAAGGGAACTGCCCCCGGCCTCTATTCCGTCTGGCAATGGAAAAACATCCTCTTCGATCTCCTCCTCCTTTCTCTCTCCAATCTCTTCGGCATTCCCGCCGCCGAAAAAATCGCTGTCGCTCTTTGCGTCCTCCTCTTCTTCTGGAGCGTCTTTGCTCTCATCGCCGCCGCCACGCGCCGCCCTCCTTGGTTCCTCACGCCATTTCTCGCCATGCTCGCCTACGGCTATGTCTTCCACATGGGCTTCATGAACTACTACTTGTCCATCGCATTGGCCTGCCTTGGCCTCTCCCTCGTTTGGAGCGGCCGCCCCAAATTCCAGCTCGCCGCTCTCCCGCTCATCCCTCTCATGCTCCTCGCGCACCCCCTCGGCCTATTGTGGTTTCTCGTCGCCGCGGCCTACTTGCTCCTCTGGCAGCACCTCCCACGCTGGCGCCTCGCTTTTCCGCTCTTCGGTCTTGCGATCATCCTCGCCATCCGCTTCTTCATCGCTCATCATTCCTCCTACGAAGTCGAGTGGCCCGATCATCCTTTCTACTTCTTCAGCGGCGCGGACCAGTTCGTCGTCTTCGGCGAACGTTACCGCTACATCTCCGCCATTGTCTTGGCCTTTGGCCTGCTAATGGCCGGTTTGGACCTTCGCCGCGCCCCCCGCGCCTCCTCCTGGTGGAAAGACCGCCTTCTCCTTCTCGAACTTTGCGTCATCGCCTTTTGCGTCACCTCGCTCCTCCCCGAAAATCTCAAGCTCAGCCAAGACGCCGGTTGGATCGGCCTACTCGTCTCCCGCCTCACTCTCATCACCGCCATCTACGCCCTCTGTTTTCTCGGCTCGCTCACCCCGCAAAAGTGGCATCTCGTCGCTCTCTCTGCTTGCGCCCTCCTCTGTTTCGTCTTTCTCTACCGGGACACCTCCTTCGTCGCTCGCCTCGAAGCCAACGCCGAAAAGCTCACCCGCAACTTGCCCTTCGGCACCCGCGTACTGAAAACCGTCGCCGCTCCCGGCGATTGGCGCGCCCCCTTCATCTACCATTCCATCGACCGCGTCTGCATCGGCCACTGTTTCGCCTTCTCCAACTACGAAGCCTCCACCAAACAATTCCGCCTCCGCGTCCACGAGGACAGCCCCGTCGTCGTCTTCGATCCCGATGACAGCGAGTCCATGGAATCCGGCGAATATGTAGTCCAGCCCGAAGATCTCCCCCTCAAGCAAATCGATCAGTGCGATCCCGCCGACCCCGCCGCCCTCTGCCTCCGCGATCTCTCCCCCAACGAACTAAACGGTCGCCTCTCCCATCGCCCTCTGCTGTAGCTCACCTCTGCTGTAGCTCACCCCTTCAGGGGTGAGGCCTTCCCCAACCCAGCCCCAATTTGTCATCCCGACCGGAGGCCCGCGCCTTGTGCGGGCCGCAGCGGAGGGATCTGCTTTTTCTTGGGTCAGCTTTTGTAGCGGCCGCTTTCCGAAGCGCGCGCCTTTGCCTTGTGGCACAGTTACTCCTTCCATGAGAAGGCCGG
>PMES01000116.1 GCA_003154775.1 Acidobacteriota bacterium | reverse complement strand
TTCCCTTTATCGTGCATGACCGACTGTTCCGGAGGATCGAGGAAGCGGCCGGATTGTAGACCGCTGAGCGCGATAAAATTCCCCCAGTTTCTACCGCCGTATGCCAAGTCGGCCGAAATACTCGGCGTGCCGAAGCTGCCGTACGACGTGGTTACGCTGCCATGCGGCTGATCGACTCCCAAACCGGAGCGCGTGGTCACTTTGATGACGAGACTCGTCTTGTCCCCAAATTCCGCTGGCGGTGCGCCAGAGATCACTTCCAGCGATTGAATCGACTCCGACGGAATCTGGTTGGAAAACACCTTGCTTTGCTGATCCGTTATCTGTTGCCCGTCCACCGAGAAGGAATTTGACGCGTGGTCGCCCAGACCGTGGAACAGTCCGTTCGAGTCGGCCGCAACCCCTGGGGTCGTCAGCGTCACCAGCGAACTGACCGAAGAGGTCGAACTCTCCAGGGGCACGTTCTGGAACAACTCGCGGTCCACATCCGTATGAAACGTCGAATCGGTTTCCATCAGGTCCGCGCCAGTCGATTCCACGACAACCGTGGTACTGGCGGTCCCGATCGTCAGCAAAATTTCCACCTTGGTGGACACGGCGGAGCGCACCTCAACGTCCTGCGAAGCCGGTGCAAATCCACTCGCGCTTACGCTCAGGTGGTACGGATTAAACGGCACGTTGGTGAAACGAAAAGACCCGTCTTTGGCCGTGTTCGTGGTGCGCGCAAGACCGCTGACCACATTGGTGATTTCCACGGTGGCGTCCGCTACGGTCTTCCCCGAGGGATCCAAAACCACCCCTTCTATGGATCCAGAGTTACCCGTTTGCGCGAATACCGCCGCGAACACTAAAATCATCTGGACTGCAAAAAGAACAGCTACTCGAAAACCGTATCGCATTCTTCCTCCGATTCCTCATGGAAACGTCCGCGCGACGTGTCTGTGTCGATAAAGACTGCTGTAAATACAGCGGGTACGCGGCTAAATGGAGCCGCGCGACGAGGCACTACCCTGATTGGGATTTACGACGCGAAGGAAAGAGGCGGGGCACGTGCAGAAGAATGCCCGGAAGGCGGCTCCGCGAAGCTGACCTCCGGACAAAGTACAACTTCACTAAACGAAACGATTGGGATGCTGAAGGAAACAACCGCCACTGCTGGGGTGACGCCCAGATGGGCAACCTGGCAGAGGCGGCAGGCGGCTTCGTCCTGGCCATTGGCATGGGAGTGTGGCGTAACCTGCAGAAGGAACGCGAGTGAGAGTAGCGCCAGCGTGAGCGCTACTGGCCGGACGAGTCGGCGGAAGATGGGATGTACGTCAAACAACATTTCCGTGCCTCCCGCGAATGAGCGTGTTCGGGGCGGAACCCCTCTCCGCCATGCGAAAAGAGAACCTCACTTAATTTTCAAGCATGCTGCCGTGATTTGCAAGCTAGCTTCCTTGGTAGATGTGGCTAGAGAGAAACCGGTTGTATCCGCTTCACCGGCTAGTCGGAGAAGGCCGCCGAATTGGCGCTAAGGAGAGCCATTACGTTTGCCACGACCTGCCCGCAGACTTTGCGCACTTCATCCTCGGTGGGGCTTTTGCTGACCTCGTATTTCTCCATGGGGATGTAGTTGTTCAGGCTGATGAGCGGTCCGTAATGTGCATCGCAATTCTCCATGCTCATGACCCGATAAAGAGGTTGATCGGGCCGCGCCAGATTGTAGGCCCCAACGTACAGCACGAATCTGGGCGCAGGGGTCGTACCCCCCAAGATCGCCAGACAATTGTGATTCTGCGAATCCATCTCCGCGAACACCCCTTTGAGCAGCACGCCTTTTTCAGGGTGGGTGCTCCCTACAGGGGCCGCGTTGAAGCCATTTTTCCGGAGCGCCTGAACAAGCGCGTCGCCGAAAAAGGCCTTGAGCCGCTCAGCCTGTTTGGAACTGGTTTCTGCATCCTGGAGAACGCGCGGTGATTCGCCGGAGGCTCGCGCGCCAGATTGCGCCTTCTGAGGAGCGGGTGCCTGCGCAATGGCAGCCGGCTCTTTGCCGGGTGCGGCGTTTACATCGAACAGCGACACGTAGACGCGAACCGACTTCGGATTGAAGTCGGAGTTTCGTGCGCTGCTCGCCGTGATAGACACAGGCCCTGCGCTGCCGGGCAGTAATGCCGGCGCGAGGCCGGCTAGCAGCACCACGCTCGAAAACAGGTAAGCACGCGCCATGGCCATCGGCACCTCCAGGCTGAAGCGGGGCGGAATGCAAAGGTTACTAGTGCGGCCAAAGCCACCCGAAAGTGCCCGCGGTCAGCAGGCCGTAGACGAGTCCATCGATAACTTCCTTCAAGGTCATACCCCAGGGCTGGCCCTTCCAGATGCCATTGCTCAGGTTTCCCAAGCCGTACGCCAGAAACGCCGCGGTACCTGCAACGCGGAACACCACCAGATAGTTCGCGCCGGGCGCGACGGTGCGCCCCGTGAGATATGCGACGAAAAAGCCGATGATCAGCGAATAGGCGAACCACAGTCCCAGGAACTTCGGCATGGCGGGCGGACCGCTGGGAAACACCGTCAGCATCCCTACGGGTCCCTGCTTGTATTTTTCGATCATGGCGGGCGACTTCATCTCCTTGTGCGTGCTGTAAGGGAAAATATAAAGACCCCTTTGCAAACCGGCGGCGCGCAAGGCGGCAAGAAGCTTGTCCTCTTCGGGAAGCTGGCGGTAATCGCCGCGGTGGTAAGGAAGCAGCATGTGCATGATGGAGCTGGCGACGAACACGATGATGGATGACAGGGCAATCGGGAGCCAAAGTGCGGTGAGGGGAACCATACCTAGCCTCCTTGGGGGCAAAGTGGAACGCAAGAATTGCGGACGCGAGGCTACACTTTTCGGGGGCGGCGGTCAAGCAAGCTGCGGGTTTGTCAGGGATTCCGCAACGAACACAGGATGAGGTGGGAATTAGGTAGGTTTAGTGTAGCTCTGAATCGTTTCGGGCCAGGAGATAGATGGGAAGGGTAATTCGCATAGCTTTTCGAGGGCGAAAGCGGGTCGGCGGCGCTATCCGAAGAGACCACAGGCAGGAAGACCGCCGTGAGGATTCCCGGGACGAGCAGAAGTGCCGGAGGAGGGGGCGCGAAAAGCCTCAGGGCGGCATGCCGGCGGGAGTCAGATCGCCATACAGCTCGGCGGCGATAAGTTTGGCCCAGAAGATTTGGGTTTTGCTCTGGCGTGCGGCGGGCTTCACATTCCGCGCAAGGAAGGCATGAAAGATGTTGTAAGCGAGGAAGGCCACGAGCAAAAAACACTCGATGGCGCCGGGGTCATGCTGGAAGCCCAACGCAAGGCCAACCCGAGCCAGCTCCATCATCGAAAATGACCTTGTTCAAACACGCGTAAACGCACACGAATGCCCGGCACACAGCCCGGCATTCGTGTTTTAGGACTCCTCGACGTGAGTTATCTGCGGCCGCCCTTGCGACGGCCCGTGCGTTTTGGGTCTCTAGCGGTTCGCGGACTGCTTCTCTTACCGTGGCCGCGCTTCTCATTTTCTGTCACAGTCGGCAACTCCGACTTCTGCGGTTCAGGTTCACCCTTCCAGCGTTCAGTCGATTGCTCGTCCATCACGGTCCTCCTGAGCACCATTATAAGGGCGACTCTACCTGAAGGATGATTCGCGGGCGCACACTGGTTCTGTCATTTCGACTTGCACGGAAACGCTTCCGCCATAGCCTTCACTACGAGGATTGCCGCGAGAATGTGTCTTTCCTCGGGATGGTCTCTTAGATACTTTATAACGACGTCGCTGACCTGACCGTTGGTTACATTTTCTGGGATGCACGACCGCCGACGCTCGGGAAACGCTGCGCCCTGCGCTGAATCGGTGTCAGTGATTCGAGCTATCCCCACGCGCATCTGCTACAATGCCGCCCATGAAAAGACGAACATTGCTCCAATCGTTTCCCTTGGCCGCACTCCTTCCGGCATCCCTCTGGGCCGCTTCGCAGCAAGATCACGACAATTCCATGCGCACCGCAACAACAGTCTACGAACTCCGCGTCTATCACGCGCCTCCGGGAAAGTTGGGTGAGCTGCTGGCGCGCTTCCGCGAACACACTTTAAAACTATTTGAAAAACATGGCATGAAAAGTGTGGCTTATTGGACGCCTGTCGACGAGCCAGAGAAGAGCAACACCCTCATCTACATCCTTCAGCATCCCAGCCGCGAAGCGGCAGCCGCCAACTGGAAATCCTTCCAGGACGACCCCGAGTGGAAGAGCGTCCACGAAAAATCGGAAGCGAACGGAAAGCTCGTCGAAAAACTCGAATCCACCTTCCTGACCCTGACCGACTTCTCCCCGCGATTGGCTTAAAAGAACAACCGGGAAAAAACCCTGGATTTTGCCGCGAGGTCGCAAACCGCGTCGCCGAGGATTGAGCAACGGCCATGTCCACAATTTGGCGAAACACACTGCGCTTGTCCGCTCTGATCGTTTTCGTCGCCTTTTTCTCCCGAGTCCCTGCTCTGGCGCAGAACCAGGAGCAAAGTGTCATTCGCGTGGACGTGAACCTGGTACTGGTTGACGCTACCGTGAAGACGAAGGCCGGTCAAATCATGGCCGATCTGAAGCAAGACGACTTCGAGCTTCGCGAAGATGGCGTCACCCAAAAGATAGAGGTCTTTAGCCGTGACGAACTTCCCCTCAATGTTGCCCTCGTATTGGATTTAAGTGATTCGATTGGCCCATTCCTGGGGCCGTTGCGTGACGCCGCCGGCACCGCTCTTGCGGCACTCAAACCCGAAGATGAGGTGGCGCTGTTTACCTTTTCCACCGAAGCAGAACTACGCGTTCCCTTCACAAACGACAAGACCGAGATTGCCCGGCAGATCAACTCTTTCCACGTGGGCGGCGCCACAAATATCAATGACGGCATCTTTGTCGCCGCCAAGTATCTCCTCAACGCGCCCCCGAAGGGCCGCCGGGTGATCATTTTAATCAGCGATGACGTTGGCACGAGCGCGGGTGGACAGGGAACGCGCGACATCGTCACCGAATCGATCGCCGCAGATGCGGTCTTATATAATCTGAAGATACCTGGATACAATCCGCCGGGAACTCTTTTTGCCGCGAGCATGGTTCCTGGGCTGGTGAACATTCGCAGAGTTACGGAGCAGACGGGAGGGGAAATTTTCGATGTCCAGGATGTGGCCCATCTGGATGCCGCATTTCGCGCTCTGATCCAGCGGATTAAGACGCGCTATACGCTGGGATATTACACGAAGGCCACCGGAGCCGAGGGTAAGCCACATAAACTGGACGTTCGTCTCACATCATCGTTTGGAAAAAAGGGGCACGATTACGTCGTCTTGGCCAAAAGCGGCTATTACGTTCATTGAAGAGCGCAGAGCAATCCTCGCGGGGAAGAAATATCCAAGCGAATGGCCCACATACAGGAATCAGCATTTCGGTTGTTGACGGATTTCCCCACTTTTCCTTGCTATCGAAGAACCAAGCTTCCGTAACCGAGGGAAGCCCTTTGATTTGATCTTCCAACGCGTGAAAACGGAAGAATGGCGCGCCCAAGGGGACGATCTTAGAACTTTTCTCAGTGATTCTGTGGCTGCCGTGCCACATAGTGACTTGCCCGTTGAGTCGGTCCTATAGCTTGGCCCCTGGTCAATCCTAACGTGTATCCTGTCAAGTTCTAATTCGTTGATCGCCAGGTTTGCTACAAACTAGGTGCCTTACGCTAGCCAAGTACTCCTCTGAATTGGAGAACACTTGCTCGTGAGAGTTCTGGATCATTCGGACGTTATAACTGTTTACGGAGACCGCGCTGATCGGCTGATCACTTATCCTGCTGGAGGCCTCGACGAGCAGCATGGCCCTCTGTGGTGATAATGGGTAGAAGAACTCAAGCCTGTCAGGCGGTTTTCCAGTGAAGGTGGCATGAAGGTTTATTATCGGCTGGTCGGCAGTTATGAAGGGTGTATCGGTGTCGTTGTCGATCAGCACGAGGCTGAAACGCTGCCTATCAATATAAAGGCTCTCGCCTATTTTCATGGCCATAATATGGCTGAGAGCACTCCACACCCGTCTAGTATCACAGTCATTGAAGGTCGTTCCGATCTGCGAGAGTGCAGCTTCTCTCACTTGTTTTGTTCTTGTGTATTGAACGGATAGAGCGTAAAGAAACTTGGCTGCCTGTTTGCTATCCAAATAGAACTCAGCGTTTCCGGCCAGCATCGAATTCAGGAAGGTTAGTAAGCTATTCTCTATTTGTTCGTGGTAGTCCTCTCCGAAATTTACGATTAACTCATCCAATGCGGACATGAACGTCGGCTCTGCGCCGCTAGCGAAATGTCTTTTCATTTTCGGCGCTAAAGAGTAGAGGGCAAGGAATTGTCGAAGGTATGTTTTCGTAGGCTCCCGGGAAGATCGAATCACTGCTTGGTCGATTAGCTCGATTTCTCGAGGCGTCAACTCCTCGAGCTTATAAAAGAAGCGCTCGCAAGCGACTCCCTCCAAATTGCTGAAAAATACCTTTCCATCTCGAAGACAATAAATTTTCTCGTTCTTCGACCAGGGTTTCAAATAGGCGCGGAAAACGTAGTGTTGATTTCTTTTCTTCACAAATAGAGTATACGCTCCGGGCCATAAATTCTATTGCATTGCCACGTTCAGAGCGAAACGCGGACTGAAGTTTAGCCTAGGTGTGATCTTTGAAAGACCGAAGAAAAAGTGGCGCGCCCAGGGAGATTCGAACTCCCGACCTCTTGCTCCGGAGGCAAGTACAGAAACGCTAAGTAGTTGGTTCGTCTAGCACTTTCCTATGTCACGCATCACGGTTTTGCACGGTATTCGGCAATATTTGTTCCCAAGTTGTTCCCAAATCGTTGGGGTGAACCCCTAGGATG
>PMES01000117.1 GCA_003154775.1 Acidobacteriota bacterium | reverse complement strand
GGCGGCAAACAGGAGAAAGAGGATCCATACGCCGAGGCGCGTGGGGAAATGGGTGTCGCGGGTAAACGCAATGAGGCAGGCGATGTGCGTGAGCAAGAAAGCCGAGAGTCCCAGCAGGAAGAAATGTTCCGGCCTAAGCAGCAGAACGTCGCCCACGAGGGAGAACGTCAGCCCGACGGTAATCCACAGTGAGTAGCGGTCCTTGCGGACGCGCCAGTTCGCAAGCGCGATGGCGAGAATGAGAATCGTAGCGAGTGGCGCGAAAGCCCATAGAAGCAGGGGGCTCGCGAGGAAATGAACGGTGATCGCGGCGACGATGCTGACACCTGCGGTGAGTTTCAAAGCGCGCGTGAAAGGCTGCGGCATGTTGGGGAGAGTTTACTCCCGGGCAGCGTGAAGGGCGCATGTGGGTAGGCAGCTTGGCATGTTGCTGAAAAACATCGGGAAGGCTTTTTTCGGGGGTTGACCGGGCCTTCTCACGAGCTGGAGTTTGACCGTTGTTCAAGTTTAGCAAAGCATCGTCATCCTGATGCGATCCGAGGATGATCGCCGAAGAACTTCAATTTGGAATCATGCCGGGTGTCGTGGTTGAGATCCTTTGGGGCGCCCCGACCAGGTCGGGNNGCCCCTCAGGATGACAGTGCGTTGCTGTGCCTTAATAACGGGCAAGACTATATCTCGTGAGAAATCCGGGCTAAAGCCGAAGAGAAAACAAAGTCTTGATGTCGGACCTGAAGGTCCGGCCCCCAGGTTCTCACTTACTCTGAAGCCCCGGCCTCCTAAAGAGAAAGACTGTTGCGGCAGCTTGCTATAAAAAAGAGAGGGCGGGATTTGGATTCCCGCCCTCGCGTTGACTTGGAAAGGGATAGCTACTTGAGCGGGGCGTGGCCGTTGAAGCGGGCGGCGGGGCCGAGTTCCTCTTCGATACGGAGGAGTTGGTTGTATTTGGAGATGCGGTCAGTGCGGGAAGCGGAGCCGGTCTTGATCTGTCCGGCGGCGGTGGCAACGGCGAAGTCTGCGATGAAGGTGTCCTCGGTTTCACCGGAGCGGTGGGAGATGACGGACTTGTAGCCGGCCTTGCGCGCGAGTTCGACGGCTTGGATCGTTTCGGTGACGGTGCCAATCTGGTTGAGCTTGATGAGGATGGCGTTGGCGATACCCTCGTTGATGCCGCGAGACAGGCGCTCGGTATTGGTCACGAAGATGTCGTCGCCGACAAGCTGAATCTTCTTCTTGGAGCTCTTGCTGCCCAGCACCTGGGTCTGTTCCTTCCAACCCGACCAGTCATCCTCGGCGAGCCCATCTTCCAGGGAGACGATGGGATATTTTTCCACCCACTTCTCATAGTAGGCCGTCATTTCCGAAGAGGTGTGCGCGGACTTGTCGGACTTCTTGAAAATATACTTGCCGGAAGCCTTGTCGTAGAACTCGCTGGCCGCGGGATCGAGAGCGATGGCCACCTGTTCGCCAGGTTTGTAGCCGGCGGCGGAGATGGCTTCGAGAATGATCTGAATGGCTTCCTCGTTGGACTTGCAGCTTGGCGCGAAACCGCCTTCATCGCCAACGGAGGTGGAATAGCCGCGCTTTTTGAGGGCCGCCTTCAGCGCGTGGAAGACTTCAACGCCCCAGCGGAGAGCTTCGCTGAACGTGGGAGCACCAATGGGCATGGCCATGAATTCCTGGAAATCAACGGAGCTGTCGGCATGGGCGCCGCCATTGAGGATGTTCATCATGGGGACGGGGAGAAGATTGCCGGAAGTATCCGTGGAGTAGCGAGAGAGGTATTTGTAAAGCGGCTGTTTGAGGGCAACGGCAGCGGCGCGCGCGGCGGCCATGGAGACGGCGAGGATGGCGTTGGCACCGAGACGGGATTTGGTGGGCGTGCCATCGAGGTTGATCAAATTGTGGTCGAGAGCGCGCTGGTCAACGGCGTCCGTGCCGGTGACCGCTTTGGCGATCTCGGAATTGACGTTGGCGACGGCTTTGAGGACGCCCTTGCCGAGGTATTTGGACTTATCGCCGTCGCGAAGTTCGAGGGCTTCGTGTTCGCCGGTGGACGCGCCCGAAGGAACAATGGCGCGGCCAAAAGCGCCGGATTCGAGCAGGACATCGGCTTCGACGGTGGGATTGCCGCGCGAGTCAAGGACCTGGCGGGCGTGAACGCGGGTGATTTTAGTGGACATGATGGTGGTGTCTCCTGAGAGATTTGGAACAGGAGATTGTAGCAGAGGGAGGGTGGATGGCGAGTGACGGAGGACACGTGGTCGTGACTCGTGCGAAGCGACCATTGGCGAGTGAACAGGGGGCGGAGATGCGTATCAGTGAAAGTAGCGGTCGGCAAGCCAAACAATGCCGCGCAATGAAAGGACTGCAATCGCAATATATCTAAGCATCCGCCTGACATAATCACGGCAGTCATCAAAGTTTTGGTTCTTGCGAGGTATGGCTCCCCACCCGAGCAAGACGAGCACTGACACGCCGGCGAGAAAATTCAAAATATCCCGGAGTACCCAAGCCATAGTTTGCGCCTCACTGGGCTTCGGGCTCTTCGATGAGGGACTCCTGGCGAACGACGACGACGATGCCGGAGGGGGTGAGATGGAAGCGGCGGCGGTCGGCTTCGAGGTCGTAACCAATTTCGGTATGTTCGGGGAGGCTGACGTGGCGGTCAATGATGGCGCGGCGAATGCGGGAGTGGCGGCCGACGTTGACGTGATTATAGAGGATGGATTCGGAGATTTCGCAATAGCTATTGACGCGGACATCGTAGCCGACGACGCAATTCTGCACGCGGCCGCCGGAGAGGATGGAGCCGCCGGCAACGATAGAGTCAATGGCGACGCCCATGCGGTTGGCATCGGCAAATACGAATTTCGCCGGGGGGTACTGGTGTTGCCAGCCGCGGAGAGGCCAATGCTTGTCGTAGAGGTTGAAGACGGGCGAAACGCTGACGAGGTCCATGTTGGCTTCGTAGTAGGCGTCGAGGGTTCCGACGTCGCGCCAGTAGCGAGTCTCCTGGCTGTTTTCGTCGACGAAGTTGTAGGCGTAGACGCGGTGCTTGGAGATGATGCGGGGGAGAATGTCCTTGCCGAAATCGTGGGAAGACTTGGGATCCTCGGAATCGGCAAGAAGGATGGGGATAAGGAGCTGGGTATTGAAAATATAGATGCCCATGGAGGCGTTGCAATGGGCAGCTTTGTGGGGCGATTGCTTGGGCTTGGCGGGCTTTTCCTCAAAGCCGACGATGCGCCAGTCCTTATCGGTTTCGAGGACACCGAACTGCTTGGCGGCCTCCGCGGCGGGGACTTCGATGGTGGCGACGGTGACATCGGCGGCGGAGTCGATGTGCTGTTGGAGCATTCTGGCGTAGTTCATCTTGTAGATTTGGTCGCCGGATAGGATGAAGACAAACTTGGAGCGCTCGCTGCCGATGGAGTAGATATTCTGATAAACGGCGTCGCCAGTGCCCTGGTACCACTGCTGAGAGACGCGCATTTGCGGGGGAAGCACCTCGATGAATTCGCCGAGGCCCATCAGCGGAGACCAGCCGGCGCGAATGTGGCGATTAAGACTGAGGGCTTTGTACTGGGTGAGGACAAAAACGCGGCGGAGCGAAGAGTTGATGCAATTCGAGAGAGTGACATCGATGATGCGGTAAAGAGCGCCGAAGGGGACGGCAGGCTTGGCGCGATCTCTGGTGAGCGGCCAGAGACGTTCACCTTGTCCACCCGCGAGGAGAACTCCAAGGGCATCGCGCATATCAGGCATGAGGGTCAGCTCCCGAGGCAGGACTCTGAAGCAGTTTAGTGTAACAGCAGAGGCAAGGGGGACGCACGACGAGAATAAGAGAATAAGAAGGGGCCGGAAAATTGGCGCGGGAGTAAAGAGTAACTGACGAGGTAGCCTGAGGGGGAAAGAGGGGGAAGAACTGGAAAGAAGGCTTGACTTGGAGGGCTGGAATTGACTACAAGAAGCCAGCACCCTCGTGAGATAATCAATGAGGGGCAGTGCCTCAGGTCATTGGCGGGCACTGCAAGTGACCAATCCGAACCGGAATTGGGGTGAAGACCTTTGGCAGAAGTAGTGATTCAAGAGAGCGAGTCTCTTGAGAATGCATTGCGGCGGTTTAAGCGCAAGGTGCAACAGGAAGACATCATTAAAGAAATAAAGAAGCACAGCTTCTACATGAAGCCCGGTGAGAAGCGCCGGGCGAAAGAAGCGCTTTCGCGGAAGCGACTGCGCAAGAAGCAGCGTCGCGAGCAGGATTAAAAACCTGAACGAGACGCGGCTCGGCGCCGCACTTCCGGGATCAGGCCCCTATCAGGCAGAGACGTTTTGGGTGTTCGTACATTGACTGCGCCCACAGGCCCAAGGGATCCGTGCCCGGCGTTCCCGGACTACAGGTCTAGATTCACAAACAAGCCCTGGTGCAAAATGAGCCCGTCCCCGCTGCCCGCTTGGGGTCCAAGGGGAGCGGCTCATGGAATACCACGATAGGGTCCTGAAGTGCTCGGAGTGTGGTGCCGAGTTTGTGTTTACGGCCGGCGAACAGATGTTTTTTGCCGACAAGGGATTCAAGAACGAACCGAAACGTTGTAAGGCGTGCAAGGCCAAACGAGCGGAGGGAGGCGGAGGAGGCGGGGCGACGCAAGCGCGGGCAGAAACCAAGACCACATGCTCGCAATGCGGAAAAGAGACCACGGTTCCTTTCCGACCGACGCAGGGGCGCCCGGTGTTTTGCCGGGAATGCTTCCAAGCAAGGCGGTCCATGGGCGCAGCGTAAACGAACCCCCAAAACCTAAGTTTGAGGGAGAGGGCTATCGAAGTTGATAGCCCTCTTCACTTTTTGGAGGTGCGCCGAGGCAGAGAGCCGAGAATAGGTTTGGTGCAGATGAATCATTGCCGCCGACCGGTAGCGAATCAGGTGCTGGCGAGCCAGATCAGGGAAAGGTGGCGAGCCAGGATTCGAGGTGGGCGAGGGATTCGGGCATGTTACGGCGGCCATAGCCGAAGCGGATGTGGCGGGGCTGGTCGTAGACGGTGCCGGGGAGGAGAAGGACACCGGCTTCGCGGACAAGGCGTTCGCAGAAGGATTGGACGTCCTGCGCGGGCTTGAAGCGAGCGAAGCCGATGGTGCCGGCGTTGGGAGGAGTCCAATCGAAAAGATCCGCGTGACGCGAGAAGAAAGCGCTCAGTTGGGGAAGATTGCGAAGGACAATCTGGAGGCTGCGGTCGATGAATTTCTGGCGGTGGCGGAAGGCGACGGCGGTGAGGAATTCACTGGGAGCGCTAGCGCAGATGGTGGTGTAGTGCTTGAAAGAGATGATCTTCCGGAGGATGGAAGCGTCGCGGCAAGCGAGCCAGCCGAGGCGCAGCCCGGGGAGGCCGTAAGTCTTGCTGACGGAGCCGAGGCTGAGGGCGCGCTCATAGAGATCGCAGGCGGCGGGAAGCCGAGTGGCAGGATCATGTTCGAGCTCGCGGTAGACCTCGTCGGAGAAGACGTAAATGCCATGGCGAGCGGCGAGTTCAAGGACGCGGCGGAAAATGTCGGGAGGCATGAGCAGTCCGGTGGGATTGTGAGGCGAGTTAATGTAAATGGCGCGCGTGTTAGGACGGATGAGAAATTCGAGGGCGGAGAAATCGTGGGCCCAGGCGTTGGCGGCATTGCGGCGCCATTCGGAAACAGCGGCGCCCGTGCTTTTGGGGACGGTGAGAGCACTTTCGTAGCAGGGAGTTTCCACGATGGCATGATCCTGGGGCGTGAGCAGGGCGTGATAGAAGACGAAGATGGCTTCTTCGGCGGCGGAAAGCACGACGAGCTGATGGGGAGAGATTTGCGAGTACATGGTGGCCAGGACATCGCGAAGCCAGGGAGCGCCGGGGGATTCGGTGTAACCGCACCAGTGGTTGAGGAAGGCGTCGTGGGCGTCGGGCTCGAGGGCGAGGATTTCCTGGATGGTTTGGGATTCGGCGTCGGAAGAGGAGAGCAGGTACTTGGCGGCAAATTCGTACTTGCCCATGTACTCTTCGATGCGGAAGGGAGAGATCTGCATGAGGGTGAGTGTGCCAAGGGGAGAGGCGGGGCGTCCAGAACCAAATTGAGCGGAGGGAGGCTGGGCCCTGGCAATGGATGCAATTTGGAGGGGGGAGAGCGTATGATACGGCTCCGAAGTCCCCATTAAGACCAAACGATCCGGAGGGCCAAACTATGGCTCACCGCTTCACCATCGGTGTCGAAGAAGAATTCCAGATTATTGATCCCGATACGCTAGAGCTGCGCTCGCACGTGGTGCAACTGCTCTCCGCGGCGGCGCGTGGATTCGGCGACCAGGTCAAGGGCGAGATGCACCAATCCATCGTCGAAACAGGGACGAAGATCTGCGAAAACGTGAGCGAGTTGCGGCTGGAGATTCACCGGACGCGGAACGAACTGGTGTCCGCGGCCGAGAGCACGGGGCTGCAGGTGGCGGCGGCGGGAACGCATCCCTTTTCGAGCTGGAAGGATCAGGTGATTTCGCCCGGAGACCGTTACCAGAACATCGTGGAAGAGATGGGGCAACTGGCGAGGTCGCTGCTGATCTTTGGGATGCACATCCACGTGGCCATGCCGGACAAGCAGTCGACCATCGACATGATGAACATGGTGCGGTATTTCCTGCCGCATCTGCTGGCGCTCTCGACGAGTTCGCCCTTCTGGATGGGGCGGAACACGGGGCTGAAATCGTTCCGAACGACAGTGTTCCGGCGATTTCCCCGGACGGGGGTGCCAGAAACGTTTGAGTCTTGGAGCGCGTACGAGAATTTCGTGAACCTGCTGGTGAAGCTGAACAGCATCGACAACGGAAAGAAGATCTGGTGGGATGTGCGGCCGCACCCGACGTTTGGGACGCTGGAGTTCCGGATGTGCGACGTGGCCACGAAGGTGGAAGAAGCGGTGGCGATCGCGGCGCTGACACAGGCGATCGTGGTGAAGATCCACCGTCTGTACACGGGGAACATGGGCTGGCGGCTGTACCGGCGGGCGCTGATCGAAGAAAACAAGTGGCGCGCGGCGCGGTATGGAATTGAAGGGAAGCTGATCGATTTCGGGAAAGAGGCGGAAGTGCCGATGAGGCAACTGATTCCCGAGCTATTGGAATTTGTGGATGACGTAGTGGACGATCTGGGCAGCCGGAGCGCCGTGGAATATGTGCATACGATCATGAATGAGGGCACGAGCGCGGAACGGCAACTGCGAGTTTTCCAGCAGACCGGGGACCTGAGGGATGTGGTGCGGCATTTGGTGAGGGAGACGCGGGGAAGCGCGGAGGATGGGAAGTGCGCGTCGGCGGAAGTCATCAACTAGCGGCAGGAGCTGCGTTTGACGATGGGGGCGGGGTTTTCACTTGGCTAGCCGAAACGAAGGGAACGGGAGGTGAGCGATGGTGAAAGTGGGGTTGTTGTGTGGGCGGGAATACAGTTTTCCTCCAGCGTTTCTGGCGCGGGTGAACGAACTAGGCAAAAAAGAGGGCGTGAGCGCGGAAATTGTGAAGCTGGGCGGGACGCGGATGGGCGAGCCAGCGGAGTACCGGGTGATTGTCGATCGGATTTCGCATGAGGTGGATTATTACCGCGGCTATTTGAAACACGCAGTGCTGCAAGGGACGTACGTCATCAACAATCCGTTCTGGTGGACGGCGGACGACAAGTTTTTCAACTACAGCGTTGCCGCAAAACTGGGCATTGCGATTCCCAAGACGATTCTGCTGCCGCAGAAGGGCTATCCGTCGGATGTGGACATCACCTCGGAATCGCTGCGCAACCTGAAGTACCCGATGGACTGGGTGGGGTTGCTGGACTTTGTGGGGCGGCCGGCGATCCTGAAACCGTTTTCTGGCGGCGGCTGGAAGCACGTGTACAAAGTGAATAATGAGGAGGAGCTCCTGGAGGCGTATGACAAGACTTCGCGGTATTGCATGACGCTGCAGGAGTTCATCGATTTCGAGCAATACGTAAGGTGCTTCACGTTTGGCAAGTCCGACATTTTGCCAGTGGCGTACGACCCGAAGGAACGGAAGTACCTGGTGGAGCACAAATACTTGTCGGATGAGCTGGGGGCGCGGGTGGTTAAGGACGCGCAGACGATCAATCTGGCACTGGGCTACGAGATGAACACGATCGAGTTTGCGGTGAAGGACGGCGTGCCGTACGCGATCGCTTTCCTGAATCCCGCGCCGGATTTCGAGAAGGACCGAATCACGGAGTTTTACTTCAAGCAGGTGGTGGAGAAGATGGCGCGGCTGGTGATCGATCGCGCGTTGAATGGAAACGTGGCGAATACCTGGCCGCGCTGGGAAGAGATGCTGGGAATCGGGGCGGCGGCAGGGTTTACGGGAGCGCCGCGTACAGCGCCGGCGGCGCAGCCTGCTCCATTGGGAACGACGGCGCGATGAGGTCCAGAAAGCCGGCGGTGAAACATCGCGGTCCAGCCGAGCAGTGGCACGAACTGCTGCGGCCGCTGGTGAAAAGATCGCTGGGACTTGCCAAGAGATTCCTGGCAGACGTGCGCGCGGCGAAACTGACGTTTGGGCGGCGAGTGCACTGCCCGTTCTTGCGGCCCTATTTTCTGTCGCCTGCCGACGAGCAGCGCGTTGGACACGTTGCCGAGACCATCGCAGCGGTGGCGGAGCGGGTCACGTCCGCGGCGCTGAATGACAAAACCCTTTTCGCACAATTCCACTTGCGGCCGGAGGAAGAGCGGCAGGCTCGGCTGGCTGTGGGAGCAGGGCCGGCGAGTACAGCGTCCCGGCTGGACGCGTTTCTTCTGCCGGACTCGCTAAAGTTCACGGAATACAACGGCGAATCGCCGGCAGGCGCGGGCTATTCGGAAACACTTTCGGACATTTTCCGGAAATTGCCGGTGATGGAGGAATTTGCGAAGCGGTATGAGGTGCACAGTTACCCGCTGAGCGCGAAGCTGTTGGATGCGCTGATGACAACCTATGTGGAATGGGGCGGAAAGGCGACGCGGCCACAAATGGCGATTGTGGATTAGAAGGAAGTGCCAACGTGGAGCGAGTTTGAGATTCTGCAGGCAAGATTCGAGGCGATGGGCGTGCCGGTGGTTCTGGCGGACCCGCGGGAATTGGAGTTTGACGGGAAGCAACTGGCCGCGAAGGGAAAGAAGATCGATCTGGTGTACGGGCGCGTGCTGATCAATGACATTGTGGCGAGATCCGCGGAATGCGCGGCGCTGGTGAGAGCATACGAAGCGGGGGCCGTGTGCGTGGGGAATAATTTTCGCTGCAAGATTCCCCACGTGAAGGCGTTTTTTGCGGTACTGACGGACGCGAAGAATGCGGCGCTGTTTCCCGCCGAAGAGCGCGAACTGATCCGGCGGCACGTTCCGTGGACGCGGGTGGTGCAGGATGTCAAAAGCGATTACAACGGCAAGCCGATTGAGCTGCTGAAGTACATACGAAAACGCCAGAAGGACTTGGTGCTGAAGCCCAGCGATGAATATGGAGGAATGGGCGTGACGCTGGGCTGGGAAACGGAGGCAAAGCACTGGGAACGCGCCATCGAGGAGGCATTGCCCGGGGGGAAGATGGCCGAGGCGCATGGTTGCTGGATTGTGCAAGAGCGCATCCCGGTCAGCCGGGACGTTTTTCCGCACATCGGTGCGGGCGGCCAAGTGGATTTCCGGGACATGCTGGTGGATTTCGCAGCGTATTTGTTCCGCGGAAAGCTGGCGGGATTTTGACGCGCTTGAGCGCGACGGGACTGGCGAATGTGACGAGCGGCGAAGGGCAGATTCCATCGTTCCGTGTGGAGCAAAGAAAAGTGGGAGCGGCGTAATCAGCAGGGAAGATGAATCGGGGCAGCGGATTAGTTTCCGTTAAGGGCTACGTCCAGGTGAACTGACAGTCAATTCCCGAACTTCCTCGAAGGCCGTTTGTTGCCAGTGACGGGCACTCACTGCTGCAAGCGAGTCCTAAGAAACGTGATCACGATCGCATCATCCGCAGAGCCCGGCACTTCGTTTGGGAAGTGTGTTTTGAGCCACCCGACGAGTTCCTGCTTGTAGAATCTACCGTTTTCGACTGCGTCTAGAAAGAATCGAAAGGCGACAGGGCACCCACGCAATGCTAGTTCCTCAGCGGACTGGGTCCTTACAAATACGTAAGGGGAATCGGAAACTGCCCGTTCTAGCCATGTGGGCGTGGTTTTAGCTGAATTGTGGAAATGAATGTTGTCAGTCGTGACCGGCTACGGCCCCGTAGTGTCGGGCGAACCGACCCACAGAATAATTACGGGCAGAGTCTCTGATTGAAATTTCGCCTCGTCCGGGGAATCTGTGG
>PMES01000075.1 GCA_003154775.1 Acidobacteriota bacterium | reverse complement strand
CTCAATGACGAACTTCGGCTAGGGCGAATCCGCGCATTTCACCCGTCCGCCGCTTTCCGCCGGGGGCGCTTCCATCTTTTCTTTTACCGCGCCTTGCCGCGAAATCCGGGCTAGAATACAGGCCAGATGAACACGCGGCGGTCAGCATCCTGCAATTCCTTCCGGCTTGTTCTCGCCATGCTCTTTTTTTTCTCGGCGAGCCGCATCGCTGCCCAGCAGATCGCTCCCTTTTCGCAGCACCCTGCGCATCCCCTCCCGCAGGAAGGCATCTACCTCGTATTCCCATTTGAGAATGTGGCCGCCCCGGCGCGGCTCGACTGGATTGGCGAGGGTCTGGAGGAATTGACGATCCAGCGCCTTTCTGCCGCGGGCCAGCAAGTCTATTCACGCAGAGGCCGCCTGAATGACATGGACCGCTACGGTTTGCCGGCCTCGGCAAAATTGAGCCGGGCGACCATGCTGCATATCGCGCAAGAGCTGGATGCCGATTTTGTGGTGTATGGCAATTTCACCTCCGACGGAAAAGACTTCACGGTGAACGCCCGGCTGATGCGCGTGAGCCCCACGGCGCTCCTCCCTGTGGTCCACGAAAGCGGCGCCCTCGCATCGCTGATGGAATTGCACACTCGGCTGGTTTGGCGCTTGCTCGGAACATGCGACGCAAAGTTTCCCGTCAGTCTTCCGGAGTTCGCCAAATTGCAGCGGCCGCTGCAACTGGCGGCCTTTGAGCAGTACATCCGCGGCCTGCTGGCGAATGATGATGTGGTGCGCGTGCGCGATCTGAAGGAAGCGGCGCGCCTGGAACCGGACTGGCCCGATCCCGCGTTTGCCTTGGGGCAGTTCTATCTCCACAGGAATGACTGCTATTCCGCGTTGCTGTGGCTTGCGAAAGTTCCCCCTTCGCATGAGCGAAGCGTGGAGGCGAATTTCTCCGTCGGGGTGTGCCGCCTGCGGTTGAGCCAGCCTGAAAAAGCCGAACAAGTCTTTGCTGCGCTGCAGGAAGATTTGCGGCACAACCTGGTAAGCGGCGCTGACCTGCCGGAGATACTCAACAATCTGGCCCTGGCACGCGCCCGGCTGGGTGATGTCGCTTCCGCGCGAACGGCGCTCAGCCGCGCGAGCGACATCGATCCCGATGAAGACGATTATCCCTTCAACCTGGGATTGCTGGCGCTTCGCGCGAACGATCTGGCCTCCGCCGCAATCCACTTTCGCGAAGCCGTCCATCGCGAACCGGACAATCCGGAAGATCGCGCCTTTCTGATTTACACCCTGGAGAAAACCAGAAAGAAGTCAGAGGCGGCCGAAGAGCGCGAATCTGCCCTGGAAGCGTTGGGACCGAACGGCTTGCCAGTCGTAAAACTGGAAGCGAAAAAGGAAGCCGCCTCCAAGTACGAGCGGATCAAACCAGAATTGGATACGACCACGTTGCGGCTTGAATTGCGCGGGCCGGACTCTTTGCCTTCACCCAGTGCGGAAGCTGCGCCTACGACCGACACGCCTGCCGCTCACGTCCGGCTCGGCCGGTTAGACCTGGCTGCGGGCCGTCTGGACGCCGCGGAAAAGGAATTCCGCGCCGCGCTGCCGGCGGACCCGCACAACGCCTCGGCACACCAGGAAATCGCCGAAATCTACCGGCGGAGGGGTAAACTGGAGGAAGCCATCCAGGAATTGCAGTTGTCTCTGGCAGCGCGCGATTCGGCGGCGGTGCGCACCACGCTGGCGCGCATCTACTTGGAACAGAAAAAACCGGATCTGGCGCGCGCGGAAGTGGAAAAGGCCGTGAAGCTCGCGCCAACTTACGCGGACGCAAAAGAATTACTCGAACACTTGCAACAGGGCAAGCCCACGGGAGGCAAAAAATGATCGCTCGTGGCGTGATAGTCTTTGAACGACTCGTGAACTGGATTCGCAAAAACAGCAAGCGCGGCGATTTGGCAAAGATTCTCTGCTCCGTCGCCGTGGCAGTGCTGCTCTCAATGTGCTTTGGCGTATCCGCTACTTCGGCCGCGGACGACCATGCCGCGCCGTTGGTGCTGGAACTGAAACTCAACGACATGATCGAGCCGATTCTGGCCACCTACGTTGACGAAGGACTGACCGACGCGGCGCAGCGCCACGCTTCCCTCGTCCTAATCACCATGGACACGCCCGGCGGGCTCAGCGATTCCATGACCGATATCATCCACCACATCCTGGAATCACCCGTGCCCGTGGTGGTGTACGTGGCGCCGGTGGGCGCGCGCGGAGCCTCGGCAGGATTTTTCATTTTACTTTCGGCCGATGTGGCCGCGATGGCCCCCGGCACGCATACAGGGGCGTCCACACCGATCTTGATGCCGGGTGGTTTCTCGGTTCCGATCGACGATGTCTTGCGTAAAAAAATCAACAACGATGCCATGGCCTTCTTGCGCAGTTTCACGGAAAAGCGCGGACGCAATCCGAAACTCGCGGAAACCGCCGTGACGGATGCGCGCGCGTTTACGGAAAAAGAAGCCCTGGACGGCCATATGATCGACCTGATCGCCAACGACCGCGACGATCTCCTGAAGCAGTTGAACGGCCGCGAGATTACCCGTTTTGACGGCAAGACCCAGAAGTTGTCCCTCCAGGGCTACACGGTGACGGACTTTGAGTTGTCCGCCCGTCAAAAATTCCTCTCGCGCATTGTCCAGCCGGACATCTTTTTCGTTCTTCTCATGGCCGGCGTCCTCGGGCTGTACACGGAGTTTACGCATCCCGGCGTCGTCGCCCCCGGCGTCATCGGCGGAATTTGCGCTGTTCTGGCGCTCTACGCCATGCATCTGCTGCCCGTGAATTTTGCGGGCGTGCTGTTGATCTTGCTGGCGCTGGCGTTGTTTATCCTTGAAGCCAAGCTCGCCAGCCACGGTGTTTTGCTGGCAGGAGGAATTGTGTCCATGCTTCTCGGCGCTATGTTTCTGATTCGTTCCCCACTTACGCCCGGAGGCGTGAGCGTGGGCGTGGCACTGGCGGTGACCATCCCCTTCGCGTTTTTTGCCGTATTCCTGATGCGCCTGGTGCTCCGCTCGCGGCGCTGGAAGGTCTCCACCGGCAAAGAGGAATTGCTCGGCGAAGAGGGCATCGTCACCACCGCGCTCCCCGCGGGCGGCGATGGCATGGTCCGCATTCATGGCGAGTTGTGGCGCGCGGGTTCGTCGGCATCGATTGCCGATGGCAAACTGGTTCGCGTAATGCGGATTGACGGATTGAAATTGATTGTGGAACCGGTGGAAACGCCGGCCACCACAAGCAGATAGAGTTCGTTCAAGTTCAGGAGGCGAGATATGTTTCAGTTCTTTGGACTGGGCACGTTGATAGTGATCGGCCTGTTTCTAATCTGGATTTACAATTCGATATACATCATCAAGGAATGGGAGCGCGGAGTCGTCCTGCGCTTGGGGCGGCTCTTGCCCATCGCGAAGGGCGCCGGTATAAACCTGGTGTTCTGGCCCATTGAGACCCTGTATCGCATCAACATGCGCCTGGAAACGCTCGACGTTCCGCCCCAGGACATCATCACCCGCGACAATGTCTCCGTAAAAGTAAACGCCGTCTGCTATTTCCGCGTGGTTGACGCCAACCTGGCCATGTCTCAAGTGCAGAATTATCAGTACGCCACTTCTCAATTGGCGCAGACCACTCTTCGCAGCATCGTCGGCCAGTTCGAGCTCGACGAAATCCTTTCGCAGCGCGACAAAGTCAACGCCAAATTGCAGATCATCCTGGACCAGGACACCGAGCCCTGGGGCATCAAGGTCAGCAAGGTCGAAGTGAAACAGGTGGACATTCCCGAGTCGATGCAACGTGCCATTGCCAAGCAAGCCGAAGCCGAACGTGAGCGCCGCGCCAAGGTCATTCACGCACAGGGCGAGTTTGAAGCTTCGCAAAAGCTTGCCGATGCCGCCAAGGTTCTTGAGACGGAGCCCTCGGCCATCCAGTTGCGCTACCTCCAGACCCTCACCGAGATAGGTGTCGAAAAGAACACAACGATTGTTTTCCCACTTCCGATCGATATTATTAATAAGTGGACACAGTCGATCGGAGGGATGTCGAAATAAATGGCGTCTGGGGGAAAGCGCGGAGCGGGCGAGCGTGTGCTCGAAAGCAAGCACGTCATTGGGCTGTTTCTTCTGATGCTGCTTTTTTCGGGCGTGTTTTTCACGCTCGGCTACGTCATGGGACGTAACCAGTACGATGGCCAGGTGAGCGCGGCGATCACAAACTCGCGCGCGCCTGAGCGTGAACCCGTGGTGCCCGCGAAGCCGGAACCCGCGCCGAAACACGCGGCTGAAGCTCCCACGGCAGCGACCGAATCCGACCCCGCTACCTCCGGTAGCAATTCCGACTGGGAATTTTACGGCAGCAGCAAGCCCGCCAAGGGCGAGCCGCATCTGGAGCCAGTGCCGAAAGCGCCCGCGACTCCACCAGCATCGAAAACGGTAAACGCAAAAGCCAAAGTCGAGCCGGTGACGCCCGCGCCGCCCGCCGCGAAACCCAGCAAGCCCGCAACGAACGCGCCGCTCATTCCGAATGGCGCGCTCGTCCTGCAGGTGGCGGCGCTGACCAAACAGGACGACGCGCTCTCCATTGCCAGCAGCCTGCAGAAAAAACATTTCGCGGCCTACGTCCAGATACCGCAAAAAGACAAGTTCTACCGTGTGCAGGTTGGCCCTTTCAAAGAGAAGAAGGCCGCCGACGCCGCGAAAAAGGGCCTGGAGAGCGCAGGCTTCAAGGCATTCTACGTAAACCGCTGATGTCTTCCGAGGCTTGGCATACCTACCTGCGGCCTCACCGCGCGCCGGAAACACCCGCCGCCATGCGGCTGATTCTGGCGATTCTCAGCGGTGCCATACTGTCGCTGTCCTATCGCGGTAGCTTTTCCAGTTTGTATTCCTGGGTGTGCCTGGCGCTTTTGCTGGCCTGCGTTCTCGGCTCGCGGGGACGGGTGGCGTTTGCCTGCGGTTTTCTGCACGGCCTCGTTTTCGTTCTCACGTGCGTGCCGTGGATTGCCGAGGTGCTCTCGGTTCACGGCGGCATGCCCATGGCCGCGGGTTGGGGCGTGCTCCTTCTGATCGCCTCGGTGTGGGGCGCGATCATCGGGCTGTTCGCGCTGGTGGTACAGAGATTGTCGAAGCGCAGTGTGCCCTTGGCGCTCGTTGGCGCTCCCTTCCTTTGGATTTCGACCGAGGTCGCCCGCGCATATTTGCCGGAAATCAGTTTTCCCTGGGCCTTGTTGGGGTATCCCGCGGCAGGCAATCCGGCCTTTGTGCAGTTGACGACCCTCACCGGGATTTACGGCGTATCGTTTCTGGTCGCAGCCTTCAACGCGCTGCTGGTGTGGAGCGATTCGGCCCGCGCGCCAGAAAACACCAAGCGGCGATGGGGAGTAGTCGCCGCGGTATCTGCCGCCCTTCTTTTGGTCGCGTGGATTGGGCCGCGGTTTGTGCCGAAGGCGGAAGCGCATCATGTGGCGCGCGTGGTCCAGCCGAATTTCCCGGAAAACCTCGAATATGCAGGCGACTGGTACGCCGATCACAAGGCCGACATGGCAGAACTCGAGCGGCTCAGCCTGCGCCCTGCGCCCGCGGGACAATCGCCCGATCTCCTGATCTGGCCGGAAGCCCCGGCGCCGTTTTCCTTCAGCGATCCGCACTTCGGGCCGCTCATCTCGCATCTCGCGCAGGAATTCCATCATCCCGTGGTGGTCGGCGTGATCGAGTGGAAGCCGGGTACGGAGATTGTGAAGGGCGTGCCGCGCAGCACTTTCGTTCCGTACAACAGCGCCGCAATGTTGAACGAATGGGGCCAGCGCACCTTTTCCTACGACAAGATGCACCTTGTGCCGTTCGGGGAATATGAGCCTTTTCTGCTGATCCACCAGGTGGTCACCAGCGTCTCCGAGGAAGTCGGCGGCTTCCGGAAAGGGAAGGAGCGCGCGGTTGGCAAATTCCCGAATGGCAATACCTTTTCCGTGTTCATCTGCTACGAAGCGATCTATCCTGGCGAAGTGCGGGAATTTGCGGCCCACGGCGCGCAGTTGCTCATCAATATCTCGAATGATGGCTGGTTTGGCACATCGCAAGCCGCGGAGCAGCATCTGCGCATGGCCCGCGTTCGTGCTGTGGAAAACCGCCGCTGGCTGCTGCGCGACACCAACAGCGGCATCAGCGCTTCGATCGATCCCTACGGCAACATGCTCCGCGTCATGAAGCGCGACACGCGGGACGCCGCCGATCTTCCTTATGATTTCCGCACGGATAAAACACTCTATTCGCAGTGGGGCGACTGGTTCGCCTGGATGTGCGTCGGAGTTTCCGTTATTCTGGTTATCCTTATAATATTCGGAAAGGTAAAGTGAGCCCGGTTGGCCCAGGGCTTCGCGAAAACAGCATGATACTGGAAGATCTGCAGCATCAGTACGAAGGATTGAAGCAACGCATCTCTCTTGTGCGGAGTTATCTTTGACGCGCCCCAGCACCGCGCGCGCCTGAAAGCCCTCGAAGCGCGCATCGCCGCACCCGATTTCTGGAACAATCAGGAAGAAGCGCAAAACGTCTTGCGCCAGCGCAAGGTCGCCGACGATCAGATCAACGCCGACGAAAAGCTCGGCAAGCTCAACGGCGACATCGAAACTTACATCGAACTTGTGCAAGCCGAAACTAACGCCGAACAGCGCGAAGACGTGCTGAAGGAATTGAGCCGCGAGTTGATCGCGGCGGATTCCTACATCGGCGAACTGGAAACGCAAACTCTACTCTCCGGCGAAAACGATCACCTCAATGCCATCATGACCATCAAGCCCGGCGCGGGAGGGACGGAGTCGCAGGACTGGGCTTCCATTCTGCTGCGCATGTATTTGCGGTGGGCGGAACGCAGAGGATTCACGGCGAATCTTTTGGATGAAACGCCGGGCGAAGAAGCGGGCATCAAAAGCGCTACGATTCAGTTCAGCGGAGAGAATGCCTACGGTTTGCTGGCCGGCGAAACCGGCGTGCACCGCCTGGTGCGCATTTCGCCCTTCGATCAGGCGGCGCGTCGCCACACTTCCTTTGCCTCGGTCTTCGTCATTCCGGAAGTGGACGACCGCATTGAAGTGAACATCAATCCCGAAGACATCAAGCTCGATACGTTTCGTTCCGGCGGCAAGGGCGGCCAGAACGTGAACAAGGTGGAGACCGCCGTGCGCTTGACGCATCTTCCCACGGGCGTTGTCGTCGCGTGCCAGATGGGCCGCAGCCAGCACAAGAACCGCGAGGTGGCCATGAAGATGTTGCGCTCGAAACTCTATGACTTGGAGATGCAGAAGCGCCGCGACGAAACCGACCGCCTGGACGAATCCAAGCTGGACATCTCCTTTGGCAGTCAGATCCGCTCGTACGTGATGCAGCCCTATCGCCTCATCAAGGACCACCGTACCAAATTCAGCGTTGGCGACGTGGATCGCGTCCTCGATGGCGACATCGATCCCTTCATCCGCTCCTACCTCATGGCCAAGCGCACCAAGGGCAAGCTGACCGTCGAAGCCGACGACGACCTCGACGCGGCCTAAGCCGCAACATAAAGTTTCCAGACTCCGGAAAACCCAAGACCCACTCTCCGAAAATGAGGGTGGGCACCCGACGTCTTGGCCGCTCGCCGCAATTCGTCTGTCCGCCGTCCACCGCGAAGACTATAATCACCAAATCATGTACCAACCCACACTATTACAGCTGATCTATAGCTACGCTATCTCCACCGTCGCCCATTGGTGGCTCTTGGTTGTTGGCGTACTGATGCCGTTGCCGGACCTTTACAGGCACTTTCACCCAAAGCGTAAAGAATTATTTATACCCAGATGGCTCGTACTGACATTAGGCGCGGGGTTTTTACTCCTCGCACAGTTTCTTGCTTACCGAGACGAAGCTGGCAATTTAGCGCAAGTCATCGAAGATAAAAGGGAGTTCAGCATCAAGATCAACGAACAAGGTGTGCGCCTGCAAAATGATGAGCAGGAGATCGCGGATCTCAAAAAGAGACCTGACCACTTGCCCAGCATTGGCGAACCGAAGAACTCTTTGCGGAGAAGGGTGATGCAATTGGCGGCTGAGTTAGAGTCCCTGGTGCGTGAGCAGAACGCCGTGCTCCCAACGCAGGAAGAGTCTCAAGCGATGACAGCGGAGCAAAAGGAGGCCGCGAGTCGGGCATTCCAGGAAGCAACCAAGAAAACGGATACGCTTTACATGAGTAATTTCCGCTCTCGTACAGTCGGGATTATCGCAGAACTAAAGTCTAAAGGCTTACTTACTGAGTACTGGGACGGACCCTTGGAAAAAGGCGCAGAGTTTCGGATGCTTGGAGGCGGAGAAATCCACCGACTACAAGAGGTTGCATATCATCTCGACGGTCGAGATGGGGTCGTGAGGTTTTACCCGTGAAGCTTGTCTATTGACCGAAGCGAGCGAGGCGACTTTAGCATTGGGCGCGTGGGGCAGGGGTTTTTTGTGATTTTTGGCCTTCTGGAGCCACTGGCTGAGAAGATCACTCACGTGCGGACGTTGGTAGGGAGCAGAAGTACAGTTAGGTGTGGGACTGGTGTTCAAGTCGGTAGGCCTGAATTTGTAGAAGAGAATTACGAACCGATGGGAGGCGTAATGACTTACTGGCGCATGCAACTGCATCCGAACGAGTCCGAAGGAGCCATTCGGCACACCGTTAGCCCGCTTTATTCGCGAAG
>PMES01000040.1 GCA_003154775.1 Acidobacteriota bacterium | reverse complement strand
TTATTTATGGAAACGCTCTAGCGAGTGCCCGGCCAATGGTGGACGATGCGATGCGCTCTTACGACCCCCTGATTGCAGGGGTTGCCGATTCCCAAGAGTGGGAAAACTGACCATCTACAACACAGTTCATCTCCACCTTCTGTCGAACGGAAGCGTGGGGCTATGTGTGTCTGGTGTCACGGACATTGTCTCCGTTCCAACAGCGCGCGATTGCAGAGCAAATGATTCGGAATCGCGCGGCCCTCTGCCGATGATCGAGAAGCGTCTGCGCACGCGCGCGCGGGAGGTGTTGCGCTGCTGCGGAGCGCCAGTAATGCGGTCAGAGAAGAACCGTATGGCGATCACACGGGTGTTTCAAGAAGGCACAAGCCTCCCGTCCTGATTCATCATTTGGTTTCCGGCAATCTCAAGTCCTAGAAAAAGCTCACAGTTAGACCCGCTCCCATGGAACTCGCTTTGCTCTGAACCCTCTCGGCTGGAGGGCGATTGAACCGGGGAATCGTATGGCACACATGTGGCCCGGCACGGTATGCGTTCTTTTGCCTGTACGCCCACGCAAAATAAATTTTCACAATTTAAGGCGAGGGCGCCGGCGGCGTGATCATCGAGAGCTCATGGACTGAAATCGTGCTGCCTAAGGATACTCGCAATGTACCCAGCAAGCGATTCTGCCTCCCCTGAACTGTCTTCCCCCACTCGTCACAGGCGCTACGTGAGGTGCTTCGCCTCGCCCTTCCGCCGCGCTGCTCTCTCCCTGCGCTCGACGGCAGCCTTGCTCATCGTGATCGCGTTCGGTTTTTGCTCCATCGCTCACGCGAATGTGGAACTGAGGGCGCACTTCGTCAGCGCGGCCAACACGCTTTTCAACGGGGCCAACAACGGCTTGAGCGGTCCCTACGACGTGGCCGTGGATGGAAGCGGCAACATCTACATCGCCGACAACTCCAACAACCGAGTGGTGAAGGAAACGCTGTCGGGCGGCGCGTACACGCAGACCACGATTGGGAACGGCATGTCCGGACCCAGCGGTGTTGCGGTGGATGCCAGCGGCAACGTCTATATTGCCGACTTCGGCAACAATCGGGTGTTGTTGGAAACTTGGATTTCTGGGAGCAGCTATACACAGACCGTCTTGTTCGAATCTGGCTTGTCCCGCCCTTTCGACGTGCTGGTGGATGGCAGCGGGGACGTCTATATCTCCGATTCCGGGAACGGCCGCGTGGTCCTGGAAACGTTGTCTCTGGGAACTTACACGCCGACCGATATAGTGACTGGCTTGTCCGTTCCCTACGGCTTGGCATTGGACGTAAGCGGCAACATCTACATCACCGATAGCAACGTCAGCGCGGTATATAAGGAGACACTTTCGCTTGGGTCTTACACGCAAACCACCGTCGGGAGCGGATTTACCCACCCCTATGGCGTGGCCGTGGACGGAAACGGGAACCTCTACATCGCCGACCTCTGGAACAGCCGCGTGTTGCTGGAGACCTGGAATTCGGGCGCAGGCACTTATACCCAAAGCGTGTTTGCGGACCTGTCCTGGCCCGCGGGCGTGGCGCTGGACGGAAGCGGGAATCTCCATGTCGCCCTTTACGGCAACAGCAGTGTGGTAGAGGTGCAGACGTCCGCGGATTCATTCGGCGCGATCAATGTGGGGACTACAAGCTCAAAGATGACCATGACCTTCGCCTTCGACTCGCCAGGCATTTTGGGGAGCACGGCCGTGCTGACCCAGGGAGCCACCGGGCTGGACTTTGCCGATGCCAGATCGGGGACCTGCGCGGCGACCACTGCATATAACACTGGAGACACCTGCTCAATCGACGTGACCTTTACGCCCAAGTTCGCCGGAACTCGGTATGGCGCGGTGGTACTCAAGGATAATTCCGGAAACGTCGCCGCCACGGGCTACGTCTTTGGCATCGGCACGGGGCCGCAGGTGAACTTCCTGCCTGGCAGCGAAATCACGGTCGCCACGAAAAGCAACAGCCTGGTTCAGCCCCAAGGGTTGGCATTAGATGGGAGCGGCAACGTCTATATCGCCGATTACGGGAGCAATGCGGTGTACGAGGCGGCGCCGCTGGGAACGCCGACGAAGGTGGTGGACTTATCCGGCAGCGGTGGCACGCCCGAGTGCTTGGCGGTGGACGGAGCCGGCAACCTCTATATCGCCGATTCCGCGAATAGCCAGGTCCTGAAGGAGTCGCCGTCGGGGAGCGGCTATGCGCAAACAGTGGTGGCCAACCTCGCGAGCAACCGTCTGTACTCCTCCGGTGGAGTGGCGGTGGACCAGTTCGGGAACGTCTACATCGCCGATACCGACAACGGTCGGATTTTGAAAGAGACCGTGTCGGGGAGCGGCTATGTTCAGAGCGTGGTTCCAACTAGCAGCCTGGATCAGCCCTATGCCGTAGCGGTCGATACCAGCGGCAATGTCTATGTCACCGATACCACAACCGGGTGCTGAAGGAGACCTACTCTTCGGGCAGCTATACGGAGAGCACGATTGCCGACGGCGGGCTGTCCTGGCCCACAGAGATAGCGGTGGATGGGAACGGCAACGTGTACTTCGCCGATTATTTCAATAGCCGGGTGCTGAAGGAGACCTACTCTTCGGGCAGCTATACGCAGAGCGTCATCCCGACCGGCAGCCCGCTGGGAAATACCTTCGGGGTTGCGGTGGATGGGAGCGGGAACGTCTATATATCCGACGTGAGCAATACGCGGGTGCTAAAGGAGGATTTTGCGGGTGCGCCGCCATCGTTGAGCTTCGCCTCGACGAATGTGGGCTCGACCAGCAGCGACAGCCCGCAGACGGTGACGGTGCTGAACTTTGGCAGTGCGGCGCTGACCGCGGTTGCGCCCGGCCTGACTCTGCCGGCCGATTTTACCCTGGCGACGGGCAGCGGAACGCCGCCGGACTGCACGTCCAGCTTCTCGCTGGCCGCGAACGCCAGTTGCAACCTCAGCATCGACTTTTTTCCAACGACGACGGGCACTCTCAGCGAGACACTGACCCTGACGGACAACTCGCTCAACGCATCATCCGCAACACAGAGCATTACGTTGAACGGAACGGGGATCGGTTCTGTCGGGCCGCCCCCGCCAACCACGCCCACGATCACCTGGGCGACGCCCGCACCCATCACCTATGGCACGCCACTGAATGGTGTGCAGTTGAATGCCGTGGCCTCGGTGGACGGCACCTACGTCTATAGCCCCGTGGCGGAGACCATTCCGATAGTGGGATCGGACGCACTCTCGGTCACCTTCTATCCATCCGACTCGATCGACTACACCACGGCTACGGCCACGGTTTATCTAACGGTCAACCAGCCCACGACGACCACGACGACGCTGGCCCTGTCGTCGGCCTTGGTGTCCTCGGGGACGGTCGTGACCTTTACGGCCACGGTGTCGAACGGCTCGGCCGTGACCACGGGATTGGTGACGTTCTGCGATGCCACGGCGGCGTATTGCGAGAACTCGGCCATCATCGGGACGGCGCAATTGACCTCGGCGGGAACGGCGGTCATCAAGCTGGTTCCAGGGATCGGCAGCCACAGCTATAAGGCGGTTTTTGGCGGAAACACGACGAGCCTGAAGAGCACCTCATCGGCGCAAGCGCTGGTGGTAACAGGAACTTTTCCAACGGCGACGGCGATTTCCTCTTCCGGCTCGGCGGGCAGCTACACATTGACGGGGACGGTTGTCGGCACGGGCAGCGCCAGTCTGTCGCCAACCGGGACAGTGTCGTTCTTGGACACATCGAATGGCAACGCCGTGCTTGGCTCGCAAACGCTGGGCTCGGGTGTGGCGGCGCTGAGCTTCGCGAACTCTTCGACCCCGGCGGTGGGCAATGAACCCGCAGCCGTAACGGTGGGGGACTTCAACGGCGACGGCAAGGCGGACTTGGCCGTGGCCAATGGCAGCAGCGGCACGGTGACGGTGCTTTTGGGCAATGGCGACGGCACCTTTACGGCGGCGGCGGGAAGTCCGATTACGGTGGGTTCAAGGCCCGTTTCTGTCGCGGTGGGGGACTTCAACGGGGACGGTAAGGCGGACTTGGCTGTGGCCAATTATGGCAGCGGCACGCTGACCGTGCTCTTGGGCAATGGCGACGGCACATTCGCGGCGGCGGCGGGAAGTCCGATTACGGTGGGCAACAATGCCAGTGCCGTAGCGGCGGGGGACTTCAACGGGGACGGCAAGGCGGACTTGGCTGTGGCCAATTGGGGGGACAACACGGTGACGGTGCTCTTGGCGCAGGTGACCGAAACGGCAACTGCGGCGATCTCGGGCGTCTCGATTCCGGGAGCGGGCACGCATAACGTGGACGCCAGCTATGCCGGAGACAGCAATTTTGGCGCAAGCACATCGAGCACGATTCCTTTGACCGGAACGGCCAGCCAGACGACGCCGATGATTACCTGGGCGACGCCTGCGGCGATTACGTACGGCACGGCGCTCTCGGCTACGCAACTTGACGCCAACTCCGGCGGCGTGGCGGGCGCGTTCGTCTACAACCCGGCGGCAGGCACAACTCCGGCAGCCGGAACGGACACACTCTCGGTCACCTTCACGCCGAGCGACACGACGGATTACACGACCGCAACGCAGACGGTTTCGTTGACGGTGAACAAGGCCACACCGCTAATCACCTGGGCGATGCCAGCGGCGATTACGTATGGCACGGCGCTCAGCAGTACGCAGTTGAACGCCACGGCGTCGGTGCCAGGCACGTTCGTCTACAACCCAGCAGCGGGAACAACTCCGGCGGCCGGAACGGACACGCTTTCAGTCACCTTCACACCTACCGACACAACCGATTACACGACCGCAACGGCCAGCGTGACGCTGACTGTAAACAGTGGCAGCCGGACCACTCCGACGATTACGTGGGCAACGCCTGCGGCGATTAGCAGCGGCACGGCGTTGAGCAGGGCGCAGTTAAATGCCACGGCGTCGGTGCCAGGCACGTTCGTCTACAACCCGCTGGCAGGAAGCATTCCGGCAACGGGCACGGATACGCTCTCGGTCACCTTCACGCCAACCGACACCACGGATAACACGACCACGACGGCTACGGTTGTCTTGACAGTGGGGGATTTCTTCGGTCTAAATTCTACTGGATTGTCCAGCCAGATGGTGGCACCAGGTGGCGCCGCAGTGTACACCCTGACGGTTCAACCGAAAGGGATGGCCACGCTGCCAGGCGTAGTCACTTTCTCCGCGACAGGTCTGCCACCGGGCGCGACCGCTGTTTTTTCGCCCACAACCATTCCGGCAGGAAGCACGACGACAGCAGTCACGCTAACCATTCAGACAAGCGCTTTGCTGACGAAAAACGCAAGAACGCGCGGTCTTGCTGCTCTGGGAATGATGTTGCTGCCGCTATTCGGCATGATCTCGTCACGCAAGCGGGCGCGGCGTGTCCGGTACCTACTGGCGGTCGTCCTGTTGGGAGTATTCAGTCTGGGAACGGTAATGGGTTTGGCAGGATGCGCAGGAGGCTCCGGTGGGAACCAGCCACCACTGAGTTCGACGACCTACACGATAGTAGTGACGGCAACGTGTGGAAAGTTGCAGCATGCGACCAATTTGACGCTGGTCGTCCACAATTAAGCTAGCGAGGGGAAGCGGCCTACATACCTCCGGCAGACGAGGGCGATAAACCACAACACGAGGCCCAGCCGCCCGAGCAGCGGTTAAGACCTCTTCTGGCAGTGGATCTGGATTTCCGGCCGTCTCTCGCTGAGTCCTACGGAGTACCCATTCGCCATACGGGTCAGCTTTCTCCATTCGCTCATCGTATATATTGCCCGCCCGATGATATGGGTATACAAAGCCTGCCACTGTACTACTTGCAGTGTCAATAATACGGAAGAGACACTCCCCCACCCCTCCCCGGCTAAAGATTTTTTCTTACTTTTTCCTTTTTCAAAGCCTCTTTATAAGTGAGGAAAGTTCTCGCCGAATATTCCCCTGGGGGGCTTGGCGGACCCGATTCAGCCGGGTGAACCGCCAAGCATCGTGGACGGCCGAGAGACGGCGCGCTGCGCGCTCGCGTCCGCTGAGGCCAGTAAGAGCCGGGAACGCGGCTTCCGCGAGGGTGGCGGCCCGATCAATGTCCTCGCTCGTGGCCGAGTAGAAAACCGGCTCAAGCTCCGCTGCACTTGTTGGGTTTACTGCGCGAAACGCAGCACCTTTCCGCCTGCCGGTCTGATCTCCGATAAGTGATAGACCCGAGAGCATGAACTCGCGCTTCTCCATCTGATTGACCTCTGGCTTGCTAAGGATGCTGCAGATCATTGTAGAGCGATAGCCGCGGTGCGGAAAACAGGAGACCTCCTCGGCAATGCACCTTCATGGCTTTCTCAGTCTGGAAGTATTCTCTCGGAGGTGATACTGAACTGGGCGCTCACACCATCACCGGAGAGTCTATTTGCCGCCGCGGGGGGCTGGCTTTCACCAATCCACGCCTTGACCGTGCCGTTCACGATGCGCCGCTGCCCGTCAGTTTCCACAACGCTGAAATCACGGTCGCGTATTTTGAATGTCACCGCCATGGTTTGACCGTGCGCAAGATGAATCCGCTGGAAGCCGTGAAGCTCCTGCAGCGCAGCCCCGGCCACCCCCTCGTGCGTCAGGTATAACTGCACTACTTCGCCGCCATCCATCGCACTGCGGTTTGTCACGTCCGCTGAGATGGTCACGGAGCCGTCCGCCGGGACGAATTCGCGGCTGACTCGTGGATTGCTGTAGCGAAACGTCGCGTAGCTCAAGCCATAGCCGAAAGGAAAAAGCGAATCACCGCTGAAATAGCGATAGGTGCGGTTCGCCATGGAATAATCCCCGAACGGAGGCAACTGCTCGACACTCTTGTAGAAGGTCACCGGTGGACGGCGCCTCTCGATGATAGACGCCAGCGGTTGGAGCTACTACAACAACGACCCGCTCTGGGGTGTGACTGGGATTCACCGTCAAACCGGATATGATTTATCGTACAGATTTGACAAAGCCGGAAACTTGCTGCAAATCGCCGGACCTGTCACGGTCAATTACACGTATGATGCGCTGAACCGGTTGACGACGGTATCGGAAAACAACTCTGGGACGGCGAGCTACAGCTACGACAACGTGGGGAACCTGCAAAGCGTGACGTATCCAAACGGCGTGGTGCACAACTACAGCTACGACGTGCGGAACCGCTTGACGAGTGAAACCATCGCGGGCGACACGCATGGAATGAATGGCGCGGCGAGCTACGTGTACGACCCAGTCGGGAACCGCGCGCAGAAGACTTCGACGCTGCCGAGGTATCCGGGCGGGCTGAGCAACTACAACGCGAACGACGAACTCAGCACGGATACCGGAGCCTGCCCTGAGCGAAGTCGAAGGGACGCGAACGGGAATATCACGGCGTCCATCGGACAGGGGTATGTGTGCGATTTCGAGAACTATCTGATCCAGGCGGGCGGGGTGACGAACACGTATACTAAGGATTGGCATCGAGCTGTCTGAAGCAACCGATGCCAAATACTTGGCCTTACTCGGAGCCAAGGCCAAGCATTTCGAAACTGGCTGCTGGAATGAGACGGCCGGTTTTTCTCTCGGCGGCGGTTTTCTGCACCGGCCAGCTATTGACCAGCAGATTAATTTGGATTTTGGTGGTAACCTATTGAAAGCAAACGCGGAGAGGTGGCCGAGAGGCTGAAGGCGGCGGTTTGCTAAACCGTTGTACGGGCTAAAACCTGTACCGGGGGTTCGAATCCCCCCCTCTCCGCCAGATTTCCCCTAACTGCTTCTAGCGGCAAGGTTTTCTGCACAGTGATGAGCGCCGTTTTTGCCTCAAACCGAGCATTGTCGAGCCTCGGTTGGGGCACAACTGTGGAACACTTCGTTTCCAGCCTCTTCATCGCCTCCTCCGCGTCGCGCGTGACCATTTTCACGTAGATGTTCATTGTGGTGGTCACGTTCGCATGACGCAGGATTTGTTGGACGGCTTTGTCGGAGACGCCGAGACGATGAAGATTCGTAGCCAGCCCGCGGCGAAACGCATGCCAGCCATGCCACGGAATCTTCTCCGCTTCCAGTGCGGGCCGGATCACCTCTCTCGCCAGCGCATCCAGATTCAGGGGCTTCCCGTAGGGATTTTGAAAAACATATCCCTGTGATGGATAGCCCGAATGAACCCGGTGCCGGTCGAGAAAAAGTTTCAACTGTGCAATCACCGGGATGGTTCCTTTGCTCTTTTCTCGCTTTGGTTCGCCTACGTGGTTTCGCCATACGGATTGCTTTACCTCTATGGCGTGGCCGTCGTAGCCTTCCCAAAGAAAGCCACGGATTTCGCCCTTGCGGGCGCCCGTGAACGCCGCCACAGCGACGATCGTTGCGGCGGGTTCAGGAAGAATAGCCAACATCTGAACTTCTTCCTCGAGCGTATAGGCATGAGTTTCACCCGCAGGACGTGCTCTAGGGATCTCCACTTCGCGCATAGGATTGGGAGAGTCGAGCACACCCTGTCGCCGGGCATAACGAAATACGCCACTGAGAAAGTGCTTGATGTGGCCTAGCGTTGAGCGGCACAGATCTTCCTGACGAGCAATCGACATCAACATCTGCTCGCACTCGAAGGTCCGGAACTCGCGCAGCGCTCTGTCTCCATCCGGTTTTATGTAACGCTTCCATATGTTGCGGTAGCCAAGAAAAGTGGACCGACGCTTTTGTTGTTCCGCGTAGGGCAAATACGCAGTTTCAATGAATCGGTTCAAGCTCATGGTGCTCTCCGCAACCACCGCGCCATCATTGAGTGGCCGCAAAATCTTTTCGGCCAACTGTTCGACAGCGCGTTTCGTACGATATGGCCCGATAGCTTCCGTGAGGCGGCGGGACCTGTGGACTCGCCGTACAGCTCCATTTTCAAGCACCACACGCTCACGATATCGGACATACCAAAATGCACCTTTTCGAAATACATAGCCTGCCTGCTGTTGACGGGCTCTCTTCATATCTGCTCCTTTCGTCGAGTCCGTCCCAGGCGCCTGTTGTTCCCCACCACTATACGACGGCGTATCCACAGTTCAAGCGCGGGGCTGCCCCAGAGAAAACGCACATATTTCCCCAAATTCACATGCGGAAGAGGATCTTCGGATCTGGCACGAACCTGGTCCCGAATCCAAGAAGGTGGGACTGTGAGACGACGCGCCAGCTCTCGACTATCGATGAATTCGTACACCGTCACGCTTACGGACTCGTCTTTTGAAGTCTCTGGGGAGGGCGTGTGTTCACGGGGCTGGTTTGGAGGCTCAGATGAACTGTTTGGTGGTGTGTTCGCTTGTGGGATTTCGATGGTTCGCTCGCTATTTGGCATGGGATCTCCGATTACTCAAATGAGTTGTTGAACGTAACGGCTGTCACTTTGGTTGAATTGGACTTGCTTTGCTCTCCGTACACTCACGCGTCCCGTTCGCGGATTCCTTCTTCGACCGGAGGCTCGCTTTCCTGGCGCTTGCCACTCAGCTCAGCCTGAGCCTTTGTGACGGTCCTTCTGGCATAGTCCTGTGGATCGGATTTGTCGTTTGCGCGATGTTGTGCGATCTGCCGCATGACGTCTTCGGGGTCATCGCCGCGGGCTAGTGCGCGTTTGGCGAAAGCCCAATCGTGTTCGGACTGGCTCAAAGTCGTGCGTGGGGAGGGCTCCCGCTTTGCGCGGGTGTCGTAGTTGTGGCGCGGCGAATCCTGAGAGTCGATGTGCAGTTTGAAATCGCGGAGGTGGTAGGTCTCCGTGGACTCTCGGCGGGCCTCGACATAGAAGTCTGTTTCATATTTCTTGTTGGCGAAACCCGGCAGGCGCAAAACCCGCGTCGCATCGGTAGCGGCGGGATCTCCGCCGAATTCGCGCGCTATGGCGTGCAGAAGTCCTTCCGCCTCGTCGAGACTCATTTCACGCACATTCCAGACGACCTGGAATTTTTCAGGGGAACTGGTGAGGACGTAATTTGGTTTCGGGACGGCGCTGGAGTTTTCAACGGATTCCAGGGCTTCCGGCCCGCCGTGATCCAGGTCGAGATAAACGTGCCGGATGGATTCGATGTCTTCCTTCGTGCGCGTTGAGGCATCCTGCCGTAGCGGGTTCATCCCTATATAGATGTCCGAGCCGTTGGCGTTCTTGTAGCGCAGCCATGCCTGAAACTCGGGGCTTGACGCTTTCTGCGCGCTGGTAATCCGCTGAATGGTCTCGCCGAGATCTCGGTTCAACACGAGCATGGCGATCCGGTCGGTCGGCTCGAAGTTGTCGAGAATGTATTCCGAAGGGGGTGGGACAAATGCACGCGTGTTCTCCACGGGGCTCATAGCAACTCCTTGTGACTGTCGAAAATAAAGCCGTAGTTGTATTCATCCCTGTCGGGATCGTAGCCGTGGATTTCCACGACTTCGGAGACGAAGCGCCGGCCGGGGCGGCGTTCGAGGTGCACGACGACGTTTACGGAATCGCCGACGTTTGTTTTGATCGCGCGGTAGGGCAGGTCCACACCGCTCTGCAACACGCAACTCGTGAATCGGGCAAGGCCCTGCTTTGCGGAAGTGGCGTGGACGGTTGAAAGACTCCCGGAGTGTCCCGTGTTGAGAAGCTGGAGGAGATCGAAGGCCTCGCTTCCGCGGATTTCGCCAAGGATGATCCGATCGGGCCGGTGACGAAGAGAAGCCTTGAGGAGATCCCGGATGGTGATGGCGGGCAGCCCGTTCTGCGGTTGCCGTGCTTCAAAACGGACCAGGTTGTCCTGGTCCATGTGAATTTCGGAAGTGTCCTCGATGAGAAGGACGCGTTCATCGGATGGAATGAACTTTCCGAGGACATTGAGCATCGTGGTTTTCCCAGTTCCGGTACCCCCAGCGATGAGAATGTTTTTCCGAGCGAGAATGTAGTTTTCGAGTTGGTTGGCAAGCCAACGTTCCAAAGTCCCCGCTTGAACGAGTTCTTCGACGCCAAAGTGCCGGGCGTTGAACTTGCGGATCGTCAGAGTGACGCCGTTCACGCTGCAAGGTGGAATGACGGCAGCGACGCGGCTGCCATCCGGGAGCCGTGAATCGAGGATCGGTTTCGATTCCGAAATGTCGTCGCCCAGTCGTCGGGCGATATTCTTCACCGCGACCATCAGGGATTTCTCGCCCAGATGGATGCCCGGCACCGGTTCGACGAATCCCTGCTTCTCAATGAAGATGTGGTCGGGCCCGTTGACCATGACCTCGCTGATGGAGTTATCGAGGATAAGGTGTTGGATCGGCTTGAGAAACGGGAGGATCGTTTCGAATCCGTTCATTAGAGTTCTCCGTCCGCAAGCTGGCGGAAGTAGGATTTGTTCACGTCGTTGTAGTAGGGCTTGAGGTAGCAAAACATCGGGGGCATCGGGTTCGTGCCGTCATAGGCGATGGTTACGGACTGCGCGTTACGCAGTTCCATGAAGGTCTTGGTGTCAAAGCGGAGATCGTGGTGCGGGCTGTAGCTTTTCGAAGCGGTGATATTTGCCTTGTGGGAGAGGGCCTTACCGGTGAGGAAGCTGACGTTTGCATCATGGCCGCTTTCCGAAAGGTTGTAGCTGGCCTTCAGTCTGTCCTCGCGCCCGCACAGCTCACTGGCGATCCGCGCGGAGAAGTCGTCTGAAAGGGACAGGAAGATTTTCGTTCGAAAAGTCTGGAGGAGGGTCCTCCACGACTCCCCCGGCAGAGCGGACTTAAGGGAACTGATGCTTTGGGTCGCGATGATGGGGATACATTTGGGCTGTCGGGACAGACTGAAGAACTTTTCATCGCCGGTAGGATCGCTCTCGCCGACCGTGGCGAAGTGTTGATACTCGTCGCAGAGAAAGAGCACCTGCCGGAAATAGCTTTCCGGATTCTTCTCCATCATGGGCACACGGTTGAGCACGGCCCGTTCGAAGTCGAGTTTCAGCATCACGCCGAGGGCCTTGGCGAGGCCCGCGTTCATAGCGATCGGGAAGTTGAGGCAGCATAAAGGCGGCGGTGGGCGCCTGTCCGTCCGCGCTGTCAAGGGCGCCGGGGTGTGGCGTTCATCGGAGCGCAGCGGAGACCCTTGACAGAAGAAGCGGGCGGATCAGGCGCAGGGTTTAGCCAGGAAGGGCATTTGCGGAAAGGCGGACTAACAGTCCAGGAAAACAATTCCTACCGTTTGCTGTTTGTGGAACGCAGGAAAAGATGATGATGGAACTTCAGATACACGAAGACACAATTCTAAAGTATCAATAAGTGATACGTTGTGCAGGTAAACTCGGAGAAGCAATGCGCAAGGCCAGCGACTTGGTAGGCAACGACCGCTACCACTTTGCGGGTGAAGAGATGCGCACAGCACTGGGTGTATCGGCGGATGCGGTGAAAATGTCCTTGTATCGTTTGGTGAAACGTAGCTTGGTGGCTAGGCCCGCGCGGGGGTTCTACATCATCGTGCCAACGGAATACAAATGGCTGGGAAGCCTCGCGGCCGCAATTGTGGGTTACCGTTGCAGGGAACGGCCCACGTACGAGAACTGAAACGTATTTCAGGATCATTTTCTGCCCGTGTAGTCATACGTCTCTATACCTTTAGAAAGGATACTTCGTGCCCCTGCCTTCTTAGTTCGCGCCGTAAGCGCGCCAAACCGCACTTGGCGAAAAAAGGCAGGTCATTCTGGTTCTTGCCGAGAGAGACCAGGCAAAGATTCCAATCGCCGTTCTTAGGCTTATTCTCGATCCAATTGGTGGGCACTCCCTTGTGGTGAGTCTTCATTACACGCACGAGTGCCTGCCTGTATGTGCTATCTCCCGGAGCGAAGAATAATTCAGCGGTTCTTCGGGTCTGTTCGAGGAGATGACTCATGCCGCTGGATTTGGAAGGTATTTTCGCGAAATAAAGGGTTTTGGTTTCCAAATGGAGGACATCACAAAACTCAAACTTGGATTGAGCACCACCAACCATAAGGTGCTTTGCATCCATTGAAAGAAAACCCTGAAGTTTTCCGCATCTGGCATTGTATTGAGGCTCGGTTTCGCCGTCCTTCCACTTCGGCAGTTTTACTCTCGGCGGCGAAATGCTCGCGATTTCAGAATTGATCTTGCTGAGGAAGTCGCCGGCGACCTCGTACCAGACTCCCGATGAGAGAATGTATTCCCTCTGGTTGAACGACAGTTCATAACCGAAACACTGGAACGCGTTTGAACGTCGTGGCTCTTCGTCGCCAGCGTTCAATAGGTGAATGGGGGTATTTTTCGCGTTGGCGACAGTCGGTTCTAGCTTCTTCTCCTTGAGATAATTCTCCCAGCTTTCCACCATCAGATATGGCCTTGTCACTGCTGTTTTGATTCTGCGGCCAAAGACATAGGAGTCGACGACCTTATCCGTGTCGTGCCGGTAGGTCGGCGTAAACATAACAAGCCTCTTTTGTGCTTTTCCGGATTTTAGCTCAAGGTCGAACTGGGCCTCGAGATCGAGTTTGAGAGCTTCGTCATCTATGGGATTTATGTTGTCGATTTCGGGCCAATGTTTCTTGTATTCATCACTGTCGAAATGCCTTCCAGCTGAGTCCAAGACTTTGCGAAGTTGGGAAAAAGGAACTTCCAGCCGAAGATTTGTTGATCCACGCAGCTTCTTTCCAAAAACTTTCTTGGACGAGATGCCCTCAATGCTTGCAACCAAATCGCGGTCGAATTCAACGTCAAAGTCGGTGACGGAAGCGGCCCGAGGCGCGCGCTCGCGAGCGATATGCCATTTGGCGAAAACCTGCTCCAGGTTTACTTCAACGAGTTTGCCGGGATCAATCGAATTGAGCGCAACGCGCCGGCCAAAACTCTGCTCTAGCCAATCGTCCTGGAGCTTCAGCCACGCGTGTCCAAAAGCCAGGACGAAGGTCTTGCCTGAAAGTCGAATGACCAATAGCGCACCGGGCGACTCGCCAGAGAGGGACAGGCCATTGGCATTTCGCAGAATTGGTTTAAGCAACTTCTCCCAGGTGGGAGGTGTTCGAGGGCTCTGCATCGTAATGGCGTAACCGTCCCAACCATTAGCAAGTGGCAGCCCCTTGCTCTCGGTCAGCAAGGCCTTTTCGAAATGGTTCACTCTGTCCGCGCGCAGCAGATAGATGGAGAGGGGGGATGTTGGCTCGTTTGCTTTGGCCACGGAAGTGCGCTTGCTGATATAGAAATTGACCTAAACTAAAGTTATCAGTAGAAAGCGTCCACGAATCTTGAATATCCCAATCATGTAATAACGTAAAGGACATCTAATAAGCGCATTAGAGGAACGCGACCGAAGGCGGTATGAAGTCTAGATAGGTGTACCCAAATAGGGTACAATCGTTCCTGAAATGGGTACAATCTCCTCTCTCGGACAGCTTCTTTTTGGCGATACGCGCCGGGCTATTCTCGCCCTGCTTTATGGTCACGCAGATGAGCAGTTCTATCTGCGGGATCTGGTGCGACGGACCGAAACTGGCCTTGGGGCTGCCCAGCGGGAACTGAAGCAGCTGGCAGATGCCGGACTGGTGTTACGGGTGAGGCGCGGGAACCAAGTCTACTACCAAGCAAATTCGGCAAACCCGATTTTTTCCGAGCTCAAGGGCATTCTGACCAAGACTGCGGGGATTCGCGATGTCGTCCAGCAGGCCCTGCAGCCTGTGGCAGATCGCGTCCAGGTTGCTTTCATCTTCGGTTCGGTCGCGAAAGGTGTGGAGAAAGCGTCGAGTGATATCGACATCTTGGTTATCGGCGACGTCGGATTCGGTGAAGTCGTCGCGAGTCTGAACATGGTAGAAAGCAAGCTTGGCAGGGAGATTAACCCGACTGTGTATCCTGCGTCGGAATATGGTGCGAAGCTGAAGGAGAAGAACCACTTTTTGACAACCGTCTTGCGGCAGAAAAAGATCTTTGTGATCGGAGACGAGAATGAGCTTCGAAGACTGGGTTAAGAACAGCTGGCTTGATCCTCACCAGAGCAGCCGTGAGGAGATCGGAAATCTGCTGGGCATCGTGGAACGCGATCTGAAAGACAGCCAGTCCAAAGATGTTTCAAACGATTGGCGTTTCGCCATCGCATACAACGCTGCTTTGCAGGCCGCTACGGCGGCGCTTGCTGCCGCCGGATACCGCGCATCCCGAGACAGTCATCACTATCGGGTCATCCAGTCTCTTTCACTTACGCTCGGCAAGAGCGCAGCATTCATCCGAAGCTTCGACGCATTTCGAAAAAAGCGGAACGTCAGCAACTATGATATTGGTGGTGGAGTCGCGGATCGAGAGCTGCAGGAAATGACGGCGATTGCGGAATCTCTTCACCAAGAGGTCGAGAGCTGGATTCGTGCGAAACATGCGTCGTTGGTGTAGGCGGTCCGGCCATCTTCTGTTCTGCGATTGAAAGTTGCCGCAATGAGCGACGGACAACCATCCAAGATCGTATTCCATCCAGATGCCGCCAGACGGTTCGACGAACTCGCTCGAGAAATCCTGGATAGCGTCGGTTCCTACGGGCGCGTTGAGCCCCCTCGGCGTGGCCCCAACGAAATTCATCCAGTTATCGAGATACCAGCGAGCGACATCATCGGGGAAGTAAGGGTTGAGAAGTCCGGGGTCAACCGCCTCGGGGAAGAAACGGGGCGTTATTGGGATTCGAAAGGGCTTCTCGTCGGGTGGGAGGGAGAGAGCTTTGAACAGATCAAGAAGCTCGCGCATCGATTTGAGATGGCGTCTCCGATCAAGGGCCAGGTCTCGGCGGCGTTCCTTCTTGACGAGGTGTTCTGCTGGCTTCGTGGAACGCTGGAGTTGCAGCGGAGCGGTTCTTTGAGCGACTACATTGGCGAACGGTGCTCGGATGCAATCGAGGAGCACGAGATTTGGATTCCTGTTCACCGGACCTACTCGGCCCAGGATTTTGCGCTGGGCGACGTCGAGTTTCGAACCGTGTCGAAGGCCATGATGGACGAGTGGTTTGGGCGGCTCTTCCCCGAGGGGATCAAGGGCTCAAGTGCAGTCTATGCCGTCAACAGGGAGCGCTCCCAGATTCAAGGCAGCATTGCTGCGCGGATCAGGGTGAATGCCGAACGGCAGAAGGCAAGGGAGATTGCTCATGCTGCGGCAAACGAGGCGGTAGGGCTTCTTCGTTTTCTGTCGCACGTCAATTGGACCTGTAAGATCGTGAGCTATTGCATGCCTCTTGGAAGAGAGAACACACTGCGTGGCGTCGAGTTGTTTGTGAAAGACAATTCGATCTTGAATTCAAGCAAGGAAGCGATCGACCAGGGGCCACCGGCATGGAGCATTGACGACGCGGTTGCCATGTCACCTGGACTTTTGGAAGCGCTGCAAAAGCTGGCTTCAAACCCCAAAGGGACGGAATTCCGGCGCGACTTGTACGACGTACTGCAACTACATTCGCGGAGTTCCATTGCTGCGGGCGTGTCTCACAAGATTGTCTTTGTGATCGCCGCCATCGAGTCGCTGCTTTTGAAAGACTCGAATGAGCCGATTCAGAAGAATTTAGGCGAGCGAATGGCATTTATCATCGGCGAGTCGCTCGAAGAGCGGAAGAAAATTGTGGCAAATGTTGAAGACTTCTATCGGATTCGTTCGAGGCTGGTCCATCACGGCCGTGAGGCAACCCTCGCAGACGTCGAGGTGATCGACAGGTTTTTCCTCAACGTATGGTTGACCTTGCGGCGACTTCTGGCCGAGGTCGATCGGTACAAAATGAGAGAAGAGTTGTTGGGCGAGTTGGAGGATAAGAAGTTAAGCTACCCTCGCTGATCGGCTCCGGCAAAGGACAAACGGAAGAAGGAGAAACTGGCGCCGCGCATTTCATCGGAACGACCGGCTGCCTGCCGAGCGACGCCGAGTCAACGGTTTTGTTGGATTGTGTGGTTGCTGTGGATGTTTCCGGCAGGTGCAGGGTGTACCTCATGCGAAGCTCCAATTCCTCCTTTCCGCCTGTGCAATTGGAGAACCCCCTGTTCTGTGCTGCGGGAGAATTGAACAGCCTCCGCAGCAAGCAAATGGCTCTCTTGGAGTCTATGTTGTCAAGGGCGGAGTGAAACT
>PMES01000038.1 GCA_003154775.1 Acidobacteriota bacterium | reverse complement strand
ACGAAACTCTCCGCCACCGAGCGCAACTTCCGTTCCCGGATTGCGCAACTCTCCTCTGGTCAATGGTTCCTCCGCGGCACTCTCTCGCAACGTTCCGGCACGTGCGGCAAGGCCAATTGCCGTTGCGCCCGAGGTGCACTGCATAAGTCCTTGTACCTCGTGCAGAGCCAGGCGGGGAAGCTTCGCCAGATCTGTGTCCCCAAGGCCTGGCAGCAACGCGTTCGCCAAGCCGTTAACGACTATCGCCTGATGCAGAAACTGATTGAGGAAGTTTCCGAATTGCAATGGAAAGGGCTTCAGGGAAGGAAACGATAAACGTTCTTCGCCGCCTGATCGCCTATTCGGGAAAGATCTTCCACTTCTCTCGGGACATCGTCACGCACATCTCGGGCCAGAGACGGAAACCACGCATCTCCACCGCGGCGGTGGTGAAATCGTCGCTGGTGTTGTTCTGGGCCAGGATGGGCAGCAGCAACGCTTGGGAACGGGTCGGCCGGGCCCGCTTTTGGCAGGGTTGGTTGCAAGAGCCGACCTTCAGTGCAGACACCTTGGGACGCGTCCATGCCTTGCTCGATACCGACGGGCTTCGGCAAGGGATTCACGACGTCTACCAGCGTCTGAAACGCAACAAAGCCTTGCCGGATATTTACGGCTTGGGCGTAGTCGTTCTGGACGGTCACGAAAGCCACGCCAGTTACTTACGTCATTGTCCCGGCTGCTTGCAGCGAACCATCCACTGTGAGGGAGGCGAGCGCATCCAGTTTTATCATTGGCAGGTCACGTTGCTGTTGCTGTCCGGTGCGCCGCTAGGAGGTGAGGCGGTTCGTCTGTTCCTGGACCATGAGCCGCAATGGCCCGGCGAGGATGAAGTGGAAACCGCCCTGCGTTTATTGGCGCGCGTGATCCCCGCCTATCCGCGGGCCTTCGATCTGGTGCTGGCCGACGCACTCTACGCCAAGGCCTCCTTTTTCAACTATTTGCTCGCTCGCGGCAAACACGCTCTGGTGGTTCTCAAAGAGGAACGTCGCAATCTCTATCAGGACGTGGCTGGATTATTCGACCACGTAGCGCCGCAACAGGGTCGCTATCGGTCCCGCCAGTGCTGCTGGTGGGATTTTCCGGACTTGCTCTCCTGGCCCCAGGTGCAGGCCCCGGTGCGCGTCATTCGTTCCCTGGAGACCTACGCGGTACGTCGGCAACTCGACAAGCAGGACGATCCACAAAGCAGTGATTGGATCTGGGTGACCACCTTATCGCCTACCCAAGTTCCGGTCGAGCGAGCCGTCCATTGGGGGCACCAGCGATGGGATATCGAGAATTATGGCTTCAACGACTTGGCCAACGAATGGCACTCCGATCATGTCTTCAAGCGTGACCCCGGCGCCATCGAGTGTTTTTTGCTCGTGGCCTTCCTCGCTTACAACATCTTTCATGCCTTCCTTGCGCGGAATGTGAAGCCCGCCGCACGCCAGAGCAAAACCCAAATCTTCTGGGCCAAACTTATCGCCGCCGAGCTGTATGGCGATCTGACTCCCGCCGGCATGCCGCCCTGAGGCTTTTCGCGCCCCCTCCTCCGGCACTTCTGCTCGTCCCGGGAATCCTCATGGCGGTTTTCCTGCCCGTGGTCTCTTCGGATGGCCGCGCCGACCCGCTTTCGCCCTCGAAAAGCTATGCGAATTACCCTTCCCATCTGTCTCCTGGCCAAAAACACCTCAAAGCTACGCTAAACCTACCTAACCCCCACCTCATCTTGCGTTCGTTGCGGAATCCCTGCCCTGCCACATGGACTGTTGACACTTCTGGCCAGCCTCTCTACATTCAAAGCATCACTATGAGCGCGCGGAAGATCCAGATTGGCCAGCTTTGGAAGAAGGACGGCACCGCCGAAACCTATCTCGTCACCCGGGTCTATAACGAAGCACTCAGCACCATCGCCGTCTTGCGCAAGTCCGGCTCAGAAAACGAAAACCAGCTTCGCGTCAAGGTCGAACGCACCCCCGCCGGCCAAAACCTCCCCGGCTTCACCCCCGCCATGGAAGACGACTCCGTCTAACCCCGCCTTTGTGGCACAGACACTCCTGTCTGTGCTCTTGGGTTTCTCTTCTCCGCCCATCCTCCGTGCCTTACGCGATCTCTGCATCATGGCTCCTCGGCTCATTTGGAGTGCGGCGGCTTGCCGCCGCTTTTACGGTTTCAGCCCCCGCCGACAAACCATATTCTCTCCCCCGCTGTCATCCCAACCGCAGGCCCCCGGTTCATGCAAACTCGCACAAGCTGTCATCCCGACCGGAGTGCCGCGTAGTTTGCGGCACGTAGTGGAGGGATCTGCTTTTCTGCCTCTGCTCCCCTCTTCTCTGCGAACTCTGCGTTCGTCGTTTACCCCGACCCGGTCGGGGCGACCTCTGTGTAAGCCTTTCTATTCGCATCCGGACCACAGATCGCAGTTGTCCCCCCGCGCCCTTCGTTTCTTTTTCCCTTCTTTCTTTACCTAAAACTGAAAACATACAACTTAGAACTTCTCTCAAATCGACCGCACTCCCAACTCCACCACATCCTCCACCCTCATCATCTCCTTCTGTAAAAACGGCTCCCCGTACCGCACCCCAATCATTTGTCCATAGTGCCGCGCCAGCAGGTCCATCTTCGCGTCAAGCTCATCGATTGCCAGGTACACCCGCTGCTTCCGTTCGCTCTTCGCCGGACGGAATTGCGACCCATACGCCAGAATCGCCCGCCTTCTCGCCTCATACTGCTTCGTCACATCCACCACAAACGTCGGCGGCATGCCCTCAAACGACGTCGCATACAATATCTTGAACGGCCGGTACGGCTCGCCGTCCAGCGGCAGTTGCTTCAGTCCCGCCAAAAAGCACCCTTCGTACCCCAGCGCCGATGCGTGGTAATGATCCGGATGCCGCGCCTCCCAATACGGCAGGATCACCGTCCGCGGCCGCAACTCGCGGATCACCTTTGCCAGCCGCAACTTGTTCTGACGTGTAGCCTCCACATCCGAATCCGCCACGCCCAGCGTTCCCCTCCACGCCACCTTCAGAATCTTCGCCGCACGCGCCGCTTCCTTCGCACGCGTCTCTGGCGTTCCTCGCGTTCCCATTTCTCCCGCCGTCAAGTCCAGTATCCCCGTCGTGTACCCGCGCTGCGCCATCTTCAGCAGCGTTCCCCCGCACGTCAGTTCCACATCATCCGGATGCGCCGCAATCGCCAGCAAATCAAGTTTCATCGCTTCACCTCGAACCGTCGTGATTTTAGCAGGGGTTGTGCTACCTTTTCCCGTGGAGTTGTGGGAGCGGTCCATGCCCGACGAAAAGAGACTCTCCGGCCGCGTCGCCCTCGTCACCGGCGCCGCCAAACGCATTGGACGTTTCGTAGCCCTCCGCCTCGCCGCCGAGGGCGCCGACGTCGCCATCCACTACGGCCGCTCCGAAGCCGAAGCCCGCGACACCGTCCACGAAATCGAGAAGCTCGGCCAGCGCGCCATCGCCATTTCCGCCGACCTCACCAACGTCGCCCAAATCCAAAATCTCATCGATCAAGCCGTCAGCCACTTCCACCGCCTCGACATCCTCGTCAACAACGCCGCCAATTTCCTCGAAGCCAAATTCGGTTCCACTACCGAGCAATCCTGGGACGCCTCCCTCGACACCAATCTCAAGGCCCCTTTCTTCTGCGCCCAAGCCGCTGCTCCTCATCTCGCCAAATCCGGGAAGGGAATCATCGTCAATTTCGCCGATATTGGTGGCCTGCTCGGCTGGCGTGAGTTTCTCCCCCACTCAGTCTCCAAAGCCGGCGTCATTCTCATGACCCGCATCCTCGCCAAGGAACTCGCCCCCGCCGTCCGTGTCAACGCCATCGCTCCCGGCACCATCACCATGCCCGGCGATCCTCCCGAGTGGCAAACCGACTTCATCCGCCGCGCTCCCCTCCGCCGCACCGGCCGCCCCGATGAAATCGCCGACGCCGTCCTCTTCCTAATCACCGCCGAATTCCTCACCGGCCAAACCCTGGTCCTCGACGGCGGCCGCTCCCTCTTCCCCGACCTCCGCACCTAACCCCTTGCTTGGCCCTTCCTCACCTCTTCTGTAGTGGCCGACCTTCAGGTCGGTTCTTGTGTTTCCCTTTTCCGCGAATCACCGTGTCCTAAGTCATATTGTCATCCCGAGCGGAGCGGCCCGACTTGGAGTGCGGCGGCTTGCCGCCGCTTTTACGGCCGCATGCGCTCCCGCCAAAGTGCAATTCACCCTCGCCCGCCGCCCTCCTGTGGCACAGTCACTCCTAACTGTGCTCTTGGGCTCCTCTCTCTCCCTCCTTCTCTGCGAACCTCCGCGTTCGGCGTTTACCCCGACCCGGTCGGGGCGCCTCTGCGTAATCTTTGTAATTTGTCCAGCAACGGATCCTCTCCTGCTAAACTTTCAACTTTTAACTTTCGACTTTGAACTCCCCCCCATCCAAATTCCCGCAACACCCCATCATCTATTTTTTCTCGCCTCCCGGATGCGCACGCGCCCCTCTAGGTGTATTCTTATCAATTGTGCGTTTCTTCCAACGCACGCGCCGGCCCCCCCACCGGGCCCAGGCCGGAAGGAAGCAGCCCATCGCTCCCATGGATCAGGAAACTTACGTGCCTCGCCACATCGAGGACGTCGAAATCCAGGAATGGCTGGAATCTCTCGACTCCGTCCTGCTGTCCAGCGGCACCGACGTGGCCCGCGAAATCATGGAGCGCCTCCGTGCCCACGCAACCGTCAGCGGCATCGATCTTCCTTTTTCCGCCAACACGCCTTACGCCAACACCATCCCCGCGCGCCTAGAACCTCTCTTCCCCGGCGATCAGCAGCTCGAGCGCCGCATCAAATCCCTCATCCGTTGGAACGCCCTCGCCATGGTCGTCCGCGCCAATCGCCTCGAACACAATATCGGCGGCCACATCTCCACCTACGCCTCCGCCGCCACGCTCTACGAAGTCGGCTTCAACCATTTCTTCCGCGCGCGCTCCGATTCCTTTGAAGGCGACACCGTCTATTTCCAGGGCCACGCCGCTCCCGGAATCTATGCCCGCGCCTTTCTCGAAGGCCGCCTCAGCGTCGAGCAACTCGTGAATTTTCGCCGTGAACTCAAGCCCGGCGGCGGTCTCTCTTCCTACCCGCATCCCTGGCTCATGCCCGACCTCTGGGAATTTCCCACTGTCTCCATGGGACTCAGCCCCCTGATGGCCATCTATCAGGCGCGCTTCAATCGCTATCTCGAAAATCGCGGCCTCAAGCCCGCCACCGATGCCAAAGTCTGGGCCTTCCTCGGCGACGGCGAAACCGACGAGCCCGAATCCCTCGGCGCCATCACTCTCGCCTCCCGCGAAAAACTCGATAACCTCATCTTCGTCGTCAACTGTAATCTCCAGCGCCTCGATGGTCCCGTGCGCGGCAATGGCCAGATCATTCAGGAGCTCGAATCGGCCTTCCGCGGAGCCGGTTGGAACGTCATCAAAATTCTCTGGGGCTCGGAATGGGATCCCATTATCGAGCGCGACACCGAAGGCCTCCTCGTCAAGCGCATGGGCGAAATGGTCGACGGCGAATACCAGAAACTCGTTGTCTCCAGCGGCGCTTACATCCGCCAATTCTTCTTTGGCAGCGATCCCCGCCTTCTCAAACTCGTCGAGCCGCTTCCCGATGAGGCGCTTCGCCGCCTGCGTCTTGGCGGCCATGATCCCCGCAAAGTTTACGCTGCCTACAAAGCCGCCTTCGAACACAAGGGCCGCCCCACCGTCATCCTCGCCCGCACCATCAAGGGTTACGGCCTCGGCGAAGCCGGGGAAGGGAAGAACGTCACCCACCAGCAGAAAAAGCTCAATGAGGACGAGCTGCGCGAGTTTCGTTCGCGCTTTGGCATTCCCCTCAGCGATGAAGACGTCAACGAGCTGCCCTTCTATCGTCCCGCGGAAGACAGCGAGGAAATGCGTTACCTCAAAGGCCGCCGTGAAGCCCTTGGCGGCTACATGCCGCAGCGCAAAGTCCGCTCCGCGCCGCTCGTCGCCGATCACGACGAACTCTTCCGCGAATTCTTCGAGGGCAGCGAAGGCCGCGAAGTTTCCACCACCATGGCCTTCGTCGGCATGCTCCGCAAAATGCTCAAGGACCGCGAAATCGGCAAACTCGTCGTTCCCATCGTTCCCGACGAGGCCCGCACCTTCGGCATGGAATCCCTCTTCCGCACCGTCGGCATCTATTCCAGCGTTGGCCAGAAGTACGAGCCTGTGGACGTAAACACCCTCCTCTATTACAAGGAAGCCAAGAACGGCCAGATCCTCGAAGAGGGCATCACCGAAGCAGGCTCCGTCGCTTCATTCATCGCCGCCGGCTCCGCCTACGCCACCCACGGCATCAACACCATTCCGTTCTTCATCTATTATTCGATGTTCGGTTTTCAGCGCATCGCCGATTTCATCTGGGCCGCCGCTGATATGCGCACGCGTGGTTTTCTCCTCGGTGGCACTGCGGGCCGCACCACTCTCGCCGGTGAAGGTCTCCAGCACCAGGACGGCAACAGCCACGTCCTCGCTCTCCCCGTCCCCAATCTTCGCGCCTACGATCCCGCGTACGCCTACGAAATCGCCGTCATCCTTCAGGATGGCATTCGCCGCATGTACAAGGATGGCGAGAACATCTTTTACTACATCACCGTCATGAACGAGCCTTACGCCATGCCCGCCATGCCCGCCGGCTCGAAAGATGGCATCCTCAGGGGCATGTACAAACTCCGCCCCGCAGGCGAGCGCAAAGCCAAGCTCCGCGCGCAACTCTTCGGCAGCGGCGCCATTCTCAACGAAGTTCTCCGCGCCCAGGAAATTCTCGACCAAAAATTCGGCGTCGCCGCCGATGTCTGGAGCGTCACCAGCTACAAGAATCTCTACACCGATGGCATCGAAGTTGAGCGCTGGAATCGTCTCCATCCCGACGAAACTCCGCGCGTCCCCTACGTCACGCAATGTCTCGAAGGCGAGCAGGGCGTCCTGGTTGCCGCCTCGGACTACTTGAAGGTTCTTCCCTCCATGATTTCCAAATGGGCGCCCCGTCGCCTCGCCACGCTCGGCACCGACGGTTTCGGTCGCAGCGAGTGCCGCGAATCTCTCCGCGAATTCTTCGAGGTAGATTCCCGCTTCATCGTCGTCGCCGCCCTCCACGAACTGGCCCAGGACGGCCTCGTCGGCGAAGCCACCGTCCAAAACGCCATCAAAGAACTCAACATCAACCCCGACAAACCCAACCCCGTCACCTCCTAACCACGGGTCGCAATCTTCTTTTACTTGTCATTCCGGGTTTTATTTGTCATTCCGAGCGAAGCGAGGAATCTGCTTTGCTTTTCCTCCGTCCCAAAGAAAAGAAGAGTTCCTTCGCCAGAGACGTCCTTGCAGGGTCCGCCTTCCGTGGCACAGTCACTCCTGTTTACCCTGAGTCCCGAAGGGACTGTGCTCTTGGGTTCGCCTTTGTAGTGGCCGATCTTCAGATCGGCACGGATTGCAGTTCCAAACGTGTTCTTTGGGTTCCCCCGCTACTCCACCCAACGAAATACTTGAGGGTGCCCCATCCTTCGCGTTTTGTGCGAAGGGTGGGCTCTTACGATCGAACGCCCATCTCTCTCTTCTCTTCTTTCCTTCCGTTCTCTGTGCTCTCTGTGTTCTTCCCTCTGTGACCGGCGCCTGCCCCGACCCGGTCGGGGCGACCGCTGTGTAATCTTTTTCTGAACTCCGCCACCCGTTCCTCTTCCGCACCCTCTCCACAGATAACTCCCGCAATACCTACCTTCCGTGGCAACCTTTCTTCTTGCTGCCGCACCCAACCAACCAGCGCTCCAAATTCCGCATTCTGCTCAGGGGGTGAGCGATGCGTTCCTTCTTCCTTCGCGTGGTCTTCCCGTTCCTCCTCGCTGCCGCCGCCATCCCGCTCTCCGCGGCCCCGCCCCGAGCTTCTCGGGGACCCTGTCGGAGCGACGTCTCTGTAAGCCTTTTCTTTCTTTCTTTCCTTCTTTCTTTCCTTTTTTCCTCTATGTTCTCTGCGGCCCCTCTGTTCACTCTGTGGTAAGCTTTTCTCTTCTCTTGCGCTCGACACCCGTCCCCCTCACTGCGATACTTCCTCCATGTTCTCCCCCACCCTCCTCGACCACTTCCAATCCCCCCGCAACGCCGGTTTACTCCCCAACCCCACTGCCAAGATCGAAGTCACCAATCCCGTTTGCGGCGACGTCCTGCAACTCTCCGCCATCCTCGAAAACGGCCGCATCGCCGCCGTGCGTTTCCTCTGCCGCGGCTGCACCGCCTCCATCGCCTGCGCCTCATTGTTAACGGAAATAATTCAGGGAAGGGAACTCCACGAACTCAACGATATCAACGCCGACTCTCTCTCCACCGCTCTCGGTGGACTGCCTCCCGCCTCCGCCCACGCCGCCCATCTCGCCCTCGATGCCCTCCGCGCCCTCCTCCATCGCCTCCGCCCCACTTCGTAACTCATCCTCAATCCCTCGCGCTGTCATCCCCTCCGCCCAAACTTGTTATCCCGAGCGGAGCGACTCGATTCTTTCTTCCGCGCCGAATTAGGGCGCGTCGGGTCGCGCAGCGCGATTTGTGCGCCCNNGTCGAGGGATCCCTCTTCGATTCATCCCCGCCCTAGACAAACTTGTCATCCCGACCGGAGTGCCGCGCCGTTTGCGGCACGTAGCGGAGGGATCTGCTTTTCCCTCTTGCCTTTCTCTTCTCTGTGAACTATGTGCTCGGCGTTTACCCCGACGCGGTCGGGGCGACCTCTGCCTAAGCATTTCTCTTCTCTACTAGGGTTGGTCTTTCCACTTTTAACTTTTAACTTTCAACTTTTGACTTATCACTTAAAACTTAATACTCATCACTGATAACTACTTCCCCTCGCCCTCTCCAGCGTCTCCGGATCATTCAAATTCAGTACGCACCCTTCTTCCGTCGTGCCCACTTCGAATACATCCTTCGCATGCGCCCACACCACCGCCCGCGCTCCCACATCCATCGGCGCCTTCTCCAACTCCTCATACACCGCCGCGGAAAACAACACCGGATGCCCGCGTCGTCCCTCAAACACCGGCAATGCAATCGGCGCCCGCGACGCATAAAATCCCTGCACCAGATCATCCACCAGCGCCGCGCTGATCAGCGGATGGTCGATCAGGCACACCATCAGTCCGTCCGTTCCCGCCGGCAAACTGCGCATCGCCGCGTGCAGCGAACTCAACTGCCCCTTTTCCCACTCCTCATTGATTACGATTTCGTCCGGATGCAGCGCCACCGCCCGCGCGATCGCTTCCGCGTGCGCTCCCAACACCACGCGCCGCACACCAATCCTCGGATGTCGCGTCACTTCCAGTAAATGTTCCAGAAAAAGGCGCCCCTGGTAGGGAAGCAACGCCTTCGGCGAGCCCATGCGGCTGCTCGACCCGCCGGAAAGGATCACGGCCGCAATCATAATTCACCCCCGGGCCATCAACTTCGGGTGGTGCCGTCCAAGGCTGGGAGTGGCGGATTCCCTCTGCCTGCCCGCCACATTCTGCCGGGCCTGCCCGCATCCTACTGCCATTCCCCCACTCCCACAAGCCCTTCCGCTTTCCTCGTAGAGCAGACACTCCTGTCTGTCCTCTCGAGTTCCTTTTCTTCGCTCTTCTCTGTGCCCTCTGTGCTCTTATCTCTGTGACCGGCGCCTGCCCCGACCCGGTCGGGATGTTTCCGTCCCTCTTCATCTTCTCTGCATTCGCCGCACCATACAGAGTTGTCATCCCGACCGGAGTGCCGCGCCTTTTGCGGCCTCGCTCAATTTGTCATTCCGACCGGAGTGCCGCGCCTTTTGCGGCACGTAGTGGAGGGATCATGGCATGCTCCCGACCGATTCTCGCGCCTTGGGCTTTTACTCTTAAACTCTTAAACTCTTAAACTNNCGCCGCCCCGCCCGCATTCCGCCGCACCGCCACCAACTCCGCCACAATGCTCAGCGCAATCTCTTCCGGAGACAGCGCCCCAATCTCCAATCCCATCGGCGCATACACTCTCTCGAATTCTTCCCGCCGGTACCCCTCGTTCTCCAGCGCCTTGTACACGCTCAGCACCTTGCGCTTGCTCCCGATCATCCCCACGTACCTCGCCGCCGTCCGCACCGCCCACGCCAACACGCGCATATCTTCTTTGGGCCCGCGTGTCACGATCACCAGGTAGCTCGATGCATTCGGCTTCAGCTTCCCGAACGCCTCGTCATAACTCGTGAATATCTCCTGCGCCATCGGAAACCGTTCCGCATTCGCGAACGCCTCGCGGTCATCCACCACCCCCACGCCAAACCCCGCCGCCTGCGCCGCCTTCGCCACCGCCATCGAAACATGCCCTCCGCCAAACAGGTACACCACCGGCTGCGGTAGGATCGGCTCCACAAAAATTTCCACCGTGCCCCCGCAGATCAGCCCATTGTCATACGTCGCCTCATTATTCAGGTTGAACACCAGTTTCCGCGGCGTTTCCTTCTCCATCACCTCTTTCGCCGCCGCCCACACGTCCGCCTCCACGCACCCCCCGCCAATTGTTCCCGTAATGGACCCGTCTTCCCGCACCAGCATCCGCGAGCTTTCGTAGCTCGGAATCGACCCGCTCGTATGCACAATCGTAGCCAGCGCCCCGCGCACCCCCGCCCGCCTCATCCGCACTATCTCTTCAAAAAGGTCCATCATCTC
>PMES01000052.1 GCA_003154775.1 Acidobacteriota bacterium | reverse complement strand
TTATGAGAAATTCAGGCTAGTGCCATTCGCTTTGACCCGCAGGAGAGTTGGTAGTCGAAATCCCTGCGGGTCTCCAGATCGGTCACAACGTCCTCAGCCGATACTTCCCACTTTTCGCTGCGCTCGCGCTCTATGTGTCGCAAAAATCGGTCCTTTGCCTCTTTTTCGTAACTCTTTTTTGCCATCTTCAACTCCTAATCCTTTCTTGTGATGTTATTACGTCCAAGAACTTCTTCGCCCTAAAACACAAACGCCGCTCACGGCGAGACCCGCGAACGGCGCAATTCCACTGGCAAAGTTCTTACATCGCTGTTGTAGCATGGGAGTCAATTTAGGCGGGTAGGGCAGAGAATTCTTGCGAATTCTGGGTTCTGGGCCACCGGCCAAAGAAGCGGGCGCTTCAGCGCGTTAAGCCTCCGCCACCCTCCCCGCGTCGTGCGTCGAGGGACCACGCTCCACCACCCACCAAAATCAGGAAGAACAGCGAGCAGAACATCGCAAAGTCGGTGCGCGCGTCGCTGACCATGTACCAGAAGCCCTGGCCGGCACGAAATAGCTCGGGGACCTTGGTGGTCGCGATCGCCGTGGTGATCACAATCAGCAGCGGAACGGCTGATGCCCTGGTCCACAGCCCGAGCAAAACCAGCACGCCGCACGCGACCTCAAAGGTCCCCACAAAGTGCGCTGTGAAATACGGATGTGGAAATCCAATCCTGGTGAAACGAGCCACACCCATATTCGGGTCGGTGTACTTCAGAATGCCCTGCGTGAAGAAAATCAGCCCGACCGCAAGGCGGATCAGCAGGATGCTCGCCGGACCTTGTGGGGGTGTGAAAAAGAACCGCAACAGTGAGTTCATATCTTTTTCTCATTCTCTCCCAAGATGAAGAAACTTACATACGGCAGGTGGCACAGCCTTTGATGTGGATTCGGGCTTCACTCGGGAAGGATATCACCTCAGAAAGTGAATGTGGGGTGATGAACGGAGATGCGGGTGATTCGGCGCGTTAGGCCTACGCCAGCCGCTGGGCACGCAGGGGTTGCGAAGGAGAGTCAGAGAGATCCCTCGACTGCGCGACCCGACGCGCCAAACTACGGTGCGGAGGAGAAGGTCGGGTCGCTCCGCTCGGGATGACAGGGGCGGCAGAGACGAGAGCGTTAAGCCTGCGCCAGCCGCCAATCTCGCGATGTGTTTCTTTCTGTATAGAAGAAGCTAGTCCAGGTGGACTAATATGGGGCGAGGAGATGCTATGTCATTCGGTCTTTACTCGGGTGGATTCGCGATCGTAATCATCGGCCTGATTTATGCCGCACATTTGCTACACATGCCCGTACACTGGATCGTGGCGGGTGCGGTCGTACTTTTGGGAGTCGGGATTCTGACAGCCGTAAAGGCGACGCGTCAGAAAGATCCTGTGGGATGACGGGATTGGCAGAATCCGGTTCTCCCTGGACCCAGTAGAGCGGCATGGAGAGTCCGACCTCCGGGGTTCTGGCGGGACTGGCCGGGCTAGTGGTGAGACGGCGACACCAGTTTGGGAAAGCCGCGTTCGGCCTGGCAACAATGGTCTTGTAATCCACCAATTTGACGATTGGAATTTAGTCGTGGCCCGGAATTCGATTACTCCCGATAATTAGGGTCATGGGAGAAGTGGATTCTACTTGATTATCGGTCACTTAATAGCGGCATCGCTGCCAACGCTGGAACGAGGCTTGCGGCGCTGGATGTTTCACCTGGGCGGCCTGGGTCTGATTCCCCTCGGGCTGCTGGACAATTCCCCCCTTCCGATACCGGGTGCCATGGATGTGGCAACGCTTGTGCTCTCCGCGCGCCAGCAGCAGTTGTGGCTTTATTACGCGTTGATGGCTACGGCAGGTTCGTTGATTGGAGGCTTTGTCACGTACCGGCTGGCGCGCAGAGGAGGGAAGGCGGCGCTCGAACGCAGGTTCTCTCGCCGGAAAGTGGACAAAGTTTGCGAGATCTTCGAGCGATGGGGATTCGGAGCTATTGTCATCCCCGCTTTGTTGCCGCCGCCTGTGCCCATGGTGCCATTTCTGCTTGCGGCGGGCGCCATGCAATATCCGGTGAGAAAATTCCTGGCGGCGCTCGCGCTCGGGCGAATCTCCAGGTACATGCTCCTCGCTTATCTGGCCGCGCGTTATGGACGACAAATCATCGCGTTCATCAGGGTACACGGACACCCGGTGGTATTGGCGATCATCGTGGTGCTTCTTGCCACCGCTGCCGTGGTTTTTTATTTCTGGGGAGGAGCCAAAGCAAAGAGAAGGCGTGGTAAGTAGGCGGCGAGCTGAACACCATTGTGGCGGGTGACTCAGACAGCGTCCGGAAAAGTCAAAACTCCTCACGTAAAACCGACCTGCGGGCCACCCGGCCTGAGACACCCCGGACTGACCTCCGTATCGCAAACGAAAAGCTACAAGAGTTCGTCAGGCTTGACGCCACTTGAGGAAGACGGCGGCGAGCGGCGGCAGCGTCAGCGCGAGCGAGTGGCGGCGGCCTTGCCAGGCGTGCTCGTCGGCGTTCATGCCGCCCAGATTGCCCACATTGGAGCCGCCGTAAATTGCGGCATCGGTGTTCAGCACTTCTTCATAGTGCCCGGCGCGCGGCACACCCAGGCGATAGCCATACCGCACCACCGGCGTGGCATTCAGCACCGCCAGGATCACGTCGTCGGGATTCTTGCCGCGGCGGATAAACGAATACACGCTGTTGTCCGAGTCATTCGCGTCAATCCACTCAAAACCTTGCCAGTCGAAATCCACCTGGTGCAGCGCCGGTTCCGCGGCGAGCAGCCGATTCAGGTCGCGGACCAATTGCTGCACGCCGCGATGCGATTCATATTGCAGCAGATGCCAGTCCAGGCTCCCTGCTTCGCTCCACTCGTGCCGCTGCCCGAACTCCTGCCCCATGAACAGCAGCTTCTTCCCAGGATGCGCGTATTGGTAGGCGAGCAGCAGGCGCAGATTCGCGAACTGCTGCCACATGTCTCCCGGCATTTTGTGCAGCAGGGAATTCTTTCCGTGGACCACTTCATCGTGGGAGAAAGGCAGCATGAAATTTTCGCTGAAAGCGTAGAGCAGCGAAAACGTCAGCTTATTGTGCTCGTAGCGCCGGAAAACGGGGTCCTTGGAGAAATAGTGCAGCGTGTCGTTCATCCAGCCCATGTTCCACTTCAGGCTGAACCCCAGCCCGCCGAGATACGTCGGGCGCGACACGCTCGGCCACGCCGTGGACTCCTCCGCGATGGTCAGCACGCCGGGGAATCGCAAGTACGCCACTTCATTCATGCGCTTCAAAAAATCGATGGCATCCAGATTCTCGCGCCCGCCGTAGCGGTTCGGTATCCACTCGCCCTCTTTGCGCGAATAGTCCAGATACAACATGGAGGCGACCGCATCCACGCGCAACCCGTCAATGTGGTACTTGTCCAGCCAGAACAGCGCATTGGAGATCAGGAAATTCTGGACTTCGTTGCGGCCGTAGTTATATACGAGCGTGCCCCAGTCGGGATGGGTACCCTGCCGCGGGTCGGAATGTTCGTAGAGGTGCGTGCCGTCAAAATAACTCAGACCGTAGGAGTCGCGCGGAAAATGCGCCGGCGTCCAATCGAGGAGCACTCCAAGTCCCGCCTGGTGGCAGCGATCCACAAAGGCCATAAACTCCGAGGGCGTCCCGTAACGGCTGGTGGCGGCGAAATAGCCGAGCGTCTGATAGCCCCATGAACCATCGAACGGATGCTCCATCACCGGCATCAGTTCAATGTGCGTGTAGCCGAGATCCTTCACGTAGGGAATCAGTTGATCCGCCAGTTCGAGGTAGCTGAGCCAGCGGTTGTGCTCCTCGGGCATGCGGCGCCACGAGCCCAGATGAACTTCATACACGGAAATCGGCTGCTGCAGCCAATTCCGCTGCGTGCGCTGCGCCATCCAGTCGGCGTCCGCCCAGTTGTGTTTGTCCAAACGCGCCACAACCGAGCCGGTGTTCGGCCGCAACTCCGAAAAGAAGCCGTAGGGATCGGCCTTCAGCGGCAGCATCTCGCCGCGCGGGCCAATGATTTCGTATTTGTAAATCGCGCCCTCGCCGAGGTCGGGGAGAAACAACTCCCAGATGCCGGAAGAGCCGCGCATGCGCATGGGATGGACGCGGCCGTCCCAGCCATTGAAGTCGCCCACCACGCTGACGCGCCGCGCGCTGGGAGCCCACACGGCAAAGTGCACGCCGGAAACGCCGTCCACCGTCTTGATATGCGCGCCCAGTTTCTCGTAGGTGTCGTAGTGGCGGCCTTCGCCCATGAGGTAGAGATCAAATTCGCTGAGCAGATAGGGGAACGCGTAAGCGTCGTGGCCTTCAACTACCGCGCCGTAATCCATGCGGCAGCGGATGCGATAGCTCGAAGGAGCCGGCGCCAAGTCGCTCACCAGCGGAAGTTCCACCTCGTAAATGCCTTCTTGGCGAACTTTTTTCATGGGCATCGGAGCGGTTTCTCCACTCCACAGGAGGTGGGCTTCCACTGCACGCGGTTGCAGGATGCGCACAAGCCAGCGGCGCCCCGCGGGCGTCTCAATTGGCTGTGGACCAAGCACGCCAAAAGGATCTGAGTTGCGGCCCGCGAGCAGGGCGTCCATGGGCGCCACTACCGGGTCGACCGGCGCAGCTTTCGGTTTTCGGGGAGGAGTATCGGGCACGGCAGCATTCTATCGGATTCTGCCCGCCGGTCCAACGGGCAGTGCAGCGATGGTTGCGTGCCCTAATCTGCAAGTGGAAACTGGCCTCTCGCTTCCGTCGTCGGTCAGTTTCCAATTGCGCGCCTTACCGGGAGTTATGGCCGTTCTGAGATTGTTTCCGAGTAGCATGCGGTTTCGACCCCGAAAGGGTGCACAGTCAACGCAAGCACCCTCGCTCGAGTTTCTAAAACATGGTAATGAGTCTCACGCGCCTTTCCGACGGTTTGTACTCTAATGAGGCTGTAAGCTTTACGAGTTTTTTCGCGTCTTTCGGCATGAAGTTCAAGATCGTATTGAATTTCATCGTTGCATGTTCGGGTATGTATGCCATATTGAAAATATAATTACTAGCTAGACGTTCGCGGATTTTGGTTTGCAATTCTTCTCGTCCAAGAGAGAGCAGTCCTGATTTCTTCATGCTCCCTTCTTTTTCCTTCCGTAGGTATCCCAGCTTTGCCTCTTCGACCTCGACTTCGCATTCATCGAAGGGCACGACGGTACTGCTTATCGCGTTCAACGAGAAGAGCGTATCTGACTCAAATCCGGGATAAACGGCGCGCTCAATCTTGTAATGCAAGAAGAGATCGTTGTACATGGATTGCAAACTCTTACATCTATAGCCATACTTTTCGAATGGATAGCCCGCCATATTCACATCTTCAGTGTTTTTTACGTTATCCTCGTGCCTTTGAATGATGATTTCTTTGGCTTTTAGGAAACTATTGCACAAGGTCAGCGAAAAATACGCCTTGAGAAAAGAGGGGGCATAGCAGTCCACCCACCCGACAAATCCCACATATTGGCTCAAGGCACTCTGGAGATTTGCGAGCATCCTATCGGACAGATTATTGATGTAGACAACGAAGAACTGGCTACTGTGCTTCCAGACACAGGATCTCGCGAGCGTTACTTCTTGATTGAAAGCCTCGTATAGGCGATCTTGTCTGTCGTTTTCGCCGACCATGTCTCCGCAAAGAACGCTGAGGGTAGCGTTCTGATCGAGCACGGGCAGAATGCGCTCAAATACCTCGAGTCCATACCAGCTTGACGTGATTTGGGTCGTGTCAAAAACAAAAGCCGCTTCATTCCGATCCGGGCATGGAACCAACGCGTTCTTTAAAGACGCATAGTCTATACGTTTGCTCTTTAAAATCTCTAGCAGCCCTGAGAAGCTTGCGTTGATCTGGGACAGCATTTGGGCTCGACCAAGGTCGAAGTAGCTTTGCACCACCTCGAGCATGACGTTGTCTCGCGCATTCAGGGTGAAGATTAGTTGACTCATGTCTCCAGTCTAGCCCCCAATGGTATGGTTCACGCGGAACAGATATTGAAAGCTGATATTCTGCCTAGACGATGGAGCACCCTTGTTCGCGTGCAGAACGCGTCGCTAGCCCACATTTCTCACAGCT
>PMES01000034.1 GCA_003154775.1 Acidobacteriota bacterium | reverse complement strand
CGACCCATTGAGACCACCGCGTTAAATAGGCACTGGGCAACCTAACGCGCCGCCCACAATCTCTAGGGCTCAAATTGTGCGGTCTGCAGTTGGCAGCATGGCTGTGGGGCATATCAGGTGAAATCGCTTGATTTCGACAGTTCTCGAAGCACGAAACACTATTTCTGGGGTTTCGGGAGTCGTGAGGTGTGGCCGAGAGCGATTTTCCATCCGCTCGGGGTCTTGACCAAGACCTCGGTCTCCACGTAAGTGGCGCTGCAACTCACGTTGGTTCCCTGCGACAAGCAGTCCTCTTTAGCAGTCGGGGATTGCAGCAGCAACTTCTGTCCTTCCGTGCTGTGTGCACTGGAAACGGCGTCGGCGGCATAGGTCACCCACGCCACGTCTCCCTGCACATGAGTCTCGAAATCGTGAAATCGCAAGGTAGAGCGAACTCCGGCAGCCTTTAATTCCTCACGGTCTGTCCATTCCATACTCGTGATCTTCTCTGGGAAAGCATCCTCTATCCATCGGGCATCGCTCGTAAGGAGCGACTTTGCTTCGGCGACGTTGTAGTCTTGGTAAGCTTGTTCGAAGTCTCGCACGGTCGCTTCTACGGCGCTCTTCTCACTATCCTGAACCTTGGTAGCGTGATAGGTGAACCACGGCACCCACGTTTTCCCATCTTCAGAGACTTCACCACTTCTAGTGAAGCCCATTCCATCGGGTGCGACAGCGTTTGTGCCCCTTTCCTTGTACCGCTTACCGTTTGCCATTGAGCTTCCTTCCCATGTTCCGCTCATCGTGACAGACCCTTGGGAGAAACTCCCGTCACTGGAAACGGAGATGTAAGGGTAGTTTTGCGTCACGGGGTCGTACGTGTCGACCTCAACTGTCTGTATCTCTCCCGAGGGCGACTGCTCATCGTCTACTGTTTCCAAGCCAAAGCCATTCAGAATGAAGCGCCCGGTCATTCTGCCAGTGAATTTTTCGCCGGGGCCGAGGAAGGTGGTTGGGCTTTCGCCTTCGTAGGTCCACTCCCCAACCCATAACTGCAACTTCTGAAGCTCGGGGCCGGGTTTCGGCGGCTGGTTCGGTTGCTGGGCAAAGACCACTCCGGCAAAACAGGCAACCACTATCAATCTGACGAGTGTTTTCATAGCATGGTTCCTTCGACTGCTTGTACGCAGCTTCGAGTGTTCTACCTATTTCCTGAGGGAGGCTTGGTCTTGGTTCCCTTGACCGTGAATCCCGTCCAACGAACACCGTCCTGCTCCACCTCTTGTTTTCCCGAGATGGACATTCCATCGGCGCTTACAATCCACGTATTCCGAAATGTGGAAGTCTTTCCGTCAGGTGCGGTCTGCGTACCTGTCTCTATGCTGGTTCCGGGCGTGAATGTTGCCGTCAAAACCCAGGTGCCGCCGTCACTGTCAAAGCCGGAGACGGCGTTGATTTTCCGGACCGGATCGTAGGAGGCAATCTCCAGCGAGGTCGACTCCACGCCCTTGCCTTTCCAAGTACCACGGACCTCCAGAAAGTGGCCTCCAAGGATCCAGCGACCCCGCATTTTCAAGTCCACCTTATATTCAGGCTCCGTGGGGGCATCCTTCGCGGTCCCTGCCAGCGTCCAGTCCCCGACCCAGAGGTCCCATTTCTGTAGCTCCGGTGCCGGGCCTGCCGTTGGCGCCTGTGTCCATGCGAGAGGCAACAGGCACCCACCGAGAGCAAAAACTAAAAGAATGATTCGCCTCATGACTATCCTCCAATCCACAGGTTGTCTCGAACGCGATTATCTGGTTAGAAATTCCGAACTCGCCTCAGCGTTGTTGCGTCCGATGGTCGGAGTAGCTCTTCGGGAGGCGACCAGAGGTTCATTAGCCTAAGTACAGCGACCTAAGATGTGACTTTGGTCACTTTGAAAAGATTAGCCAACGTAATCGCGAGGCGCGGCTTTGCCGCATAGGTGGCCGAATTTAGCGTTTCGATTCAAGCCACCATGCGGCCAACTCCCGATTGGTTGCACACCTCAGGCTTACTTGCCCATCGAATACGTGCCGGTGCATTCATCCTCGAAAGAGCCGTCTGCATTGTATTTTCCGGAGCAGGTCTCGGAACCCTTGATGCCTTTGTATTTCCCGGTACCGCTTAGAATCTTCCATTTCTCGGAAAACGGCTTCGTGATATCTGTTGAGGCGGACCCTTCATATGTGTAGTAAACCTTGTCTCCATTGTCCATCGTTACGTTGAGGCGGCCATGCCAGTTGAACGACGTTTTCCATACCTCTTCGAATCCCGTATAGCCAAGGGTTTTTTCCGCGAAGCCGCTGTCGCTTGCGGTCGCGTTACAAATGCCTTGGAGAATCATGTAGCTGTGACCCGGCACGTCGCCCACGTCGAGTTTGTGGCTTACCGATTCTTTCGGGCAGTGCCACTTCGTATCAACCTTGCCCTGAGCCATTGTTGCGGAGCCGAACACCAGTAGGGAGCATGCAACGAATAGTAATTTGCGCATCCTTATCCTCTCTTTTGTGACTCGGAATTGAAATTCAGCCGAACTATCCTCGCCTGAGCGGGTGTTGCGTCCGGTGGTCGGAGCAGCTCTTCGGGGAGGCAAGTGGTGGTCTTATAAGTCAAATCAAGCGACCAAAGCTGTGACCCCCATCACGTTTTCCCCGCCAGTTGTCGAGATCGTCTCCAATGCCATGACCTCAGAAATTGCGACATTCCGCGCTCGATTCCAACCACCACGCGGCCAACTCCCGATGAGTCTTAGGGTTGTATCGGAAGCGCGAAGGGGCAAGGCACATGCAGGAGCACGGTGTGTTCGCGCGCTTTCGATACAACGACTTGAAGGGAGCCGGCCGCGATTGCGGCGGAAGCGGTCGTTATGCAAATTCAATCGTGGGAAGGAGCGGCGTGGAGTTGTGCCGTGGCTGTGCGGCAGGGCGCGACACCTGACTGTATGAGTCTGGAAGCAGGCTGTTGTGAAGAAGGATCGTGAAGAGCGAGGTTGAAGAGGCTAGAAAAGGAGATCCATTTTGCTGCAAGGCACAGAGGTACGGAGCGGGTCGAAACACGCGAAGAATTCGAATTGGATAGAGTCGCTTCATGCAGCAGCGGTGACCACCGGCGGAGAACGAAGTTGGATTTCAGTAGCGGTGAGTCTTTCGACGACCATCATCGGCCCGCCACACTTGGGGCAAGACCAGAAATCGCTGGGACCAGTGGTGGAGACCTCTGGCTCGGTTTGCGGCGCCGAGCCGAGCAGTTGGAAACAAAGTGGCAAGGTGGTGGCACGTTTGCGGTTGGCCAGGAAGCCGAAGTTTCGGATGCGTACGAAGCCTTCGGGGAGCAGATGCAACAGGAAGCGGCGCAAGAATTCATCGACAGATAGAGGCAGCGACCTCTGTTCGTTGTTGTGGGCGGAATCGCGCCAACGAAACGTGACCTCTCCGTCAGTAAACGAGACCAGGCGTTGGTTGGAGATGGCCACGCGATGGGTGTAGCGGCCCAGATAACGGAGCACATGCTCTGGGCCTCCGAACGGACGTTTCGAGTAGACCACCCAGTCCTTTCGGAACAGTGGTCTCAGCCAGGCAGCAAAGGTTTTCGGCTGAGCGAGGAGCTTCAAGTCTCCATGAAAGTTGAGCTTGCCGTCATGAAAGGCGCGCTTGAGCGCTTCGTGGAACTTGCCGCGAAAGACAGCGCCGAGCACCTCGACGGGAAGAAAGAAGTCGTAGCGTGGTCTGATCCAGCGCGTGTGATCGGCAGACAGCCCACCGGCCGGCACCACGCAATGTACATGCGGATGAAATTCGAGTTTTTGAGTCCAACTGTGCAGCACGCTGAAGAAGCCGATTTCTGCACCGAGATGCTGGGGATCGCGCGCGACTTCCAGAAGGGTTTCCGCACTGGTGCGAAACAGGAGGTCGTAGAGGACCTTCTTGTTCTGCAAGACCAACGGGGCCAAATGACGAGGAAGCGTGAAGACCACATGGACGTAACGCGTCGGGAGAAGCTCCTTTTGACGCGCTGCGAGCCAGCGATCGCGAGCTCCTGCCTGACACTTCGGGCAGTGCCGATTTCGGCACGAGTTGTAGGAGATGGCGCGATGTCCGCAGCGAGTGCATTCATCGACGTGCCCGCCAAGCGCGGCGGTACGACACCGCGCAATGGCCAGGAGCACTTTGACGTGCTTCCAGGTGATCCACTTACGGCTTCGTTCGATGAATGCGTCTCCCGCGGCGCGGACCAGATCGGCCACCTCGAGGAGTGGCCGGTCCATCTACTCGTCCTGTGGTGGCCGGTCTTTTAGCTCCAGCGAGTCCAGAGGACTCGCGGTCGCACTGAGGTGACGTTCAGAGAGATGGAGGTAGATGGTGGTTTCTTCCAGATCGCGATGCCCTAGCAACATCTGGATGGTTCGTAGATCCGCGCCTGCTTCAAGTAGATGTGTGGCGAAGCAGTGCCTCAGCGTATGGGGGTGCACGTCTTTCTGGAGGCCCGCTCGCTGGGCGGCTTCCTGGCAAGCGTTCCAGACCACCTTGGTGTCGATCGGCGTATCACCGGTATGCCAGCGGTTGCCTGGAAACAGCCATGCGCTTGGCTTGCGCTGTAACCCGCGCCAGTGCTCACGCAGTGCCTCGAGTAGTTTGGGACTAAGCATCACATCGCGATCTTTGCGTCCCTTGCCGCCCTGGACGTGAATCACCATGCGTTTGCTATCGATGTCGCTGACTTTTAGGTGGGTCAATTCAGCACGTCGTACTCCGGTGGCGTAGAGCGTCATCAACAGAGTGCGATGATAAGGAGTCAGAGCTGCGTCGATGAGTCGTGCGACTTCTTCCCGGCTGAGGATCGAAGGAAGGTGAAATGCTCTTTTCGGATAGGGCGTCTCGGCGATGCTCCAGGTTTTCTTGAGAGTTTTGACGTAGAAGAATCGCAGAGCTGCCAATCGTTGCGTAACCGTGCCCGGCGACAACTTGCGCTTCTTGAACAGCTCGGCCTGATATTCACGAATGTGTTCCGGACCCAAACAATCTGGAGAACGCTTGAATCGTCTTGAGAAATCTTCGACTGTGCGGATGTAACAGCGTGTGGTAGCCTCAGAATAATTACGACGCTCGAGTTCTTCGAGCATCATTTTGCGAAGTCGGGTCATAGGGACCTCCTATGACCCGACAACTTATCTCAACCAACAAGCAACCACTGTTCCGTTCGCTTCACGCGAAGCGTCCGCCGCCGGCCGGCTTCGTTCAAGTCGGATTACCGGTAACTGATCCCCTACCGCATCGCCAGTGTGCTTGACGCTACCGCCCGCCTCCGTTAGCTTAGGATTTTCGTCCCCTGACCATGCGCATACTCTTTGTCGCTTCCGAAGCTCTGCCCTACACGAAAACCGGTGGTCTCGCCGATGTGATTGAGGCCCTGCCCAAAGCCCTGGTGAAGTTAGGGCACGAGGTCGCTGTCTTCCTGCCGCGTTATCGGGGCGTCAAGGCCAACACGGTAGTGATGCCGAGCTTGACGATTCCTCAGGGCGGCCGGCTGCGGTTTCCCGCGATTACCAACGGGTCGCTCCTTCACGGCGTGCGCTACTTTTTCCTCGACGACCCTTTCTACTTTGACCGCGAAGGCATCTACGGCGACCGCAAGCACGAATATCCCGATAACGCCGAGCGTTTCACCGAATTCTCTCGTGCCGCTATTGAAGTGGCCAAGCACGTCTGGCCGGCGGACATCATCCACTGCCACGACTGGCAAACCGCCATGGTGCCGGTGCTGCTGCGTTCCTCGTATGCCGACGATCCCATGGTGAAGGACCTCCCGGTCGTTTTCACCGTACACAACATGGGGTATCACGGTATCTTTCCTAAAGAGGTGCTCGAGCGGGCAGGCATTCCACCCGCGGTCTTTCATCCTGGCGGGGTCGAGTTTTTTGGGAGCGTTAATTTTCTGAAGGGAGGCCTGGTGTATTCCGATTACCTGACCACGGTCAGCCGCAAATATGCGCAGGAGATTCAAACCTCGGAATTCGGCTTCGGTCTGGAGGGCGTGGTGCGATCGCGTGCGGATCGCCTGGTGGGAATTCTGAACGGAGTGGATTATTCGAGTTGGTGTCCGGAAAAAGATGCGCTGCTGCCGATGAAATACTCCGCCAAAAACCTGGCAGGGAAGCGCGTCTGCAAGCAAGCGCTCTTCGAGGAATTCCTGTTGCTGCACGATAATCCCAACCGGCCCGTGCTGGGGATTGTGTCGCGTTTCGCGGACCAGAAGGGCTTTGACCTGATTGCCGAGATTGCACATGAACTCCTCCAAGAGGACATTTTGCTCGCCGTCTTGGGCGCAGGCGACCGGCGCTATGAGGAGCTGTTCCGCGCGCTGGCCGGCGATTTTCCGGGGCGGGTGGGCTTGAAGATTGCTTATGACAATCGGCTCGCCCACCTGGTGGAAGCGGGATCGGACATGTTCCTGATGCCCTCGCGTTACGAGCCCTGCGGCCTCAACCAGATCTACAGCTTGCGCTATGGCACTGTCCCCATCGTGCGCGCCACCGGCGGGTTGGATGACACCATTGAGGAGTTCAACCTCGAGCACGGTACCGGCACGGGTTTCAAGTTCTCCGAGTATACCGGCGCCGCCTTCCTGGAGGCCATTCGCCAGGCGCTGCATCACTATTCGGATGACGGCATCTGGAAGCGTATTCAGCTCAACGGGATGGCCAAGGATTTTTCGTGGAACACCTCCGCGGTGGAATATGCGAAACTATATGAGGCTGCCCACGCAGCGCGAAACCAGAAAGCCGCTCCATCATCTAACTGACCTGAAACAACGGCTGCTTTGACGCAGCCCATCGAGGACATCGAAACGTTATGGCTGATAACATTCTTGCGGTAAACGACGGGAATTTTGAAGTGGAGGTGCTGACGGCAAGCAAAACTCAACCCGTCATGGTGGATTTCTGGGCGGAATGGTGCCGCCCCTGCCACATGCTGGCGCCCACGGTGGCGGAGATCGCCCAGGACTACGCTGGAAAATTGAAGGTGACGAAGTTGAATGTGGATGAAGCGATGAATTCCGCCGGGCGCTTCAACATCCGCGGCATTCCGACCCTGCTGGTCTTCAAGGATGGCGAGGTCGTCGAGCAGATTGTGGGCGCCGTGCCCAAGGACCAAATCACCAAGGCCCTCGCGCGCCACATCGCATAAGACTGAATTCAGGGGGTCGGAGCTTTGGCTCCGTTCACCGTTTTTGGCCGGGAACGCCAATCTCCTGAATGGCGGTTTGAAGGACGCCAATGACGCCAATCGGGAGATTGGCGTTCCCGGCGTACGTGTTGGAGCCGGCCACGGAATCATGCATGGTGCTGGCCCCGCTTCCTTTCCAATTCGGCAAGGAACTCTTGCCACCGGAGTAAGCCCCTCCCCCGCCCGCTCAAACGGGGCTGCACTCAAATCTTGAAAAAGATTCGCTTCCGGTAAAGAACCCACATCAAGGCCCAGCACACCAGCACGAAGCAAATCGAAAAGACCAGCGAGCTGAACTCCGGGCTGCCCAGCCGAGCAAACACTGTTGAAATGGCCCGGCAACCCGTCCTCTGGCACCATACGCCGAGCAGCAACGCGAACACCTCCGAAAACACGTACGCGGCAATCGCGTTCATCCCGAAAATGGTGGCCGGCTTGGTGGGAATCCACCGCGCCTTGCGCACGTCCAGAAGCCAGTAGCACAATCCAAACACGATCAGCGCCAGCCCCGTCGTCAGCAAAACAAACGAACTCGTCCAGAGCTTTTTGTTGATCGGAAACCAGATGTTCCAGGTCTCCGCCAGAAGAAATACCGCCGCTCCGCATGCCAGCATGCCCAGCACTTTCTTGCCGCCAGCCCGCGCCGAACGCAGCCATTCGCCCGTGAAAACGCCGAACAACACCGAAGCGATCGCCGGAATCGTGCTCAACACGCCCTCTGGGTCGCGTGTCCCTTCATACAAATGCCCGGAAAACAGCAGCCGGTCGAGCCACGCCGTCAGGTTGCGGTCCGGGTCCAGCAGCGGTATTTCGTGCGTGGGCGTACCGAATCCCGGCACGGGCACAAACCGCATCAGCACCCAGTAACCCACCAGGCAGGCAAATATGACCGCCGCGCGTCCCCGTGGCTTGGTCCAAAAATAAATAATCGACGCTGCCAGGTAGCACACCCCGATCCGCTGCAATACGCCCTCAAAGCGCAAGGTATGCGGGTTGTAACGGTTCGGGAATCCGTTGATGAAGATGCCCAACAAAATCAGGATCACGGCGCGCCGCACCACGTGCTTTATCAATTCGCCCCGCGATTGCCCGCGCGCCAGCCGCGAGGAAAACGAATACACCAGCGAAACGCCGGTAATGAACAGGAAGAAGGGAAAAACCAAATCGGTCGGCGTCCACCCGTTCCATTTTGCGTGGCTCAGCGGCCAGTAGGGCGTGTCGCTCCCCTGATTGTTTACCAGGATCATCAGGGCAATCGTCAGCCCCCGGAAAAAATCCAGGGAGAGCAATCGCCCGCTGGCGGAATTGCTATTGAAATCCTGCTGTTTCGGCGAAACGGTTTCTGGTTGAGGGGTTGCCTGCAACTCCGGCTGGATCGGTTTCATTGGATACCTGTTTTCCTGGGATGGAAAGTGCTGCCATCATGTCACGCTTTACGTCTCCTCGCCAAGACCTTGCCGGAGAGGGAGAGAGGCAAGAAGCGGCGCGCCGACATTCCCATTTTTTGTCCGCGAGGAGGATGTTGCAAGTGCAGGAGTTGGGCGGGAAGAAAGAGAGATCCCCTCGACTACGCGACCCGACGCGCCAAACTGCGGCGCGGAAGTGAAGATCGGGTCGCTCCGCTCGGGATGACAGAAACGGAGAGAGGCAAGGGCGGCCCGCTGGGCCGCGGGCACGATATATCGTGCCCCTACGGGCGGGAGAGAGGCGATTGTTATTTTAGGGCGAGTTCGGGGGAGGCGACGCTGGATTCGGAGGCCCAGGTGATGAGCAGGGGCATGAAGGGAGTGACGGCGTCGGGGTGGTTGGGGAGAATGCGGATGGCGCAGCCGAAGAAGCCGCTTTTTGCGGTGCGCAGGGAGGCATGGAAGCGGTAGCAACCGTTGCCTTCGTTTTCAGAACTTTCCATGGCGGTGATTTCCGGGCTTATGATTTCGCCGCGGGCGTCCACGCGGCCGGTGAGGACCTGGACGGAGACATCCTCGGGAGTAAGCGCATCGAGGAAAACGCGCGCGCAGATTTTGATTTCGTTGTCGAGATTGACTTCGCCAAGATCGTTGGAAACGTTTTTCACTTCCAGACGAGGCCATGCGGCTTCGATGCGCGCGCGCCAGGCGGCCAGATTCCGGGCGCGGGAAGCATTGTCGGCCTGCAAACGGCTGTGGCGGCGGTGCACGGAGAGATAGTATTCATTGGCGTACTGGATGACCATGCGGTGCATGTTGAATTCGGGGCAGAGGCGAATGATGGAAGTCTTCATGCGGTCGATCCACTTGCGCGGGAGGCCGTCGGCGCGACGTTCGTAGAAGGCGGGAACGATTTCGCGTTCGAGGAGTTGATAGAGAGCCTCGGCTTCGACTTGATCCTGATAGCCGGGATCCTGATAAGACTCGCCCTTGCCGATGGCCCAGCCGACTTCGGCGCCGGTGTCGAGACCAATCTGCCAGGCTTCATCCCACCAACCATCGAGCGTGCTGACGTTTAAAACGCCATTGGCCTGGGCTTTCATGCCGCTGGTGCCGCTGGCTTCCTGAGGGCGCAGAGGCGTGTTGAGCCAGACGTCGCAACCCTGAACCATGTAGCGGGCGATGGCGACGTCGTAGTCTTCGAGGAAGACGAGCTTGCGGCGAAATTCGGGGCGGGCGGCGAGATCGATGATGGTTTTGATGAGTTCCTTGCCGTACTGATCGCGAGGATGGGCTTTGCCTGCGTAGATGATTTGCACGGGGTGTTGCGGGTCGTTAAGGATGCGCGCGAGGCGTTCGGGATCGCGAAGGAGAAGCGTGGCGCGCTTGTAGGTGGCAAAGCGACGGGCGAAGCCGATGGTGAGGGCGTCGGGAGAGAGAACTTCCTCGGCTTCGTCGATGGCGGATTGCGAAGCGCCGCGATTTTTGAGTTGCGCTTGCAAGCGGCGGCGAGCGAAAGCGACGAGGCGTTCGCGGCGGCGTTCGTGGGTGCGCCAAAGTTCGCCGGCGGGAATGGATTCGGTGCGCTTCCAGAGTTCGGTGTCGGCAGGCTCGTGGCGCCACTTGGGGCCGAGATAGCGATCGTAAAGCTGATTCATTTCGAGAGAGACCCAACTGCGGAAGTGCACACCGTTGGTGACATGGCCGATGGGGACTTCGGATTCGGGCAGGCCGCGCCAGATGGAGTTCCACACACGGCGGCTGACGGCGCCGTGGAGTTTGCTGACGGCGTTGCTGAAGGCGGCGAGGCGCAGGGCCAGGACGGTCATGCAGAAATCCTCGTTGTCGTTGGCGGCGTCCTGACGGCCGAGAGCGAGAAACTCGCGGCGGCCGATGCCGAGACGCGGATAGAAGGCGGAGAAGTAGTGATCCATGAGCCCGGCGGGGAAATAGTCGTGTCCGGCGGGCACAGACGTGTGGGTGGTGAAGACCAGGCTGGAAGAAGCGAGAACGGAGGCCTCTGCGAAGCTGAGATGCTGCGATTCCATCAGGGTGCGGATGCGTTCGAGAGCGAGGAAGGCGGAATGGCCTTCGTTCATGTGAAAGACGGTGGGGCGAAGGCCCAGAGCTTCGAGAGCGCGAACGCCGCCGATGCCGAGAAGAATTTCCTGCTTGATGCGCATTTCCAGGTCACCGCCGTAGAGTTGCGCGGTAATGGAGCGGTGCTCCGGACGATTGGCGGGGAGATTGGTATCGAGGAGATAGAGCTGAATGCGGCCGACGGCGGCGCGCCAAACGCGTGCGGTGACTGCGCCATCGGGAAGTTCGACGCGGACCTGCACGTTAGGGACGAGTTCGATGGGGAGAACGTGGAAGTCGTTTTCTTCGCGGGCTTCCTGCTGCCAGCCGGCGGCATTGAGATACTGGCGAAAATAGCCTTCCTGATAGAGAAGGCCGACACCGACGAGAGGAAGGCCGAGGTCGCTGGCGGCTTTGAGATGATCGCCGGCAAGAACGCCGAGTCCTCCGGCAAAAATGGAAAGACATTCGGTGATACCGAATTCGAGAGAGAAATAGGCGACGAGGAGATCGCGGGTTTCGGCGTGTTCGCGCTGATACCAGGAACCCTGGTCGGAAAGGTAAGCGTCAAGGCTTTTGGAGACGCCGTGGAGGTGGGCGAGGAGGGAATCGTCCTTGGCGGCGGCTCCGAGGACGGATTGATCAATGCTGCCCAGCAGACGGACAGGATTGCGCCCGGCGGTTTCCCAGAGGTCGCGGTCGAAACGGCGGAAGAGGTCAATGGCGGCGTGGTCCCAGCTCCAGCGGAGGTTGTAGGCGATTTGCAAGAGGGGCTTCAAGGCATCTGGCAAGGAGGGACGAACTTTGAATGTGGCGATGGGCTTCATGGTGTTCCTTGAAGGGAGCGACGCGCGGGAGGCGCGGAAGAAATGGACCGAGATGGGTGGGGCGGAGCAGGGCGGACCACCGCGCACGGGGACGACCGAGCCAGGCGGCGTTAAACGTCACCTGGGGGAACGAGGGTTCGCGAGAGGCGCACGCGATGGGGCGGATGGCCTTGGCGCGTCGTGCGGTTTGGCGGCGGCGGTGAGTTCGCGTTCGGCTTGCAGCCAGTCGTCGAGCTCAAGGCCGGGCGTTGCGCCGCGTTCGAGGAAAATTTGGTGCGCGCGGAACGCAATCTGTTGTTCTGTAGGAATAGAGGTAGTGCGAACGGCTTTATCGGTTGCCGGTGGTGCTTGAAGCGTGGTGACCTTACTGGACATGCATTCCTCCAATGAGAGCCGGAAAGATCCGGCCGAGTGGTCTTGAAGCGAGTGAAGGAGCGGCGGAAGGGAGGGGCGCTCGGAGGCAAAACAACAATTTGCGCGAGCTCGGCGGGCCAACCGCGGCACGTTATGCGGTCGCAAATGGGGCTCTTCTTTTGGAAAGAAGAGGAGATGCGACGAGAATCGCTTCAGAGGGAGGATGGGGCGGGAGAAGGACAGTTGTCGATAGGATAATTACATGAATGATTGGTAACAGAACTGTTACAAATTGGCACACTGAAGCGTTCGGATTTGAAACAGGTGGGAGGGCCAGGCTGAGCCCAGCTCGATGTTTGCGAGGTCGCGGGCGATGCTTTGGCCGATGAAGATCAATCCGGCGACCAAGACAACGCCAAAGATCAGCGTGCCAATGCGGCTGGGCCCATGGCTGAGTTTTGCTTCCAGTACGGTTGATGCGGAGGCTGCGGCCATGTGTGTCCTTCCCCGAAAGAAGAATGCGCGCACGAGGGCGCGAGAACAGGCCCACGATTATACGTGGGAATTGTTAATGGAGGATGAATGATTTGAGTTGACGACCCGATGAGGATTGCCTCAGGACCTCAAATCAAACTTGTGCACAGTGTGTTAGTTGAGATCCTTCGGGGCGCAAACTGCGCGCCCCTCAGGATGACAGTTTGTTCAGCTTTTTGCTTGGCAGACTAATTTGCATCTCGTGAGAACGTTGGGCTAGAAGATGCGGCCGAGTTGGAAGAACCATTTTTGATGGCCGGTATCGCCGATGCTGCCGCCAATGAAGACGGGGCCGAGGGCGGTTTCGGCTACGAATCCCCCGACGACATCGGCGGAGAACCTGGGCACCGGAAATGGATCACCGTACATTTTGCCAAATTCGCCCGCACCGGAGAGATAGACCTGTTTGCCGACGAAGGTCGGGAGGGTGAAAATCTTGTGGAGGTAGCCGCCGCGCGCGAGGAAATACTGGTTGCCGAACAATTCGTGCAAGCCATAGGCGCTCAACTGGTTTGGGCCGCCGAGGAAAAAGGGCGGCGGTGAACCAACGTGGCGAAAACCAAAGGTCGTGCCGCCGCTGGTGGTGAGAAAAAGGGAACCCTGGGAAGATACCGGCTGGAAGCCATTCAGGGTAACTTGCAGGGTGGGAAAATTCTCCGTGGCGCCGGGATAGTCATTATAAAAATGGAAGAGGGACTGGATGTAGTAGCCCTTGGTGGGAATGACCGGGTCATTGGTGTGATCGAGGATATAGCGGAGGCGGAGCGCGGCGATGCCACCGCTGGTGGAAGCGAATTCCGGGGTACCGAGACGCAGGAAGGCGTCGTAGTAGCCGATGCTATAACCGACGCGGAGTTCGCTGAAGCGATTAAAGCTGTAGCCCAAATCGATTCCTGAGGCGACCTGATCGACGCGGTAATCCGCGAGCGGATCGTGCTTCTTATAAATGTTGAAGGTGTTCTGGCTAGCGTCCAGGAAGGGGACGAAGAACCAGCGGCTGAGCGGCAGGAACGGCCGGTAAAGCTCCGTGGCGATGCCGTAGGTGCCGCCAAACTGAAGATCGGTGCGCCACTCGGAGCGCTCTCCGGCGACGTCCATGAAGGTGAGACGAGAGCCCAGGGTGAAGGCGACGTCATCGGGCTCGGAACCATCGATCGCAAACGAAGGCTGAAGCAGCGGCGGCGCGTAGGTTCTTTCGTGCACACGAACCAGCAAGCCATCCTTGCCATTTTCGCGAATCATGCCGTAGGTGACGCTGTCATAGCGCCCCAGCCCCGTGAGGCGAGTGAGGGCTTCATCGAGTTGCGCCGTGCTGATAGGTTTGCCAACGAAGGGGCGGAGAAAATTCTGGATGTTCTTGTCGTGTTCGGGGCCGACGCCCTCGACGCGCACAAACTGAGGCGTGCCAATGATGGTGCGGCGGCGCGACTGTATCTGCCGCTGGTATTCGGCCCAGTCCGCATCATTCAACGCGTAGGCTTTGAGAATCTGCGCTTTTTCGGCGGCGGCCTCGTAGCCGCGCTGGATCAGGGCAGCGGACTTTTGGTAGTCCGTGGAGTCGAAATCCTCGACATGGGCACGCACGATCAGATCGGCCCCGGCCATGCCGCGGATTTCCGTTTCGGCGATGACGAGTTCCACGGAGCGCTCGAGCACGCTGAAGGCGGACTGGATCTCTTTCGCGGCGGTCTTGGAAGTCTGGAGATGGATGGCGATGACCACGTCCGCACCCATATCGCGGGCAACATCGGTGGGAAGATTGTTGACCAAGCCGCCATCGACGAAGATCTGTTCGCCGCGGCGCACGGGGGCGAAAACTCCGGGGATGGAGATGGTGGCGCGCAGAGCGTCGGAGAGCGAGCCATCCTGGAAGACGTAGGGCTTGCCGGAAACGAGCTCTGTGGAAACACAGCGAAAGGGAATAGGGAGATCGTTGAAGGAGAGCACCTCGGAATAGGGAAGAGTTTCGCGGTCAATCAAAAGATTGATCTGGTGGCCGGTGTTGAGACCCGGCGGAAGAGTGGGGCCATTCTTTAACCCGATTCGGAGGGTGTTGGGGACATCGCGCGCGTCTTCCTTGCGGCGGAAGGACAGGTCCTGATAGGGCGTGCCGCCACCGAGGAGCAGGGGCCAATCGGCATTTTGGACGATGGATTTCAGGTCGTCGGCAGACTTGCCGGTGGCATACAGGCCGCCCACCAAGCCGCCCATGCTGGTGCCCGCGATGTAATCCACGGGGACGTGATGCTCTTCAAACCATTTCAGGACGCCGATGTGGGCGAGGCCGAGCGCGCCGCCTCCTTCGAGAGCAACACCGATGCGGGGGCGCGTTTTCGGAGCGGGCTGTGCGGCTGGCGCGGTTTGCGCGGGCGACTGCGGCGCGGGGGGATTCTGCTGCGCGCAGCAAATCGAGCAGAGGAATAGCGAAGAAAAAAAACGAGCAACAGAAGAGATTCGCATGAGAGTACCCCATCGTGGGCTTGGCGGCGGCGAGTCCGAGAGCGCACCTAGTGTGTCGCAGCTTCCGGGGAGTGGCAAGAGGGTTGGCTTGAAACGGTTGAGGGCTGACCGATCACGGACGGCACAGAGTTAGAGGTTGGCTTCGTCTTCGGGATGCTGGCGGCGATGGGCCAGGGCGACGCCGGCGAGGACAAGAACTGCGCCGGTGATTTGGGGAAGGGTGAGGGTCTCGCGGAAGAGGAGCACGGCGAGAAGGGCCGTGAGGGGTACCTGGGCGAGCAGGCTGATCGAGGTGATGGTGGCGGGGAGATGGCCGAGCGCATAGGTGAGGGCGAGATAGCCACCGAGTTGGGTGAAGAGGCCGAGACCGAAGAGGGCTGCCCAAGTGCGGGCGTTGGGCACGCGCAGAGAGATTCCCAGAGCGAGATTGATGAGCAGCAGTGCCAGCGTGCTTGAGAGCATGGCCAGGCGCAGGAACACCAAGGTGGAGGTGTGCGCGCGCACTTCTTCGGTGGCCATGAGGTACACGGCAAAACAGGCGCCAGCGCCGAGGGCCATGAGGTCGCCAACGCCGAATTGCTGGTGGCGCGCGAGGTCCGCCCAGACGATGAGAACCGAGCCGCTGACGGCGAGGAGCAAGCCCAACCAGAAGGCTACGCGGGCGCGGCGGCGAAAGAGCAACCAGGTGAGCAGTCCAACGACGATGGGAGAGCAGTTGCCGAGGACGGTGGCGTTGGCGGCAGTGGTGCGCAGGACGGAAGTGTTGTAGAGGGCGAGATCGAGGGCGAAGAATAGTCCGCCGAGCGCGATGATGCCCAGATTGCGGGGGCTGAGCCGAGGCTGGGCGCGATCGAAGAAAGAGGTGGGCAACAAGACGAGCGCCGGGATCAGCAGGCGATAGAAGGCGGAAGCAGGGCCGGGGATGTCCGTCGAGCGGACGAAGATGGCCGACCAAGAAATGCACATCACGCCCGCAGCGAGCGCGAGATAGGCGGGCAGGCGGCGTGGGCCGGCAGGGGCGTGGGCGGCAATGGGCGCGTGAGTGGCCATGGGAACTCCCGCAGCGGGATTTGGGAAGTATCCCATAGGCGGGCCGTAAGGACAGGTGCCGCATTGGCTGCTTCGGAGGTCCGGCGGATTGCCGCAACTTCCGCATGGCGCTAGGGTTGAGACGAAGAGGGCCAGGGGAAGAAGTGTGGCCGTTGGAAGCGAGGCAAGACCCATGAGCACCGCGAACCTACCCAGTCCCGCGGGAAATGCCAAGCCAAAGACCAGCGTGTTGCGCTGGGCGTTTCGGATTTTTCGGTGGACCACCTATCTGGCGGCCCTGATCACACTGATTCTGCTGCTGCACAAATCGCCGCCACCGCTGGTGGAGGCTACGCCGCAGGCTGCGGCGCGCGCGGAAGAAAAATTCGCACAAGTGGAGCAAAGCGTGGCGCAAGGCCAGCAGGCCACCGTGCGCCTGGACGAAACGGAACTGAACTCGTACCTGGCTTCGCATCTTGACCTGAAGGTGGATCAACCAGCGGCGGCTGCTACGCCGGCACCGACGACTCCTGGAGGGCCGGGTTCGCCCACACCTCAAGATGTCGAGGAGATGCGTTCATCGGTGCGCGACGTTAAAGTGACGATGGCGGACGATCGCGTGAAGGCCTACGTGGTGTTCGATGTTCACGGCAAGGACATGACGCTGGAGCTTGAGGGCAAGTTGGGCGCGACGAATGGCTACCTGCAATTTGTGCCGGTGAGCGGGCAGATTGGATCGCTGCCGATTCCGCAATCCACGCTGGAAGCGGCGGTGCAGCGGCTGATGGAGTCTCCCGAGAACCGCGAAAAGCTGCGCCTGCCACCGGACATTTCGGACCTGCACATTGAAAACGGCGAATTGGTGGCGACGTACAAGTAAACCCGCATGTTGGCTGGCCGTGCAGCCGTAAAAGCGGCGGCGAGTCGCCGCACTCCACAGGGAAATCAAATATGAGATGAGGTGTGGGGAGCCGGGACTGTGCTGGGGGAAAAGATGGCTCCGGGGCCTGGACTCGAACCAGAATAACCAGCTCCAAAGGCTGGTGTCCTACCAATTAGACGACCCCGGAACAGGGGCACATCTTTACTAGTGTACTTGAGACGCCGCGAAGGAAAAAGCCCGCGGGGAGAGAAATGGTATTTGTGCAGCGACGGCAAATTGGGGGTTGCACCGAAATGGGGCAGGCGGCGGGCAGGACGCCGACACGGCTTTTTGCCATGGTCGCTATTTCTGCTAAAGTAGAAAGGTTGAGCTGACGAGTGGAGAGGTGGCCGAGCGGTTTAAGGCGCACGCTTGGAAAGCGTGTGTAGGTTAACCCCTACCGTGGGTTCGAATCCCACCCTCTCCGCCATGCTGCCCGTGGTCCCGGCCGGGCCGGGATTTCGGCTGCGGGCTCGGACGCCCGCAAGGCGCCTCAAGTTCGAATCCCACCCTCTCCGCCAGAATTCCCGCCAAACAATGTTCAGCGTAATGAGGCGGGGCCTGCTTAAGAAAGAAATAGGAAGAGCCGATCTGAAAGCCAGCTACTGCCCGACCAGAGACCACCGGGGAAAGCAGATTCCTCACCCGCTTTGCGCGCTCGGAATGAAAAAAGTTTTTGCGCCTTGCCGAGATGGGGTCGAGCAGTGCTCGACCCCTACACGGACGAACCGCCTCTCTGACACAGGCCGAGGCAGGGGCTGAGAATGCGGGGCAGCCAATTCCGTGCTGCGGGCGTCCTAACGATTCCGGGGGGCCTTGCCTGGTGGGGGGAATAGACCGCACAATAGATGCTCCCGCCCCTCCGCCCAAGAGGACCCATGATCTTTCGCAGCATCGAGCAAGTTCGCCGGTTTTTTCGCATCCTTGCGGGTTTCACGCTCCTTTTAATCGGTGTCGTCATGTTTTTCACGCCGGGTCCGGGCTGGCTGGTGATTTTCCTGGGGCTCACCCTGCTGGCGGCGGAATTTGTGTGGGCGCGGCGGTTGATGGACCGCATGAAGCACGAAGGCAATCGCCTGAAGGAATCCGTCTTGAGATTCAACAAGGACGAAGCGCCGAAAAGGGATCCATCGGAAGGGAAGACATGAATCAGGAATGGAAAGGGAAGTGGGCGCTGGTAACCGGAGGGAGTTCGGGGATTGGTGTGGCGCTGGCGAAGCAGTTGGCCGCGGGAGGCACGCATGTGGTGCTGACGGCGCGGCGCCGCGAGCGGTTGGAGGAACTCGCGCGAACTTTGCAGCAGAGCCACGGCATTCGGACGGAAGTTGTTACCGCCGATTTGGCGCGCCCGGAAGCGCCGCAAGAAATTTACGATTTCACGAAGCAAAAGGGCATCGAGATCGACCTGCTGATTAACAACGCCGGCTTTGGGCAATATGGCGAACTCACAGCGGTGGAAACGCAGCGGCTGCTGGACATGGTGCAGGTGAATTGCGCGGCGGTGGTGCACCTGACGCGGCTGTATCTTGCGGACATGGTGGCGCGGCGGAGAGGCGATGTGCTGATTCTGGCGTCGACGGCATCGTTTCAGGCGGTGCCGTATATTACGACGTATGCGGCGACGAAGGCGTTCGATCTTTTGTTTGCCGAGGGGCTGGCCGAAGAGATGAAGCCCTACGGCATTCGCGTTTGCGCGTTGTGCCCGGGTTCGACGGAATCGGAATTTCACAGCGTGGCGGGGCAGGAGAAGTTCACCACCAAGAATCAGGAAACGGCGGAGAAGGTGGCGCGCACGGGGTTGCGAGCGCTGGCGGAGGGCAAGAGCTACGTCATCTCTGGCATGGGCAATTATTGGGGTGCGCAAACGCAACGATTGGTGCCGCGGCGCGCGGTTGCGCGGATTGCCGCGAAGATGTTCCGGCCAGAGAAGGCGCAAGCGAAGTAAGATCCTAGTATTCTGCAAAAAGCGGATTCGTCGCGACGCTCTGGAGGACCACCTTATTTGCGCTTTGAGGCCGGAGGGTTAGTCGCAAGCAGCGATCCAGCCGCGATCCCTCCGCTCCGGCTTGCAAACGGCGCGGGCCTCCGGTCGGGATGACCAGAAAGTTTACGTTTTGCCGAGATGGGGTCGAGCGGTGCTCGACCCCTACTAACATATTGAAGGCACAAGGGTTGTGCGGCAGCCCGGGCTTGGGGAACTTTTTTGTGTGGCGCGGGAAGTATGTAGTGTAAGCCGGGCGTCGTACCAGGAGAGATGCACATCGAGGCACAGGAGCGGGACGACGTATTGCTGCGCCGCTCGGCGAAGGGCGATGAAGGGGCTTTTACGGAGCTGTATCGCCGCCACCAGGCCCCGCTCTATCGCTTTGCCCTGCGGATGTCCGGAAACGTTTGGGCCGCCGAGGAGATTGTGCAGGACGTTTTCATGACCCTGATTCGAGAGCCGAAAAAGTTCGATCCGGAGCGGGGCGCGTTGCGGTCGTTTCTGTATGGCATTACGCGCAATCGTGTGATGAAACATCTGGAGCGGGTGCCGCGGGAATTGCTGCACGAAGAACTCGACGAAGATGCCGTGGGACAACGAGGGTTGGGATTTGAGGCGATGACGCCGGCCGAATGGGCGGAAGTTCGCGAGCGGCGGGAACAGCTTCGCGCGGCTGTGCTGGAGCTCCCAGCGGAGTTTCGCGAAGCGGTGGTGCTGTGCGGGCTGGAAGAATTGAGTTACGAAGAAGCGGCGCGGCTATTGGATTGTCCGGTGGGCACGATTCGATCGCGGCTGCACCGCGGGCGGGCGCTCCTGCTGGCGAAGCTGGAGATGCTGCGGGACACACCGAAGCGCGCGGGCGCGAGCCGGTGAGAGATCGGCAGGAGAAGCGGCAATGACGTGCGAAGAATTTGAACTGGTGGGATTGGACCTGGAAACGATACGGGAAGACGATCCGGCGCATAGCGCCGCACGGGAACATCTGCGTTCGTGCCCGCGCTGCGCGGCGTTGCATGAGAACTGGCAGACGTTGCGAGCGGATTTGCATGCGGTGGGGGCCGAAACACAAGAAGCGGAGGCTCCAGCGCGTGTAGAGATGCGGCTGCGGCAGGAGTTCCGGACGCGGCACAAGACCGTGAAGGCGCGGCGGGCTGCTGTGTTTGCGGGCTGGACGCTGGCGGCAGCCGCAGTGGTTTTGGCGGCGGTCAGTTGGGTCAACTGGCGGCATGAGAATGGGAAGGGAAGCACGCCGTCCGCCGTCAATTCCGCGCAGGACGTAAACATGAATAAGACGACGCCGGCCGGACCGGAGCTTGGAGAAACGATTGTGGCTTCGAACGATGCCGGCGAGTTCACGCTGTTGCCGGGAAGTTTTCCCGGCATGCTGGAGGACGCGACGGTGGTGCGCGTACAGATGCAGCGTGGGGCCCTGAGCGCACTGGGGCTGACGGTAAACGAGGAACGCGCGGCGGACTTGATACAAGTGGACTTGCTGGTGGGTGATGATGGGCAACCGCAGGCGTTGCGATTGGCGCAAACCACGAACTGAATTTTTGCGGCAGGATTGCCGCAGCCTGGGAGAGAAGAGGAGAAGAAAGAATGAAACGTAAGTGGGTGTTTGCTTTGCTCAGCGGAGCGCTCCTGGTGAGTGTTGGGGCGTTGCGCGCGCAAGAGCCACCGGCAGGCGCGCCTCCTCCCGATGCGATGGGACAGGAGGGTGGGCCGGAGGGGCCTCTCGGGCCTCGGATGGAGATTCTGGGCTTCGGCGAAATGCACCCCGGCAAAGTGGTGACGGGTGCGCCGTACAGCGCGGTGGCGGTGACGGAAACGCGGCAGACCCTGGCCGATGGCAACACCATCAGCCGCAAGGTGCAGGCCAACGTGTTCCGCGACAGCCAGGGACGCACGCGGCGGGAAACGACATTGACGGGGGTCGGGCCGCTGTCCACAACGGGAGCGTCGCGCACGTTTGTGATGATCCACGATCCGGTGGCGGGGACAGCATTTGTGCTCCATCAGGATACGAAGGTGGCGGAAAAGCTGCCTGTGCCTCGGGGCGGGCGCAAGCCTCCTGCGAACCTGCAGGGTAAGTTCAATGCGCGGATGCAGGAGGAAATTGCCAACGGAAGCTTGAAGAAGGAAGACCTGGGCGTGCAAACGATAAATGGAATCAGCGCACAAGGAACCCGATTCACGAGGACGATTGCCGCGGGCCAGGCCGGCAACGCCAAGCCGATCATCATTACCAACGAGCGCTGGTATTCGCCGGACCTGCAAATTGTGATCAAGACGGTGCGGAGCGATCCGCGCTTCGGTGAAACGACCTATACGGTCACCAACATTCAGAAACAAGAACCCACCGCTGCGCTGTTTGCCGTGCCTTCGGATTACACGGTGAAACAGGGCGGAGTCCGCGGACGGGGCAAGATGAATCATACGGGCGGACCTGGCGCGGCCCCGGCAGACATGCCGCCTCCGCCACCGGGCGAGTGAACCTTTAACTTTTAGCTGACGATCTTCTCTCCTGAAGACGGTACGCCCTTTCTGCTGTGGCCCCCTTCCCGGCAGAGAGGGCGTTTCCGTGTTTGGAGGGTGGAGGAAGAGCGAAAGAGCGAAAGAACGAAAGAGTGATTCCTCGCCCCGACGAAGCGTACGGGGCGCAAAACCCGCGCTTCGCGGACTCCGTTCGGAATGACGGGGTTGGGTTGGGGGCAGAGCCCACCGTGAGCGGACTCGGTTCGCAACAACAAATGTGTTTACGCCTTGCTGAAAAGGGGTCGAGCGGTGCTCGACCCCTACGCGGAAGCCTGCGGAGAGAAGGCGTTGGGAGTTTGGCGTTACAATCGGCCCATGGACGAGCGCGAACTTATGGCGCAGTTGAATCGGGAAGGTTTTGCGCACACCTATGTATGGGAGGACGGGGCGCATGCCCACTACCCGGAGCACACGCATCGCACGGAAACCGCGCACATCATCCTGAGCGGCGAGATGACGCTGACGATGGCGGGAGAGACGAAGACGTATCGCAGCGGGGAGCGTTGTGATGTGCCTGCGGGCGCGGTGCACGCGGCGAAGATGGGGCCAGGAGGGTGCCGCTACCTGGTTGGGGAAAGATAATTCACGCGCGGCAATCAGGATTGTTTGAGGACGCTGTCCAGGAGTTCCACGACATGCACGACGTTCTGGCCGGTTTTGTGGATTTCGGCGCCGGCGCGTAGCTGCAATAGACAGCCGGGATTGGCGGTGACAATCGTTGTGGCGCGGGTGATCTTTGCGTAGTCCATCTTTTCCTTCAGCAAATCAAGCGAGGCTGCGGTTTGCGTGACGTTGTAGACGCCCGCCGAGCCGCAGCAGATGTCCGAGTACGGCAATTCCACGAATTCAATGCCCGGGATGGCGCGCAGCAACTGACGCGGAGCCTCGCGGACTTTTTGGCCGTGCAGGAGGTGGCAGGAGTCCTGATAGGTGACGCGCAAGCGGGTTTCCTTGAGCGGGGCGACGAGGCCGAGAGTGGCGAGAAATTCGGTGACATCGCGCATGCTGTTGCCGAAGGCGACGGCGGCGGGATGCTCCGGCTCGTTGGGGGAGAAAAGGTGATCGTACTCCTTGAGGGTGGAGCCGCAGCCCGCGGCGTTGGTGAGGATGGCGTCGAAGTGGCCGCCGCCAAACGCGGCGATGTTTTTGCGGGCGAGTTGGCGGGCCGTTTCGCGCACGCCGGCATGCGCGGCAAGCGCGCCGCAACAGAGTTGCGCGCTGGGGACGACGACTTCGCAGCCGTTGGCGGTAAGGACGCGAATGGTGGCTTCATTGAGCTTAGTGAAGGTGACATTCGCGATGCATCCGGCGAAGAAAGCCACGCGTGCGCGGCGGGCGCCTTGTGCGGGAAAGGTTTTGCCAAGTTCGCGGAAAAAGAAATGGCCGTCAATGCGGGGCAGAAGACGCTCGCGCTCGGCGAGGCCGAGCAATTTCAGAATGCGGCTGGCGCGGGCGAGCGATTGCAGGCCGGAGCGCTGGTAGAAGCGGAGCAATCTGGCAGCGAAGGCGATGCGGTTGGGGTAGGGAAGCAGGCGCTTAAAGACGATGTTACGTGTGAATCGCGCGAAGAGCGGGCGCTTGTATTCGGTTTCAATGCGCGCGCGGGCGTGTTCGACGAGTTTGCCGTATTCCACGCCGGAGGGGCAGGCGGTTTCGCAAGCGCGGCAATCGAGGCATTTATCAATGTGGCCGACGAAACCTTCGGCGAGCGGCAATTCGCCGTTGCCTACCAGAATCATCTGGCGAATGCGACCGCGGGGCGAATCGCCTTCAAGATGCCAGAGGCGATAGGTCGGACAGTTGTTCAAGCACAGGCCGCAATGGACGCAGCGCGCAAAATCCTCGTAAACCGGTACCGCGCCGGGAATGTTTGCCGGAGTCCGCACTGCTCAGATTCCTCCCACAAAACGGCCGGGCGCGAAAATATTCCGCGGATCGAAGGAGTGCTTGACGTGCCGCATCATGCCAAGATCGGCGCGGTTCGGGCCCCAGACATTTACACGTGATTTGAGTTTGCTTGGCGCGTGCAAAAGCGTTGCGTGGCCGTGGCCTGCGCCGGCAAGGGAGAAAACACGAGCGGCAGCATTTTCGAGGGCGTGGAGGGCGGATTCGTTTTCGGATTCCACGAACAAAGTGAAATGGACAATACCGGCGGCGCGCACGAGCAGAGCTGCACGCAGAGAAGAGTCTTGCGCCACGCGCAGAAGGTTAGCGAGATCGCCGGGGTTGCTCTGCGGCAATGCGATGCGGAAGAGAGCGACAGCGGGAGAGGCCCAACGGAGCCAGTCGAAGGCTTCGCGCAAGATTCCGCCCAGATGGGCATCGGAGGCCGCGTCGAGAATCTCGCTGCCGGCTGCGGCGGCTTCGTTCGCGAGTTTCTGGAGGTCACGGGCAATGCGGGGAACGACGGCCTCGTTTCCTTCAAAGGAGGCGTAGACGCACCATTTGGCGGGATCCAGGCGCCCGGCAAACTCCGCGCTCGTTTCGCGAAGAACTGCGGCAGTCTGGGCGACCATCTCTGGACTGAGTGTTTCCAAGTTGGCGAGTGGCAGGCCGGACTTTTCGATGGCGTCGCGATAGGCAGAAGCACCCTCCAAATTCGAGAAGCACGCGACCTGGCCGCCGTGAGCTTGCGGCAGAGTGAAGGTGCGGAAATTGAGGCGCGTGATGAGAGCGAGCGTGCCTAACGAACCGATGAGCAATTTGTGCAGATCGTAGCCGGTGACATTTTTCACGACGCGGCCGCCGCTTTTGCAGAGCGCGCCCTTGCCGTCGACAAACTCCGCGCCGATCAGGAAATCGCGCGGGGTGCCGTATTGTTTGCGCAAGGTGGAATCGATGCCGGAGGCGAGCGCACCGGCCACCGTGGAGGTTTCACAGCAGGGAACCGCGAGGGGCAGGAATTGGCCCTTTTCGGCGAGCATTCTGGCGAGCTGGCGCAGGGGCATGCCCGCATCAACGCTAAGCGTGAGATCACCGGGATCGAAATGGGCGATTTCGTGCAACCCGGTCATGTCCAACGCGAGGTCATAGCGCGCGGGTGGCATGCCCAAATCCAATTTGCTGCGGGAGCCGCTGGCGACGATAGCGAGTTTTTCGGTGATGGCGAAGCGCGCGACCTCCGCAGCTTCCTGCGCGGAGGCTGGGCGCACGATTGCGCCGGGCACCATGCCATCGATGGCGTACTCGCGCAGTTCTGGCTCTGCGGCGACAACGCGATGCGCGCCGAGCACGCTTTCGAGCCGGGTTGCGAGATTGGCCGTAGCGGTCATACGTGTGCCGGGAGCGTCTCTGCCTGCTTGCGCACGCGAATCTCGCCGCAGCCCTTGCTCAAGGGAAAAATCTTGCCGGGATTGAGCGAGGAATCGGGATTGAAAGCGTCATGCACGCGGCGCATCAAATCAAAATCGGCGTCGCTGAAGAGAAGCGGCATGAGTTCATTTTTCTCCATGCCCACGCCGTGTTCGCCGGTAAGCGCGCCACCCAGTTCGACGCAATAGCGGATGATTTCCCGCGAGGCGGCGATGGCGTTTTCAAATTGCTGCGGATCGCGCGGGTCGTAGAGGACGATGGGATGGAGGTTGCCGTCGCCGGCGTGAAAGATGTTGCCGATGGAGAAGCCGTACTTTTTGCCGATGCTCTGAATCTGCTGTAGGGCCTGGGGGAGCTTGGAACGGGGGATGACGCCGTCGAGGACATAGTTGCTGGGAGCGAGGCGTCCCAGCGCGCCAAAGGCGTTCTTGCGGCCTTTCCAGAGGAGGTCGCGTTCGCGGTCGTCCCTGGCGATGCGCACTTCGCGGGCGTGGTGCGTGCGGCAGACGTCTTCGACAGCCGCGGCCTGGGCTTCGACGGCTTCGCGCAAGCCTTCCACTTCGACAAGCAAAATCGCGGCGCTATCGCGGGGGAAGCCGGCGTGGATGTAATCCTCGATGGCGCAGAGGGTCCAGCCGTCCACCATTTCGCAGGCGGCGGGAGTGATGCCGCGCGCGGTGATTTCAGCGACGGTGTTGGAAGCGTCATCAACGGCGTCGAAGATGGCCAGCAGGGTCTTGACGGCTTCGGCTTTGCGGGTGAGCTTCACAGTGATTTCGGTGACAAGGGCCAGCGTGCCTTCGCTGCCCACAAAGAGCCCGCAGAGATCGTAGCCCGGGGTGTCGCCGTGCTTGCTGCCAACGCGCACGATTTCTCCATCGGGGAGCACCAGTTCGAGCGCGGTCACATGGTTGACGGTGACGCCGTAGGCCAGAGTGTGCGGACCACCGGCATTCTCGGCGACGTTGCCGCCGATGGTGCAGGATTTTTGGCTGGAGGGATCAGGGGCAAAGTAGAGACCGGCGTGTTCGACGGCGCGAGTGATATCGAGGTTCACCACGCCGGGCTGAACAACGGCGCGGGCATTTTCGAGATCGAGCTCGAGGATACGGTTCATCCGCGCGAACACGATCATGGTGCCGCCGCCGCGCGCGAGTGCGCCGCCAGAGAGGCCCGTTCCCGAGCCGCGGCCGACAATGGGCACATTGTATTTCGTTGCGAGTTTGAGGATACGCGAGACGTCTTCCGTGGTGTGAGGGAATACGACCAGATCCGGGCGGGCCTTTTCGACCGAGCCGTCGTACTCGTAGAGCACCAGGTCCTCGATTTTGTGGAGGACGTTCGACGGGCCGAGCAAGGAGTTCAGTTCGCGGAGTAATGAGGCGGGCATAGAGCGAGTCCGTGGCGTCCGATTCCACTATAGTGAGACTTGCAGCATTCTGGCAACGAGATACTCCGGCCCACGAATGAGCTGTGCTAGTGTAGTGCTTCAGAAAATCAAGAGGGAAGGATGCCGAAGCCGAAGGTTTATTGTTCGCACGAACTGTTTGAGGAAGCGCGCAAAATACTGGATGCCACATGCGACGTGGAATACTGGACGCCAGCAGAGCGTCCGGCCCGGGAAGAGGTGCTGCGGCGCGTGAGGGACAAAGAAGGACTGGTTTGCCTGCTGACGGAAAAGGTAGATGAGGGATTGCTGCGCGCGGCGCCGAAGCTGCGCATCGCCGCAAACGTCGCGGTGGGTTTCGACAACATTGACGTGGCGGCTTGCACCAAGCGCGGCGTGGTGGCCACGAATACACCCGGCGTGCTGGACGAGACGACGGCGGATTTTGCGTGGACGCTGTTGATGGCGGTGGCGCGGCGGCTTGGCGAAGGCGAACAACTGGCGCGCTCCGGAAACTGGAAAGGCTGGAACCTGGACCAACTTTGCGGCGCGGACATTTGGGGGAAGACGCTGGGGATTGTGGGGTTTGGGCGGATTGGCCGGGCGGTGGCGCGGCGGGCGTTGGGCTTCAACATGAAGGTGATTTATACGGATGCGGTGCGCGCACCGCAGGACGCGGAGAAGCCGGTGAACGCCACGTTTCAGGATATGAACACGCTGCTGGCGGAAGCGGACTTCATCAGCCTGCATGTGCCGCTGCTGGCGGAAACGCGCGGGCTGTTTGACACGCCGAAGTTTTTTCGGATGAAGCCCACGGCGTTTTTGATCAACACTTCGCGCGGGCCGGTGGTGGATGAGGCAGCGCTGGTGGCGGCGCTGGAAAGCAAGAAAATTGCAGGGGCCGCGCTGGACGTGTACGAGAACGAACCGTTCATCCATCCCGGGTTGAAACGGCCAAATGTGGTGCTGGCGCCGCACCTGGCTTCGGCGTCGCTGGAGACGCGGACGAAAATGGCGGTAATGGCGGCGAACAACGTGGTCTCGCTCTTCCAGGGACAGATGCCGCCGAACATGGTGAATCCCTCGGTGCTGAAGAATCGTTGAGACGACGGGCGGCGCAGTGATGGCAACGGGGAAAGTAATCGCGCGCCGGATATTTCGGCAAACACTGGCGTCCATCGATATCCCGCGAGTGATGGAAAGAAAATTGCCGTGCGAGGGATCGCGGCTGATCCTGCCAGACGCTGCCATTGACCTCTCCCAAACTGCAAAAGTGTATGTGGTGGCGATCGGCAAGGCTGCCCATGCGATGGTGACTGGACTGGAAGGCATCCTGCCCCCTGGAATGCGCGTTTCGGGGATTGTAGTTGCGCCCGTTGCGCCGGAGCGGCGCGTGGCGGGCATGGAGTATTTCGTTGGCGGGCACCCGGTTCCCAATGCAGAAAGCTGGAAGTCGGCGGAAGCTATTTTGCGGCTATTGAAGAGTTGTGACGAGCGGACGGTGGTGATTTTCCTGTTGTCCGGCGGCGGCTCCGCGTTGGTGGAACTGCCGCTTTATGGCGAAATGCAATTGGAGGATGTGCAGGGAGTGCATCGCGCGCTGGTGACCTGTGGCGCGCCGATTGAAGCGATGAACACGGTGCGGAAACATTTTTCGGCGGTGAAGGGCGGTAGGCTGGCGGCCGCTGCGGGAACGACGAGGAAAATTACGCTGGCGGTTACGGATGTGCCCGCAGGCAAGGAGTCGGCACTGGCGTCGGGACCAACGCTGCCCGATCCGAGCACGACTGCGGATGTGGAGGGCATCCTTGCGCAATACGATTTGCGGAAGAGATTTCCGGAGCGGCTGGTGCGCTGGCTGGACGCAGGGAGAATGCCGGAGACGCCCAAGGTCGGCGATCCCGCGTTTGCCAATGCGCACTTTCATCTTTTGCTGGGAGTGGACGATTTGTTTCACGCGGCGCATCACGCCGCGGAAACCTGCGGCTATGCGACGCGCTGCGACAATTCCACGGATGACTGGCCGGTGGCGAAGGCGGCGGATGCGCTTCTCTTGCAATTGGATGAATGGCAGCGAATGAATGCCGGGAAGCGCGTGGCGATTATTGCGGATGGGGAATTGAGTTCACCGGTAACCGGCGACGGCGTGGGTGGAAGGAATTCCGCGTTCGTGCTGGACGTCGCGGGGAAAATTGCGGGACGCCGAATCACGGTGCTGAGCGCGGGCACTGACGGGATTGACGGCAATAGCCCGGCGGCGGGAGCGGTGGCCGACGGGGAGACGGTGAAGCGGGGCGGAGCGGCGGGAATGGATTGCGCGGCTGCGTTTCGCGAGAGCGATGCGTACACGTTTTTCGCGAAGCTGGATGATGCCATTGTTACCGGCCCGACGGGGAATAATCTGCGCGATTTGCGGGTATTGCTGGCGGAGGAGTAGCTCGGAGTCAAGGGGTGGAGCGGTTTCAAAGAACAAAGGTGTTTACGCCTTGCCGAGATNNCAGTCAAGAGTGACTGTGCCACGGGCTGCGACGGATTACTTGTTTGGTGGGGGCGGAGGCAAGCGGCTTTCCATGGACTTCAGGCGCTCGTTCATTTCCTGGACTAGTTGTTCGAGATGGCTCAGCCGCTGATCTTCCGTGGGTTGTGGGCTCACTTCTTCGGCATCGGCGCCGTCTTCCTCCTCTTCGAACGGGCTGGGAACCCTGCCTTTCGCCTTGGGATTTTTCAGACGCTCGATCTGGCCTTTGATCATCGGGGCCATTTCGATGCTCAAGTCGTTGCTCTTCAGAAGCGCCTCGAGCGCGGGAATCACGGAGGCATCGCCGCGGGAGCCGAGAGCGAAGATCGCCGAAATACGGATGGGGAAGTGCGGTTCCGAGAGATAACCGGCAATCTGATTGGTGATTTCCTCGTTGTCCTTCTGCAGACGCGCCAGGCTGCTGATGGCGGCTTCGCGGGCCTCCATGTTTTTGCCGGGGACGGCCCACTCGCGGAGGAGGGGCACAGCCTTGTCGTCGCCCAGCGGGCCGAAGGCACGTAGAGCGGCGTCGCGGAGAAAGCCGTCGGGGGAATCGCCGTTCACCGCGGCGGTTAGGGCGTCGTAGGCATTGGGAGTTTTCATGTGGCCAATGGCCTGCAAAGCGGCAGCGCGTGAGCGATAGGAGCTATCCTCGCGGGCGATGGCTTCCAGCTTTGTCTTGATTGCCGCGTCATCCTTGAAGTTACCTAGCGCGTCCACAATGCGGTAACGAACCCAGGGCTGTGTGACGGAGGAAAGTGAATCCAGGAGTTGCTTGGAAGCAACAGCGCTGCCGAGTTCACCGAGAGCCTTGGCCGCGGTGATGCGCACGCCGTCAGTTTTGTCCGTGCGCAGAGCTTCGCCGAGGGCCGCGGCAGCTTCGTCATCGTTCTTGAGCTTGCCAAGCGCCACGGCAGCATCCGCGCGATCGGCCAGTTCGGAAGCGTTCTTTAATTGGAAGAGCCATTCCTTTTTGTCTTTTTTGAACTCGACGAACTTCAAGATTTGGGTGCCCTTGTCAAAGAGCACCATGCGCGGGGCTGTCTCCGAGGGCAGGGAAAAACTCTCCGACTCTTTGGACACGAGGATGTTGTAGAGCCTCGGGCCGGCGGCATTGGTGATTTCGAGGTCCACCGGAAAGCGGAAGAGGCCTACGTACCCCTCGCGCTTCTGGGTTTGCTTGACGGTGAGCACCACCTGCTTTTTGGTTTCATCGTAGGTGTAGCTGACGTCGAGCTTCGGTGCGCCGGATCCGTAAATCCACTGGCTGAAGAACTGGTCGACGTTTGTGTGCGTGGCCTCTTCGATGGCCTTGGTCAAGTCCGCGGTGACCACATTTTTGCCGCGGTTGACCTCCAGATAATGTTTCAAACCGACGTAGAAGGCGTCCTCGCCAAGCTCGTGGCGAAGCATGTAGAGGACCCAGCCGGCCTTGGCGTAAGCGTTGCCGTCAAATTCACTGGAATCGTCAAAATCGTGGCGCACGATGGGCTTGGCATAGAGCCCCTGCATTGAGAACCACTGGCGTGAAGTTTCCCAGCGTTCATAGTCCGCGAAATCTCTTCCGAAATGCGCTTCGGTCCAGACAGATTCCATGAAGGTGGCGAAACCCTCGTTCAGCCAGATGTTGCCCCAATCCTTGCAAGTGACCAGGTCGCCGAACCACTGGTGGGCTAGTTCATGCGAGATGAGCGGATCTTCGTCCTGTGGGTATTCGGGGACCAGTTTCGGATGGCGAAGCGAACTGGAGGCATTGGTGGTGGCGCTGGAGTTTTCCATGCCGCCGGCGACAAAATCATCAACTATCGATTGCGCGTATTTCTCCCAGGGATAATCCACGCCAAGTTTTTTGCTGAAGAGGTCAATCATCGCGGGAGTGCGGGCGTAGTTGACGGTGAGGCGGTCGCCGCGATCCTTGGGCGCATAGTAGGTAACGGGGATGTTCCGCCAGGTATCCTTGGCTTCGGCGAACTCGCCGGCAACGACGGTGAAGAGATAGGTGGAACTGGGCTGCGATTCGCGCCACGTCCAGGTCTTCAGTCCGCTGCCCGCATCGGTAACGCTGATGAGTTTTCCATTGGAGACGGTGAGCCAGTCGGCAGGGACGGTGAGAATCGTTTCCGTGGTGAGACGGTCATTCGGGTAGTCGTAGGTGGGCAGGTAGTAGCGCGTGTCCTCCGATTCGCCCTGCGTCCAAACCTGTTTGGGGCGATGGGGATAGTCCTTGTCGGGAAGGATGAAGTAGAGGCCCTTGGTGGGCTTGCCTTCGTACTTGATCTCGACGGTGAATTTCTCGCCGGGTTTGGCGGGTTTGGGAAGGGTAATGTGGAGCTTGTCCTCGGAGTTCTCGAACGTAGCTGCGGCTTTATTCAGGGTGACGCTCTGGATCTGAAGGCCGACGGAATCGAAGGTGATGCGTTGGGTATCGCGCAGAATCGTGAGCGTGTGGGTGACGTCTCCGATAACCTTTTTTTGCTGCAGGTCAAAGCGCAAAGCGATGCGGGAGTGCTCCAGGTCGTAATCCTTGCTGCGGGCGAAAGGCTCATCGGCGTGTAAAAGCGGAGTTGCGGCCAGTGAAACCAGGAAAAGGCCCAGCAAAGGGATGAAACCTGCGCGCCTGGGTGTCCCGCCGATGATTCGGTTTATCATTCCGCAGTCTCCTTGGTTCATGAAAACACTCGCATCAATTTGGATGAGGGCTACGGCTGCTGCCGCTGCTCAGTGGCCCACAGTCTTGATTGGGGATGCTTTTCAAACGCTCAATTTTCTCGCGAAAGGGAGAGTTGCGTCAAATGCGCTGGGGAGCGGGCGGTTCCAGGGATATCGGCTTGGGCGATCTGCCAGAGAATGGTCGATTCAGTTGTATGGGGAGTCTCCTCACGTTAGTATCGACCCCAGTTCCAGGTCGAAGGAGTGCATCGCCATGTCCGCAAGAGTAACCCGCCGGCAATTTGTGTCGGCCGCCGCTTCCGTTGCTGTCCTTTCAAATATGCCCCAGCCCCTATCCTCATTTTTCCCGAACCAAACGACGGGCGTTGCACTGACGGCCAATCCGCCTTGGAACGAACAGGGCATCTTGAATCTGGCAAATTCGCCCTACGCCAAATTGAAAAACATCCCTGTTCACGCGGTCAGAATTGACACGGGTTTCTGGGCGTCGCGCCGCACGGCCAACGTCGAAAACAGTATTCCTTCCATGGGGAAATTGCTGGAAGCCAACGGCCGCATGGACAACTTCCGCCGGCTGACGGGCAAGAGCAATGCCCCGCAGCGCGGCCCGGTCTATTCCGATTCGGATGTTTACAAATGGCTGGAGGCGGTTGGCTTCACCTTGCAGTCTGGCGATCGCCCGGAGCTTCGTGCCATTGCCGAATCCATGATTAAAGATGTGGTTGCGGCGCAGGAGCCCGGCGGCTATCTGAACACCTACTTTGCCGGCAAACTCGCTTCCGAGCGGATGGAGCCGCGGACGCAGCAATGGGGTCACGAACTCTACGACATCGGCCACCTGCTCCAGGGAGCGACGGCGTACTACCGCGCCACGGGGGAGCGCACATTGCTGGACGCCGGGATTCGCTTTGTGAACGATTTTCTTCTGCCCGCGTACGGCCCCGGCCCGGATAAGAAACCGATTTTTTCCGGCCACCCGGAGATCGAGCTCGCCCTTGTGGAGCTCTATCGCATGACTGGCGATAAGCGCCAGCTCCGCCTCGCGGAGTACGTTCTTAACGGTGACGACCGCATCGCCCTCGAGAAGCGAGATTATGTCTATCACTTCTGTGGCAAGCCCTTCACCTCGCGAACCCATTTGGAAGGCCACGCCGTCCGCGCGATGTACGCGTGTTGCGGCGCTGCGGACTACTACCTGGAAACCGGCGATGACTCCTACTGGAAAACGCTGAATACGCTCTGGAGCGATCTCGTTTCCAGGCAGATGTACATCACCGGAGGCGTCGGCGCGCGCAGCGACGGGGAGGCCTTCGGCGAACATTACGAACTCCCGAATGCTCAGGCCTATGGCGAGAGCTGCGCTGCCATCGGCAATATGATGTGGAATTGGCGCATGCTTGCGGCCACCGGCGATGCGCGTTACGCCGACGTCATCGAGCGGGCGCTTTACAACGGCATCAATTCCGGGATGTCTCTGAGCGGGACGCTCTATTGTTATCGCAATCCGCTGGCCTTCGATCCGGAAAACGGCGACAAAATCCGCAACGAGTGGTACGACACCACATGCTGCCCGCCGAACCTCGAGCGCACCTTCGCATCGTTGCCCGGTTATTTCTACAGCACGAGCCGGGACGGCCTGTACGTTCACCTCTTCCACAATTCAGAACTGAACTGGCACCTGAGAAATGGGACGTCGCTGAAAGTCGTTCAGAAGACGAACTATCCGTGGCAGGGCGTGGTGGAGATCGAGGTGAGTCCCTCTTCGCCCGCCGAATTCACGATTTATCTTCGGATTCCCGGGTGGAGCGGGCGGTGCTCGGTTACCGTCAACGGTAAGCCAGTTCCGGGAGGCGAGTCCGGCCGCTATCTTCCCCTGCGTCGGCGCTGGACTTCGGGCGATGTGATTCATCTCGATCTCGAAATGTCGCCGCAAATTCTGGAAGCAAACGCGCGCGTGGTCGAAGACAATGGGCGCGTTGCCGTCCAGCGCGGTCCTCTGGTTTATTGCTTGGAGCAACTGGATCAGCCTGCGGGCGTGGCTCTCGCCGAGGTCGCCCTGTTGACGGACAGTGCAAAACCGGAGCAGGGCTTTTCTGATTCGTTTGAGAAGGGCCTCCTCGACGGAGTTGTCGTCCTGCATCACGAGGGAGCCGCGGTGCATGCTTCTGATGCCCGCCGCGCGCTCTATTTCCCTTCATCTGCCGCTGCAGGCAAAACTACCAAAGTGCCACTCACCTTCATCCCGTATTACGCATGGGCGAACCGCGCGCCCACTCCTATGGTCGTTTGGACGCCGCTGCTCAAATCTTGAGGCACGAGAGAATGAATTCTGTTCAAACTGGGCGCAGAATCGGCAACACTTCAGAAGTTTTGCGCAACTGAAGCAAAGCGTTTGGCCACTTCCGGGTTGCGAGGCGTGCAACTCATCCGGTCAGGCTAGTTGGAGTCTCTTTTTGTGCGACGTCAATCCATCCAAACAAAACCGACCGATCATCTTCTGCCAGACAGGTAGACTCGCTCCCTGTAACCCGGGTGATCGGAATCTCACGCGCCTTCTGACGGTCGTTCGGCTGGCGGAAGGATGGCCGCTGGGCAAGGGAAGCGAAAGGGTTTGCGCGGAGGGCCGCAGGGAAGTAAGATGCGATGTAAGATAGAATGCGGAAGAAAGCTTTTCAAAGGCACAGGAGGTAAGCATGGCACGCGCACGATTTCTTACTGGCCTGTTATTGCTCCTAGCGATTATCGCTCCCGCCAGCATGGCACAACTCGGCAAAACTGTTCCGATCTCCACAGGTTCGGATGAGGACCACCAGCTCACGGCGATCAACGCGGCGACCGACCCTGCGGAGAAGCTAAAGCTAATTGACGAATTTTCCAACGCGCATTCCGACGATGATTTTCAGATCATCGCGGATGAGCAGTACGTGAACTATTACATCAACGCGAAGCAATACGACAAGGCCTTCGAGTATGGCGACAAGCTGTGGGCACGCGACCCGGAGAACTATTCCAACGGAGTGAACATGGTGCGTGCGGCGAGTGAGAAGGGAGACACGGAACGCGTGTTTGCCTATGGCGAAAAGACGGCCGGGATCCTGCAGCGCTACAGAGGGGCACCCGCACCAGCAGGAACAGCGGCGGATTATTGGGACGAGCAGAAGACGCGGAAGCTGGAACAGGTGAAGGAGAGCCAGGATTACATTGAGCAGTCAATGCTGAACGCGGCGTACCAGCCGAAGGAGCCGGCGAAGAAGGCGGATTTCCTGGCGCGTTTTGCGAAGATCTTTCCCGATTCGCCGAATGCCCAACACGCGCTGATTGATGCGGTTTTTGCTTATCAGCAAGCGCAGGACACGGGGAAGTTGCTGGACCTGGGGAATGGGGTCCTGGCGAAAGACCCGAACAACGTCGGGATGCTGCTGGTCTTGGCGGATTACTACAGCCAAGCGGGCACGCAATTGGACAAAGCGGAGGAGTATGCGAAGAAAGTAAGTGCGCTCTGCGATACGGCGAAGAAGCCGGAAAATGTGAGCGCTGAAGAGTGGAAGAAACAAAATGACCTGCAGAAGGGGTTGGCGTTAAGCGCGCTCGGGCAAGTGAGCCTGCAGAAAAAGGACAGTGCCGCGGCGGTGAAGAATCTTTTGAGCGCGGCGCCCCTGCTGAAGGCTGATGCCACGAACTATGCGCGAAATCAGTACCGGCTGGGATTTGCCTACGTGAACCTTAAGAAGAAGCCGGAAGCGATTCAGGCGTTCACGGATGCCGCTTCCGTGGATTCGCCATACAAGGAAACAGCCGCGGAAAAGGCGAAGGAACTAAGTGCCTTAAAGCCCGCGCCAAAGCGGAAGCCTCAGTAACTACGCAGCGAATCGAAAAACACGGCTGGCGCATCCAAGAGAGCGGATACAGGTGTGTAACGACGATTCGGGGGGGAGGAGCATGACTGAGATCGCCACATTTGGTGCAGGATGCTTCTGGGGAGTGGAGGCGGCCTTCCGGCGCGTGCCGGGAGTGGTGGATGCGGCGTCTGGCTACAGCGGCGGGCGGACGGAGAACCCCACGTACAAGGAAGTGTGCTCCGATCAGACGGGCCATGCCGAAGTCGTGCAGGTGACGTTCGATCCGGCGAAGGTCAGCTACGAGCAACTGCTGGAGCTGTTCTGGAAGGTGCACGATCCCACGCAAGTGAACCGGCAGGGGCCCGACTTCGGGAAGCAGTACCGCACGGCGGTTTTCTTCCACACGCCAGAACAGCAGGCGATGGCGTTGAAATCCAAGCAAGCGCTGGAAGCAAGCGGAAAGTTTCACCGGCCGGTGGCGACGGAGATCACGCCGGCGGGAACTTTCTGGCGCGCGGAAGAGTACCACCAGCGGTATTTGGAGAAGAGAGGACAGGAAAGCTGCCACATTTAGGAAGGAAGAAAAATTGAAATGGCAAAAGGAGAGGGGCGGCCCTCTCCTTTTTTATTGGGGATGTGGGGCCGGATACCACGGCCTTATTGGGTGCGGAAGTGCGGAGGGAAGTGCAGAAGATTGCTGAGAATCACAGAAAAGGTTCCCTTCAGGGGCTAAAGCCCATTCACCCAAGAGGTTTTGCGCCGGGGCTGAAGCCCCGGCCTCCTAAAGAAAGATAATCACTCGGCACGCTGGTAGGGACGAGTGGGACGCGCCAGGGCACACAACAATCGTTGCACAGGCGAAGGCACGGAGCGGCGAGCGAGCGTCATGCGAAGGAGCAGACGGTCGGATTCGCGAGACGCAGGAAGTCGTCGTAGCGCAAGCGCACGGCGTCGTGGTGCGTACCAGCGTTGAAGACGATTTCGACGTCCTGAGCCAACGACTCATCCACGTAGATGGGCAAATCGTACAACGAGCCGAATGGCGGCATGGCACCGAGTTCGCAATCGGGGAAGAGAGTGCTGAACTCCAACTCAGTGGCCAGACGCACCGGCTTGCCGATGGCCGCGGACAGTTTGTCGAGTTTCACATGCCGGGGGCCCGGCAGAACCGCCAGAATCGTTTCATCGCCTCGCTCGCCAGCGCGCAACACGACGGTCTTGGCCATCTCTTTGCCGGAGATTTGCATGACCGCAGCCACACCCTGAGCGGTGTACGAAGTCGAGTGAGAGAGCGATTCGTAGGGGATCTGCTTGCTATCCAGGAAAGACTTCAAACGCGAGGAAATACTCATGGGCGTACTCCTTTCGCCCAAGACCTACAGGCGGATTATAGACCTGCGCGAAGAAGAGGGAAAGGAACAGAGCTGATCTAAAGATCGGCCACTACAAAAGGAGGGAGCGCGGAGAGAGGCGGGTATAGAGTGGAGAAGAGCGAGAGAGGGCAGCATGAGTGGAAACAAGAATTGGGGAAGACGGCCGTGGACAGTAGAGTTCCGGGCGACGCCACGAGCGCTGCCGGCGGCAATGGATTTTGCAGTGGTGGGCGGCGGGTTCACGGGATTGGCGGCGGCAGCGTGGTTGAAGCGTCTGGCGCCGGAGAAAAGCGTGGCGCTGTTTGAGGCGGGGCAATTTGGCGCGGGATCGAGTGGGTACACGGGAGGCGTGGCGCTGGCGGAAAGCGCGGCCGGCGAGTTGGAGGGGCTGGGCGATGTGCTCGGGGGATATCAGAAAATTCTGCAGGAGTTGGAAGTGGAGGGCGAAGTGTCGCTGCCGGGTGCGTACGAATTGGGGAGAGCGGCGCCACTTGAGAATTCGCCGATCCGGTGGAGGGATTCGGGGGAACTTTGCGCTGTGAAGGAAGTGCCGGGCGGCACGATCAATCCAGGAAAGATGGTAAGCGGTTTGGCGCGGGCGGCGGAGCGCACGGGCGCGATGCTGTTTGAGGAAGGTGGCGTGGAGGAGGCGCGGTTTGCCAGAGAGGTGGAGTTACGGACGAAAAGCGGCGTGGTGCAGGCAGGAAAAGTCCTGTTCGCGACGAATGCGTTTGCGCTGGAAATGACCGGATTAAATGAGAGGGCGGGAGCGGCATTCACGCTTGCTGTGGCAACGCAATCTTTGACAGACGACCAACTACAAAAGATTGGGTTGGCAGAGCGAAAGCCGTTTTACACGGTGGACTTGCCGTACCTGTGGGGACGGCTGCTGGCGGAGAATCAGGTGGTTTTCGGGAGCGGGTTGGTATTCCTGCAGGATTGGCGTGAATTGGGGACGCTGGATATCGAGCGTGGTGAGGCCGCGGGATTGTTCACGCAGCTTGAGAGGCGCGTGCATGGGCTGCATCCGGCGTTGAAAGACGTGGAGATCACGCACCGCTGGGGCGGACCAATCTGCATGACGTGGGAATGGAAACCGGTGTTTGAGCGGCATCCGGCAAGCGAAAACGCGATTGTGCTGGGAGCGTACTCAGGCCATGGCGTGGCGCAATCGGTCTATTTGGGATGCTGGGCGGCAGAGGCGATTTTGGGAAGAAGAGCGTTGCCGGATTGGAAGTAAGGAAAAGACGGGGCGCAAAAGTCAGCGGGCCATCGCGGGGAGGGAGCTCAACAGCGCGGAAAAGCCGTTCCAGAATATTTGCACGCCGATGCAAACGAGCAGGAATGAGGTGAGCCGCATGATCACCGTCATGGCGGTGGGGCCGAGAATTTGCGCGAGACGGTCTGCAAAGGCATAGCAGAAATAGACGCTGACGGCGATGAGCAGCGAGCCGATGACGGCGCCAATGATGGAAAAGAGAATGCTGGCTCCATGATGGGGTTCGTTGGCGCCGAGCGTGATGGCCACGGAAATGGAACCAGGGCCAACGGTCAACGGAAGGGTTAGAGGGTAGAAAGCACGGCTGGAGAGATCGCGGGGATCCACGGACTGCTGAACGTTGCCGCGGGTTTCGTCTCCTTCTTTTTGCTTGAGCATGTTCCAGCCCGCGGCCATAACGACGAGGCCGCCGCCGACCTGCACTACGGGCAGCGAAATTCCGAAGAACGCGAGAATGTGCGTGCCGATGAAGTAGGATCCGAGGAGAAGCAGGAAGCTGTTGATAGCGATATTGCGAGAAAGGAGCTTGCGCTGGATGGTGGAGTAGTAGTGAGTGAGGGAAAGGAAAATCGGTGCGCCACCGAGCGGATTCACGATCGGGAAGAGCGCGGAGACAACCAGGATGCTGGATTTAGCGATGGGGAACATGAGTTGACAGAGAAGAAGTATAGCCGACGAAGCGCGGAATGCGCGAGATAGCCGGCGGCAAGAAAACGGCTGAATTGACAGCATCGTGGGCAGAACATACGATTGATGGAAATTTGGAGCAGAGAGATTGACTTCAGAGAAGGGAATTCACATTTCATGAAAGACCGATCGGCAACCTCGGTGAGCAGCCGGCTGTGAGCAAAATCCGCAATCGGAAGACAGCGAAAGAACAGGAAGGACACCGCCCGGGTGAAGCGCTGCGCGTGCTGATTTCGCATGCGCGAATCCGAGCGAGGGTTGCGGAGATGGCGCGGGAAATCCGGCGGGGTTTCCCGGATGACACCCTGCACTTGATCGGCGTGCTGAAAGGGTCGATCTTTTTTCTGGCGGATCTGGCAAGGGAATTGGGCGGCGAGGTGTCCTTCGATTTTCTCGGGGTATCGAGTTACGGCAAGGGCACGGATTCGACGGGGGAAGTGAAGTTGACCAAGGACCTCGACGTCGGCATTGAGGGGCGCACGGTGCTGATTGTCGAGGACATCCTGGACACCGGACTGACGCTCAAATACCTGTTGAAATTGTTTGAAGAGCGGAAACCGAGGCACTTGCGCGTGGCGGTGCTGCTGGACAAGGTGGAGCGCCGCATTGCGGACGTGAAAGCCGATTACACGGGGTTCCCGATCCCGAATGAATTTGTGGTGGGCTACGGGCTGGATTTTGACGAGCGCTACCGGAATTTGCCGGATGTGTGCGTGCTGCAGCTGGGGTCGCGCGGAAAAACAAAGAACGAGTAACGGACGCTTCCATTCGTGCGGTAATACCCGGCCGCGCAATCGATTTGCACGGGATGTGAGCCGCTCCAGCGGAACCTTCCGGAAACGCCTGCTATAATTAAGGGATACATGGAAGCCACGGATCCCAAATTACAAACAGCTCCACCTGCAGAGAACCCGGAGACTTCCGCCGAAGTGCTGGCGACGTTTGCGGAAATCGGGGATGAGGTGAATGTGTCGCTGGACCTGGACGAGGTTCTGGCGCACACCGCCGTGCTGATCAAGCGGCACATCGACTACGAACTATTCGGCGTGCTGATGGCCGATGAAGAGGGCGCGTACCTGACGCACCGGTTCGCAATCGGCTATCCGCCGGGGCTGGCGGAGAATTTGCGCGTGCCGATCGGGCAGGGCATTACCGGAACGGCGGCGGCGACGGGCCATCCGGTGCGGGTGAGCGACGTTTCGCAGGATCCGCGCTACATCAATGCGATAGAGAGCGTGCGCTCCGAATTGGCGGTGCCGCTGATGTTCCGCGGGAAGTGCGTGGGCGTGCTGGATATCCAGAGCCAGCACCTGGACTACTTCACGAAAGATCAGCAGCGCATACTGGCGCTGCTGGCGAGCCGCCTGGCGGTAGCCATCGAAAATGCGCGGCTGTTTCAGAAGGTGCGCGCGCAGGCGGAAACGCTGCTGGTGCTGAATGAGGTGAGCCGGGAGATCAGCTCGATCCTGGATGTGGAAGAGCTGTTACGCCACGCGGCGGAACAGGTGAAGCGGGTCATCGATTACCAGATATTGAGCATCATGCTGTACGACGAAGAGCAGCACATTTTCCGGCACCGAGTGGATGTGAAGCACGGGCAGAGAGTGCAAGGCAAAATGCGCGTGGCGGCGACCGAAGGACTTGTGGGCGCGGCGGCGACGCTGCGGGAGCCCGTGCTGGTGCCCGATGTAACCAAGGATGAGCGCTACCTGATGATAAATCCGGAGACGCGGTCGGAGTTGGCGATTCCCATGATGCACAAGGGCAAGGTGATTGGCGTGCTCGATCTGGAAAGCCCGCAACTCAATTATTTCAACGCCGACCACGTGCAGACGCTGTCGATCCTGGCGTCCAATCTTGCGGTGTCGCTGGAAAACGCGCGGCTGTATGAGCAGGTGGCGAAGGACGAAGCGCGACTCGACCGCGAAGTGCAGGCGGCGAAGAGGATTCAAGGCGCGCTATTGCGGCCGGTGCCGACGGATGACTACGGGTTGGATGTTGCGGCGCGATATCTTTCCGCGCGGGAAGTTTGCGGCGATTTGTACGAGTTTCTGCGTTACGGGCCGCAGCAATTGGGCATTGCGCTGGGCGACGTCAGCGGGAAGGGCACAGCGGCGGCGTTGTATGGCGCGGTGGCCATCGGCATCATGCGCAGCCTGGCGCCGCAGAAGTTGCAGCCCGCGGAAATGCTGCGGCAGATGAACCATCTGGTGGGCGAGCGGCGGATTGAAGGGCGGTTCATGACAGCATGTTTTGCCACGTGGCAGAAGGGCCGGCAGAAGCTGCGGGTGGCGAACGCGGGGCAGTCGCAGCCGCTCTTGTATAAGGATGGGCGTTGCGAGCGCATCGACCTGACGGGGTTCCCGCTGGGAATCTTCGAGGAGACGCAGTACGACGAATGGGGCGTGACGCTGCAGGCCGGCGACATCCTGGTGTTTCACTCGGACGGTATCGCGGAAACGACGAACAGCGACGGCCAGTTCTTCGGCACCACGCGCTTGCTGCGCTTCATCGAACAGCATCACGAAATGACCGCGGCGGAAATGGCCGACCAGATCCTGCAGGAAGTGGACTGGTTCACGCAGGGCGCGCCGCTTTCCGACGACCGCACGCTGGTCATCGCCAAAGTGAAATGAGCAATCCTGAGCAGGCCCGGAAGAATCTGGAGTACGTGGACCCGGCGCGGTTCACGCCGCATTTTGCGTGGAAAGCTCACGGCGCGGCCAAAGAGGTGTGTTGCGAGAGTGTGGTGCTGACGGAGATTGCCAAGCGTTTCGGGACGCCAACGTACGTGTACAGCCGCCGGGCCATCGAAGAGGCGTTTGACGAACTGGAAAGCGGGCTGGGACGTATGCCGCACCTGCTGTGCTTTGCAGTAAAGGCGAACGGCAATTTGTCGATTCTGAAGCTGCTGGCGCAGCGGGGCAGCGGGTTCGACATTGTTTCGGGCGGCGAGCTGGACCACCTGGGGCGCATCGGGGTGCGCGGGGAGCGCATCGTGTTTTCGGGTGTGGGAAAAACGCGCGAGGAAATTCGCGCGGCCCTGAAGTACAAGGGCGGCCGGAAGAGCGCGGCGGGAATCCTGCAGTTCAACGTGGAGTCGGCGGCGGAATTGGAAGTGCTGGCCGAAGAGGCTTCGCGGCAGGGCGTTGTGCCGGGCGTTTCGGTGCGCGTGAATCCCGATGTGAAGGCGGGGGGACATCCCCACATCTCGACGGGTCTCCACGAACACAAATTCGGAGTGAGCTGGAAGGAAGCGCGTGCGATGTATCTGGCGCAGCGCAATGCGAGACATATCCGATGGCAGGGAATCAGCGCGCACATTGGGTCACAGATTGTGGGGCTAGGGCCATTTCGTGAAGCGCTGGAGCGGCTCTCGGGTTATCTGCTGGACTTGCGGAAGCAGGGAATCGCGCTGAAGTACCTGGATTTTGGCGGCGGGCTGGGCGTGCGGTACACGAAGGAGCAACCCGCATCGCGAAGGGCCTACGCGCGGATGGTTGCAAAGGTGGTGCATCCGCTCGGAGTGGAGCTGCTGCTGGAACCGGGGCGCTCGATTATCGCGCAGGCGGGGATTCTGCTATCGCGCGTGGTCTATACCAAGGAGAATTCGCGCAAATCGTTTGTGGTGATAGATGCGGCCATGAATGATCTGATCCGGCCGGTGCTTTATGATGCGCCGCACCCGGTCACACGGGTCAGCGAGAAGAAAGCGCAGAGCCGCGCGAGAGAACGAGTGGATGTGGTTGGCCCGGTGTGCGAGACGGGCGATTGTTTCCTGCAAGGCTGGCCGTTGGGCGAGGTCACGCCCGGGGATGTGGTAGCGCTGTGGGCCGCAGGCGCTTACGGCATGGTGCAAGCCTCGAATTACAACGGACGCGGGCGTCCCGCGGAGGTTCTGGTGGAAGGGAAGCGCGCGCGCTTGATCCGGCGGCGCGAAACGCAGGACGATGTTTTGCGGACGGATGCGTTGTTTTAGGGCGGATTTTTCGACAGAGTGGAATAAGAGAAAGAGGCGATCTGAGGACCGGCGGACGCACGAGGCAGAATCTTCAGGGGCTGAAGCGCAATTTGGGGGCTAGCGTGATGTCGGAGCTGAAGCTCCGACCCCGTGAAGAAAAAACCAAACCCAAGAGCTGGCCGATGGCGTGCAAGCCCGCGCTGCGCTACATGGAAACCGATTTAAAGATCGGCCACTACAGGAGTAGACCCAAGAGCACAGTCAGGAGTGACTGTGCCACAGGCTGGGTTGAGGCTCAGGCTTCGCCCCATTTGAGTTTGCTGCGGAGAATCTCGAAGTAGGTTTTGTTGGGCGGCTGGATGAGCCTGAGGCGTTCGGCGGCGCGGGTGATGCGCACACGATCGCCGCGCTGCATGGGCACGCCGGTTTGGCCATCGAGGGTGAGAAACACGGAATCCGCGCTTTCCGAGAGACGCAACTCGACTTTTGAAGTGTCGCGCACGACGACGGGCCGATCGCTCAGCGTGTGCGGGCAGATGGGCGTGATGAGGATGGATTCCACGGCGGGGTGGACGATGGGTCCGCCGGCGGACATGGAATAGGCCGTGGAGCCCGTGGGCGTGGCGACAATCAAGCCGTCAGCGCGGTAGCGGCAGACGAAGCCTTCATCGATGAAAAGCTCAAGCTCGATCATGCGCGCCAGCGTGCCCTTGTGAACGACAGCGTCGTTCAAGACGCGTTGTTGCGTAACGATCTGGCCGGCGTTTACACGCTCGACGAGCAGCAGCACGCGTTCATTGATCGTCGCGCGCCCCGCCAACACATTTTCAAGCGCAGGATAAAGTTCCTCGACTGTGAAACTCGTGAGAAAGCCAAGGCTGCCCATGTTGATGGGGAGCACGGGAACGGCGCGCGCGGCGGCTTCGCGGGCCGCGGCGAGTAAGGTGCCGTCGCCGCCAAGAACGAGCAGCAGGTCAGATTCCTCAGCGATTTTGTGGCGCGTGGTGCCGAGCGCTCCGTCCTTCAGGCAACTGGCGGTTTCGGGATCGTAGATAGGCGTTACGCCGCGCTCTTCGAGCCAGCGCAACAGCCCAGGGATGACCTCGGCCAAGTTGGTACGCCGGGGCCGCGAGATAATGCCGATCGTCTTGAAGGGAGAAGTAGGCTGCATGGACTAGAGCGATTCTACCGTAGGGGGTTTCACCGCGTGAAGGAAATACTCCTGGTTGCCCTCCGCGCCGGGGAGGCGGCTGGGAGAGACTTCTAGGCCGGTGAGGCGGAGGGATTCGGCGGCGCGGCGGACACTGGCTATGGCCCTTTCATGGAGCTTGGCATCGCGCACGATGCCGCCCTTGCCGATGTCGGCGCGCTCCAGTTCAAATTGCGGCTTGATGAGGATGAGCAGCTTGCCGCCGGGCTTGCAGCAGGCGACGGCTCCGGGAAGAATCTTGGTGACGGAAATGAAAGAGGCATCAATGACGACGAGGTCAGCGTGTTCGGGAAGATCGCCGGGCGCCAATTCACGGGCGTTCTTCTTGAGGACAATCACGCGCGGGTCTTCGCGCAATTTCCAGGCGAGTTGATCGGTATTAACGTCCACTGCGTAGACGCGCGCCGCGCCTTGCTGCAGGAGGCAATCAGTGAAGCCGCCGGTGGAGGAACCCACGTCGAGACAGACTTTCCCCTGCGGGCTGACGCGAAAATCTTCCAGTGCGCCTTCGAGCTTGAAGCCGCCGCGGCTGGCATATTTCTGCAGGCGGCTGTGAACTTCGATGTGCGCATTCTCCGCGGCAGGTTGACCAGCTTTTTCGGCGCGCTTGGCATCGACGGTGACCTCGCCCGCCAGGATCATCGCTTGCGCTTTCTGGCGCGATTCGGCGAGGCCACGCTCGACGAGGAGAAGGTCGAGCCGCTTGCGTGGGGATTTGGGTGGCATTGCGTTTCTTTCGGAATGCGGGGGCGCCGCCGGAAACTGAAAATCTTAGGTGCGGCGAAGGACCAGGAATTCGGCGATGGCGCGGAGGCATTCGGCGCGCTCGCCATAGGGCTGCAATTCCGCGATGGCCTTGTTGGCCAGTTCATTAGCGATTTCGTGGGAGCGGAACAGGCCAAAGACCGCGGGATAGGTGGCCTTCTGTTGGGCGATATCTTTTCCGGCGGTTTTGCCGAGCGCGGCGGAGGATTCCTCGACGTCGAGGATGTCGTCGGTGACCTGAAAGGCCCAGCCGATAGTTTCGCCGAAGCGGCGCAGGCGCGCCACATCGTCGGGGGGTGCACCTGCGGAAAGCGCGCCGGAAGCGATCGAAGCGCGAATCAGCGCAGCAGTTTTTGAGCGGTGAATGTATTCAAGTGTTTCGGGGCCGACGCGCCGGCCTTCGGCTTCGAGGTCGGCAACCTGTCCGCCGACCATGCCGTTGATGGTGCCGGCGGCGGAGGAGATTTCCGTAATGATGGCGACGCGGCGATCGGCTGGGCCTGGAGAAGCGGCAATGGTTTCAAAGGCCAGTGTCAGCAAAGCATCGCCGGCGAGAATCGCGGAGGCTTCGCCAAATTTCTTGTGGCAGGTAGGCTTACCGCGGCGCAGATCGTCGTTATCGAGCGCAGGCAAATCGTCGTGAATCAGGGAATAGGTGTGGATGAATTCGATGGCGCAGCCGGGATAGAAGGCAGGCGAAACGTCGGCGTCAAAGATGCGTGCCGTTTCCAGGCACAGGATGGGACGGATGCGCTTGCCGCCGGCAAAAACGGAATAGCGCATGGCCTGATGAATCGAGGGCGGCTGGACGGAGTCCCCGGGCATCAGGCGGTCCAGATGGGCGTCAACGGCGACGCGGTCTTCTTCAAAAAAGGCGGGAAGTTTCATCGGGATGAAAGAGTTCCTGTCGGCGGAGTTGCGGAAGCGTTACGCGTTGCTCTCTCCTTCGGGCTCGAAGGGTTCGGCGGCGAGCTTGCCATCGGCTTTCTTCAGCAGGATTTCCACGCGGGCCTCGGCTTCTTCCAATTGCTTCTGGCATTCGCGGGAAAGCCCCACGCCTTCCTCAAACAGCTTCATGGCATCGTCGAGAGAGAGTTGCGGGCTTTCGAGCCTGCGCACGACTTCTTCAAGGCGCACCAGGGAGCGCTCAAAATCTGGCTTCTTGGGAGGTTCCAGCTTTTTCGGAGCAGTTTGATTCACGGCGTTTCCTCAGCGAACTCCTACTTCTGGCAATGCAAACAGCAGTACGTGGAACGTCCGCCCTGTTGGATGCGCCGGATGGCACGCCCACAGCAGCGGCACGGCAATCCTTCGCGCTGGTAGACGCGCAGGATTTTTTCGAGCCCCTGGAACCACCACTGCGGATCACGAAAGTCGGGCGGCGGGTCCAGACAGCATTCTAAAGCACGGTGGAGAACGGACACAATCGCTTTATGGAGTTTTGCGGAATCCGTGCGGCTAAGGGAATTCGCCGGGCGACGCGGGTCCAGCCGGGCGTGCCAGAGCGCTTCCGCGGAATAGATGTTGCCGATTCCGGCGATTTTCGATTGATCGAGAAGAAATTCCTTCAAAGGGCGGCGTGAAACGGAGAGACGCGCGTGCAGAAAGGAAGGCGTAAATTCGCGCGAAAGGGCATCGAGGCCGAGAGACCGGAGGGAAGGGCAGGCTTCAAAAGACTCCCAGTGGTGCACACGCCCAAAATGGCGCTGGTCGGCAAAGCCCAGCACGCCCTTGTCGAGTTCGAGCGCAGCGTCCACATGCACGCCATCGGGCGATTGATTGGCGCGGCGAAGAAGCTCACTGGCGCTACGAAACCAGATTAGCTGGCCAGCGAAGCGGAAATGCATTTCAATCAAGCCGCGGTCGACCACGAGCAGGAGATATTTGCCATGGCGCGAGGCATCGAGGATGCGGCGTCCCTCGGCGAAGTTCGCGAGGCGTGTGGGAGATTGCGGCTTGGTGGCGATGGGATGAAGGATGTGCACGCAACGAATGCGGCGGCCCTGGACGAGCGGGCGCAAGCTGCGCGTTACGGCTTCGACTTCGGGAAGTTCGGGCATGCGTGTTCAGACGTTGCTCACCAGAACATACTTTCTTCAGGGGCCAAAGCCCATCCCTCTAAGGGGCTTTACGCCGGGGCTGAAGCCCCGGCCTCCTAAAGGCCATTTCATCAACCCGCTAGAAACTCAAGGCTTCAGAGTTAACGTGTGTTTTTTGGCTTTGGCTTCGGCAGCGTTGCTGAAGGGCGCGTAAATCGGTTTGCCCTCGAGCCAGTAATGAAACTGGTCGGTGTAGTGCTCGCTGCCGGGCTGGCCAGATTGTCCCCCAGGGATCAGAAGGATGGAACGATCCCAATCCGCAAGATTGGCCACAAAGCGTTCGGAGGGGCCATGGTTGCGGCTGGCGGCGCGGGGGCTGAAAGCGGTGCCGGCCTGGGGCTGATCGGAAAGGCTAAAGAGCTTTTTCAGAAAGCCTTCGCGGCCGAGGGGATGCAGCATATCCAGATAGTTGAAGCGCTTCCATTGCCAGTCTTCGGGGTCGGATTTATTGGTGCGTTTTTCCAAGCGCTCGACGGCGCGATCGGCGGCGGCGCTCAGGAGTTCGTCATAATTCTTGAACTGCGCTGGGAGCCACCGCGCGGGGCGCTCGGTAAGGACGCGCTGCAGAAAAGCCAGTTTGCGCCAATGGTAGAGCTCCGTGTCCTGGCCAAGATGGGGTTCGAGGATGAGATCGAGCGCGCGGTACAGCGCTGCGTTCAGGAAAGAGACGACCACGGAGTTGGGGTCGGCGATGCCGTTCCAATCCTTGGCCTGCTCGATAAGCTTTTTCGCGCGAGGATCTTTCGGTGGCGCGACTTGCGCGGCAGCCACAAGCTGCTCCGCGAGAAAGGCGTGCGGGTAGCTGTACGCGTCGGTTTGCACTTTGAGCATATCCTCGGGCCGGAGGTCGTGCTTGTCGTGCAACAAGTCGTAGATGCGCGCGGTGCGGTACGGCTCTTCCCAATCATCGGTGAGATATGGCTTGTAGCCGGGGCCCACGACGCGCGCATTCGCGGTCACGATGAGGCCGCTTTCCGGGTTGTAGCTGCGGGGCAACTGGTCGAAGGGAATATAGCCTGTCCACTCGTAATCATCAGTATCGCCGGGCACGGGCACTTCGCCGTGGCCCTTTTTGCGTATGGGGACGCGCGCGGCCATGACGTAGCCGATGTTACCGTTCACGTCGGCGTAAACTGCGTTTTGTGCGGGGCCCCACACGCGCTTCATCACCTCCAGGAATTCGCGCCAGTTCTGCGCTTTGCCAAGCCACAAATAGGTGTTGGCTAGCGCACCGGGTTCGAGCGCGGTCCAGCGGATGGCGTAGCTTTTGCCGTCGTCCGGGTGGATCACAGGCCCATGGCGCGTGACGATCAGCTTCAGGTGCTCGTCGGGAGCGCCCTTCACGCGAATGACTTCATCGAAAACATCGGCCTTTTTCCACTGGCCGTTGACGCGATATTCCTCGGGATTTGCGGGATTAAACGTTTCGAGGTAGAGGTCCTGCACGCTGGCGCCATTGTTGGTGAAGCCCCAGGCGATGCGGTCGTTGTGGCCCACGACGACGAGCGGTGAGCCGGGGAGGGCGAAGCCTTTGACGTTCCAGCCGGGCGCGGTGATGTGCACTTCGTACCAGATCGGGGGCAGCGTCAGCTCCAGGTGCATATCGTTTGCCAAGAGCGGCTTGCCCGTGGCGGTGTGCGCGCCGCTGACCACCCAATTGTTGCTGCCGAGCGAACGCCGGATATCGCGCTGCGAATCGAGCAGCCAGTCCTGCACGCTGGCGGCGAGCGCGGAAGTCAGGTCCGGCTGGCTGGCGAGATCGGGAGGGACATGGAGTTCGCGCCCGGCTTTCAGCACGTCGTCGCTATCCATCTCATCGTCATCATCATCGTCGTCGGCATCGGCTTGCGAGGCGTCACGGCCATTTTCCTTGGCGTTCGGGTCGCCAACGACGAAGTGGTCCAGGGCGGCATCATCGCAGTAAAGATCCTTGGCGAGTTCCGGGCCGGCCTTTTCGATGACGATGGCGCGATCTAGCTTATGCGGCCAGGTGTAGGTGAGCGTGCGATACATGTAACCGCCGATGACCAGGGAGTCCGAGACTTGCCAGGGCTGCGGCTTGTACTTGAGCAGCGTGAACTCCATTGGCAGTTTGGAGGAATGCTGCTCGATGAAGCGATTGACGCCTTGGGCGTAGGCTTCGAGGATGCGGCGGTGGTCGGGGTCCATCTGTTGCACTTCGCGTTGCGCGGTGCGGCCGAAGTTCAGAACGCGGAATTCCTTGTCAATCTTTAGTGTGGCGGAGCCGAGAATTTCGGAGAGCTGGCCGCGGGCGGCGCGCCGAAGCAGATCCATCTGCCAAAGGCGGTCCTGGGCCATGACGTAGCCTTGGGCTTCGGCCAGATCTTCGATGGAAGTGGCACGGATGTGCGGCACGCCCCAGTTATCGCGCTCGACGGTGACGCTGGCCTGCAGGCCGGGGAGCGGCGCGGTGCCGTCCAATTGGGGAAGCGGGCGATAGACGAACCACCAGATGGTGGCGGCGAAGGCGAGGACCACAACGGCGAAAAGCCAAGAGAGAAGACGCAGGATGATGCGCAAGTCGAATTCCACCTCAAAGCTGAGGAATTAAGTTTAGTGGAGCCGGGAAACGTGCGCAACCTGGCGAAAAGATGAATCGCGTGCTGATGCAGCCCTGGTAACGGCGATTGAGGATGCTTCGCCCGTAAAATCGTAGCCGAGGCAACTCCTTTTGACGCCGGCCCCACGGGCAGGATAGCTGCTGCTACAATGCGGCTGGGGAGTTCGCAAGCGAATGTTCCTGGTGCGGCTGATTGGCGTGTTCGTGCTGGTGGCGTTGAACGGCTTTTTCGCCGCGGTGGAATTTTCGCTGGTGACGGTCCGGGTATCGCGTGTGCGGCAATTGGTGGCCAAGGGCAATGCGCAGGCACGCATCGTCGAACACTTGCTGAGCGACTTGCACCGCGTGGTTTCCGGCGTGCAAGTGGGCATCACCCTCAGCAGCCTGGCGATTGGCGCGCTGGGCGAAATGACGCTGGCGAAACTGGTGCAGCAGGTGATGCCGGCGGAAGGCAGTGTGCGCATGCTCCTGCTGGTGCACGGTGTCGCGCTGACCATCGCCTTCCTTTTCCTTAGTGCAATCCATGTGGTGTTTGGCGAGTTGGTGCCGAAGAGCATCAGCCTGGCGCGTGCCGGGCGCGTCGCGTTAATGGTGGCGCGGCCCTTCCAGTGGTTCCTGAATACATTTCGCTGGGCGATTGATCTTCTGGATGGCATTTCAGGTGCGGTCGTAAAAGCGCTGGGTGTGGCCGCGCCGACGGGCCACGGCGTTGCGCATTCCACGGAGGAACTGCAGATTCAGATTCAGCAGGCGCGCGAACGCGGATTGCTGGCGCCCGGGCAAGAGAAATTCATTCTCAGCGCGATTGATTTAAGCCAACTGCAGGTGCGGGAAATCATGGTGTCGCGGCCGGATATGCACACACTTCCCGTGGAAGCCACGCTGGACGAAGTGATGCGCGTGTTCGCCACGACGCAGCGCTCGCGGATTCCGGTTTATCGCGATACCGAAGATCACGTGCTGGGGTTCGTACACATCAAGGACATGATGTGGGTCTTGCTGGATCGCGAGCGCCGCCTGGAGGAAAACCTGCCCCCGGCGCCGCCGTTTGATTTGCGGCGGGTGCTGAGGGAAGTGCTGATTGTGCCGGAGACGAAGCCGGCCAGCGAATTGCTGCTGGAATTGCGAGCGCGGCGTGTGGGCATCGCGATGGTGGTGGACGAGTTTGGCAGCATTCTGGGCCTGGTCACGAAGGAAGACCTGCTGGAACAACTCGTGGGCGAAATTCACGATGAGTTCGATGTGGTGGAGCGGCCGCTGACGCTTGCCGATGGCGCGGTGGTGTTTGACGCGGCGCTGAATGTGCGGGACCTCGATACGCAGTACAACATCTCATTGCCGGAGGATCCGGCGTATGCGACGGTGGGCGGTTTTGTGATGGACCAATTGGGGTTCATCCCGCGCGGCGGCGAGAGCTTTGAGTTCGGCGGCTACCGCTTCTCCGTGGTTGAGATGGATGGGCGGCGCGTGGCGCGTGTGAAAATACAGCGGCTGCGCCCGGCGGAGAAAGAGCCGGAGAGTGAAACAGGTGCGGCGGTGGAGTCCCCAAAAGCAAAAGCCGCAAAAAAGGAGCACTGAGTTTCCGGGCGAATGGCGCGCTACTTCTTACACCGCTTCCTGTTGACCTTGCCGGCCCTATGGCTGGTGCTGACGATGGTCTTCCTGCTGATCCACATCGTGCCGGGCGACCCCGTGGAGCAGATGCTGGGGGAGAGCGCCGCGCCGGGACAAGCGGCGGAATTGCGGCACACACTTGGCCTTGACCGGCCACTGATCGTCCAGTACGGAAAATATCTTTGGCAGGTGGCGCGCGGCGATTTCGGGCAATCGTTCAAATTCCAGGCGCCGGTGCGCCGAGTGATTTTCGAGCGTTATCCGGCCACGCTGCAGCTTGCGCTGCTGGCGTTGCTGGTGTGCATGGCGATTGCGATTCCCGCGGGCGTGCTGGCGGCGCACCGCAGGGGGACAGCGGCGGACCGCGCCGTTGGCGTGCTGACATTGTTTGGGCTGGCGGTGCCCAACCTGGCGCTGGGGCCGCTGCTGATCGCGCTGTTTTCGATTGAATTGGGGTGGCTGCCCGTTTCCGGGCGGGGCGGGGCATTGAACTACATCCTGCCGGCGGTGACGCTGGGCGCGGCGCTGGCCGCAATTTTGACGCGCATGGTACGCGGGGCGATGCTGGAGGAACTTTCCAGCGATTACGTGCGAACCGCGCGCGCGAAGGGCCTGCGGACATCGGCAGTACTCGTGCGGCACGCGCTGCGCAACGCGCTCATTCCCATCACCACCATCATCGGATTGCAGTTCGGAACTCTGCTGGCGGGAGCGATTGTCACGGAAACCATTTTTTCCTGGCCGGGCATCGGGCGGCTGACCGTGCAAGCCATCTCCGCGCGCGACTATCCGCTGTTGCAGGGCTGCATTCTAGTGATCGCGCTTTCCTATGTGCTGGTCAACCTGTTGACCGATTTTCTCTATTCGCTGATCGATCCGCGGGTGCGGCTGTCATGAAATCCGGCGAGCCATTGCGGGCATTCCTGCGGCAGAGCCTGCTGGCGCGCATCGGCTTCGCGATTGTGTGCCTGCTGGTGCTGCTGGCGCTGCTGGCCCCCTGGATTTCGCCCGCGAAGCCAGCCGCACAAAATCTGGCCGTGCGGCTGCAAGGGCCGTCGCTCTCTCACTGGATGGGCACGGACGAACTGGGCCGCGACATCCTCACACGCATTCTGTACGGCGCGCGCGTGTCGCTGTTCGTTTCCATTTGCGTGGTGCTGGGCTGCGGCTCGATTGGCTTGACGCTGGGCCTGCTGGCCGGGTATAGCGGCGGAGTTTTTGACCGCATCGTAAACCTGCTGCTGATCAACGCGTTTCTTTCGTTTCCCGGGGTGCTGCTGGCGATTGCCTTCGCGGCGTTTTTCGGCCCGGGCATCGGCAAAGTGATTCTGGCACTGATCATTACCGGCTGGGCGGGCTACGCCCGGTTGGCGCGCGCACAAGTGCTGAAGACCAAAGAGCTCGAATTCGTGCTGGCGGCGAGGTCGCTGGGCGCTTCTCCACTGCGCATTATGATTCGGCATCTATTGCCGAACATGATTCAACCGGTGCTGGTGCAGGCCACCATCGGGATGGCCGGAGCGATTCTGGCGGAGGCGACACTCAGCTTTTTGGGTTTGGGCGTGCTCGCGCCGATTCCCAGTTGGGGCGCGATGCTGAGCGACGCGCGAAACCATTTATTTGACGCGCCGCACATGGTGGTCTTCCCCGCGCTGGCGGTTGTCCTGGCGGTGCTCGCGTTCAATTTGCTTGGCGATGCGTGGAGGGATTGGCTGGACCCGCGCACGCGCTCGCAGATGGGTGCGGTGGAACAGAGCCGGTAGGGCGGATTTTTCACCGGCGCTGGAGAGAAAGGCCGCAGGCGCTTACGTGTTGCCGAGATGGGGTCCAGCATGCTGGACCCCTACGGGGGACGAAATTCTTAAGCGAAATTCGGGCTAGCTTTTGGTGAGCAGGACGGGTGTGCCGCGGCCGAGGCCCAGTGTGCGGGCGGCACTGCCTTTGTTCATGGCGACTTCCAGGAAGCCGCTAGAGCCGATGTAGGCGACCGCTTCGCCAGCCGCGCCGTGCGCAAAGGTCGGCACGAACTTGGTGACGGGATGGCTGCCGATTTGCAGCCGCACTTCGCCCTTTTCCAGCGCATCGGCGGGCAAATCATCCACGCGGAAATTCGTAATCAAATTGCCAAAGGCATCCACCTTCAGCACCACGCCCTTCAGCAGGCCGTCGGCTTCCTTCGGCTTGGGCATGGCGAATCGCCTGAAGTCGGCAATCTCCTCGCCCATGCTGGCGGGCTGCCAGTTTTTAGAAAGCCACGCGGCAACGGGAGCGAAAACATCGCGGCCATGAAAGGTCTTGCTCACCGGCTGCAGAAAATAGTGTTCGGAAGTGATATGCCGAACCACAACGGGGTGCTCCTTTTCGTAAACGCCGGAGAGCACGCCATTATCCGGCGCAATGAAATAGTGATTCTGCCCGCTGACGAGTATGGGGCGGCGTTCCGTACCCACGCCGGGATCCACGATTACTACGTGGATGCTGCGCGGCGGAAAGTAGGAATACGCGAAGGCGATGGACAGCGCGCCGTCGAGCAGGTCGAATGCGGTGACCTGATGGGTGATATCGATGATCTGCGCGTCCGGATTGATTTTCAGAATGACGCCTTTGAGCACGCCCACAAGATGGTCGTTGGTGCCGTAGTCGGTCGTCAGGGTAATGATTGGAGTCGTCAAGACACTCTCCCTTTGAAGACTTTGAGCTGCCTATCGCGTTGTGGAGGGGGGAGGCACCCCATCACTCTGACGCTAACGGAGGGCGCGCCGGGATGCAAGGAAACAGGCGAGAAGCGCTGCAAAAGCGCCAATGGTACTTTGCGAGGACAGCCGAAGTTCGAGTTGCCAACCGGTGCAAGCTGGAGGGCTGAGTTGCTTGCTTGGCCACGTTGAAGTAATCTCAAACTTCAAGAACTCTTAATGTCAGTAGCCACACAAACACAGCTGAGGTGGCACGAAATCGCCGATTACCTTTCGGGTGACTCTGTTCGTCCACTCTTCTTGCACGGTGATTCTGCTCACGTTCTCAAGTTTTTTCCTAGCAGCGTGATTGATTTCTGCATGACCTCACCACCTTATTGGGGGCACCGGCAGTATTCGGAGGAGGGCATTGGCCTAGAATCGGATTGGCGCAATTACGTCGAACATCTATGCGCAATCACGGCAGAAGTGAAGCGCGTACTGAAGCCCGAAGGATCTTTTTGGTTGAATATAGGCGATAGCTATCAAAGTAAGAATCTTGTTGGTATTCCCTGGCGTGTTGCAATTGAAATGACTGATCGGCAGGGTTGGATTCTGCGGAACAGTGTCATCTGGCATAAGGTGAAGGGCGGCCCGGACAATGCAAGTGACAAGCTCCGGAATGTCTACGAACATGTATTCCACTTCGTTAAACAGACAAGGTATTACTATAATGTAGACGCCATTCGTTCTACGCCGCAGAAAGCGAGAGTCGAAAATGGTTCAGTCATCTCAGCGACTGGTGTGTCGGGGGTGCGCTACAAGCGACAAATAGAGCTTTCGACCGTGCTGAACGACAATCAGAAGAAGGCTGCTTTTTCGGCGTTAGAAGACATTTTAAACGACGTGAGGATGGGACGACTTTCTGATTTCAGGATGATCATCAAGGGGCAGCAGCGTACCACACATTCAGACTCTGCTCGGGTATCCGGAAGAGCTAAGGAGATTGCGGAGAGGGGATTTTATTTTCTCAAGTACGATCCCAATGGCAGCAAGCCAAAGGACGTGTGGGATATTATGCCGGAGGACACGCAAGGGAGGGGTGGGCACTACGCGCCCTATCCCGAGGATCTTTGTAAGATTCCCATCCTGGCAACCTGCCCCAAAGATGGCATTGTCCTCGATCCGTTCTGTGGAACAGGGACCACAATGGCCGTCGCTTTTCATCTTGAGAGGAAGTCGATTGGTATCGATTTAGCACCCGACTATATACAGGATGCCAAGGCTCGCTGCCACCTCCTCTTATGAAAAAGACAATAGTTGAACTTTTCGGTCATCCCGCCGTAGCTGAGTCTTCACTGGATTGGGCCGAAATCGTGGCCGAGCAACACTGCCCTTACATTGACCGAAAGTGTTGGAAGATCAGAAAGAGCCAAGCTGACATTGCGATTGGGACTTGCACTGTCAGATATGGCGACGAAAACATCATCATCTGTCCGTCCCGTCTCCTAGAGCGGCGGCAGGTCTTCACAGATTGCCTTCATCTTCTCACACTCCATGAGCCGGGGAACGAGCTCCACATTGTTGGGGAGATCACGATTCCGGGCGGAAGCGTTGATTATTTCTTGGTCTCCGCGAAAAACAGAAAGGTCATGGATTTTGTCGGCATTGAATTTCAAACCCTCGACACAACTGGAACGGTCTGGCCAGATCGCCAGCGCTTTCTGGCAACCGCGGGCGTCAAAGTGAGGCGGAAAGACGTTGACAACCCAAAATCGTTCGGCATGAACTGGAAGATGACTGCGAAGACAATTCTTGTTCAGATTCATCACAAGATACAAACCTTCGAGCACTTCAACAAGCATCTTGCCTTGATAGTGCAAGATCACCTTCTTGACTATATGCGGGGTGAGTTTTCCTTCGGCCATCTCCGGAACCCTGCGCGTCTAGGCGACCCCATGCACATTCATTCATACGGGCTCGATCCGCGCGGCTCTAACTTTCGGCTTCACTTGAGGGAACGTTCAAGCACTGACGCAGCTGGCGTAGCGATGTGTCTGGGTTTGCAGGCTAACGCCAAAGTAGAGCTTGTTATGATTGTTCATCAACTTGAATCAAAGATTTCTGAGAAGACATTACTGACTTTGTAGATGCCAGCGTCAGTGTATTTCTGTCATGAAGCAAATGATGGGTTGTATACCATGATGCTTAGCCAAATGAACCAAGGTATTCAATACCGTAGAGTTCCGCTGTGTGGTGGTGGGCATTTGTGTGCGCTTCGACATAGACAGTCGAGACGCTGACTGGAGCTTGCGTTCAGCGGGAGGGCATCGTACGATTTCAGATTGGTGCTTCAGGTGTAATTTGCAGTATTGACCACTGTCTTGTGGCGGCTGGTGCAAATGGTGTGGCGCGGCAGGGTCTTCGGTCAGGAGAACGTTTGCATGAAATCGGTGGTAGTGGTTGGCGCGCAGTGGGGCGATGAAGGCAAAGGCAAGGTCGTCGATTACCTGGCGGGTTCGTTCGATTACATTGCGCGGGTAGCCGGCGGCCACAACGCGGGACACACGGTAATCATCGGCAAAGAGCGTCACGTGCTGCAGTTGATTCCTTGCGGTATCCTGCGCCCGAAGCAGCACGCCATTATCGGTCCGGGGGTGGTGGTTGATCCGTCGGCGCTTGTTGGTGAAATCGAAATGCTGGCCAAAGGCGGGATCAGCGTAGCCGGACGGCTGCACATCAGCAATCGCGCGCACCTGATTTTTCCCTATCACCGCGAACTTGATAAAGCCGCGGAAACGGCGCGCGGCGCCAACAAGATCGGCACGACCTCGCGCGGCATCGGGCCGGCCTATGAGGACAAAATGGCGCGGCGTGGGCTGCGCATGGTGGACCTGCTGACGCCGGAACTCTTCCGCGAAAAGGCGGCGCGCGTGGTAGCGGAGAAAAACCGCATCGCGCAAGGGGCCTACGGCGCGAGCATCGATTTTTCGAGCGAAGTGGAAGAGATGCTGAGGCTGGGCGAGAAGATCAAAAGCTACATCTGCGACACCGCTGAATTGACCAACCGCGCGCTGGATGAAGGCAAATCGGTGCTCTTCGAGGGCGCGCAAGGTACCATGCTGGACATTGACCATGGCACCTATCCTTTCGTCACGTCTTCCAGCGCGACGTCCGGGGGCGCCACCACGGGCATGGGCGTGCCTCCCACGAAAATCCGCAATGTCCTCGGCGTTTCCAAGGCGTACACGACGCGCGTTGGCGGCGGGCCGTTTCCCACGGAAATGCCGGACCTGGAAGCGAAGGAAGTGCGCGAGCGCGGCAAGGAATTTGGCGCGGTGACGGGACGTCCGCGGCGCTGCGGCTGGCTGGACCTGGCGGAATTGCGCTACGCGAAGATGATCAACGGCATAGATACGCTGGCGATCACCAAGCTCGACGTATTTGATACCCAGCGCGAAATCAAAGTCGGCGTGGGCTACCAATATAAGGGCACGGAGCTGAAGGAAATGCCCGCCTCCGCGGAAGAATATGAACGCGTTACGCCGGTGTACAAGACGCTGCCCGGCTGGTGCGAGAAGACCTACGGGGTGCAGGACGCGGCGAAACTCCCGAAGGCGTCGCTGGATTACTTGCGCTTTGTGTCCGATTTTCTGCAGGTGGAGATCGGCATGATTTCCACGGGGCCGGAGCGCGACGCCACCATCATCCAGCCCGGCACGCTGCTGGCGCGCTGGCTATAAACCATTTCCAAAAAAGCGATGTGGTGGTTAGTCTGAGTGGGGCGGGGACTCTTCATGCTGCGCTACGACGAAGCCCGGCAAATTGTGATCACGCAAGCTGGCAGCCGGCCGCGCGCTGTGGCCACTGCCAAGCTGAACGTTGGGGAGGCGCTGGGTTACGTCCTGGCAGAGGAGATCCGGACGGACCGCGAGTACCCGCCGTTCGACCGCTCCACGCGCGATGGCTACGCGGTACGCGCCGGCGAAGCGGCAGCAGGAGCGAAGTTGCGCTGCGCAGGCGAGATCAAGGCCGGGGACAGCGTCACCTTGCCGTTGGCCACGGGAAGTTGCGTGCAAATCATGACTGGCGCGGCGGTGCCGCCCGGCGCGGATGCTGTAGTCATGATCGAATTCACCTCCCGCGATGGCGATGCCGTTACTTTCCAACGAGCCGCGCTGCCCGGGCAGAACATCGTGCCGGGCGGCAGTGAAGCGCATGCAGGCGATGTGGCCTTGCACCCGGGGCTGCGCCTGGGATTTGCGGAATTGGCGATTGCCGCGCAGGTTGGCGCGGCGCAGCTCCTATGCAAGCGCAAGCCGCGAGTGGCAATTCTCTCCACGGGTGACGAGGTTGTGCCGATCAGTGAGACGCCCGGGCCATTCCATATTCGCAACAGCAACAGCATTTCGCTGGCTGCGCAGGTGCGGCTGGCCGGCGGCGAGCCGGTGTTGCTTGGCAACGCATTGGACCGCAGCGACGACCTCGGCGCAAAAATCGAGCAAGGTCTGCGTGAAGACGTGCTGGTGCTATCGGGCGGGGTCTCGATGGGCAAGTATGACCTGGTCGAATCCGTGCTGCAGGCCATGGGCGCGGAGTTTTTCTTTGACGCAGTGGCCATCCGCCCGGGAAAGCCAACGGTGTTTGCGCGCTGCCGCGACGCTTTTGTGTTTGGGCTGCCGGGCAATCCCGTTTCCACGATGGTGACGTTTCTCTTATTCGTTGTGCCTGCGCTCGATCTATTGAGCGGCGCGCCGGCCCGTCCTCTCCCGTTGCTGGAAGCCAAGCTGGGGGAATCCCTGAAGGAAAAGGCCGGGATGACGCATTTCCTGCCTGCGCGCGTCGAATGGAGAGGCGAATCGGCCGAGGTGCGGCCGCTGCGCTGGCAAGGCTCCGGTGACATTGCGGCGCTCAGCCGCGCGAACTGTTTCCTGGTGGTGCCCGCTGACCGTCAGGACATTGCGGCGGGAGAGAGGGTTTCCGTTTTGCCGCGCAGCGACGTACTCTAGGGCTTACTTCTATAGTGTGTGATTTGGTATTTTCGGGGGCGGGGCTTCGGTGGTGCCCGAAGGGCCAGAAAAATACTCGTCTTCGGACCTGAAACGAATGGCAAAACTCTCCCACTACGGCAAAGGCGGCGAAGTGCGCATGGTGGACGTCTCCGCGAAATCGGTCACCACGCGGTCGGCGGTGGCACACGCTTTTGTGCGCATGGCGCCCAGCGTGGTGCGGGCGGTCCGGCATTTGAAAAATCCCAAGGGCAATCCGCTGGAAGTGGCGCGGATAGCGGGGATCGCGGCAGCCAAACGCACCGCGGAGTGGATACCTCTTTGTCACCCGCTGCCCCTGACGCACATTGCTGTGACCGCACGCCTATGCAAAGATGGAGTGGAAATTCAATCCCGGGTAACAGCCACGGCGCAAACAGGCGTGGAGATGGAAGCGCTGGTCGCCGCTGCTTGTGCGGCGCTGACGGTCTACGATATGTGCAAAGCTCTCGACAAAGGGATAGAGATCGCCGACGTGTACCTGCTGGAAAAGACGGGTGGAAAAAGCGGCGACTACCGGCGCGCGCGAGGGAAGAAAACGCGGAGAGCGCACAAATGACAGCGGCCCCGGGCAAGACCGTTAAGCTGTTGCTGGCAGAGGACAATCCGCTGGTGCGGGCCCTCGTTTCCAAGGCGCTTGATCCCTATTGCGAGGTCATGATCGCGGCTGATGGCGCCGATGCGTTGCTCAGAGTGGTGGATGAGCTGCCCGACGTGATTCTCTGCGACTACAAGATGGCTGGTCTGGATGGCCGGCAACTTTTTGAGAAGTTACGCGGACGGGAGTCCACCCGCCACATTCCCTTTCTCTTCATGGCCAGCCGCGCGGACATCGAAGAGCGTTTGCGGCCGCTCGTGGATGGAGTGGAAGACTTCATCGCCAAGCCGTTCCTGGTGAAAGACCTGGTGCGCTCCGCCAAGAAGGTGGTGGACCGGCTGCACCTCGAAAAACTCCAGAAGCTCGCTTCGCGTCCCGGCGTGATTCAAGGCCGCCTGGAAGAAATGAACATGACCGACCTGATGCAATCGCTGGAAATAGGTCAGAAATCGTGCCGCTTGGTGGTGCGAAAGGGCGAGCAACAAGCGGAGCTGTATTTTGCCAACGGGCAGTGCCGCGACGCGAAGATCGGCACAATCCAGGGCGATGACGCGGTGTTCAAGGTGGTTTTGTGGACCGAGGGTGAGTTTGAGATTGACTTCAACGCCGCCAGCGCATCTACTACCACGACCACTACGCGCAGTACCACCGGCCTCCTGATGGAAGCGATGCGCCTGCTGGACGAAGCCAATCGCGACGCCGTCGAGAGTAAATAATCCTGCCATGCGTGTTGCCATCCTGACGATCAGCGATTCCGTTGCGCGCGGTGAACGCTTGGACCTCTCCGGGCCGGCGCTGGTGCAGCGCTGCCGCGAACTTGGCTGGGAAGTGAATGCGACGTTGCGGTGCTCGGATGACCCGGGTAATGTGCGCAGCCAACTGCGCGAGCTGGCGGACTCGCGGCGGGTCGATCTGCTGTTGACCACCGGCGGCACGGGGCTGGGGCCGCGCGACAATACCCCGGAAGCGACGCTCGACGTTGCGCAACATAACATTCCCGGCTTGGCCGAAGAGATGCGGCGCAGGGGCGTGGAGAAAACGCCCACGGCGCTATTGTCGCGGGGCATTGTGGTATCGCGGCACCGCACTCTCATTGTGAATTTGCCGGGCAGCCCAAAAGGCGCGGTCGAATCGCTGGACGCCATCGCGCACCTGCTGCCCCACGCGCTGGAAGTGCTGCACGGCGCGCGCCACGATTAGCAGACGATTGCCTGAGCAGGGTTTCGTAACATCCGCACGGGACGGATCGGTCTTCCTTTGCAGGCCTGCCCCCACGATTCGCTTGTTGACGGTTTTCGTTGCGTCCGTAACAATGTTTGCATCATGCCTACGAAACTTTCAGACAAGACTCTCGCCGTACTTGGCACCGGTAAGCTCGGCAGCATCCTGTTGCGCGCCTATCTTAAGCAAGGGCTGTTCGCGCCGAAGCGCGTAACCGCCACGGTGCGCCACGAGGAAAAGGCCGCGGCGCTTGCAAAAGGGCTGGGCGTCAACGGCACAACAGACAATCGCAAAGCCGTCCACGGTGCGGACATCGTGCTTCTGGCCGTGAAGCCGCAGGTGGTTGGCGACGTCCTAAAGGAAATTGCGCCAGAACTTGGCAAGGACACGCTGATCATTTCGGTGGCGGCTTCCGTGCCCACCGCGTACATCGAACAGCGCGCCGGCGCCAAGACTGCCGTAGTGCGCGCCATGCCCAATACTTGCTCCGCAGTGGGCTGCGGCATGACCGGTATCTGCCGAGGCGCGCACGCCTCCGCCGAGCACCTGGAAATTGCGGAAGCCATGTTCAATGCCGTGGGCCGCACGGTGGTGGTTGACGAGAAAAACATGGATGCGGTCACCGGCCTTTCCGCCAGCGGCCCCGCGTTTGCCTACATCATTCTGGAATCGCTCGCCGAAGCCGGGGTGAAGGTGGGTTTGCCGCGCGACATCGCCACGCTGCTGGCGTCGCAAACGATGAAGGGCGCGGCCAGCGTCGTGCTCGAGACGGGCGATCATCCCGCCTTGTTGAAAGACGCGGTGACGACTCCGGCCGGCTGCACCATCGACGGCATACTCGAACTTGAGGAAGGGAAGCTGCGCGTGACGCTGATCAAGGCGGTGGTAAAAGCTACCCAGCGCGCCGGCGAATTGCTGTTCGAGAAATAGACGCGTCGCAAATCGCAGCACAAAAAGCGCACCGCAAGACTTGCGTGGCCCGCGCGCCTGGAACTCACTTTGTGAGGAGTTGTGGTACGATGCCCGGAGAGGCATGCCATGCCTGAGGCGTACATCCCGGTTCTCATTTTTGCGTTGCTGGTTCTGTCGTTCCCCGTTCTCGCGCTGCTGATTTTCAAATTGATTCGCCCGGAATCGCGGGGCGGCCCGGCCAAATTGCAGCCTTATGAGTGCGGCATTCCGCCGGAAAGCAACGCCCGCGGCCGCTATTCGGCGCGGTTCTACGTGGTGGCCATGCTTTTCGTAATCTTCGACGTGGAAACGATGTTCCTGTTTCCGTGGGCGATTCTGTATCGCTCTTGGGTAGTGAACCACATGGGCGCGTTCGCGCTGGTTTCCATGTTCGTCTTTTTGGGCATCCTGCTGGTTGGCTACGCGTGGTTGTATAAAAAGGGCGCGCTTGACTGGGCTTAGAACCTGCCTCATTCAATAACTCTTGCGAAAAGCAGATCCCTCGCTGCGCTCGGGATGACAAGCGAACTGGGGTCCGCCAAACACTCGGAGCAAGCGGAATAACAACAAATTGCCCTTTTTCAGCAAACCGTGAAAGCGAGTCCTGACGGGAGCTTTCCGGTAACGGAGAACTTCAGGATGTTTTTCACGCATGTGGCGGCGCGCATTGACTGCTCTCACTGCGTGTGTTAGAAACGCAGGGAGCGATCCTGTTGGCAGCCAGGTCGCCAATGAGTGTGTCCGCCTGCAGACTGGCTTGCGCGTTCTCGCTCCTTCCTTTTGCGCGCGGCCTTATTTGCGGTCATTCTCAGGGGAATGAATCGGGGCTTCTTTCGGTTCTGATGAGCCCCCACTTTGCAGCCCAATGGTCCCAGGGTCCATGGCAGACGAGCCCAAGGCACCCCAGTCGCCCGAAAGTCCCAAGCCTGATAGTGCTGGCGCTAAGTCGGCGCCGCCCACTGCGCCCGCGAGCGCCGAGGCTGCCCCGTTTCCAGCGGCAAAGCCTGCCGCACCCGCCAGGCCCGCGCCGCCGCCTCCGAAGCCGCCCGTAGTTATGCAGATTCCGCTGGACAACGATTTAACGAAACGTTACCGGGAGCAATTTGGCGCCGCGATTTTGGACGCCATTGAGGACCGCAAGCAGCCGTACCTGGTCATTGCCGCAACGCAATTGGCGGAAATTGCGCGCTACTCGCGCGACGTCGAGAAATTCGATCTTCTGGAAGACTACACGGCCGTGGATTGGCCGCGCCGCGAGAAGCGTTTCGATCTGATCGCCATTCTCTATTCGTTTCCGCACAACATGCGGCTGCGGCTGAAGATTCCGCTGGCGGCCGACGAAACGGCGGCTAGTCTTGTGGAGATTTGGCCGACCGCGAATTGGCTGGAGCGCGAAATTTTCGATATGTTCGGCATTTCCTTCAACGGACATCCGGATATGAAGCGCATTCTTCTGCCCGAGGAGTGGCAGGGGCATCCACTGCGCAAGGATTACGACATTTTGCAGCAGGACACCGCCTGGGTCCGGGAAAATCTGGGGATCGCGAGCGGGCAGTAGCAGCAGAGCAGGCGAACGCGAGAGCGATTCGGCAGCACGAACCTGGAAGGTACTTTGCAAGACGACGCAGCGCAAAATCAGACGCTACTGGGCGCCGACGAACTGGTCCTCAACATGGGGCCGCAGCATCCTTCCACGCACGGCGTGCTGCGTGTGAAGTTGAAGCTGGATGGCGAACGCGTGCGCGGCACGGAGTGTGTCATCGGGTATCTGCACCGCGGTGTGGAGAAGATCGCGGAAAACCGCTCGTACCAGCAATTTGCGCCGTACGTGGACCGCATGGATTACGTGGCGGCGGTGAGCAACGGGCTGGGCTACTGCGAAGCGGTGGAAAAACTGCTGAACGTGGAAGCGCCACCGCGCGCGAAAGTCATCCGCACGATCATGACGGAATTGCAGCGCATCGCCAGCCACCTTATTTGGCTGGGCACGCACGCGCTGGACATTGGGGCGCTGACGCCGCTGTTTTACTGCTTGCGCGAACGCGAAGAGATCCTGAAGATCTTCGAGAAGTATTGCGGGGCGCGCCTGACCACGCACGCATTCCGCATCGGCGGGCTGCAGTACGAAGCCTACGACTCGTTTGAAAAAGATGTGGAGCGCTTCTGCAAGGATTTCGAGCGCCGCATACAGGAGTACGTGGATCTCCTGACCGGCAACAGCATCTGGATCGGGCGCACGCGGAACGTTGGCGTGCTTAGTGCCGAGGAGTGCATCGCGCTGGGCGCTTCAGGGCCCGTGCTGCGCGCCAGCGGCGTGAAATGGGACCTCCGCAAAGCGCAGCCCTATGCCGCCTACGACCAGTACAAATTTGAAATTCCCGTGGGCACCAACGGCGACACTTACGACCGCTACATGGTGCGCATGGAGGAGATGCGGCAATCACGGCTGATCTGCCTGCAAGCGATCGAAAATATTCCCGCAGGGCCGATCATGGGCAAGGTGGGCAAAGTGTTGAAGCCGCCCGCTGGCGAGATTTATCACTCCATTGAAGCGCCCAAGGGCATCCTGGGCTATTACATTGTGAGCGATGGTACGACGCAGCCGTATCGCGTGCGTATTCGGCCGCCGTCATTCATCAACTTGCAGGCGCTGGACAAAATGGCGCGCGGACATTTGGTGGCCGACGTGGTGGCCATCATCGGCACGCTGGACATCGTTCTTGGCGAGGTGGATCGCTAACGCCATGAGTCCCACGCTTCAAGCCGTGCTGGCGTTCGTGCAGACGTGGTGGGTCGAACTGGTCTCCGGCGTCGTCATTGTCGCCGTGGTACCGCTTGTTGCCGGCTACATCGTTCTCATGGAACGCAAGCTGATGGCCGACATGCAGGCGCGGCTTGGGCCGATGCGCGTGGGGCCGCACGGATTGTTGCAGCCCATTGCCGACGCGGTGAAGTTGCTGATCAAGGAAGACATCATCCCGGATAACGCGGACAAAGTGGTGTTCTGGATTGCGCCGGTGGTGTCCATGACGGCGGCGCTAACATCGATGGGAGCGATTGCGTTTGGGCCGGCGTTTCAGGTGGCGCGCGATATCAACGTGGGTCTGCTTTTTGTGATCGGCGTCAGTTCGCTGGGAATCTTTGGCATTGTGCTGGGCGGTTGGGCGTCGAACAGCCACTATTCAATCATGGGCGCGCTTCGCAGCACGGCGCAGTTGGTCAGCTACGAAACCGCGGCGGGGCTGGCGCTGGTCAGCGGCTTGCTGCTGGCGGGAACGCTGAAGATTCGCGCCATCGTGGACGCTCAGCAGCATTTTGGCGTGTGGTTCGTGTTCCTTGCACCGGTGGCTTTCTTTATCTACGTGGTGGCTTCGATCGCGGAAACGAATCGCGCACCGTTTGATTTGCCGGAAGCGGAATCGGAGCTCGTGGCCGGTTACATGACCGAATACAGCGGCTTCCGCTGGGCGCTTTATTTTCTTGGCGAGTATGCCAACATGATCGTGGTTGGCGCCGTGGCGACGACGCTGTTTCTGGGCGGCTGGCTGCGGCCGTTCCCGAATGTGCGTTGGATGAACTGGCTGGATGCTTTGCCCGCGCTATTCACGGCCGCGGTGGGCGCGTATTGCGTATACCGTGCAGGAAAGCAACCGGTGCGCGTGCAGACATGGTTCATGTGGGGAGTGGCGCTGGCGTGTTTTGTGGTGGCGCTGATCCTGGCCGTGCCGCTGCTGGTGGCGCCGCTGAAGTTCCTGGTGCCCGGGCTGCACGGCGCATTCTGGTTTCTGCTGAAGATCAGCGCTTACATTTACCTGTTTATGTGGCTGCGCTTTACGCTGCCGCGCTACCGCTTCGACCAGTTGATGCACCTGGGCTGGTACATTCTGATTCCACTGGCGATCGTGAACGTGCTGGCCGTGGGCGTGGCCATGATTCTGGAAATGGAATATGGCTGGAACCGCTGGCTGGCGATGCTGCTGACTACGGTGATCACACTGGCCACGGCGCTTTTCCTGCTGCGTTTGAACGACAAGCGCGCAGCGGCGGCTTCTTCGGCGGCGCCGCCACCGGAAGAGCCTTCGACTGAGGACTCCTATGCTGGATAAGGTCATCTTCTTTTTCTTCGCCGGTGTGGCGATCCTCAGCGCCGGGCTGATGGTGACGCGGCGCAACGCCATTCACAGCGCCGTGTTCCTGATTACCACCCTGCTGGCCACCGCGGGCATCTTCCTGCAACTGCGCGCGGAATTCATTTTCATCGCGCAGATCATTTTGTATGTCGGCGGGATCATGGTGCTGTTTGTTTTCGTGATCATGCTGGTGCGGCTGGATGTGGCCCTGCACCAGATTCAGTTTTCGCGGCAAAAATGGGTGGCGCTGCTCGTGACGCTGGCACTCGCCCTGGAGGTGGGGGTGATGCTGTGGTCGTCGCGCAAGGTTCCCGGCCAGGGCTTCTTGCTGCCCAACGCCGTGCCGGCAGGAAAATTGCCGCCGAATACCGAAGCGCTGGCGGGCCGCTTGTTCGATGCGTACCTGCTGCCGTTTGAGATTGCCAGTGTTTTGCTGCTGGTGGCCATGGTGGGAGCCGTGGTGATGGCCAAGAAAAGGACCTAGAACGCGATGATGCCTATCGGCTACTACCTGTTTTTGAGCATGGCGCTCTTTCTGATCGGCGCCATCGGCGTGATTACGCGGCGCAACGTGATCGTGGTGCTGATGTCCATCGAGCTGATTCTGAATGCCGTGAACATCAACCTGGTGGCGTTTTCGCGGATTTTTGGGGACGTTGCCGGGCAGGTTTTTGCGCTGTTCATTATCGCGGACGCCGCCGCGGAAGCAGTGGTGGGGCTCGGCATTATCATCGCCTTCTTCCGCAACCGCGAAACGGTGCTTGAGGATGAAATGGATCTTCTGAAATGGTGAAGCGCGCGCCATCATCGCGAGTGCAGTGCGAGCCCCGCTTCTTTGGGAGACGGCGGCCATGACTCCCTCCGGCTACTTCCTCGAGCATCTCTGGCTCATCCCGCTTTTTCCGCTGGTGACCGCTGCGCTCATGCTGCTGATTGGCCGCCGCTTGCCGCGCTCGGCGGTGAGCTTCTTCTGCGTGGGCAGCGTCTTCCTCTCGTTTGTGCACGCGGCGGGCGCGGTTTTCCAGCTCCTTGCAGTCGCGCCGGAGAATCGCGTTTACCAGCAGATTCTTTTTGAATGGATCACGCCGGGAGCGATGCCCGGACCCGGCGGCCTGGTCAACTTCGTGGCCGATTGGGGCTATCTCCTCGATCCGCTCTCTTGCGTGATGGTGCTGGTGGTGACCGGCGTGGGCTTTCTGATCCACGTCTATTCGATCGGGTACATGGGCCACGAGGGCGGTTACTACCGGTTCTTCGGCTACATGAACCTGTTCATGTTTTCGATGCTGACGCTGGTGCTGGCGAATAATCTCCTGCTTCTTTTTGTGGGCTGGGAAGGCGTGGGGCTCTGCAGCTACCTGCTGATTGGTTTCTACTTTTTGAAGAAATCTGCCGCGGATGCGGGAAAGAAAGCTTTCATCGTCAATCGCATTGGCGATACGGGTTTCTTGCTTGGTATTTTCCTGATCGCCACGACATTTGGTACGGTACGGTTCACTTCGCAAATGCTGAGCGATCCGGTCGCGTATGCGGGAATCCTGGAAACGCTGCGGGCGATGGTGGACCAGGGACGCCTGGCCTATGGCGCGCCGATTCTTACCGGCATTGCGTTGTTGCTTTTCGTCGGAGCTACCGGAAAATCCGCGCAAGTGCCGCTGTACGTCTGGTTGCCCGACGCGATGGAAGGCCCCACGCCGGTGAGCGCGTTGATCCACGCGGCGACGATGGTGACCGCGGGCGTGTACATGGTGGCGCGCATGAGCGCGATCTACCAATTGGCGCCGGTGGCGATGGATGTGGTCGCAATCGTCGGCGCCACGACGGCCATTTTCGCCGCTTCCATGGCCGTGGCGCAGAACGACATCAAGAAGGTTCTGGCGTATTCCACCATCAGCCAGCTCGGCTACATGTTTCTGGCGCTGGGCGTTGGCGCGTTCTCGGCCGGCATTTTCCACTTGATGACCCACTCTTTTTTTAAAGCCCTGCTCTTCCTCGGGGCCGGCAGTGTGATTCACGCGCTATCCGGTGAACAGGACTTGCGCAAGATGGGTGGACTGTGGAACACCATTCCGGCCACCTCGCGGCCCTTTCTGATTGCCACGCTGGCCATCGCCGGCATCCCCCCGCTGGCGGGCTTTTTCAGTAAGGACGAAATACTGGGCCACGTGTTTAATCGCCACAACGAGTCGTTGATCATGGATCGCTACCTGTTTCTCTGGGCGATTGGAGTGGTTACGGCGGGGATCACCGCGTTCTATATGTTCCGGCTGTTCTTTCAGGTTTTTCGGGGCCGTTCGCGTGTCGCGACGGAGTTGGAAGAGCACATCCACGAGTCGCCGAAGTCCATGACGGTGCCGCTGATGATCCTGGCGTTTCTTTCGATCTGTGGCGGCTGGTTTGCGCTTCCGGTGCTTTGGGGGGAGAACAACACATTTGGCACATTCCTGGAGCCGGCGTTGAGGGGCGTGAAGGACGAAATCGGTGGCGTCGAAGTTGGGCACCACACTTTGTTCAAGGAATATTTGCTGATGATGGCCTCCGTCGGTATCGCCACGCTGGGCATATGGCTTGCGTATCGCCTCTATCTGCAGTACCCGAAGCTGCATTCCAAGGTCGCCGCAGCGTGGCCGCGTTTGCACAATTTGCTGATCAACAAGTACTACGTGGACGAAATTTACGACGCGCTATTTGTGAACCGCGTCAAAGATTTGAGCACGGCATTCGGCGTCGTGGATGCCAAGCTGATCGATGGTGTCGGCGTGGATGGCGCGGGGTGGCTGGCGCGCGTGATTTCCCGGATTTCGATGTGGTGGGATAAGTGGGTTATTGACGGCCTGGTGAACCTGGCCGGCAAGATCACCAATGGGCTGAGCGTGCCGGTGCGCATGTTCCAGACCGGCGTGTTTTCGAGTTACGCCGTGCTGATCCTGCTGGGCCTGGCGATCTTATTAGGCTATTACGGCCACCACATGCATATGATTGTGCGCAATTTGCGCTGAAAGGCGAACCGCATGGGGCTTTTTCATGATCATCTCCTGAGCGTGGTGCTGTTCACCCCGCTGGTGGGCGCGATGCTCCTGCTATTCATTCCACGCGACGCGCAGATGCTCCACCGCGTCGTCGGCAATCTCTTTGGCGTGCTCGGCTTTCTGGTTTCCGTGCCGCTGGTGATTCACTTCCCAGTGGGCAGCAATGACTACGCCTTCCGCGAAACCGCGAACTGGATTCCTTCCATCGGCGCGAAATACGCGCTGGGCATTGATGGCATCACCCTGCTGCTGGTTATGCTCACCACTTTGCTCGGCATGATCGCGATTACTTCCTCGTGGACCGCCATCCATACGCGCACCAAGGAGTACTACATTCTGCTGCTCCTGCTGCAGACGGGCATGCTTGGCGTCTTCATGTCGCTCGATTTCTTCCTGTTCTACGTGTTCTGGGAAGTGATGCTGGTGCCCATGTACTTCCTGATCGGCGTGTGGGGCAGCGAGCGGCGGCTGTATGCCGCGATCAAGTTCTTTCTGTACACGCTGGCGGGCTCCGTCATCATGCTGCTGGGCATCCTGGCGCTGTACTTCAATGCCGCAAAGGTGCCGGGGAGCGTGCCGACGTTCGACGTGCCCGCGCTGCTGGCCGCGGCGCAGCATTTTCCCGATTCGCTGAAGGTTTGGCTCTTCTGGGGATTCTTCTTCGCGTTTGCCATCAAGGTGCCGATGTTTCCATTTCACACCTGGCTGCCGGATGCGCACACGGAAGCGCCCACCGCGGGCTCCGTCATCCTGGCCGGCGTTTTGCTGAAAATGGGCACGTACGGCTTCCTGCGCTTCTCGCTGCCGTTGCTGCCGGCGGATGCTGTCCTGCGCGCAAAGATCATTCATATCCTCATCTTGCTTTCGCTGATCGGCATCATCTATGGCGCGATAGTCTGCCTGATGCAGAAGGACATGAAACGCCTGATCGCGTACAGTTCGGTCAGCCACCTGGGCTTCTGTACGCTGGGCATTTTCGCGCTGACGCCGCAGGGGCTTTCCGGGAGCGTGCTGCAGCAGATCAATCACGGCATTTCCACGGGCGCGCTCTTCTTGCTGGTTGGCATGCTCTACGAACGGCGGCACACGCGCCTGATCTCCGAATTCGGCGGGTTGGCCACGCCAATGCCGAATTTCGCGGCAATCTATCTGATCATTACGCTAAGTTCGCTGGGCATGCCCATCCTCAACGGGTTCATCGGGGAATTCACGATTTTGCAGGGCGCGTTCGTGGTGAACAAAGCCTGGGCGGCCTGGGGCACGCTGGGCATCGTGCTGGGCGCTGCCTATCTGCTGTGGCTGTACCAGCGGGTGATGTTCGGAAACGTGACGCACGACGTGAACAAGACGCTGCCAGACCTGAGCGTGCGGGAATACGCGGTGCTGCTGCCGCTGGTTGCCCTGGCGTTCTGGATCGGCATTTATCCGAAGCCTTTCTTCGCTTACATTGACAAGCCGGTGGAGAAAATCGTCCAGCAGGTGAATCCGAAGTTTTACGAGCAAGCCAATAGGGCGTTGCCGCCCGCTGCGCCGGTTGTTGCGCCATCCGCTCCGGCAAGTCTGGAGGTCAAGTAAGGAACCCCGATGCACTTTTCCTTCCTCGACCCGATCCTGAATTACATCCACGGCGACGGCCTGGTCGTCTTGCCGCAGATGGAGCTGCTCCTGTTCGCGCTGGGCATCCTGATTTTTGATTTTCTGCTGGAGAAGCGAGAGAAGCACCTGAACGCGTTTCTGGCCCTCGTGGGCGTTGCGGCCAGCGGTCTCGGCTTATTCATGCAGTTTCAGAAGTACCGGGATGTCCGCGTCAGCCAGATAGGACCGCCCGTCCTGATCGGTTTCCACAACACCGCGATCGTGGACGGCTTCTCCCTGGTCTTCGCGATGATTTTTCTTGCCGCCACCGCGCTGGTGATTCTGCTCTCCGTCCGGTATTTGAATATCGAGAAGGAGCAGGAAGGCGAATATTATGCGCTGCTGTTGTTCTCCTGCATCGGCATGATGTTCATGGCCTCGGGCATTGACCTTATTGTGCTGTTCCTTGGGTTGGAGACGATGGCGCTGAGCTTCTACGCAATGGTGGGTTTCCTGCGCCGCGAGAAGCGCTCTAACGAAGCGGCGATGAAATACCTGCTGCTGGGCGCGTTTAGCACCGGGATTCTCGCCTACGGATTCTCGTTGCTGTACGGGATGAGCAGTTCGACGAATATCGCGGAGATTGGCAACATCCTGGGCCGCCGTTTTGCATACACCTCATCGAACGGCATCACCGATTGGCTGGCGATCATGGCGTTTGTCACCGTGGCCGCGGGCATGTTCTTCAAAGTGGCGGCGGTGCCGTTCCACCAGTGGGCCCCGGATGTGTACGAAGGAGCGCCCACGCCCATATCCGCGTACGTCAGCGTGGCCTCGACGACGGCGAGTTTTGCGATGCTCCTGCGGCTGATGATCAACGTCTTCGGGGATTCGCAAACCACCTGGGTGTACATCATCTCCGGCGTCGCGATCGCTTCGCTGACGTGGGGCAACCTGGCGGCGCTGACGCAGACCAATATGAAGCGGCTGTTGGCGTATTCCTCGATTTCGCATGTGGGCTACGTCCTGCTGGGCCTGGTGGCGTGGAATGAGACGGGGCTTGTGGGGATCATGTATTACCTGATCGCGTACGCCTTCATGACCATCGGCGCGTTCGCCGTGGTGATCGTCATGCGCCAGCGCGGGCTGATCGGCGATGAACTGGACGATCTGGATGGGCTGTACCAGCGGAGCCCCGCGGTTGCGTTGCTGCTGCTGATTTTCATGTTGTCGCTTGCGGGTATCCCGCCGACCGCGGGCTTCATGGCAAAGTATTTCATTTTCCAGGCGCTGATCGAATCGCATCACCCGGTGCTGGCGGTTTTCGCGGCGCTGTATATCGTGCCCGCGCTGTACTACTATTTCCGCGTGGTCGTGCATGCCTGGATGAAGAAGCCGGGCGAGGCGCCGGCGCCGCACATGAGCAGCGCACAAGCCGTGGCGCTGGGCGCGGCCCTGTTCGTAACGCTCGCGGCGGGAATTTATCCTGAGCCGTTCGCACGTCTGGCGCGCTATGCCTTCGGACCATAACGAAAAACGCGACGAGCAATTGACTCCCGCGGAGAAGCAGGCCAAGGGATTTTCGCAGCAGTTCGCCATGGCCATGGAGCTGCCGTTTGTGCTTGTGGCGGCAGTGGCGGTTGGCGGCCTGATCGGCTATTTTCTGGATCGCTGGCTGCATACCAAGCCTGTCTTAATGCTGGTCCTGGGCTTTCTGGGGTTCTTCGGCGGCTTGCGCGATGTGCTGCGGCGTCTTCCCGCAGACGACGATGGAAAGTCCAAGCATTGACATTTCGAGATATCTTGCCTCCGAGCGCCGGATCTCCTGGCTGACTTTGCTTCTGGGCGCGCTGGCGGCTCTGCCTGTCGGCTATTTCCACGGTTGGCGCTGGGGCTCGGGAATCTTAATCGGCGCAGCGCTGGCCTGGCTCAACTTTCGCTGGCTGAAAGAGGGCCTGGACGCGCTGACGGAAGCGGCCACGGCGCAAGCTGAGCGCCCCAAAGCGAAGGTGCCCGTGGGCACCTATTTTCGCGCGGTGTTTCGCTACGTGTTGATAGCCCTGGCCGTGTATGTTATTTTTAAGTATCTGCATGTTCCCGTATTGAGCATGATTTTTGGACTGTGCTCTCTGGGAGCGGCCACAATGGCGGTGAGTGTGCACGAAATCCTGCAACCCGCGGACCGATAAATGGAAGAACATCTAAGCCGGCTGACAGAGTGGGTGAATCACGTGCTCGGACCCATCGCCCGAGGTATCCTGCACGCGTTCCATGTGCAACCCATAGACCCCCACCATCCCATCCCCGAGTATCTGGTGATGTCGGTGGTCGTTCTAATTGTTGGCACGGTGCTGGCGCTGCTCGTGAGGTCGCGCCTCTCCGTGGAACGTCCCGGGGGCCTGCAGCAGGCTGCCGAAATGCTTCTAACCAATCCTCTGGGTTTCGGCATCAAGGACCTTTTGGAAGAAAACGTCGGGCACGAGGGCCACAAGTTCATTGCTTTCACCGGCTCCGTTTCCGTCTTTATTCTTCTGGCCAACCTGCTTGGCGTGATCCCGGCATTCAGTTCGCCGACCGGTGGCAAGCTTCCCATCGTGCCGCTGGGCTGCGCGCTGCTCACCTTCCTCTATTTCAACTGGCAGGGGTTGCGGCATCTCGGGCCGTTTCGCTATTTGAAGACGTTTGCCGGGCCGGTGTGGTGGTTGTCGTGGCTGATTGCCCCCGTGGAGATGATCAGCGCCACGGCGCGCATCCTCTCGCTCACCGTTCGTCTCTGGGCCAACATTTTCGCCAGCGATCTGATCTACGTGATTTTTCTCGGCTTGCTGATCGGGCCGGCGCAGTGGGGTTGGTCGAAGAGTCCGGTGCTGGGGGTGCTCCTGGGCATCTTCCCGGTACTGATCCCCATTCTCTTTATCGGCCTGCATATATTCGTGTCCATCATTCAGACTTATGTGTTCACCGTGCTGCCTTCGATTTATATCGGGCAGGCCGTGGCGGAAGAGCACTAGGACAAGTTCGAGTTTGCCGTTCCAGTGTGAGACCGGTTGCAGGGCGCAGGGCCGGGAACCACCAACTGGCGGTAATTTCAAGGAGGCAGTAATGAAGAAAGCAGCGATGTTGATGGGAGCGCTCGCGTCGGTCGCGCTGTTTGCGCCGGCCGCGTTTGCGCAGGAAGCAGGAGCGGTGAGCGGCAAAGGAACGCTGGCGATTGCGGCCGCGTTTGGCATGGCGCTGGCAGCCTTTGGCGGCGCTTTGGGGCAGAGCAGAGTGGCGGCGTCGGCTTGCGAAGGCATGGCGCGGAATCCGGGAGCTTCTGCCGCGATCCGGACGGCCATGATTCTGGGATTGGTCTTTATTGAGACGCTGGCGCTGTTTACGCTGGCAATCATCTTCGCCAAGGTCTAAGGCCGCGAAGAATTGATAGGGAACTGAGCCCGCTCGGGGAAACCTGGGCGGGCTTTTTTGTCCCTGCCAGGACCCCTCCAAGAAGACAGGGTTAGCGCAAGGCGTCTTTCAGGCGCCTGGTGGTCCTGTGCAGCTGCTTCTTCATCGCGTCAATCTGCTTGGAGATGGCCTGCAGTTCTTCCTTGGCTACCGCGCCCGCTTCCTTGAACTTGCGGGCTTGTTTGTCCGCCTTGCCCATTGCGGTTCCGATTTTTACGCTGACTTCCTTGAGCCTGTCTTTTTTGGCCATGAGCGTGTCTCCTTTTCCGGTCGCGGCCATGCTATACCCAATTCTTGCAATTCGCCATACAAGGATTACCGGAGAGCATGAGGAACTTCGCGGGCTACTGAAAAATCCTGCTAAATGTCATCCTGGGGAAATGCTGTGGCCCAGCGGCAAGAAGAGAGATTCCTCACTCCGCGGACTCCGTTCGGGATGACGGAGGCTAAATGGGTTGCCGAGATGGGGTCCAGCCCATCTTCGTCACTAAGAG
>PMES01000135.1 GCA_003154775.1 Acidobacteriota bacterium | reverse complement strand
CAGTTCAAGGGTTCACTCCAATTGGCGCTTCCGATGTTTGGCAAATGCCGGTTTTAGAGAGCTTGACTGACGGATGCTTTCGACCATTAACGGACCTCAGGGCTGAAGCTCGATCGAAGTGAGAACTTACCCCACATTTCCTTTTTGAAGTTCGTGTAAGTAGCCATATGATCGAACCAACGCCAGCATCCATGCGGCTTTGAGAGCAACACAAACTCTGCGGAGGTCTCGACCCAATGGGTGAGAAGCAAAACCAGCCCTTTCAGCTCTCCTTCAATTTCTCGTTGAGAGTCGATTTCCAGGGATCGCGGGTTACTTCCGACAGCGGCTAGCTGCTGGTGCGCGAGTTGGATGAACGCCTGGGGTTGAGTTCGCTCATCGCTGAGCACCACACAGGCGACCGGCGGGGCAAAAACATCCAGTTACCACTCCCCGATCTGTTGCGACAGTCCATCTACAGCCGGCTGGCGGGATACGAAGATGTGAACGACGCCGAGCGGCTGCCGCAAGATCCGACGTTCCGGTTGATCGGCTCGGAGAAGATCCGGGATCGTGGTGCAGTGCTGACTTCACGCCTGCACTGGTTCGAGACCGAGGTGCTGAGCCAAGATGAGAACCTGGAAGGCCTGAGCAGAATCAATCGGAAATTGCTAACGAAGGCCGAGGCCATGGATTCACCCCAGTGGGTGGTGCTGGATATGGACAGCACGGAAATCTCGGTCTACGGAGAACAGGAGCAGAGTGCATAGAGCGGACACTTCGAGTCAACCTGTTATCACCCGCTACTGATGTTCAACGGTGAAGGCGACTGTCTGGCGGCGAAGCTGCGTCCGGGTAACGTGCACAGTGCGGAGAGCTGGGAAGAGCTGTTACTGCCCGAAATCGAGCGGCAACAGGAGTTGGGCAAGGAAGTAGTGTTTCGGGCCGATGCTGCCTTCGCCAAGCCGGAGATCTACGAGGAACTGGAAGAGCGAGGGGCAAAGTATGCGATCCGGCTTCCGGCCAACGCTGGTCTGGAGCGAGACATCGAGGAACTGCTGACGCGCCCGGTGGGGCGGCCCAGTGACAAACCCATCGTGTGGTACAATCGCTTTCTCTATCAGGCCTAGGGCCCGCGCCGGGCCAAGGATTATTGTATGTCTAAAACTCCTAATAAAAAAAGCGCCTTTAATCACAACCAATTACACAAGTGCCCCACCGGCATCAAAGGCTTTGACGAAATTACAGAAGGCGGGCTTCCGAAAAATAGAACCACTTTATTTTGTGGAAGTACCGGCACTGGGAAAACACTTTTGGGGATTGATTTTTTAATTAATGGTGCGATCAATTACAACGAGCCAGGCCTCTTTATGTCATTCGAAGAGACACAAGATGAAATTTATAAAGACGTGGCTTCTCTCAACATGGATTTACAAGGGCTTGTTTCACAAAAAAAGATTCTGCTTGAATATGTTCTTTTGGAGCGCAGAGATATTCAAGAGAGAGGCGAATTTAATCTTGAAGGACTATTCATTCGTTTAGAACAGGCTATTGATTCCATTGGCGCCAAACGCGTTGTTTTAGATTCTATTGAATCTCTCTTTGCAGGCGTCAAAGATGCTGGCATTCTTCGCTTAGAGATAAAAAGACTTTTCCGATGGCTTAAGGAAAAGCAAGTTACGGCAATCATTACCGGCGAGATGGGACAAGGCTCTTATACTCGTCATGGCCTGGAGGAGTACGTTTCCGATTGCATAATTCTCCTGGATAACAGAGTTAGGGAACAAATTTCCACCCGTAGAATTCGTGTAATTAAATATCGTGGTTCAAAGCATGGAACAAACGAATATCCCTTCGTAATTGATAAAGGTGGACTTTCAGTAATTCCTATCACTTCCGCAGGACTCGATCAACCAGGTACAGCCAAGAGAGTTTCGACAGGAATTCCATCGTTAGATAAAATGTTCAAGGGTGCAGGTTATACCAGAGGCAGCACGGTACTCGCTTCAGGTACCGCAGGAACTGGGAAAACAAGCCTCGCGGCTGCATTCGCAATAGAAACCTGTAAACGTGGAGAACGGTGTCTTTTCTTGTCTTATGAAGAATCTTCGGGGCAACTCATTCAAAACATGAATTCTATAAGTTTCCATTTTGAACCATTGGTGAAAAAAGGACTCTTAAAGATTGTGTCTACGAGACCCTCCTTTTTTGGGTTAGAGATGCATTTACTCGAGGTATACAAGATCATTGCAGATTTCAAACCACAAGCTGTTGTCATGGATCCCCTGACAAGTCTCATCGGACAGGGGAACCAACTTGAAATACTATCAATGTTTACTCGCATGATTGATCATTTAAAATCCGAGGGCATAACCGGCTTTTTTACAAGTCTTGTTTCTTCAGCCGCACAAAATGACACTAGCGGCGAAATCGGCGTCTCGTCTTTAATTGACACTTGGATCGTAGCTAGAGAATTAGAAGAAAATGAGGGCAAAAGACGCATTCGTGGACTTTACATTGTTAAGTCTCGTGGCATGAACCACTCCAGTGACATCCATAAATTGATTTTAAGTGATGATGGAATTAACTTAGTACCAATGGATGGAGATGCTACCGTAGTCCCCAATCAGAAAAAGAATGTTGGTAAAAGTATTTCTGAGAGACAACAATTAATCAAAAAAGGTAAAGGTATTTGATGGAAAGACGGCGATCTAGCGTAGGTCATGAGAACATTACATCCTAACTTCATCGTCGGCATTGGCGGCTCAGCTGGAGCTCTTAACGCCTATAAGGCGCTCTTGGACGCCCTGCCGTCTAATACAGGTATGGTCTTTGTCATTGTTTCTCATATTCACCCCACCGCCGATAATCAGTTAGCCCAAATTCTGTCGAGTCACACGAAAATGCCAGTAATGGTGGCTTCCACGGCGATGCCGATCCGGGCGAATTACGTCTACGTGATTCCTCCGAACGCGGATCTTCTAATTGAGAGCTTTACCTTCAAAGTCGCCTCCCCGCGCACTAGGAGGAACAAGCAGGTAGATTTCTTTTTGATTTCTTTGGCAGAGGCTATGGGGGCGCGTGCGATCGGCATTATCCTCTCTGGGTATGGTGGCGACGGTACTGAGGGATGCAAGCACATCAAGGCAAAAGGAGGAACAACCTTTGCTCAGGACAAGTCTGCCAAAGTAGACGGCATGCCTCTCAGTGCTCAGGCTTCAGGCTGCGTTGATTTTGTTCTACCACCCGACAAAATTTCACATGCACTACAAAGATTGGCAGGAACTATTGCAACTAAGAAGAAACTCGATTTCGACCCGAAGAGCTTCCTTACCATCATCGGTGAGGGCCGGAGAATTGTGCTGGCTCCAAATAAACAAAATATTTACGCTCAAGGCGAAGCGAGTGATGCGGTGTTTTATATCCAGAAGGGCACGGTAAGACTCACCGTCGGCTCGAAGGACGGCAAGGAAGCTACGATAGGCATATTGAATCCGGGCGATTTCTGCGGAGAAGGTTGCCTTGTAGGACAGCCTCTACGCCTGGGGTCTGCAGCCGCGATGACAGATTGCGAACTCATGCGAGTCGACAAGAAGGCAATGATGCTTGCACTTCGCCGCGAACATACATTCTCCGCGATGTTTACGGCATATTTGTTGGGGCGGAACATCCGATACGAAGCGGACTTGGTTGACCAACTCTTTAGCTCCACCGAGAAGAGACTAGCTCGGATTCTGCTCTTGCTTGCTCACTTCGGAAAGGAAAGCACGCCTGAGGCTGCAGTCGCCAAGATCAGTCAGGAGACCCTCTCAGAGATGATAGGCACAACCCGGTCACGGGTCAACTTCTTCATGAACAAATTCAGAAAGTTGGGTCTCATTCATTACAACGGTGGGTTGGTAGTCCACAGTGCACTTCTCAATGTTATTCTCCACGACCAGCCTGACTAAGGCGCGCGTAAAGACAACCAGTGGGGGTAGATCGGGTAGAGCCGGTAGACACTCTCTCGGATGTGAATGGGTATTTCTCCCTTTGAAAACTCCCTACTCCGGATTCCCGATTTGAAAATCGGCGATAAGAGTGTAGATGACCTGCCCCCCGAAAACTAATCCAGGTATAAGTTAGCTTCTCCGGGGATTAGACCACGAGAGGAGAAGCACCGATGAGGAAGAGTCGGATCAGCGAAGAGCAGATTGTTGGGGTGTTGAAGGAACGCAAGATAGCAATCGCAAGAGCAGAAACCAGAGATCGGCGCGGTGAAATCAGTCAAGGGATTGCCTTAAGGCCCATGCGGAGTATGCCGCTATGCCTGCGGTACTGGGATGAGAGAGCGGCAATCTGGCGCTGATTTCTTGCGATCGTCGGCCAAATTTCTTCGGGAATGCTCAGGAACACACTTACCACTTTTGGATCAAACTGACTGCCTGAAAGATGGCGGATCATCTCGCGTGCTGCGTCGAACGAAGAGGCACCCCGGTAGGGCCTGTCGGATGTGATGGCATCGAGAGTATCTGCCACGGCGAAGATTCGCGCGCTCAGAAGAATCTCTTCTCCCTTGAGGCCTCGCGGATAGCCGCCGCCGTCGTAGCGTTCGTGATGCGAGAGAACAATTTCGGCTGCGTCAGCAAGAAAGGGAATGTCCTTCACGAGGTCGAACCCCATCTGGGCGTGCTGCTGCATAAGTTTCCGCTCATCCGCGGTGAGAGGTCCCGGCTTGAGTAGAACGCCGTCGGGTACTCCGAGCTTTCCGATATCGTGCAGATAAGCTCCCCTGGCAAGACTTCCTAATTGTTTGTCCGACCAGCCCATCGCTCGAGCAATCTCGAGCGAGTAACGGCAGACACGTTGTGAGTGGCCGGCCGTCTCATTGTCGCGGAGATCGATCGCCGCACCAAGCGCTTGCAGTGTGTGTTCGTAACTGCTCTCGACCTGCTGGAGAGCGGCTTGTAGTTGCTCGGTGCGTTCCGCGACCATTTCTTCGAGGTGTTGGCGGTAGTTCTCGACCTGTTGTTCGAGCTGCCGCTTGTGCAGCGCGCGCTCGAGGCTTGCCAAGACGGCACTTTCCCGGAGGGGTTTAACGAGATAGTCGTCCGCACCGCAACGCATCGCCTGCACACCCACGTCCACGTCATCAACGCCGGTGGTGACCAAAAACGCCATATGCGGATAGCGGCGGCGAACTTGAGTGAGCAGCTCCATACCGCTGAGGCCGGGCATGTTGAGATCGGAAATGACGGCATCGAATCGCTCGCGTTGTAAAGTCACAAGGGCTTCTTCACCATTGCATGCGGTGGTGCAGTGGAAAACAGGCGGGCCCAGGATGAGCGAGAGAAGTTTGCAAGCGGAAGATTCGTCGTCGACGGCAAGAACGCGTANNGATCCGATGAAACCTCGGAGAGACTGCCTTCAGGTTCTGCGGGAAGGGCTTGGTCGGCATTGGTCATAAAGAGCATTCCACTCACTCCTTATTGCAGCACCCAGGGACCGGTCTTCTCGATGAATCGGCATCCGTAGTGTCGAAGGGGCGCCGCCTTCGACTCCGAATGAACAATCCTCGCCTTCCCCACGTACTCCTGTCCGAAGCTCGTCATGTAGACTTCCACAATGGAATTGGTCGCGAGTTCGGCCGCGCAGACACACAGAAACCCGCTCAGACTCACGTTCTCAGTCGTCGCGACCTCTTCCAACGTCTTCCCATGACTGTCTGAACCGCGCAGCTTCAACGGAACACGCAATCGCACGCGCACCTCGGTTCGCGGCACCAACCGGCGCGTCTTGGCGATTTGGCTAAGGCACGCGCGCAGTGACTCGAAGTCAATCGGCTTCTCGAAAAAGCCGGCAGCGCCGAGCTGCTTGCAATGTTCTTTGGTTTGCCCCCCTGATTCGCCGCTCACGATAATCACCGGAATCATTTGCGTGCGGCTGAAGGACGTAAACATCTCGAGCAGCTCATAGCCGGAATAGTTCGGCATTCGCAGATCCAGCAGGATGGCGTCGGGCTCGTTTTCGAGGGCCAGCGCCAAGCCCCGTTCCGGCTCCCCCGAATCGATGATTTCATAGGTGTCGCTCAGTTCCAGGCGCATCAGGCGCCGCAATGCTTCATCGTCATCAACAACCAACACCTTTCCCATGGCCTTGTTCCTCCTATCGGCCGGACCGGATATTGCTCCCCGCAAGTTCGGCCATTTGGTTCATGGCCGACGCTGGCTTTTTCCCGCCATCCAGCACCTCGCGGACCTTCCGGATAAGAACCTCTTCCGTGAATGGCTTGTGCAGGAGGTGCATTCCAGGATCCAGAACTCTGTGTCCTGCAATGAAGCTGTCGGCATAACCCGAAATGTAGAGCACCTTCATTCCTGGCTGGCGCGGCGACAATTGTTCCGCCAAAGCGCGGCCGTTCATGCCAGGCATCACGACGTCAGTCAGCAGGAGATCAAAAATGCTGCCGAAGCGCGCCGCGACTTTCAGAGCTTCTTCACCGCTCCCCGCCGACAACACGTGGAATCCACCTGCCTCAAGAATGGTTTGCTCAAGCTTTCTCAACGGCTCGGCGTCTTCCACCAGAAGGATGCTTTCCGAACCGCACAGTTTTTCTCCCGAATCGATTTTTTGTTCCGCCACCGCCGGCTCACCCGTATGTCGCGGGAGATAGATTTGAAAGCAGGCGCCTTTTCCTGGCGCGCTATCCACCCCAATATATCCATTACTCTGTTTTACGATGCCGTACACGGTCGCAAGCCCAAGTCCCGTGCCCTTGCCGCGTTCCTTGGTGGTGAAGAATGGCTCGAAGACATGTGTGAGCGTTCCGGCGTCCATTCCCGTTCCTGTGTCGGTCACGGCCAAAAGCACGTAATTCCCGGCCTTGGAACCCGGATGGTTCCGCGTGTAGGTTTGGTCAAGCTGCACGTTGCCGGTCTGGATCTTTAGTTTGCCGCCCGTGGGCATGGCGTCGCGCGCGTTGACAGCCAGGTTCATGATGACCTGTTCGATCTGGCTCTGGTCCGCCATCACGCTGCCAAGCGCGGGATCCAGCTCCAGCGAAACTTCAATGTCCTCGCTCAGCAGCCGCAGAAGCATTTTTTGCATGTCGGACGCGAGTGTGTTGATGTTGAGAACCGCTGGCGTCAGGACCTGCTGCCGGCTGAAGGCCAGCAGTTGCTTGGTCAAAGAGGCGGCCCGCTCTCCTGCCTTCTCGATTTCCAGGGCATGCTCGCACAGAGCATTGTTCGCGCCCAACGCTTTCTTCAGCACTCTGCTGTATCCGATGATGACGCCCAGAAGATTGTTGAAGTCGTGCGCGATCCCTCCCGAGATGCGTCCAATGGCTTCCATCTTTTGCGCCATTCTCAGTTGTCGTTCGAGCACTCGTTTTTCTGTCACATCCTCCGCAAACACTTCAAAGTACGCCGGGACGCGGTTTTCATCGTTGATCCGGCGTCCCGAACACCGCACGGTGATCGGTGCGCCTTCTTGCCGCTTCCACTCCATCTCGATGTCCTTGATTTCTTCCGTGCGGGTAAGAAGCTCCGTCAAGCGCTGATATTCGTCGCTGTGCTGGAAGATGTCTGTTGCCAGATCTTTCCGGAGAAGCTCCTCCGCCAGCTCGTAGCCCAGCATTTTCTGGAGCGCCGGATTCACTTGTAGAAACCGGCCGGTCATGCTCGCGCGATAAATCCCGTAGGGTGCGCCTTCCACCACCGAGCGAAAATCCGCCTCCAAGCGCCGCTGAGCCTCCTCCGCTCTTTTGCGCTCCGTGATGTTGCGGTTCACAATCACAAGTTTTTCCGGCTCCCCCTCGTCATTGCGAATAACGCTGGAAGTTGATTCCAGCACCAGCCACGTCCCGTTCTTGTGGCGAATTCGGTACTCCAGCGTCTTCCCTATTCCCGAGCGCCGTGCCTCCTCCGCCGCGTTCTTGACACGCTCACGATCATCAGGGTGAATCTGCTCGAATGATGAGGAGGCCTGCAATTCCTCTGGCGAATATCCCAGCCCCTTTTTATAGGAAAGACTGTTGAAAAGCCGCTTCCCTTCCATGTCCACGACTGCGATCATGTCCGCGGCGTTCTCACTGATCAGATGAAATAGCTCTTCCCGTTTCACCAGTTCCCTGCGGATTCGATAGATCAGAAGATGTTGATAGATCGTGTAAAGATCGAAGAGGAAAACCAGGGCCACGAGCCCTCGAATGGCTTGCGGCAATACATAGAGCGAATTGAAATCCTGATTAACGCCTGAGATAGGAAGGAGGAAGGAGGCAAGCCCGACCGTCAGGAGTAAGGTGATAACAAAAGCTGCTGCCCACAGCCACCATTCCCGCCGTTCGATGTGTCGGAAATTCGCGCGCAGAACCGTCGGCTGTGTGACGTCTGGTTCGCCCACACTTTTTGTTCGATGCACTCGCACTGATTCTCCATGGGCATCCACGTTTTTGCGCAAGCCCCCATGCCTTCGAGACAGAGCCTGATGCTCTCCGTGGGTCCCCGATCCTTCCCCTCCGTTCCTGCACGAAGGCCACCAAGGCCGCCTCCATTCTTGCTCTACTGATTTGGCGCAACATGTTGAAATATCAGATGAAACCCTCTTCGCAAGCAATGCGAGCGCTGCGAATCCAGAACGATCCTGTGCCAGCGGGAAGCGCTAGTCCTTTTTGGAACACGCCGCAATGGGGAATCCGCTTCCAAGTTTCCGTGATTCCCCGAGGGCGGCTCGTCGAACCGGCAGACTGTAGGGACAAATGCATTTGCGGGCGCAAACCGGGTGGAGAGATACGAACCATCGAAAGTGAAGAATATCGATTTCACCGCTGGAGAACACGCATTTGAGCCAAGAGCGGAACTCGTTTTTGATCTTCGGGAAGCTACCGGCTAGAGAGCTTCGTCGCTCTCAAGGAAGTAGGCGCAACGGTTACCCATTTCCTGGAAACCGGACGGCTCCAGCGATTCGGATTGTTTCAAACCCGGGCAGGCAGTCGGAGCTGTCGATGGAAGCTGTAGATACGCTAGTTAAATTCTGTGGCGATTCCTGAAGAGATATCTGGCAGCCTTGGGGCCCAAACGAAACCGGAAGTGTTGTGGGGGGGTGTTCGCTGCTAAGTACATTAAGTGAATACCAGTTCCGCCGAGCACAGAAGACTCTCATGAGATTTTTCCTCATCGTAGGCGCTCTGCTACATAGGTCATAAGTCTTCATTAAATCGTGCCACCAAAGCCGCATTTTACAGTTCGGCACTCGAATTGCACGTACCCGACTGCCAGTGATGAGGCGAATTTTGTTGAATCCAGGTAAGCCTGCCATTGCGAGGGACTCGGTATCGCGTCACGAATCGAACTGAGGCGCAGCGAGACAAGCGTAATGGGATTCAAGAGATGCTGAAAATGTCCTCGAAGCCTACGCCGCAATGGAACATTGTGGATGCTGTTGAACGCCAGCGGTTGATGCTGGAAAACCTGACTGAAGTGCGATACATCGCGCGACATATCCACGAGCGATTACCGTCACACGTCTCAATCGACGATCTGTTTCAAGCCGGGATTCTGGGGTTGATCGATGCCGTCGATAAATTTGACCCGCAGAAAAACGTGCAGTTCATGTCATACGCGCGATTTCGAATTCGCGGCGCAATTCTGGATAGCCTGCGCCAGATGGATTGGGGCCCGCGAAACTTGAGGCGGCAGGCACGTAGGTTTGAACGAGCGAGTCGCGAACTCACTGCCGAGCTTGGCCACTTTCCTTCGGAGTCGGAGATAGCCTCCAAACTGGGCCTACCCATTGAAGACTTTCAGCTGCTACTTGGCGAACTTCGAGGTCTCAGATTAGAAAGTTTGCATATTTGGTCCGAGGAAGGGAATGGAGAGGGAAACTTACCCACAGCGTTCCGACCGGAGGAAGATCCCTTTGAGATGACCTTTCGCTGGGAGATCCGCCATCTCTTAGGGGAGGCCCTATCGGAACTGGACGAAAGGGAAGGAGACGTCTTGGGCTTGTACTATCTCGAAGAACTCACGATGAAGAAAATCGGGAAGATTCTGGGGATTGACGAATCACGTGTGTCACAAATTCACGCGGTGGCATTGGTTCACTTGCGCTCGCGCCTGGTACCATTTCAACCACGTTGCCTGAACCCGGCAAGTGTAACTCCGGTGAAAGCGGGCGACGTATCGCCGACTGAAAGGCACCAAGCAGTTTCTCGGGTTCTGTGACATGCGCGCTGATTGAATGCTTGCTCAGATCCGCAGTTGCCAAAACGCAAACAGGCCCTACGCCTCTCATAGTTGCCGCGATTGCGCTGCGGAAATGTAGTCAAAGGTAACTGTAGGCGGCAAGAACGCGATCCCGGCAACAGTGAGGGACCTAACGGATGCCGAGTGCCAAGAAATTCGCCCCATTGAAAATTGGCAACGCGCAGACATTCACGAGTTGCACGAGGCAATAGGTTAGCCATCATTAATAAGGCCGATAAGCGGATGTATCGTGCCTTGTATGCTTTTGCTGCCAGTACAGCCGCCCGTGCCTCCGAGTTGTTCGGACTGTACTGCGGCGATGTTGACTTGGAACAAGGCGTCATCACTTTCCGTCATGGCGTGGTGAACGGCGTCGAGAGCACGACCAAGTCAGACACAGGCGACAAGGAGCGAACCCGCACGTGCCCGATTGATGCTTCAGTTGTTGAAGAACTCAAGAAGCACCTTGGCGGTCGCACGAGTGGTTTGGTGTTCCGAAGTCGCAAGGGGACACCTTTGCTCCTGTCGAACTTCTACGAGGACGAACTCAGACCGATCCTTGATGAGTTGGGAATCTGGAAAGAGGGGATGGGGATGCACAGCTTCCGCCGTGGAAGAATAACCCAATGGGTCTATGCTGGTGTCAGCCGTCAAGTCATCCGTGACTGGGCCGGACACTCTGCTGACCGTCTCGTTGACCTCTACACACGTAGGATGAAGCAGTATCACGCTGCCGAGATGGGAAAAGTTAAACTGCTGTTGGATGTTTAGCGCCGGATTTATTGG
>PMES01000018.1 GCA_003154775.1 Acidobacteriota bacterium | reverse complement strand
TGGGTTCACCGGACGAATACGAAAGATCCCGGTGGTTGTAATCCACACCCGTGTCAATTGCGCCGGCTATGAAATTCGCGCTTCCGGTCGACAAGGCCCACGCTTGCACGCCGTGAATGTCTGCTCCGGGTGTCCCCCGTTCTGTCCTCTGTGCCCACTTATTCCCCAAGAGGACACATTCCGCCGTGGCCACAAAGGGCGATCTTCCTTACTCACCATTACCTCATCGCTTTCCCCAGATTCTTGAGGAGTAGGCCTGCTAGGCGTTGCGCGAAAACGTAGTCGTCGGCACCGACCCTCCTGCAATCGTCGCGAGCAAACAAGGTCCGCACAGGTTGTCTACTCGTTGGGCTTACGGAGGAACGGCCGATGAAAGCTCTCCTCAGCCAACTTTTGGAGTTCATGCCCCCAGTTAGCGATAGGGTCGAGCTTGTTGTTCTCTTCGGCGACATCCCAAGCGACTAACTGGATGTGCTGCGTGTGGTTGTCATACACAATCGAGAAAGACCAAGCATCAAGATAAATGCCGCTTAACCGCGTCTCCATCATCCACTTGCTTCTTTCTTTTGTGTTAGAGACATACTCCGAGAGCGCAACCAAAAAATCCCCATGCATCTTTGCGAACTGCGCTGAGGAAAGTTCCTTGGTTTCCCATTTGACTTTCAGGAGCGCCACGGCATCCTTTGGATCCGGAGGTAAGCGGCAGGACTGCGCAAGTGCATCCAAGACGGAATGGACATGTTCGTTGGGATTATCGAAAGTGTTCGTGAGCAACTCGAACTTTTCACCGTCGGTTCGCAACACAAGCTTTAGTTCTCTGCCAGTAGTGATCGTGATTAAGGCATCAAACTTCCCTGGTGCCTCGATCCGGTCAACCACCGCATCATAATACGCATCTGTTAACAGCCCCAGGCCCCCACCCGTACACTTCGCTTCAGGACTTGGTTGCGCTCGGAGCAGCGCAGCAGGAAAGAAGATAAGCATCGCGAGCACGGAAATGCGCATGTCACACCTCCTTACATGGGGCCGTTACAGTTTTTCTTCAGCTTTGGCAGCCAGATGTCGATCCCATTGCCTTGTACGACCCATGGGGAATTGTTCTTGTTGTATTTGGGATCGCGGGGGCCGTTAGCAGGAGCACGCGAAAGACCTTGATCTGAAATTACGTAAATGTCTTTCCCGCTATCCACAGCAGAGCCTGTATCTCCGCTTGCATTCTCTCCCGCATTGTTACCGGGTGTTGAAGGCAGACCAGACGTACCTGGCGGGTGTGTATGGAAAATATCAACAGCATTCGTCCTTGCACTGATAGGAAAACCCTTTGTGCTCCCAACCTGAATCTGGGGAGGCTGGCCTGCAGGGCCGTTGCCGGCAATGTAACCTCCTCCGGGGGCTCGATACGTCGGGAAGCCCGCTTCCGTGCTGTGAGCCTTTAGCATATTCCCGGGATTCTGGCGATTCCAAGCCGCCAGCATGGCGGCCATGACGTTTGGATCGCAATACACCGGCCTCGTACTCCCGCTCGGCGTTTGCGTTTGTGGAGGTGACTGGCTTTGTCCTTGCTGGCCCTGCTGCTGCGCTTCCTTGATGTTTTGACGTGCTTGCATGAAAACGTCTTCGAGCAATGCCCCTCCGACAGCTTGCCCGATAGTTTGTCCGAGAGCGATTCCTTCCGGCTGGAATGTGACCGCAGAGAAAATATCTATCAGGACGCTAAGCAGAGTGGTGAGCCAACTCTGCCCACTGGGGTCGGTCATGTTAATGGGATCGTTGCGCACATAAGCGTAGCGGTTCCACGACTGCGGGTCGCTGGGATCTCCCATCAGCGGGTCAGCCGAGCAGAAACGCCCAAACCGACTTATATAGTATCGTGCCATTGCGTAGTCATTGCCCGACTCTGAGTCGCGCTGGTAACTGGTGAACACGAACTGATCGGGCGCCGAATTGGAATACCACGACTCTCCGAAGGGGTAAGTCGCTTGCTGGCCGGTAGCTTGCCCATAGGTCGGGCTTCCCACCGTCCCATCGGTGTACAAGCGCGCGGAGAGATGGTCCTGATGGTGATAGGTGGTCTTGCTCCCGCTAATGGTTGCCACGAGATCGGAACCGGCGTAGAGGAACTCGCGGGACGGAGAGGCAGGGGCCGCTCCGTTGTCGTATTCCGCGATGTCCAAGTCTCCGGCGAAGACGTACACGGTATTCGCGCCGCTTTGTAGCGCCTTTTTCACGCGTACACCCGCCGCGTCGCAGGTGTAAGCAGTTGTCCCCGTGCTGGAGTTTGTGTTGCTGATTAAGCAGTTCTCCGCGTCATACGTCAGCGTGTTGATGCCGTCGTTGAGCATGTTGCCACTCGGGTCGAACGTATAGCCGTCCGGACGATTGGTATACGCTCCGCCAGGAGGGTTTGCGGGCGGAGGAGGCGTCGTGGCGAACGTAAGCGAGTTGGCCGGCGCACTTCCTGCGGTAACGGTCTGATTCAAACGATTGCCGTAGCGGTCGTAGGTCTCTGAGATCCCCCACTTTGCGAACTGCGTCGAACCGGTTGTTACCGCAGTGGCGAGTCGCGCCAGAGCGTCGTACGTGTAGCTAATCGTCCTACCGGCGGCCCCTAGTGTAATCGTTGCTGGAGTGGCTGTCAAGGGCGGAGTGAAACTGGCACTGTCCAGCATTTCTGT
>PMES01000150.1 GCA_003154775.1 Acidobacteriota bacterium | reverse complement strand
CCGCGCCCGCGACTCCATCCAAACCGACAATCTTCTCCCGCGACAGAAAAACCCGCCTCTGAGGTGGATTATATGCCCAAGCGATTGTCGAAGCCGCCCGTGGGATGCCCTCGCTCGTTGACTTGCGTTACGCACGCAACCTAACATGACAGCAGAATGGCGGAATCCCCGTCCTCGGTCGGCCAGACCATTTCCCACTACCGCATCATCAAGAAGGTGGGCGGTGGGGGGATGGGTGTTGTTTACGAGGCGGAAGACACCCGCCTGCACCGTCATGTTGCACTAAAATTCCTACCCGACAATCTCGCGAAAGACTCACAGGCACTGGCGCGTTTTCAAAGAGAGGCGCAGGCAGCGTCGGCCATGAACCATCCCAACATCTGCACCATTTATGACATTGGGGAGGCGGAGGGCAAGGCGTTCATCGCCATGGAGTATCTAGAGGGCGCTACGCTGAAATACCGCATTTCGGGCAAGCCCTTGCCGCTTGAACAAGTGCTGGACTTGGGAACCGAAATCGCTGGTGCGCTGGACGCCGCTCACAAAAAGGGTATCATCCACCGTGACATCAAGCCCGCCAACATATTTGTGACTGACCTACGGAGCGCCAAGATTCTCGACTTCGGTTTGGCGAAGGTAGTCCCCGCTGGCCCAGTCATAGGTGTTTCCGAGATGCCGACTGCCACAGCGGAGGAACTCCTGACCAGCCCCGGCACGACGGTGGGCACGATGGCTTATATGTCGCCGGAGCAAGCGCGAGGGGAAGAACTGGATGCACGGACGGATTTGTTCTCGTTCGGGGCAGTGCTCTACGAGATGGCGACAGGACGGATGGCATTTCCGGGTAACACCGCAGCCATCGTACACGAGGCGATTCTAAATCGAGCACCAGTTCCTGTAGCGCGGTTAAAGCCGGAACTTCCGCCGAAGCTGGAAGAGATCATCGGTAAGGCACTGGAAAAAGACCGCAAGTTGCGCTATCAGAGTGCTGCCGATATCCGCACGGACTTGCAGAGGTTGAAACGCGATTCGGAATCGGGCCGTGCTGCCGTCGCAGCAGCCGAGACGAGGTTGAAGCCCGCTCCAAAATCCACTCAGTTCCGAAGGGTGGCGGTCACTGGCGTCGCAATCATGGTCATCGGGATGGCAGTGGGCGGTTGGTTGTTCCACTCCCGCAAGGCACATGCGCTGACTGACAAGGACACCATTGTCATCTCCGATTTCGACAACAAAACGGGCGATGCGGTGTTCGATAGCACACTTCGGCAGGGATTAACCGTACAGCTCGAACAATCCCCCTTCCTTAGCCTTGTCCCTGAGCAACGCGTCAAGGAAACGTTGCGACTGATGGGACAGCCACCCGAGACGAAGCTCACCCCTGAGATTTCGCGTGAAGTTTGCCAACGGACAGGGAGCAAGGCCGTCATTGACGGCTCGATTGCACAGATTGGCACGCAATACCTCCTGACCGTCAAGGCAGTCAACTGCTTGAGTGGAGAATCGCTGGCGAGCACGGAAGCTCAGGCGAACGACAAAAACCATGTGCTCGATGCTCTGGGAAAAACAGCTTTGGAAATTCGCAACAAACTGGGCGAATCGCTGAGCACTGTGCAGAAGTTCGATACACCGCTGGAACAAGCGACTACACCCTCTCTAGAAGCGCTTCAAGCCTACAGCTTAGGCTGGAAAAAGGTAGCCGGAGACGACGATCCCGCCTCTGCAATACCTATGTTCCAGCAGGCCATCAGACTCGACCCGAAGTTCGCTATAGCTTACAACTTTCTCGGGATGAGCTATCACAATCTGGGCGAATCCGCACTAGCTTTGGATAATTTTCGGAAGGCATACGAACTGCGCGAGCGCGCGAGCGAGAGAGAGAAACTGTACATCGAGGCTACCTACCATGGATTTGCCACCCGTGATTTGGAGAAGGCGGAGCGGGCCTACGGAGTCGTTGTACAAATCTATCCAAGATACTGGGCACCGCGAAATGACCTGGGATGGGCCTACTCGCTTCTCGGACAACATGACAAAGCCCTTGCGGAATACCGCGAGTCCCTCCGCTTGGATGTGAACGGTGTGACTTATTCCAACCTTGTCTTGACCTATTTCAGTCTGAATCGGCTGGAGGATGCCCAGGCCACAGCCAAAGAGGCGCAGGCGAAGAAGATCGATTCTCCTGACCTGCACGGCCTAGTGTATCTACTTGCCTTCTTGCAAAACGACCCGGCAGGGATGGCACAGCAGGTGGCGTGGGCTACGGGCAAGCCGGGAGTGGAAGATACGCTGCTGGCCAACGAAGCCGATACAGCGGCGTATTCCGGTCGGCTTAGGACGGCCCGAGAATTTTCCCACCGGGCGACGGATTCCGCTAAACGCGCAGAGCAACAGGAGACGGCCGCAACGTACTCTGCTTATTCTGGCCTGAGGGAAGCCTTGTTCGGCAACGCGGCGGAGGCGCGGCAGCAGGTAGAGTCCGCACTCAGGCTTTCGACTGGACGAGATGTCAAGTATCCGGCGGCATTGGCGCTGGCTTTGGCAGGTCATACAGTTCGGGCACAGGCACTGGCCGATGATTTGGGTAAGCGCTTTCCAGAAGATACTATTGTCCGATTCGCTTACCTCCCGACACTGCACGCGCAGATTGCGCTCAACCGTGGCGATTCAGAGAACGCCATTGGGGTTCTTCAGGTCGCCATACCCTATGAGCTAGGTTTGGCCGCCTCTCTCTATCCCGCCTATGTGCGTGGGGAAGCGTATCTGGCCGCGCATCAGGGACGTGAAGCCGCCGCCGAGTTTCAGAAAATCCTCGACCGTCGTGGCATCGTCGTCAATGAACCCATCGGCGCACTCGCCCATCTCCAGCTAGGCCGCGCCTATGCCATTCAAGGCGACACCGCCAAAGCCAAAGCTGCCTATCAAGATTTCCTCACGCTCTGGAAAGACGCCGACCCTGACATTCCCATCCTCATTGCTGCGAAAGCCGAGTACGCGAAGCTGAAGTAAGTTCAGCAGGCCCCGGCAGCTTGGCCCAAAAGGTCGTAGTGACCTCTGAAACGTCCCGGCCGAGGTTAACCCCGTCCAATATCCCTGAGAGCCTAAGAACGAGTTCCCCGTACCTGCCCCCGGAAAGCTCCTGCCATGGCAAAATGAAGCCCACGCATGAATGCCGCGACCCCCGAGCGCCGACCCGCGACCGAGCAAATCTCGGGGTTGATCGAGCGCGTCACCTTCCATAACGACGAGAGCGGTTTCTGCGTCCTGCGGGTAAAAGTCAGCGGACAGCGGGATGACGTGACGGTTGTGGGCTCTCTGCCGTCAGTGACGGCAGGAGAATGGCTGGCGGCGGAAGGCTGGTGGGTCAGGGACAAGGAACATGGGCTGCAATTCAAAGCCACCACTCTGAAGACCGTGCCGCCGACCACAGCCGAGGGGATCGAGCGGTACCTCGGCAGCGGCCTCGTGAAGGGAATCGGCCCGATCCTTGCGAAGAAGCTGGTGGGGCACTTCGGAGCCGACGTTCTCGCCGTCATCGAAAGCCGCCCGTCCGAACTGCAATCGGTAGACGGGATCGGCCCCAAGCGCCGGGAGCGGATCGCCCACGCATGGCGAGAGGCGAAGCAAATCCGCGAGATCATGCTGTTCCTGCACAGCCACGGCGTGAGCACCAGCCGGGCGGTGCGCATCTTCAAGACCTACGGGGAACAGGCGATTGAAAAGGTGCGCAGCAATCCCTACGCGCTGGCGAAAGACATCTACGGGATCGGCTTTGCGACTGCCGACCAGATCGCGCAAAAGGTTGGGATTCCGAAGGACTCGATCAATCGTGCCAAGGCGGGCATCGATCACACCTTGTTGGAGGCGACCTCGGACGGGCACTGCGCCCTGCCTTTGGCGAAGCTGAAACTCGCCGCTGTGAAGCTACTCGAAGTGCAGGAGGGGATCGTCGAGCAGGCGCTTTCGCAGATGCTCACAGGCGGCTCCCTGCTGCTGGAAGAGATCGAAGGTGAGCCGCTGATCTTCCTGCCCCACCTCAGAAAAGCGGAAGAGGGGATTGCGGCAAGGATCAAGCGACTGGCGGAGGGGCAACCGCTCTATCCACCGATTGAATTCGAGAAGGCCGTTGCGTGGTGCGAAAAGCGAACGGGCAAAACGCTTGCGCCCAGCCAGCGCGAGGCGCTGAAGACGGTTATTGCCAACCGCGTGGTCGTGATCACGGGCGGCCCCGGCGTCGGCAAGACCACGCTCGTCAATTCCATCCTGATGATCTTGCGGGCAAAGAATGTGAAGTGCCTGCTGTGCGCCCCCACAGGACGGGCGGCGAAGCGGCTGAACGAGACCACGGGCATGGATGCGAAGACGATCCATCGCCTGCTGGAGATTGACCCCGCGACTGGGCGGTTCAACAGGAATGAAGCCAATCCGCTTTCCTGCGGTCTGTTGGTCATTGATGAGACTTCCATGGTGGACGTGCCGCTGATGCATTCGCTTTTGCGGGCGGTGCCGAACCACGCCGGGTTGATTTTGGTTGGCGACGTGGACCAGCTTCCATCCGTTGGGCCGGGCACGGTGCTGCATGATTTGATCGAGAGCGGCGTGGTGCCGATCATGCGATTGACGGAAGTCTTCCGGCAGGCGGCAAATAGCCAGATCATTATTAATGCCCACCGTGTCCGCCGCGGGCAGATGCCGGACGTGCGGAGAGCGGAGCGAGACTCCGATTTCCACTTCGTCGAGCGGGATGAGCCAGAGAAGATCGCCGCCACGCTCGTCAAGCTGGTGAAGGAACGAATTCCGCACCGCTTCGGGTTCGATTCCATCCGCGATGTTCAGGTTCTTTGCCCCATGAACCGAGGATCGCTCGGGGTGCGCGAACTGAACACGGCGCTTCAGCAGGTGTTGAACCCGGTGCGGGCGGGAGAGCCCATGGTCGAGCGGTTCGGGTGGCGGTTCCAGATGGGCGACAAGGTGATCCAGACCGAGAACGACTACGACAAGGATGTTTTCAACGGGGACATCGGAACTATCGAGCGCATCGATCCCATCGAGCATGAGGTCACCATCCGCTTCGACGAGCGCAGGGTAAAGTACGACTTTGGCGAACTGGACGAGGTTTCGCTTGCCTACGCAGTCACCATCCACAAATCCCAAGGGTCGGAATTCCCAGCCGTGGTGATCCCGATCGCCACGCAACACTACATGCTGCTGCAACGGAATCTTATCTACACGGGAATCACGCGGGGCAAAAAGCTTGTCGTACTGATCGGGCAGAACAAGGCGCTTGCCATAGCCGTCCGCAACGACCGTCCGCAGAGGCGGTATTCGGGGCTACTCACTAGCCTTCGAGGCAACGGGCAACAAGGGGTAGTATCGTAGAGCAGTTGCTGGGAGCGTCTGGAAATCGCAATGACCATTTTCACCAAGCGCGAGTCCCTCAACGACGCGGAACTCAACCGCCTCGGAGCATTTCTGAGGGGCTGCAAAGGTGGCAGGGCAATGAACCTCGAAGAACTCGACGGGTTCTTTGCCGCCCTAATCGCGGGGCCGGAAACCGTGATGCCGAGCGAATACAACCGGGAGGTCTTCGGCGGCGAGATGTCGGATGCCTGCGAGTTCTCCAGCCTCGAAGAGGCGAACGAAATCTTCGGGCTGATGATGCGGCACTGGAACGCCATCGCCGGGACGCTGTTCAACGGCGAAGTCTACGTTCCGCTCCTGCTGGAGGACGAACACGGCGTGGCGCACGGCAACGACTGGGCCCGCGGCTTCATGCGGGGCATGCACATGCGCCACGATGGCTGGGCTGAGTTGGTTGAGGACGAGGAGCACGGCGGATGGCTGATCCCCATGATGATGCTCTGCCACGAGCACGACGCAGACCCAAAGATGCGTCCCCAGCCGATCACCCCAGAGAAGCGCGAGGACATCATCGTGCACATGGCGGCTGGGCTGGTGGGGGCGTATCGGTATTTCCAGGCGCACCAAAAAGCCTACGTGGGCAATACATCCGCGCCTGAGTCTCGGCGCACGGCCTCCAAGGTCGGGCGGAACGATCCGTGTCCGTGCGGTTCGGGAAAGAAATACAAAAAGTGCTGCGGCGGGGCGACCGTGAACTGAGCTACGAGTTCTTGGAGCAACTTGAGAGCAGCAAAGGGCGGCTCGGAACTCGTCAATGCGCGTGCAATGGAAACTCTTACCTCTGATCTGCGTGTTTCCGTGAGACTATTTTGGACTACTTTCTCAAATGGAACGGGTCAAAATTTGCCATCAACACTAGTTTTTTGGAAACGAGCCATCGGTTCGAAGGCCTTTACAACACAGGGTTTTCCCAGTATTGTTGCGAAAAGTCCGACGTAACAAAGGGACTCCCGGTATCGCTACCAACTCTTCACATAAACCCATAAACAAGTTGATTTCAAAGCGCTCAAGTGCCGAGTGTGCCGTGATCTGGCGCGCAGAATGTTTAGCTGTTGCAAGAGCGGGCGGGAATCTGGGGCCATTTCGGGTTGGGCTGGCGGGGATGGCAGAGCGCCGGGAGTGCTGCGATGAAAAATCGCGTCAAAATGTCGCAAACGAGCGAGATGGGCGTACAATGGTGCTGTTTTCGAGAGCAAAAGGGAAACTGCGGCTGAATACCTCCAGGGGAGGTATTCAGCTCAGCCCGCGAGCGCTCTCGGGGCTGTGGCATTTTCCTGTGGGGATGATGCGGGCTGAGGTAGCTCCGGGGTGTGGCAAACGCCCGTTCATCCGTCGCATCCAAACGTAGACAGATTTCAGGGGGCGTCCAATGAAGAATTGGAGCGCGATTTGGCTGGTGGTAATCGCATGTGTGTGTTTTGCACCAAGTGGGTTGGCGCAATCAGGATCGTTCGCCGGCTCGGTGACGGACAGTACCGGAGCAGAGGTCCCAAACACGAAGATCACCGCAGTGAATGTGGCCACGGGAATCTCCCGAACGGCGGAAACCGATGAATCGGGAACGTACCGAATCACCAATCTCAACCCGGGCGTCTACGACGTTCGCATCGAGCACCCGGGATTCAAGAGCATATTGTTTTCGCACATCCCGCTCAACGTGGATGCGGTTCTGACGCTCGACGCCCACCTGGTAATAAGCTCGGCCAAAGAGACGGTGACGGTGACTAGCGAGGCCGTGGCGCCCGTGAATATAAACGATGCCCAGGTGGGGAATCTGGTGGACTCCCGGCAGATGACCGACTTGCCGTCGATTCTGCGTGACCCCTATGCCTTGATTCTATTGTCGCCCGGGGTGATCCAGAGCAACACGCTCTTTGGCGGATTCTCTGTGAATGGTTCGCGCGAACGCAGCAACAATTTTCTGCTGGACGGCACGGACAACAACGACCCTGATTTTGGTGGATTCCCGAGAGGGCTAAGCTCCCTGAATCCGGAGACCACGCAGGAATTTCGCGTCATCACCAACAGCTACCTGCCGGAGTTCGGGCGCAATAGCGGGGCCATCATTGACATCGTCACAAAACACGGCGCGAATGATTTTCATGCGGACGCGTACTGGTTTGGCCGCTATACCGCGCTTTCGGCGAAGGACTACTTTGCCGCCGACCGCAACGATGACCCTTTCGTGCGCAATCAGTTTGGCTACTCCTTCAGCGGACCGATCCAAAAGAACCGGACGTTTTTTTTCGTGAACGAAGAATTGCAGCGATTCAGCACCACGATCCTGAATGCCAGTATCGTCCCGACGGAAGCGTTCAAAAAAGGGGTGTTCACCTATACCTCTAATGGACAATCGATACCGATTGACGTTAGCACTCCGGGCTCGCTGAACAATGCCTGGGGACTCTCCCTTGACCCCACCATGCAGCAAATCCTGGCACTTTATCCGGCCCCCAATGGGCCGATCCTGGACGGTGCCCGCGGCAGACTGTACTTCCCAAGCCACTCGCTGGCAAACGGCAACAGCGTTACCGGACGAATCGACCACGACTTCCGAGGCGGCGGCATTCTCGCCCTGCATTACACTTACAACGAGTATTCGGATAACAACTATCGGCACCAGGACTTTCTCCCCGGGCTGGGAGGCGTTTCCACCGATCAGCACAACGATAATATCTCCCTTGGGCTGACCTCCAATTTCCGGCAAACCATGACGAATGAACTCCGGTTGGGTTTCAATCGCCTGGAGTTTCCCCTCACCTGTACCGGCGTGAGTCAGTTCAATGCATTGAGCGGCAGCCTCGATGCGGTGGGGAATGGGAATGACTATCCGTTGCCCGCGAGCCTCAGTGGTTTTGGGTGCATTTTGTTGGGAGACAGCAGCGGGTCGACACGCGATAGCGGGACATTTACCGCCGGCGACAGCTTTTCCTGGGTGCTCAGCCGCCACACGATCAAGATCGGCGGCGAATTCCACGACGTGTACTCGAATAGCTCAAACAACTACGCTTCGCGGACGATGATGGATTTTAGCGTGTTCTCCAACTTTGGCATCCCGGCGGCCATTACAGGAACCGCAGCAGATCAAGACCCCACACTGCAAAATCTGACCTGGATGCTGCTGGGGGGCGTGGACCTGCAAACGCAAGCGCAGTTCTTCAATAGCGCCGGGACGCGAACGTCCACCGACGCGCGTCAATTCCGACAGCATGAAGTCGCCGGGTTCGGGCAGGATTCCTACAAGGTTTTTTCCAATGTCACGTTCACGTATGGATTCCGCTATGAGTTTTTTGGGGTGCCGACGGAGGTGAACAATTTGTTGTCCACGCTCACGGTTCCGCCAGACGGGCCTGCGCCGTTCACATTCACGAGAGTGGGCGATGGCAGCGGCCAGGCTCCGCTTTATCACAATGAGTGGAAGGACATCGAGCCGCGCGTGGCAGCGGCCTGGGACCCCTTTCGGAATGGCAAGAGCTCGGTCCGCGCCGGATATGGCATCTATCATGACCGCATTTTCGGGCAGCTCATCAGTATGCTGCGAGGCGACCCGCCGTACCAGATGCTGGAAACGCAGCCGTGCCTGGGCCTATTGGCGTTCTTCCAGGACCAGAATCCCCAAGATTTTCAGCAATGCACGCTGAGCTCACAATCGCCCTTGCCGACGTTCCAGTCTTCGCCGGTAGTGAACGATTGCCCGTCGGCGGGGCAGGGCATTTGCTCGCCGATTCTTCCTTTTCTGGTCGACCCGAATTTGCGCACGCCCTATACGCAGACGTGGAATATCGGCATTCAGCACGAACCTTATCCAAACCTTCTTCTCGAGGTGAACTACATAGGATCGAAGGGGACGCACCTGCTGCGGTTGGTCGATGGGAATCCGCCGCAGCCCGGACTGGTCACGGCTCTGGAGGCATCCGGCGTTCCGCCGGCGGCGTTGCAGTTCAGCAATCTTTGGCTTGGAGGGAACAACGGTTCCCTGCCCTTCATTGCCGCAGGCAATAGCGCGTTTCTGCAGGCCGAGCTTTACAAGAGCATTGCCAGTTCCACGTATCATGCGCTGCAAATGAACATCACCAAGCGATTCTCACACGGGTTTGCGATTCAAGGGGCATACACGTATTCGCACGCGATCGACAACGCCTCCGACCCGTTGGTTCCCGGGCTAGGGAATCAATCCTTCCCGCGAGACTCTCTCGATTTGGGGCCCGAGCACGGCAATTCTGATTTCGACGTTCGCCAGCGCCTGGTTATGAACTATTCCTGGCAGCTTCCTTTCGGGCGGGGCGCCAAGCGTTGGTCGGAGGGCTTCTTAGGAAAAGTAGTGGAAGGCTGGGGCATTTCAGGCATCACCACTTTCTCCGGTGGATTGCCCTTTGACGTCTTCACGGATGTGGACACCCAGCACACGGGTTTCGCGGCGCGTCCTGACTACAACCCTTCGGCAACGGTGACACCCAGCGGCAATCCACGCACACAGACGGGTCCGTTGGTTGGTTACTTCTCCGATCCGGCGTTCGGGTCTGCCGGGAATATTGGGCGAAATGTGTTCCGCGGGCCGGGTATCAATAACACGGATTTCGTCACCACCAAGCGCATCAGCATGACCGAACGGACGAGACTCGATCTACGTTTCGAGTTCTACAATCTCTTCAACCGCGTGCAATTCAATCAGCCCGATAACTCGATCGCTGACGGCCCGGGGTTCGGACAATCCACCTCCGAACTGGTCCGGCCAGATTTCACGACCGGGGCGCGCCAGATTCAGTTGGCACTGAAACTCACCTTCTGAGATGGCCGAACGGGGCAAGCTTCCAGTTTCGCCGCGCCGCGCCGAAAAGTACATCAGGGTTATCGAATTTGCGGATTTTGGCGCGCTTTTTCCACGATTGTTTTGCCCCCCGCATCGCAAAGTGGTAAAAGTGCATTAGAAGTGCCCGGTTCGCAGGCCGGACCCTCCGAGACCCCCATGAGGCAGAGGCTGGAACCGAACCGACGGGAGTTCCTCAAGAAGTGTGCCGCGGGAGCGATGCTCGCGGGAGGAACGCATAGGCTCCCCGCCTTTTTCTCCACACGGGAAAAAACCAAAGTAGTGTACGCGCGTGATCCGCTTCTCCGCGGAACGGGTTCAAGTTTGGACTCCGGCCGGCTTTTGAAAATGCTGGATCGCGCCGTGCAGGCTCTTTACGCGACGGATTCTCCCCTGGAAGCCTGGAAGAAAGTGGCGCAGCCCGGCGAAGTGGTGGGGCTGAAGGTCAACGGCCTTGCCGGCCGGGGCATTTCAACGAGCGTGCTTCTGGTCGAGGTCGTATGCGCGCGACTGCAAGACGCCGGCATCCCGCAGAAAGACATCATCATCTGGGACCGGCTGAATGCGGACCTGGAACGCGCGGGATTCCGCGTCGCCACGCGCCAGGATCACATGCGATGTTTCGGCAACGACACGCTGGGCTACGAAGAAGAGCTCGCGATCTACGGGAGCGTGGGCAGTTGCTTATCGAAGACCCTCACCCAGGTATGCGATGCCGTCATCAACCTGCCCGTGCTCAAAGACCATGGAATTGCCGGCGTGACCATGGCGCTGAAGAATATGTTCGGCGCCATCCACAACCCTAATAAGTATCACCTCAACATCGGCGATCCGTACGTCGCCGACGTCAATATGCTGCCGCCCATTCGGCAAAAAGTCCGGCTGCACATTTGCGATGCGACCACGGCGCAATACGAGGGCGGGCCCTCGTACATGCCGCAATGGACTTGGCCTTACAACGGACTGCTGATGTCGCGGGACCCGGTTGCCTTGGACTACACCGGATGGCAAATCCTGGAGCAAAAAAGGGCCGAGAAAGGCATGAAATCGCTGCGGGCTATTGGGCGAGCGCCCGATTACATCGCGACGGCCGCGGATGCGAATCACCGCTTGGGGACGAATGACCCAGGCCAGATTGAACAGGTGGAGGTCTGAACCTCCGCGAGATACCTGCTATGTCGAAAACATCCCATATGCGCAAAGGCGAAGAGAGTTTTTCACCTAAGGGGCTTCGCCGCGAGCAAGACGCCAACGACGCGCTGCCTTGTGACTCCGTGCTCGCCTCTCTGAGCAGCCTTGGAGCGACGGAGCACGATCGCAGAACGTTCCTGAAGATGGCCGGCGTTCCTTGCCTCACGGCTTGCGTGAGTTCTTGCGTGGCGGGATGGCCCAGCCTTGCTCTGGGTGCTGGCTCGGCGCCCGCGGAGGATTCGCGGTTTATCGTCGAGGCCCAGTTTTACGAAAAGCTGCCCTACAAGAAAACGCGCTGCAAGCTGTGTCCCCGCGAGTGCGTGATCGACGATCAGGAGCGGGGCTACTGCGGAGTCCGCGAGAATCGCGGAGGCAGCTACTACACGCTGGTGCATTCGCGCGTGTGCGCCGCGCACATCGATCCCATCGAGAAGAAACCGTTGTTCCATTTTTGTCCCGGGACTCTGGCGTTTTCAGTAGCCACCGCGGGCTGCAACGTGAACTGCAAATTCTGTCAGAACTGGGATATCTCGCAATCCCGGCCGGAGCAGGTTCGCAACACCTATTTGCCACCCAAGGAGCTCGCCGGTCTGGCGCAGCAAAATCGCTGCCCGGCCATCGCTTACACGTACAGCGAACCGGTCGTTTTCTATGAGTACATGCGCGACGCCGCCGAAGCAGGCCATGCTTTGGGAATCAAGAGCGTGGTCGTTAGCGGCGGGTTCATCCAGCAGGATCCGCTCAAGAAGCTGTGTCAGGGCGTGGATGCGATCAAGGTGGACCTGAAGGCGTTCTCGGAGAAGTACTACAAAGAGGTTGTCAACGGAGAACTCAAGCCGGTGCTTGAAGCGCTGGTCACGATGCGCAAATTGGGAATGTGGACCGAGCTCGTGTATCTGGTGGTGCCCACATTGAATGACAGCGACGCGGAGTTTCGCGCGCTGGCGCAATGGGTCAAAGCGAACCTGGGTGCGGAAGTGCCGCTGCACTTCTCGCGTTTTTACCCGCAGTACTTGCTGAAGAATCTTCCGCCCACGCCGTTGGAGACGCTGGAACGCGCGAAAGCCATTGCTGACGCCGAGGGCCTGCACTACGTGTATTTGGGCAACACACCCGGAAACGCGGCGGAAAACACGTATTGCCCCAAGTGCCGCCGTATCGTCATTGAACGGATTGGTTTCACGGTGAAAGAGATGCACCTTCGGAAAGGGAAATGCGAATACTGCCAACAAGCCATCGCGGGCGTGTGGCAATGATGGAAGTTGACGCGCACTTCGTGCGCTGTGAGTGAAGACTATGAGAAAAAGATTGTTTTGGGCAATACTCCCCTTGTGCGTTTTCTTCGGCGGCCAGCTATCGGGCGATGGCAGGCTTGCCGATGAGAAGCCCTCGATCCGGCAGCCGGCCGTTGCCGGCCAATTTTACCCCGCGCAACCCGAAGAACTCCGGCGAATGCTGGATGACTATCTGGCTCAGGCCGCGGTGCCACCACTTCCGGGGAATTTGGTGGCGCTGATTGCGCCGCACGCGGGCTACATTTATTCCGGCAAGGTGGCTGCGCACAGTTATGCGCTGCTGAAAGGCCGAAAGTTCGAGCGGGTGGTGGTGATTGCCCCCTCTCATTTCGAGGCCTTCCCGTTCGTTTCGGTTTACGACGGCGATGCGTATGCCACGCCGCTCGGAAATGTCGCGGTGGACAAGGAGTTCGCTGCCAAGCTGGCCAAGTTGAACCCTCTTATCCAGCTTTCCAGCCGCGGCCACACGCCAACCCAGCAACAGGGAGAGCATGCCCTCGAGGTGCAGCTCCCCTTTTTGCAGCGCGTGCTGGGTGACTTCAAACTGGTTCCCATCGTGATGGGCGAGCAGAACTATGAGACGGAGCGAGCCCTCGGGCTTGCGCTCGCCAAAATGCTCAAAGGGACGGGGACAAGCACGCTCATCGTGGCCAGCTCCGATCTATCGCATTACCACACTTACGACGAAGCCACGAAACTCGACCAGAAGGTATTGAAGGCCATCGCGGAGTGGGATTACCTCAGTTTGTCCCACAACTTCGAGTCGCGCATTTGGGAGGCTTGCGGTGGAGGTCCCATTGTGGCCACCATGATCGCGGCCGAGCGACTGGGAGCCAACCAGGCCAAAATCCTGAAGTACGCGAATACCGGCGATGTGACCGGCGACCGCAGCCGAGTGGTGGGCTACGGTGCGGTGGCCTTGCTACAGACGCAGAACCACGCGGCCGAGGCGGAGTCGTTTTCTCTCGGTTCAAAAGAGAAAGACGCCCTGATCCAGTTGGCGAAGAAGTCGGTGGAGACGGCGGTCCGGGAAAATAAATTGTACGAGCCGGCGGCTTCCGAGTTCGCGGCCTTCTTGCAAGAGCGTGGCGTGTTTGTAACCCTCAAGGAAAAAGGAGAGCTGCGCGGGTGCATTGGTCTGATTACGGCGGAGAAGCCGCTTTATCTCGGCGTGCGCGATGCCGCCACTTACGCGGCGCTGCGTGATCCGCGGTTTCCTCCGGTGAACGCCGGGGAACTTCCGGAATTGGAATACGAGATCTCCGTCCTCACGCCGTTCCGCCGGGTGTTGGACGTCAAGGAGATCCACGTGGGCCGGGACGGGCTGCTGATGATTCAGGGCCGCAACGAGGGAATCTTTCTTCCACAAGTGCCGACCGAGGAGGGCTGGGACCGGAAAACCTACCTTGAGGAATTGGGCAGAAAAGCCGGGCTCACTCGCCAGGCCTGGCAGGACAAGGCGACCGACATCTATGCGTTTTCGGCAATCGTCTTTGACGAACACAAGGTTCCGGAACCCCTTACACCGGAACACCCTGTTTTCCAAAAGCCAGCAGGCCGGCCAGGACCGCCGGCGCCAGGTTCACCACAGCCATAAGCCAGGCCGTTTCCCGGAAGCCAAAAACAGGAACCAGATACGAGCTGAGAACAACCGCGCCCACACAGGCGCCCGCCAAATCCAGGGCATAGAGCGTCCCGGGACCGCTTGCTTTGCGATTCGAGCTTAAAAAAAAGATTCGCGTCGCCACTGGAAATTGATAGCCCCCGAACAAGCCGCACAAAACCGCCAGCACGGGAAACATTATCTGGCTCGCCAGGAAAACGGTGGCAGGGCTTTTGATCGCGGCCAGCGCGTCGAACAGCAGGTAAAGCAACACGGGGGAGAGGGCGGCGAGCAATTGCAAGCGGAAGAGGCGGCGGGCGTCTCGCGGGCCGGTGGCAAGAGCAGCGGCACGCAGTCCCCAGCGGCTCCCCAAAGTCATGCCCAACATGAAGCCTGCAATGATGATCGCGAGTTGCTGGTAGACGTAGCCATAAATGGCCTGGAATGCCAGCAGAAGCAGCATCTCCAGGCCGATCAGAGTAAACCCCATCGCGGCGACGCAAAAACCCGCGCTGGCTCGCGAGCGATTCTCTGTGGCCGGCAGCCAGCGTAGAAGTGCAACGAGCCCAAAGAGGACCAACGCGAGCCACGTTGCGAGTGGGCCGAAGCGTACCGCGGCCATAGTCTGAAACACGCGGCGGTACGCGCCGTTGAACCGTGTGCTCCACAGGGCCACGTCGAAGTAGTAGGCGATAGGCGTGAAGTCACGGTTGGTGCGCGTATCCGCGTCAGGACGAATCTGCGACTCGAGATCGAGCATACGGTCCGGCATCATGCGGTAGGGAAGATAGTACTCGCGCACGTAGCTGGTAGTGATGTGCCGGGCGCGCAGCCGGGCGATGAGTTCCTGGGAATCATTTGTGAGGCTTCCCGCTCGAGCCGCAGCAAAAAAATGAACTGAGTCGCCGGGAATGGTGGCGACTTCCGGAAAGACCTGCCGCAGGGTTTTGTCGATGCAGCGGAGGAATTCGGCCAGGTCCGAGCTGATGTAATCCTCCGACGCTTTCAATTGAAACGAGAAAACGCCCGTGGGGGTGAGCTTGTTGGCCGCCTCCCGGAAAAACTCGAGTGTGTAGAAGCGGTTGAGCTGCGCAGTCTGCGGCTCCGGCAGATTGACGATGAGAACGTCAAACCTGAGATTCGTCGTTCTCAGGAAGAGCCGGCCGTCGGTGTTGTGGACATGGACGCGCTGGTCCGCGCGCAGCGCCGCCCACGCCGCGGGGAAGTATTCCTGCGCCAGATTCAGCACGGCCGGATCCAACTCCACGTAATCAATCCGCTCCAGGCTGGGGTGCTGGAGCGCCTGGGAGAGACTCCCGTTCACGCCGCCGCCAATGAGGAGGAGGCTCTTCGGCGCGGGGTGCTGGAGCAAGGCAAAGTGCACCGCCTCTTCGGCGGCCGCAGGGTCGGGCACATGGAAGGCGGCCAAGCCATTCTCAAAGAGGCTGCGGGTGCCTTGGGTTTGCACGACAGCCAAGTTGCCGTAAACGGAATTGCGCGCGGCAACCAGCTCGAAGCCGCTCCACAGGCGCTTGAGTGACATCTTTTCGAGCCATGGGCAGCCGAAGGGGAGCACCAGGAACACGAAAACTCCAACCAGCGCCAGCCCGGCCGCTCTGCGGCGTGGCCCTGAGCGAATCGTGAGGCTTGCGGCACCCAAGAAATTCAGCAGGCACAGCAGGGCGGCGATTTGGAAGCTCGTGAAGTAACGGATCAGCAGCAGACTAGCGAGAACTCCGCCCAGGCCCGAACCAAGCGCTTCCAGTAGGTAGACGTTGCTTGTGCCTGCCATCGTGGAGGTGTCCGCTTCTTGGGCAAAGAGCCGGCTGCCCACAGCGAACAGACCGCCAGAGAGCAAACAGAAAGCACTCAAGACCACCAAGGAAGTGAGGATCATCGGCCCCGGCCCCAGGATTTCTCCCGGAACGGACTGGAAGGCTCCCTTGCTTGCGCGCGCCATGAAAATCGCCAGGGGAAAAGCGAGGGCGACGAGCACTTCGAGGAGAGCCATGAGCCGGCGAGGCTGCGGTGTCCGCGAGGCCACGCGGCCCAGCCCGCTGCTGCCGATCGCCGTCCAGAGGAGCCAACTCGCAAGCATGAGACCAAGGGACATCTCATTGCCGCAGAAAACCACCATCAGTTCGCGCATCAGAACAATCTGCGCGATCACGGCGGTAAAGCCGACCAGCATCAGAACGGCCAGCACTATCCGTGGAGCTTGCGCGATGCCGCGCAAATCGGCTTGGGAAGTAGTTGTCCTATCCACGGAAGTAGGATTAGTCTGACAGCCGAGGGAAGTCAAACGCAACGGCCGCGATTCACAGGCGGAAGGTATATCAGAGAGCGGGATTCCGGCTCGTTAAGGTGTGGCGCGTCTCAATCGTCACCGTGCGCCTCGGCGACAAAAGGGCTTTCCTCCTGCCAGGGTGGAAGGATTTTGATCAGCACATAGAGGATGGCAAAGGGAAGTATCATCAGGGCCACCGCCGGCAGCAGTCCCTCGCGGGTGACAAAACCAACCTTGTAGGTTGTATAGCCGAGAAAGCTCTTCGAAAAGAGTTGTCCACCGATCACGACGTTCCACCGCATGGCAAAGATGCCCACGAGCGTCAAAACAGAGGCAATCGCGTAGATGCGCCGGCGAGCGGCCGCGGGAAAAGTGATCATTTGGGTGAGGCTGAGGAGCGCCAGAGGCGCCAAGGTGCCCAGGAAAATCTGAATCAGAATCTGCGAATAGAAAAGCCGGGTGTGCACCATGAAATCGAGGCTGCGGAACGATTCATCGGATTCGTAGATGCGGTGAATGAGGTCCAGCATTTCCAGCGCGAAATCAATGACAAACGTATAGAAAAGATATTTGGCAATGGTGTCCAAGCAACGCATGTCGACGGCGACACGGCGCATCGCGCTGGTAACCATGTACATCAAAAGGACCAGGGCGATGCCGGAAACCATCGCGGAGAAGAGAAACACGACCGGCATGAGTGGAGTGGACCACCAGGGATTCGCTTTCACCGACCCGAAAATAAAGCCGACGTAACCGTGCAGAAGAAATGCGGAAGGTATGCCGATGAGGGTGATAATCCATCCCACGCGGTCATCGATTCGCAACGCGGCGGGACTGATGTTATACGAACCAAGAGTGAGTGCGCGGTAGAGGAGGCCTTTCACGCCGCGGCTTGATTCGGCCAGGCGCACGATGTCGCGGCGGTAATCCAGCCAGATTTCCACCACCAGCACGGCCATCAGATACCAAAGATAAACAAATCCGAACATCGCCATAGCCGATGAGCGATGCGGCGTCAGGTACATCTCCAGCGAGCGTTCGGGATGGCCAAGATGAAGCTGCAAGGGAAGCGGGGCAACGATCAGGAAAGCCAGCGCCGTAAGCAAGGAAAGCCGGTACGTTGGCTTCACTTCCTCCACGCGAAACACCCGCTCGAGAGACGCCAGGATGAAGGCACCGGCGACCAGACCGGTGAGAAAAGGATAGAGAACAATGAGGATGCCCCACTGGAGCTCTACCTCATTGGGATACATGAATCCTTCCATGACTTCTTCTTCCTTACCGGACCGAGCCGTCGAGGCTGTTGTAGAACAGCTTCGAGCCCGTCGCGAGATGCGGCTTCAAGACTTGCACTGAGTGCGTCTTCAGAAAGGCGTGAATCGGATCGTTGGGATTCTTCAAGTCTGCCAATTGCCGCGCGCCCGTGGGGCATGCTTCGCAACAGGCAGTGGTCAGGCCCTTCGTGATGCGGTGATAACAGAGCGTGCATTTATCGGCGGTATGTTTTTTGGGATGGAAGAAACGACATCCGTAAGGACAGGCCTGGATGCAATAGCGGCAGCCCAGGCAATAATCGTAGTCGACGAGCACCACGCCATCGGGCGTATGAAAGGTGGCGCCAACGGGGCACACCTGGGAGCAAGGCGAATCGACGCAGTGGTTGCACATCTTGGGCACGAAGAAGTTCTTGCCACCTTCCGCTTTGCCCGGGGGAAAACCATCCATTCCTCCGTTAGGTGAATCCACTTCGGGATTTTCGATGTGCCAGTCCGAGACGTGGTAGCGCTCGACCCAGGTTCGGAAGTAGCCTTCCGGAACATCGTTTTCCATTTCGCAGGCGCGCACACAACTCCCGCACCCTATGCACTTGGTGATGTCGATGAGCATGCCCCACCAGTGTTCGCTCATCTTATAGTTGGGCGAACCTTCCGGGTTGTCGGCGAGAACAGAGTCCCAGGCGACGGCTGCGGCCGGAAGCAAAAGCAGAATTTGCCGGCGGTTCAAGATCATTTCTTGCCTCCCGCGTCAAAACCCGGGCTATGCGGTTGGTGGCATGTGTTGCAGGCCTGCCCACCGGAATGCTCTTTTGCATTCACCTGCGGGAAGCCTGCCGGCTTGGCGATATTTTCCGAATGGCAACGGATGCAAAGCTGCGCTACATCCGGCAAAACTGGCTTGACGTTGCCTGGATCATCGGCGTGCTTCGCAAGCGGTCCGTGACACGACTCGCAGTTGAGGGACTTATGGACCCCATTCGCTTTCAGCGCAGCAACATCGGGGTGGCAATTCTCGCAGGCCGCGTGCCCCGCAAAGGACAGGGGCCGCGAACTGAGCTCCACGAGGGCCGCGCCGCGAAATGGGCCGTACCGCCCAAAACTCTTTGGAATGGTCACCGACCGGAAAACAAGGAAGAAGATCAGCCCGAGCAGGAAGACGCCCGCCAGCCTGATGAGATGGGCGATATCCTTGAATTCACCCATGCCACCGCACCATTGAAGGACTGCCGAATGACTTGCGGAATTTCGTTCGCACGGAATATGGCGTCACGTCCGGAATGGTGCCGATCGTAGGAATCCTTGTCAGGAACTGACTGAGCATCAATTGGGCCTATAAAGGAGCGAGGGACAAGAGTGACGAACGGCGATGATTTAACCGCAAAACTCACGTAGCGGTCATGACAGGCGTCACGTAACAGAGTGATGCGCGTCACACTTTCGCGAGTCTGTTCGCCTCTTTCCGGCTGGGTGGCTGCTAGAGCTGGATGAGTCGCGAGATTCCTTCGCGGAAGACGTCAGGCGGCGTGAGCAGGCTAATCACAAGATAGTCCTCGCCGCTGAAATCGTAAAAATGGCCCGGATGAACGAGGACGTGGTGAGTCTGCAGGAGTGTGATGGCGAAGTCTTCATCAGAGAGGCCGGCGGGGAGGCGCAGGACCGCATACCACCCGCCATCCGCGTCGAGCAGTTCGCAGGAAGCATGCTGCGACACAAGCGCCCGCAGGTGCGCACGATTTTCGCGGAGGCGTTCCACGATTTGCGGCTGGAGCAAGTGGCGCTGCTCAAACAAAGCCGGGAAGGCCCATTGCGTGGGGGCATTGAGAGAGAGGTAAGTGTCCGCGATGACCTCCAGGCGATCCATGGCGGAGCGCGCGAGCGCTTCAGGGCCGGTGGTGACGACCCAGGCGACTTTCATTTGCGGGAGCGCGGCGATCTTGGAGAGGCCGCTAAGCGTGAAAGTCAGGGACTCATGATTGCCGGCGAAGGTCGCGCGAGGCGCCGCCACAAAGGAGTAGTCGAGGAAAACTTCGTCAACGATCAGGGCCAGGTTGCGCTCGAAGCAGAGTTTGTTGAGGCGACGGACCTCCTCGGCTTGAAGATACGAGCCCGTGGGATTGTTGGGATGGACAAGCAGAATCGCGCGCGTGCGGGGAGTGAGCGCGCGAATCACGCTGTGGAAATCGATGAACCAGCCGTGGGCGTATTCCAGCGTGTAGGGAATCAGCGTGACGTCCTGCAAGTCCGCAAGAAAATCGAACAACGGATAGCCGGGCTTGGGCACGAGAATTTCGTCGTGAGGATTGCAAAGCAACCGGAAAACATAGGAGTAGGCTTCGCTGGTGCTAGTGGTGAGAACGATGGACTCTGGATCCACGACCGTGCGATGGTCGTGGAGGTAGTAGCGCGAAACTTCCTCCCGGGCGGGCAGCAGGCCCTGTGGCTGCGGGTCGTAGGTGAGCGCCTCGGGTTTGCGGAAGGCATCGAGAATGGCGGCGGTGTCGTAGTGGAAACCGCAATGCGTCGGATTGGAAGCGGTGAGATCAAGGATTGGCGTTCCCGCGGCGCGGAGTTCCTCGAGTGCCTGTGCGTGACGGTTGGGCGTGAGCTTCCAGTTGGTGCGCTGAGAGAACATGGGGAGAAGAGAGACCATAGCACAGCGAACCGCGAGGGAGGAATGACGGCGGTCCGTGGAAGGAGTGATGCGCAACCACTTCGAGTCTTTCACCAACCCGCGCGGCTCAGGAATTAGGAGGGAGCAGCTTGGTCGCGCGGTCCATCCGACGGCAGGGAAATACCGGAGAGAATCGCCTTGATCCGCTCGATGACCTCTGGAATGGCGAGCCGCACAGGCTCCGAGAGCTCCTCGGATAACTCGAACGATTGCGCGCCGATGGTAACCAGGAAGGCGCGCGAAGGAATCACCTCGTAGAGACGCTTGGCGAGAGCGAGCAGGCCGGCGGGGCTGGATCGGTGCGAAAAGCTGCCGGGCGCATCGGGGATCGGCGAGACTTTCCGGGTTTGCACCGCGCCGGGAGGAAGAACGGCCGAAGCGTCCACGAAAATGACCACATCGGCCGCGCTGATGGATTCGGCCAGTTCAGGGGTCCACTGCGTCGAAGAATGGATTGCGGTTTCCGGTTCACAGAGGCCGGAACGCAGCTCACGGGCAACATGCAAGGCCGCCGCGTCATCCCCGCGAAGAGAGTTACCACAAGCGAGGATAAGCGCACGAATCATGGCGTTCTGCGCAATTCATCGAGCAGTTTGCCGTCCGGCGAAACCAGGCGGAGGTGCAGCGGCATGTGCCCGTCGGCGTGTGTCGAGCAGCTCAAGCAGGGATCGAAGGCGCGGATAACCGCTTCCACCCGATTCAGCATGCCTTCGGTGAGCTTATCGCTGCGCACGAAATGGCGCGCGGCCTGGAGGATGCCGCGGTTCATGGCCAGATTGTTGTGGCCGGTGGCGATGATCAGATTGGCCCAGGTGATCAGGCCCTGCTCATCCACGCGATAGTGGTGGATCAGCGTGCCCCGCGGCGCTTCGCAACACCCGACGCCTTCCAGGTTGTTCAGGGAAGCCGTGTAGCGGGCCTGCTTCTTCGTGATGATGGGATCGAGCAGGTACTCCTGGATATGCTCGATGGCAAAAAGAATCTCAATCAGCCGCGCGTAGTGGTAGTGGAAAGAACTCAACACCGCATTCCGTTCCAGCGAACGGAATTCCACCCATTCCTGCTGAGCGAGCGGCGTGCCGCAGTTGTCCACCAGGTTCAGCCGCGCGAGCGGGCCCACGCGGTAGATGCCGTCGGGATAGCCCAGTGGCTTGTAGTAAGGAAACTTCATGAATGTGAACGGCTCGACGGCTTCCCCCAGATATTCCTGGTACTGCGCGGCCTCGAGTTTATCCGCCACGATGTTCCCCAGCGAATCCGTGAAGCGGATCTTGCCCTCGTAGAAGCCCGCGCGCTCATCAACCGTAACCAGGCCCATAAAGAGGCTGGGGAAATTGGCAAAGGTGCGAATCTCCTCGCGGAAACTCTCGAGCTCTCTTTTGAACCAGGTCAGCGCTTTCTGCGCGATCTCAATGACTTCGGGAATATCTGCCAGCAACTTGTCCCGCTTTTCGACACTCAGCGGTTCATTCACACCGCCGGGAACCACCCAACCCGGGTGAACGCGTTTGCCCGCCAGCGTTTCAATCACCTGCTGGCCGAATTGCCGCAGCCGGATTCCCCCGTGTCCGAGTTCCGGATGCTTGGCCACCACGCCGAAGATGTTGCGTTCTTTGGGGTCAGCATCCATCCCCATAAGAAAGTCTGGCGACGAAAGATAGAAGAAACTCAGCGCGTGAGACTGAATGAGTTGCGCCAGTTCTAGGATGCGCCGGAGTTTCCCGGCGGCCGGCGGGACTTTCATGGCCAGCAGGGCATCGCACGCCTTTGCCGAGGCCAGCAGATGGCTCACGGGACATATGCCGCAAATGCGCTCCATCAGATAGGGCATTTCGTAGTAGGGGCGGCCCTCCACGAACTTCTCAAATCCGCGCAACTGCGTGGTGTGAAAGTACGCCTCGCTCACCTCTCCCTGATCGTCCAATTGCAGGGTGATCTTGGCGTGGCCTTCGATTCTGGTGATTGGATCGATGGTGATGGTTTTTCCCATTAGTTTTCCCTAGATTCCGAAACGTGAAAGTGCGGCGATGTCGGGGACACGACCGGCCAGAAGTTCTTTAAGAACCGAATAGATGGTGTCTGCCGACGGCGGGCAGCCGGGCACAAACACATCCACGGTCACGACTTCGTGCACCGGGCGCACACGCTTCAAAAGCACGGGCAGGCGCTCGGTGGGAACCTGCTGTTGTAGGGTGGCGTTTTCGATGTAAACGCGATGAAGCAGCGCGTCCACGGGAAAGGAGTTGCGCATGGCCGGCACGTTGCCCGTCACCGCGCAATCGCCCAGCGAGACCAGAATCCGCGCTCGCGACCTTATCAGCCGGATCTTGTGTTCGTCCTCATCGGAACTCACCGAACCTTCCACCAGCGCAACGTCCACATTCCGCGGCAGAACTTTTGCGTCCACCAGCGGTGAGTAGACGAGTTCAAACTGCGGGCTGAGTTCGATCAGCCGCTCGTCCATGTCCAGTAACGACATGTGGCATCCGGAGCAGCCGTCCAGCCAGATCGTCGCCAGGGTCGCTTTGCTCATCGTTCGATCTCCCGCATTTCGTTGAGGTAATTGAGGAAGTCAGGGTTCTTCTGGCTCTGCATGCCCACCTTGCTCTTTTCAAAGAGAGCGCCGGTGGGGCAGACCTGAACGCACTTGCCGCAACTCGTGCAGGTATCCGACGTGCCCCAGGGTATATCCAGATCCGTGATCAAGTGGGCGTCCACACCGCGTCCGAAAACGCCCCAGGTGTGCGCGCCTTCGATCTCGGTGCACACGCGAACACAACGCGTGCATAGGATGCAGCGGTTGTGGTCCATGGTGAAGCGTTCGTGGGTGGTGTCCACGGGCAGGCGGGGGTAGCGGTAAGGGAAGCGAACATGGGTGACGCCCAACTGCTTGGCCATGTCCTGCAACTCGCACATGTTGTTGGAAACGCAGACAGAGCAGACATGATTGCGCTCGGCAAAGAGCAGTTCCACGACCATGCGCCGGTACTTCTCCAGACGCGGCGATTGCGTGGTGACCTCCATGCCCTCCTCGACCAGCGTGACACAAGCCGGTTGAAGCCGCGGAGTGCCCTTGAGTTCCACGAGGCAGAGGCGGCACGCGCCCGCTTCGGAGAGGCCGTCGAGGTGGCAAAGCGTGGGGATCGGGATGGCGTTTTCGCGCGCGGCATCCAGAATGGATTGGTCGGCGCGTGCGCTGACGTCTTTGCCATCGATCATTAATGTTTTAACGGACGGCGCTGGATTCATGCGGTCACCCCCACAGTGGAACCGCACTCACAAACCCCGGCGCGGCAGCGTTTTTCGTTGATGTGTTCGATGTACTCATCCCGGAAGTAGCGCAGCGTGCTGAGGACCGGGTTGGGCGCGCTCTGCCCAAGGCCGCAAAGGCTGGTGCTGCTGACCATGTCGCAAAGTTCCTCGAGGAGCTCCAGGTCGCGAGCGGTGGCGGTGCCCAAGGTCATGCGCGTCAGAAGCTCGAACATTTGGGCCGTCCCGGAGCGGCAGGGAATGCACTTGCCGCAGGATTCGGACATGCAGAACTCCATGAAGTAGTGCGCCACGTTCACCATGCAGGCGCTGTCGTCCATTACGATCATGCCGCCGGAGCCCATGATCGAGCCGAGCTCCCGGAGCGATTCATAGTCCACGGAGAGATCGAGGAACTGTTCCGGGATGCAGCCGCCGGAAGGCCCGCCGGTCTGCACCGCTTTGAATTTGTGGCCTTCGGGGCCGCCGCCGCCGATCTCATAAATGATCTGGCGGAGGGTTGTTCCCATGGGCACCTCGATCAAGCCGACATTGCGCACCTTGCCGGTGAGAGCGAAGACCTTGGTGCCCTTGCTTTTCTTCGTGCCGATGGAGGCGTACCAATCGCCGCCGCGGCGCACGATGCTGGGAATGTTGGCGAAGGTCTCCACGTTGTTGATGAGGGTGGGCATGTCCCAAAGTCCGGCTTGCGCGGGATAAGGCGGACGCGGGCGCGGCGCGCCGCGGCGTCCCTCGATGGAGGCGATTAGCGCGGTTTCTTCACCGCACACAAAGGCGCCGCCGCCGATGCGCACTTCCATATCGAAGTTGAATTTGGTGTTGCAGATCTGGCTGCCCAGGAAACCCAGCCGCCGAGCTTCGCGGATGGCCGTGCCAAAGCGCTTCACGGCGAGCGGATATTCGGCACGAACGTAGATGTAGCCGCGCGTCGCGCCCACCGCATAGGCGGCAATGGCCATGCCTTCCAGAACGCGATGCGGGTCGCTTTCCAAAACGCTGCGATCCATGAACGCGCCGGGGTCGCCTTCGTCGGCGTTGCAGATCACGTACTTGGTGGTGCCGGCCGTTTTTGACACCGTGCCCCACTTGAGGCCTGTGGGATATCCGGCGCCGCCGCGTCCCCGCAAGCCGCTCTTGGAGACTTCCTGGACGATTTCGTTCGGGTTCACTTCCGTGAGCGCGTGGACCAGAGCCCGGTAGCCGTCTGCCGCGATGTATTCCTCGATTTTTTCCGGATCGATGCGGCCGGAATTCTCCAAGACGATCAGGTTCTGGCGCTGAAAAAAGGGCTGCTCCCGCGAGCACAAGAGCCGCGGCACCGGAGCGCCTTCCAGGTTCTTCACGATTTCAGCGGCGTCGGCAGCGGCCACACTCTTGTAGAGCTGGCCGGAAGGTTCGGAAGCGACCAGCGGACCCAGGGAACACAAGCCCATGCAACCGGTTCCGCGCACGCGGCACGTGGCGCCCGTTCGCTTCACTTCTTCCTCGAGCGATTTCTTCACCGCATCGCTGTGCAGCGAAAGGCAGCCCGCCGCCACGCAGACATTCAATTCGCGGGGCGACTTTTCCCGATTTTCGCGCGTTTCAGCGGCAATCTGTTCGAGTTCCTCGAAGGTCATGCGGGCCTCCATCCTGCCAGTTTTTCGCGGAGGTTCTTGCCCGCTACGTTCCCCATTGTTTCTCCGTCAAAAACCACCGCGGGAGCGACGCTGCAGGAGCCGATGCATCGCGCGGTCATCAGGGAAGCCTTGGCGTCAGCGGTTGTCTCGCCCGCTTGAATGCCGAGAGCCGCTTGCGCCTCATTCAGGAGCGCGCCGGCGCCCTTGATGTAGCAGGCCGTGCCCATGCAGATGAGGCAAACGTGCTCACCGGGCGGCTTCATGGTGAAAAAGTGATAAAAGGTGGCCACGCCGTAGGCCTGGCTGAGCGGCACGCGGAGCGAATCGGCTACGAACCGCAGCGCAACCTTGTCCAGGAAGCCGAACGATTCCTGTACTGTGTGCAGCGTTTCGATCAGGGCGTCGCGGGCGTAGCCATGGCGTCGCATCGTGCCGTTGACGATTCTCCAGCGTTTGTCCTCTGAGGGCAGAGGGGGTTTCTTCGAGGTAAGAGGCATAGTTTATTTTTCCCGTAAGGGGCCCAAGGGGGGGGGCTCCTGCTATGCTGCCATGCCCAATCACGCTAAACTATGACGCAGCTCACACGGCAGCATCATACACCTCGGCGGTCGGATTGCAGCAACGCACGAACGAGGAATTGAGGGCTGCCGCAGGCTATTGAAAACAAGCCACCTGCAGAGAAAGACTCGCGAGTGCTGAAAAATTCAACAGCCGATGAGTGCATTCACCCAACTGAATTCCCCTCGTCATTTTTTCCATGCGAGCTAACTGTTTTTCTTATCAAGCAGGTTGGGGCTTCCGGGAATAGGATCGAATTAGCTATTCGCCTGCCTTGTTTTACTTGCGAAAAGCCTTGGTTTGCCCCTAGCGGTCTTGCCTGGCTGCCTGCGGCGACATAAGCTCATCAAGAAGTGCGCTGGCGGGGGCCTCGTGCGGTGTTGCGCATTTCCTTAGGGAGAATGTGGACCCAGTCAGGCGCAAACTGACCCATGGATGCCCCGCTTGGTCTAAGCCAGGCACACGTCTCAACCGGAAGGCCAGGAACGCATCCTCCCTTTCTTACAGAGGCAAAGATGAACGAAACCCTACACGCCGCGCCCGTAAAGATTGGGGAGAAATCGATCGACACCGAGCACGACCTGCAAATGCAGATGCTGGATTCGCTCTCCGAATCGCTTCAGAAGGGCGGCGATTTTTCTCCCGCGCGCTACATCCTGGAACAATTCATCGAATTTTCGGACATGCATTTTCTTTCGGAACAGTTGGTCATGCGGCTGCACAGCTATCCCGGCTACGAAGCGCATCTTGAGTCGCACACCCATCTGATGAAGAAAGTCCGCGAAATCCGCGAGAGTGTTTTTCGCGGCGAGAGTGCGCCCAGCCTGCACCTTGTTCAGGAATTACGCGACTGGCTGCTGAATCATATCGCTTCCGAGGATGTGGCGTTTGGCGATTTCCTGCGCGAGAAAGAAGGCCGCGGCGCCTGAGTTTGTCCTCGCGGGCTGCCGCCTTCGGCGCCGTTAAGGTGCCGTTGGACGCTTGCGGGAACGAAGGGGAATTTTAACAGCTCGGAGCCGCCCCTGAGCTGCAGAGTGTCCCTGCGTGCCTATCTTTCCGCGGGGAGAAACAGTATCCTCGAATTCAGGGGGGAGTACCTGCATGTGCCTGGCGATTCCCGGTAAAGTCTCGCAAATCGATGTGCTGGACGGCGTGCGTTCCGGGCGTATCCAGTTTGGCGGCATCACGCGGCAGGCCTGCCTCGATTTCGTACCGGAGGCCAACGTCGGCGACTACGTGATGGTGCACGTGGGATTCGCCATCAGCGTGGTGGACAAAGACGAAGCAGAACGCACCTACGCCCTGCTGGAAAGCATGGGCGTCCTCGCCGAAGAGCTTGCTCCGGGTGGCATGGATCCCACTCCATCATGAAGTACCTGGACGAATACCGCGACGTCAAGATCGCGCACGCCTTGGCTGCGGAGATCCGCCGGCGCTCCACGCGGCCGTGGGTGCTGATGGAGATTTGCGGCGGGCAGACGCATACGTTGATGCGCTATGGGATCGACGACCTGCTCGGCGAAAGCGTGCAACTTGTGCACGGACCCGGATGCCCGGTGTGCGTGACACCGCTGGAAATGATCGACCGCGCCATTGCGCTGGCGCGCCTCCCCGAAGTGACGCTGGTCTCTTATGGAGACATGCTGCGTGTGCCAGGTTCGGAAACGGATTTATTTCACGTGAAGGCGGAAGGCGGCGATGTGCGCGTCGTGTACTCGCCGACCGATGCGGTAGAGTTGGCGCGCAGCCAGCCGGGACGCCAAGTGGTTTTCTTTGCGATTGGGTTTGAGACGACAGCGCCGGCGCACGCCATGGTCGTGCTGCAAGCCGAGCGCCTGGGGCTGCGCAATTTCAGCTTGCTCGTTTCCCACGTGCTCGTGCCTCCGGCGATCCGCACTCTGCTGAGCTCGCCGAAAAATCGCGTGCAGGGATTCATCGCGCCCGGCCATGTCTGCACCGTGGTGGGGATGCGCGACTACGAAAACCTGGTGCGCGAATTCCACGTGCCGATTGTCGTCGGCGGGTTTGAGCCCATCGACCTGCTGGAAGCGATTCACATGCTCGTGGCGCAACTCGAGGAAGGCCGCGCCGAGGTCGAGAATCAGTACTCGCGATCGGTGCAGTATGAAGGGAACCGGCCGGCGCAGGAGGCTGTCGCGCGCGTGTTTGAAGTTTCCGACCGGAAATGGCGCGGCATCGGCCCGATTCCGGAGAGCGGCTTGCGGCTCAAGGAGAAATTCGCCGCCTTCGATGCCGAAAGGTTGTTCGATCTCGCGGACGTTTGCGCGGAGGAGCCGAGCGAGTGCATCAGCGCGGAGGTTCTGCTCGGCCTCAAGAAACCCACCGACTGTTCGGCGTTTGGAACGCGCTGCACGCCCGAAAAGCCGCTGGGCGCGCCAATGGTATCCTCGGAAGGTGCGTGTGCGGCCTATCACCAATACCGGCGCCACCTCGTTACACTCTGATTCCGTGTCCAAAGACGAGACCAAGGACCTGGCCGCTTTTTCCTGCCCCGTGCCGCTTCCGGCAGGCGGGCGCATCCTTCTGGGCCACGGCAGCGGCGGCAAACTCAGCGCGGAGTTGCTGCAAAACGTATTTCTCCCCGCGCTCGGAAATCCCGTCCTGAATCGCCTGGAAGATCAAGCCATCGTTTCCTTGAACGGCGTGCGGCTAGCCATCACCACGGATTCCTTTGTCGTGAAACCCCTGATTTTTCGCGGAGGCGACGTCGGCTCGCTGGCCGTGCATGGCACCATCAACGACCTGGCCATGGGCGGCGCCGAACCGTTGTGGCTGAGCGCCGCATTCATTTTGGAAGAAGGTTTGCCGATCGAAACGCTGCGCCGCGTCGTCGGTTCCATGCACGAGGCTGCCGCAAACGCAGGTGTGGAAATTGTGACTGGTGACACCAAGGTTGTGGAGAAGGGAAGCGCCGACGGCATCTTCATCAATACCACCGGCATCGGCCTGGTGCGCGAGGGCATAACCCTTTCTGCGGCACAAGCGCGGCCTGGCGACGCGATTCTGGTGAGCGGGATGCTCGGCGATCATGGCATCGCGATTTTGGCCGAACGCGAAGGGCTGCAATTTGAAACCGCGGTGCAAAGCGATTCCGCACCGCTGCATACGCTGGTGGCAAGCTTGTTGGAAGCGACGCGGGAGGTGCGCTGCTTGCGTGATCCCACGCGCGGTGGACTTTCCAGCACGCTGAATGAAATTGCCGCCAGCTCCGGCGTCGGTATGGAGCTGGAAGAAACTTCCATCCCGGTTCGGGAAGAGGTGCGTGGCGCTTGTGAGATGCTGGGTCTCGATCCGCTCTATGTTGCGAATGAGGGGAAACTGGTGGCGATTGTTGCGCCGGACTCCGCCGAGGCAGCTTTGCGGGCGTTGCAGAATCATCCGCTTGGCAAAGACGCGCGCATCATCGGCCGCGTGACCTCCGGGCATCCGCGCATGGTGGTGATGCGCACGCCATTCGGCACCACGCGCATCGTTGACATGCTGACCGGCGATCAACTGCCGCGCATTTGTTAAGGGGGCCCATTGCACGAGGTCGGTATCGCTTCCTCAATTATAGAATCGATCGAAGCCGAAGCGCGCCGCCGCCCGGACGCGCAGTTCACCGCCGTCGGCGTGCGCATCGGGGAACTTTCCAATGTAGATCGCGATGCCCTCGCTTTTGCGTTTGAGGCGTTGACGCTAAAAACGCCGCTGGAGCACCTGCGGCTCGAAATTGAGTGGTGTCCACGGCGCCAGAAGTGTCTCGCGTGCGGAGAGGAATTTGTGGTGAAAGACTGGGAACTGACCTGTCCGAAATGCGGCGAGGCGCGAAGCACCTGCATCGGCGGCACGGAATTGGATATTGCCTATCTGGAGTTGGAGGAGCCATGCGAGAAGTCGTAGAGAAAAAAGTCCTCAGCGAGAATGACCGGCTGGCGGCGGAGTTGCGCCAGCGCTACCGCGAACAGAACATTCTCTGCGTCAATTTCATCAGCTCGCCGGGCTCCGGGAAAACGGCGCTGCTCGAAAAAACGCTGGGAAGCTTTGCGCCGGGCACGCCAGTCGCGGTTCTCACCGGGGATTTGCAGACGGACAACGACGCCCGGCGCCTCATGCGCTACGGCTATCCGGTGCGGCAGATCGTTACGGGAGGGACTTGCCATCTGGATGCGCGCATGGTCGAGCGTCATTTGAATGAACTGGGCTTCCGCGGCCCCGGCTTGTTGCTGGTGGAAAATGTGGGCAACCTGGTCTGCCCATCCAGCTACGACCTGGGCGAAGCGGCGAAAATTGTTCTGTTGAGCGTCACCGAAGGCGAGGACAAGCCGCTGAAATATCCTGGGATTTTTCACCGCGCTTCGCTGATGATCCTGACCAAGACGGACCTTCTTCCCCACGTCGAATTCGATCCCAAGCTCGCCCTGGAAAACGCGCGAAAGATTCATCCGGAGATCGACTACCTGGCCCTTTCTTCCAAGACTGGCGAGGGTTTCGATCAGTGGCTCGCCTGGCTCGCCGCGCTCCAGCAGAAAACCCGGCAGGAAGCCACCGCGGCGATTTCCTGACGGGCTCTCATTGCTCACTATGACGCCAGCGTCACAAACGGGCGTACTTCGCAAAGCCATCGACGTCACCGGCATTGTCCAGGGCGTCGGCTTCCGCCCGTTCATCTACCGGCTGGCCGGTGAATGCAATCTCGCGGGCTTCATCGCCAATACACCGGCGGGCGTGAGCATCGAAGTGCAGGGGCCAGCGGATTCCATCGCGTCGTTTCTCGCAAGATTACCGAAGGAAATTCCGCCGCTCGCGAAAATCACTTCGCTGGCGCCGCGCGATGTCGAATTGCAGCCGGACACAACGTTTCTCATTCTTTCCAGCCGCCTCGATCAGCCCCCCAAGGCGCTGATCTCTCCGGACGTAGCGGTTTGCGAGGATTGCCTGCGCGAAATGGCCAATCCCCGCGACCGCCGTTTCCGCTATCCGTTCATCAACTGCACGAATTGCGGGCCGCGCTTCACCATCATTCACGATATTCCCTACGACCGCGCGCGCACGTCCATGGCTTCGTTCAAAATGTGCGCGGCCTGCCAGGCGGAATACGACGATCCTGCAAACCGCCGCTTCCACGCGCAGCCCAACGCTTGCTGGGATTGCGGCCCGCAGGTGGAACTCCTCGACGATAACGGCGCACGCGCGGACATCGCGGAACCCATTCGGGAAGCCGCGCGCTTGCTGGAAAGCGGCGCCATCGTTGCCATCAAGGGACTCGGCGGATTTCACCTGGCCTGCGACGCAATAAACGACGCGGCCGTGGATCGTTTGCGTGAGCACAAACGCCGGGTGGACAAACCGTTTGCCGTCATGGTGAGGCGCATCGAAAATGCCGAGCGCTTCTGTGTTGTCGAAGAAGCTGAGCGCAAATCGCTTCTTGCACGCGAGCGGTCGATTGTGCTGTTGCCGCGCCGGCTCGAAGTGCATGTGGCCCCTGGCGTCGCGCCGCGCAACCGCTTTCTCGGCGTCTTTTTACCATATACGCCGCTCCACCATCTCTTGTTGGCCAGTGGCAGATGCGATGCTCTTGTGATGACCAGCGGCAACCTCAGCGAAGAGCCCATCGCCATTGACAATGACGAGGCCGTGCAGCGCCTGCGCGGCATTGCCGACGCGTTCCTTATTCACAACCGCGACATCCTGCGGCGTTGCGACGATTCCGTTGTGCGCCAGGCAGCGGGCCAAACGCAAAAGCTGCGCCGCTCCCGTGGGTTTGTGCCCGCGCCTGTGGCGTTGGAGAGCGAATCGCCGCCCATCCTGGCGGTTGGCGGAGAGCTGAAAAACACCGTGTGCATTGTGCGCGGCAGCGAAGCGTTCCTCAGCCAGCACGTGGGCGATCTGGAGAATCTGGAAAGCTGCCGTTTTTTTGAAGAGGCCGTCGAGCACCTGCAGCGCATCCTGGAAGTGCAACCCAAAGTGATCGCCTACGATCTGCATCCGGATTATTTCTCGACCAAATGGGCACTGGGGCGGGCGGATGTAAGGCTGATCGGCGTGCAACACCATCACGCGCACATCGCCGCGTGCATGGCGGAAAACCATATTGACGGCAGAGTGATCGGCATCGCTCTTGACGGCACCGGCTATGGCACCGATGGCGCAATCTGGGGCGGGGAAGTGCTCCTTGCGGACTACGTTAATTTTCAGCGCGCCGCCCACCTGGAATACGTGGCTCTGCCGGGTGGCGAGGCCGCGATTCGCGAGCCCTGGCGCATCGCGGTGAGCTACCTCGCGAAACACTTCGGCAAGCCTCTGGCCGGCCCGGAGATTCCTTTCGTCAAGGATCTGGACCGGCGCAATCTGGATATCCTTCTGCAAATGATCGAACGCGGCGTGAATTCTCCGCTCACCTCGAGCTGCGGGCGTCTTTTCGATGCCGTGGCCGCTTTGATCGGCTTGCGTACCACGGTGAACTATGAAGCGCAAGCCGCCATTGAACTCGAAATGGCGGCCCATGAATCCACTGACGAGAGCGCTTATCCTTTTGACTTGCAGCTCACCGGAGAAACGTGGCGGATCGGTACGCATTCGCTCTTCGATTGGCTGCTGCGCGATATTCGCCGGGGAGTGCGCGCCGCGGACATCAGCCGCAGGTTTCACAATGGCCTGGCGTCGTTATTTCTCGGGCTTGCGGAGAAACTTCGCGAATCGCATGGGCTGAATCGCGTATGCCTCAGCGGCGGCTGTTTTCAGAATATTCTGTTGTTCCGGCTGCTGCTTGCCGCGCTGCGCAAACAGAATTTTGAAGTGTATTTTCACACCGAGGTGCCTGCCGGCGACGGCGGCATCAGCCTGGGGCAGGCGCTCGTCGCCGCGCATCGCCTGCGCATTACTGAGTCAAGCTCCTAGCGCGTGCCGTATTTCCTACTGCCGGTGATGCCCTTTCCTTCTGTCACGGTGATGGTTTGGCCCGCCGCCACATTCGCCAGCTTGTCTACCTGCCCGCTGGGCCAGCGAATTTCGATGCTATCCGCCTGCTCGTGCATCGCAAGGCCAAAGGTCAACACCAGTTCGCTTGCCGAAAGGTAACTGGAGCCGCTACGCAGCATCTCTGACTGGGATTCACCGCCGGCGGTCAATCTCACGACCGTGCCGATGCCATCGCGATTGGATTTCGTTCCGATCAGTTTTATACGCAGGCTTTTATTCGCCGCGGCTGCACTGCCGATGAAATCGTTCTCAAAAAGATAGACCGGCCCGCCGTTGGTCGAGAGCAGGAGGTCCAGCCGGCCATCGTTGTTGACATCGCCATAAGCCGCGCCACGTCCCACGCGCGGCGTGGCGAAACCCGCGCCCAGGCTCTTCGTCACTTCCTGAAAATTCCCTTTTCCGAGGTTGCGGAATATGTGCGGCGGCATGGCGTACTTCACATTGGGCTGCACACGCTGGATGTCGCCGTCAATGTGTCCATTGGCGATCAGAATGTCCGGCCAGCCATCCAGGTCGTAATCGAAGAAAAAACAGCCGAACCCCAGGGTGAGCAGGGAATTGCGCCCCACCTCGGAGCGTGGCGCTTCATCCACAAACAATCCTTTCCCTTCGTTGTGATACAGCGAGAGCATCTGGTTGGGAAAATTCGTGATCAGGATGCTGGCCATGCCAGAGCGATCGTAATCGGCCGCATCCACGCCCATTCCCGCGCGCGCCACGCCATCCTCGCTGAAGGCCACGCCCGCCACGACGGCCTTCTCCGTGAACGTGCCGTTGCCATTATTGCGATAGAGCTTGTTCGGCTGGGTGTCGTTGGAAAACAGCAAGTCGGGCCAGCCATCGTTGTCATAGTCCAAAATCGCGATTCCCAGTGTCTTTGAGGTGGGCTCCCAAACGCCCGCCTTCTTGGTCACATCTTCAAATGTGCCGTCGCCGCGATTGTGCCAGAGCCGCACGGACGCACCCTTGTAAGACTCTGGCGTGCAATACGATTTGCTCTTGCCATCGAGCGTGCAGTAGAGATCACCTTCGAGCGACCATTGCACGTAATTCCCCACCACCAGGTCCAGCTTGCCGTCCCTGTCGTAGTCCACCCATGCCGCGCTGGTGCTGAATTCCTTCGGCCCCAGTAATCCCGCTTTTTGCGTCACATCCGTGAATGTGCCGTTGCCATTGTTGTGGAAGAGCCGGCTCTGCCCCAGTGCGGTTACGAAGAGATCGTCGTAGCCGTCGTTGTCGTAATC